>NZ_JBALEO010000061.1:0-16820 GCF_036918015.1 Nostoc sp.
ATGATTATCTTTCAAAAAAAATGATAATTAGAGAGAAGTTCTCTTGTTTATACAGAGAACTTTATCTTCTTTTTTTTCAAAATGAGAATTGCTGCAAATTCCCTTGGCTGCTTTGCCTACAGGAGAATATCAGGAATATTTAGGAGATAAATTTCTGATTCGTTACACTCCAAGTTGCCAAATTTTAGAATTTTGTCAACGACGCGAGAATGTAGGGGCATTTAATGAAATATCTCTACAATATGGAACTGTGGAAGATGCCGAAGATAACCTTCCCTGTGCCAGATTTGAAGGCGAAAAACTCGCCCAAATGTACAACATTCCACCAGAAAACAGATTAATTGGCAGCAGTCAAGCCACTTCTAAGAACTATCGACAGTTAGCACAACAAGTTCAAGTACTTCATTCCTGCCACCATGCCCAATCTCGCCTCGATAATCCTTTAGAATCACAGTTAAAATTAGCTGATGGTAGCATCACCTTGGGGCAATTGATGACACCAAGCTGGCGTTTACCTCAACTTGTAGAAGTATTTCTGTCTTGCTGCGAAACTAATTTGGGTATTCCTTCTCTAACTGATGATATTTTTACTCTCTCCACAGGGTTTTTGTGTGCTGGTGCTAGAAGTGTAGTTAGTACTCTGTGGTCAGTCAATGATTTAGCCACAGCATTATTTTCCATTTTTTACTATCAGCAGCGACAAGAAGGTAAAAACCGTCCTGAAGCATTACATAAAGCCCAAATTCAGCTACGAGAATTTACAAAACTAGACCTAAATAAAATATTTCAGGAAGTAGAAGCAAGGGAAAAAGAACTGATAGGAAATAGAAAAAAATATACTTCAGATTCTATCGAATATCAACAGTGGAAGCTTGAATATAATATGTATACTAAATTGAACAGACAAATTAAAAAAATAGAAAACTCTAGTCAGCAATTTCCCTTTTCACATCCTCATTACTGGGCTGCTTTTATTTGCCACGGTTTACGGTGAGAGAATAATAGTATTGGGGTAATTACTCGCCCTGTTCATAAACCTGATTAGAATTTGGTAATAATTTAGGATTCAAAGTTTGGTCTAAAGTGTAGGGACAGATTTCTGGAAAAACATTTTCACCCAACTCAGTTTCTCGAATCGCTAAAGCCAAACCTAGTTCATAAACACTGAAGAAAACTTCATCGAGATAGGGTTTCAAACTAGGGCTATCTTGCAGAAGCAGCTTAATTTGAACACGTTGCTCTCGAATTGTACCCAACCAGCTATTGCTACGTTTTTCAGATTGAAATTGCCATTTTAGTAGATGTCCTAGTAATACTCCCAGCCGATTTCGCAATTCTTGCCGTTCTCTTCTGCCCAAAGTTTCAATTTCTTCAATCAGGTTAAGCGTATCTAATTGTTCCCACTGTTGAGTTTTGAGCAAGCTAACCTGCTTTTGCGTCCAACCATAGAAATCTGTTTCATATAGGTGAGATGTGTACATTTTTTCCACTTTATTTACACCTACAGCATAATTCAGAATTAAGGAGTCAGAATTCAGAAGTAAAACAGGCTTTATACCTGGGTTTGAGACGAATCGTTGTGTACTTCACTTTCCTTGAAATCTGCTGTATCTACTTACCTACCCCTGCGGTAATGCTTGCACCAAAATCCAAAATCCAAAATCTAAAATCCAAAATCTAAAAATAAATATTGGGTTTAGCGATGCCTACGGCGGCAAGCTACGCTAACCCAACCTCAAATAATCTAAAATCTCAGAACTAATTCGCTACCTCAGCCACCTCAATAACTCGCCCTTCATAGTCCTTGACTAAAAAGTTCAGGGGTTTTTGGTTACGAATCTTCAATTTCAAACCGCGCGTTTCGACTCGCATTAAAATCATTTCCAGGCAGTCGTGGTCAAAACAAACATGGCGTTGCTGATTTTTGCTACCTAAACTCGCGCCAGTAATAACGTGTAGCTGGGTGTTTTTCTTCAATTGATACCACAGCCCATCGTTGGCGTTATTCATCATTTTGCTAGACAAGCTTGGCCCAGTAGACATATATAACGGATCGATGCCAGTTGCGCCTATAGTTTGTTCGTAGTTGTAGTAGTAGTGCAATGGCACCTCAGCTGCTGGCAAATCTAGCAGCCCTTCATACAACTGTCGGGCAATCTCCAAATCTGACACCATTACAGTGTGTACTTTTGGGGCACTGGTGAGAAACATCCACATGGCACCAGCGTAAGCTGCTAGCAGCATCACCATAATGCCTTGGGTGGAGAACAGGCTATCTAAGGGCAGGGAAGGCAGAAAGGAGCCTAAAGTAAGGGGACTGAGCAGGAACGATATGACACTAACTGCTATAACCATGAACAAATAAGGATTCTTTAAGAGAGTTGATTTTATGATTGTCGATTAAGACTAAAATTAAGTCCTTGTTTCTAGTTTATCAATACTCAAGTAGTCTGAGTCTCATCTACAAACTGAGCAACACCAAGATATTATGCGATTAACTAGGGGAGTGCAATTCCCAAAACTATTTTAACAACTATCAACTCCAAGACTTGTGCAAATTCCTCATTTTCCCGAAGCTAATCACCCACTGGTGAAGTCGCTGTTTTATCACAGTGACCATGAACTACTGACTCTGTTTCAGCGCTATCCAGATGCCGGAAAGTACTTTACGGTGATTTTTTGCCGCTATAGCCCCATAGTCTACACCTTAATTCGGCATTCGGCGCGATCGCCTGTGCAGGCAGATTATCTGTTTGCCCTCACCTGGCGACATATTTATTACGAACTCGGTGGACTAAAGTTAACTGACTCTGAATCAGGTGAGGAAGCTTTAACCATGCAGAATTGGTTAATTAATATGACAGCTTTCTGTATAAATGAGATTAAACTACCACCCACAGAAGCAATTCATTATTCTCTGCAAGCAACTTCACCGCCGCTATGGTGCTATGTACAACAGGCGTTAGACCAACTACCGCCAGTTTTACGATTAATTGTATTAATGGCTCAAACTTTCCACTGGAGTGAAACTAGAATCGCTGCTTATCTACAAGCTGAAGGAGAAGCGATCGCTCCTCATGAAGTAGCCAATTTCCTCCAGGAAGGCTATCGTATGCTAGAGGACAAATTGCCCACAGATATCCGCGCCATATACTTTGGGGAAGATTTAGCTTAATCAACACCTAAGTAGAAATGCGTATATTAATTGTCTTCAATTTTAAAACTTAAAACTTCTTCTTAGACCTTCTACTTAAACCCGCAACTTTACGGGTAATTTTTATGAAACAACGGCTTGTATTTCCCTGCCAAAAGGTAGGCTTAATTTGTGTAGGTGCGATTTCTCGTCCCCAGGTACTTTTACACAGCTTTTTACTGTTTGCTTTTGTGCTGAGTCCTGTAGCGGGTGCGGTTGATATTTCCGAACAACTCCATCGCCCTTTAAATAATTCCGTTGGGCGAGAATCAAGAGATGAAGCAGACAGCTTGCTGCGTATTGGTCAACAAGAATACACTTCAGGATATGCCGACAAAACAATTGCGTCGTGTTTGCGAGCATTAGAACTATATCATTCCATTGGCGACCTGAAAGCACAAGGTCTGACGTACAATTTGCTTGCGAAGGCTTATGTGCAGCTTGGTAGTTCCAAAGAGGCAGAAGATGCTTTCAGAAGAGGATTAGCGATCGCTCGTGATACTAAAGACTTTCAATCTCAGATTTTTGTACTGAATAATATCGGTACATTTCTGCTGCAAAAAGGCGAATTTGCTGCTGCTGGTAAAACAGTTGAAGATGCACTCACAATTGCTCACGGGGTCAAAAATATTGAAGGTGAAGGACTGTCTTTGAGTAATTTGGGTTTAGTAAGTGCCAGGTTGGGAGATTATAACAAGGCGATTAAACTTTACGAAAATGCTTTAACTTTCCGCCGTCAGACTGGCGATGCCATCGGTGAAGCAAATACCTTGAATAACTTAGGAGATGCTTATTTAGCATCTGGAAATTATCAAGATACCATTGCTACTTATGGTGAAGCAATGCGAACAGCTAAAACCAACCGCGATCGCACTAATCAATTACGGGCAATCGATGGTTTAGTTACGGCTCACACTGCTGTAGGACGTTACGAACGCGCCTTTGACTTACTAGAGCAACGTTTAGCACTCGCGAAAGAATTGCAAAATTTACGTGAAGAATTAAAATCTTTTGAATCTTATGCCCAGTTATATAAGCAACAAGGTAATTACCTAACTGCCCGCAATTTTTACGAAAGGGCAATTATACTGGCGCGGACATTGCAAGACAGCAGGCAAGAAGTGCAATTGCGGGATCAATTAACTAAAATGCTTCAGCGAAAGTAGCAGTCAATTTAACGTTAAAAGGGCGGTTGGAAACCGCGTCTACACAGGCAAAACCCACCTACGTGGGTTATAAAAGTAGCCGCGAATTACCTTCGCCCTAGCTCTAAATTAATTAATTCAAGAACACTGAACCGTTTCGTTCAATTCTCATCGCACTTCTGCCCTGTGTTGCATTGGTGGCTTCCTTAAATGTAACTTCCAAGCTTCCTGGTTCTGAAGAACCTTGTGGAGTCACTATTAACTGTCCGCCATCTTGTCGTTCAAATGTTACTGTTACTGGTGCTTTTAAAGCTTGCAGTGTTACATCTGACTTACCTTCTAGCGATCGCGGTGCTGTATCGCCAATCACTTGGAAAGTTATCTTAGCCGCAGTATCATTCACTAACTTGATATTCACCATACCATTAGTGAGTGCGATCGTCGCACTAGGGGCTTGCCGTGGTTCTACCAGTGGTTGTTGGTCATTGGAAACCGTAGGTGGTGAAGGTTCTTGAGTGCGATCGCCAGGAATTGGGCGTGGTGTTCTAGCACCTGGTTGTGGTGGTATAGGAGACACTTGTCCCTCAGCCGGCGGAACTGGGCGAGGTGGTATGACACCTGATTCCGGTGATACAGGGGACTGAGAGCGGTTGTAGGGTGGTTCGCTAAAAATACTAGGGCTTGGGTTAACCTTGACAGTAGATTCTTGTGCTAATGCTTGAGGAATTGCTGGCAGACTAATTAGCAATCCCCCACAAAGAGCGCCAAATAACTTGCTAGACTTGCGAAAATTTTGAGACTTCATATTTGTTCTTGACTCCTAGAAAAACTTAAATTTTTTTTCTTACTAAAGATTTCTCCAGCCGGAAATTAAATTAGGTTTTATCGGTCGTTCAGTACATCTAAACATTTAACAAACTACTCGATTTATCGCATCTAGCTAAGGATACGGAAATAATCTAAACAACTTGAAATATTTCATTCTCAAGATTTACAATCTTAACCATTGTCATTAAGCACATTTTTGTAACAGTCGAATTCAATATACCGCTAGAAAATAAGTTTATTCGCTAAAAATTAAAGTCCAATTGAATAGAGTAAAATCTTACATCTATCACAGGAAAGAAAAATTTATTAGCAAATTAAGACTCAAGAGTTATTGGTAAAGTGATAGTAAAGGTAGTGCCAATGCCTTGGGTACTTTCAACTTGAATATGACCGTGATGATGTTCGACAATAGCTTGAGCGATCGCTAATCCCAATCCTGAACCTGTAGCGCTGGCTGTCGCTGTATTCCCCGTCCTATGAGTACGTGCCGGATCTACTCGATAAAAGCGATCGAACAAGCGTGGTAGTGCTTCCGCTGGAATTCCAACTCCGGTATCACTCACCTTAACTTGCAACTGGGCACTGGTGTTACGTAGTCCAGAAACACGATTTATTCCTTCTATCCGCGCCAATTCCACTTTCACTCGTCCGCCTGCTGGAGTGTAATGCAAAGCGTTAGCAATTAAATTTGTGAACAGCCGCACCAATTGATCCCAATTACCTACAAGAGTAAACCAATTTTCCAGTAATTCGGGGCTAGTTTCAGAGATAGGAGGATCAACTAAGTCTAGAAAAAGGGTGATTTCTTTCTCAGGGACTAACAATTGTTGTTCTTCAACCACCTCTATTAGCAAAGCGTCCAACGGACAAGCTGAAAAAGTATCTTTGCTAATACCACTATCCTGTCGTGCTAGAAAGAGTAAGTCATTTACTAACTTACCCAAACGCTGCGTTAACCGTTCCACCACCTTTAACTGTTGTCGATATTGCAAAGAACTAGTCGTTTCTGTCTCTGCTAAATCCAAGTCAGCAAGCGCAACTTGCACATTAGTTTGAATCAAAGTGATCGGACTTCTAAGTTCGTGGGAAGCATCAGCAGTGAATTGTTTAAGACGTTGATAAGATTCACCTACCGGTTCCATCGCTTTACCCGAAAGAAACCAACCACTTGCGCCTACCGAAAGCACCATTAACCCAATACCTAAAGCCAAATCAAAAATTAATTGGCGACTAGGTTTAGTAACTTCAAACCAGGGATGACTAACGCGCAGATATCCTAATACTTGGTGTCTCACTTCTACTCGTTCGGTGACTTGTCGCAATAAGAGTGGGGAGTTAGGAATTTTAAATTTTAAATTTTCACTCTCTCTCTTGACTACGCGCACAGTTTCACCAGTGCGATTGGCACGAATCGGAATATTTAGGGGTTCAGATAGCGTTGACCAAAGTAATTTACCAGTTGGACTAAACCATTCTAGGTCAATGTGGTCATCTTCTACAGTGTCGGTACGATCGCCAAAACTGGCTTCTACATTAATGCGAAATTTATCTGCATCAGCATTAATTGGCTCAAATATGAGCGTAGATGCACAGCCACTCGTTGTCAAGCAACGCTCCACTATTTCCACTACATGGTTAAGGGTGTCATCAATCCGCTCAATCAGTGTACTGCGGACGTATAAATAAACGCCACTGGCAAACAGTAGTAGTAATACAGCAGTGACGGCAGTGTACCAAATTGCAAGACGGCGGCGAGTAGCTTGAAACATATTTCCACCTACTTGGTGTTAAGAATAATTGGAAAGTGCTTTTTATTATTAACAATTTTGCTCAAAACAACACTAGTTAAATTGTTTGCGATCGCAAACAATTTAACGCTCAAAAAAATAATATAAATATAACTTTGATTCAATTTGCTGAGGGGTTCAAGAAAAAAAATAATCTTTGTATACCGTGAGTTTCTACGCGTCTTATGCAACAAAAGATAAGGGCTTTTAAAACCTAGTTTTTAACCAAAAGTTATACCAATTTGAAAAAAATGCAACAAATAGACCATTTGTAGAGACGCGATTCATCGCGTCTTCCCAAGGATGTGTTGCAATCATTAATTGAATTGGTATAACAATTGAGTATTTTTTATCTGCAAGTCACTTGAATACGAGACGCTGTACAAACGATTCGTGCAGCGTTAGTTAGGAACGAGCATCTGGAGAAGCGTACATGATATTAAACCTCTACCAAAACGGCCTCGCGCAGCTTGCTAATCACATCACTCAGATTACCTGTATTCAGGCGGTAACTCAGAGGATGAGCAATCAACCGCGCCGTGCTTTGATACAGACTCGCAATTTCAATCAAACCATTTTCGCTCAAAGTCCGCCCTGTAGAAACCAAATCTACGATCGCTTCTGACATACCAGTAATTGGGCCTAGCTCTACTGAACCATACAATGGCACTATTTCCACAGGTAAATCCAGACTATGGAAATATTCACGAGCGCAATTGACATATTTTGAAGCAACTCTACCATGCGGTGGTAAATCTAAAGGCGATCGGTAAGCACTTGATGCTTTTACCGCCACTGACATCCGACAATGACCAAACTGCAAATCTACCAAGTGGGCAACTTGCGGCTGCTTCTCCCGCAGCACATCGTAACCAACAACCCCTAGTTGTGCTTGACCATATTCCACATAAACAGGCACATCTTGCGCCCGCACCAGTAAAGCTTTCGCAACTCCCTTAGTGTCAGGAATTTGAAGTTGGCGAGTTCCTGAATCTAAAAAAGCACTAAAATCTAATCCGACAGCTTGTAGCAAGCGGATGCTATTTTTAAGTAGTTCCCCTTTTGGCAATGCAACAGTCAGCATTTTTTTTATTGGTATCCTTAGCGTCTTGGCAGTTGAATAATATTGAGAATATCTCTATATGCTTACCACAAGCAGCATGAGAATTTTATTAGTTGATGATGAAGTTGAACTAACTCAACCCTTGAGCCGCTTGTTAACTCGTGAGGGTTATACCGTAGATGCCGTTTATGATGGGACATCTGGCAGCGAACTTGCACAGGCAGGCAGTTATGACCTACTTATTTTAGATTGGATGCTACCAGGAAAAACGGGGTTAGAGATTTGTCAGGAATTGCGACGCCAAAGCAAAACTACTCCCGTATTGTTTCTCACAGCTAAAGATACTCTTGATGACCGGGTACAAGGTTTAGATGCTGGTGCGGACGACTATTTGGTTAAACCTTTTGAACTGCGGGAGTTATTAGCGAGAGTCCGTGCTTTATTGCGTCGTTCCGGTTCTCAAATTTATGAAACCACCACCGGACGTTTAACCGTAGCTGATTTAGAACTCGATTGTGAAAATCAAGTAGCCTATCGCCAAGGACGAATCATTGAGCTATCGCAAAAAGAAAGCCAGTTGTTGCAATATTTTATGGAACACACTGGACAACTTCTGACTCATGCTCAGATTATGCAAAATTTGTGGCAAGAGTCAGAACAACCCAGTAGCAATGTGATAGCGGCATTAATTCGTTTGCTGCGCCGTAAGATTGAGGTAGGTAAAGAAACTACGCTGATTCACACAGTCTACGGCAAAGGTTATCGTTTCGGTGCTTCCTCAGTGGAGTTAGTTTAGCGGCCTGTTTCGACTCACAAAGATTTGGTAAATTGTTTAGGAGAATGCCTATATTTTGCCGCTGATTGATAAGTTTTGCTTAAGCTGTGGTAACGACGACATCAGTATTTGCCGCAAATAGATAAGCATTGGTAACGAAACAGGTTGTGTTGCTAACGAAACAGGTTGTGTTGGTAACGAAACAGGTTGTGTTGGTAACGAAACAAGTTGTGTTGGTAACGAAACAAGTTGTGTTGCTAACAAACGGACAAACTGTGGTAGAAACAATAACTTCATTCCTAACAACACGTTAATACAGCATTACCAATGTTTTCAACGATTTTCTTTATTATTGGCTTAGGCAACAGTATAGTGGCGATCGCACTCACAACAGCCATCAGCGTCCCAGGTTCTATAAATGCACTACAAACTTACAGCAGCTTTCATTTAATTGAACCACATCGTAAACCTGTTGTAATCAACAAATTTTAGCTTGTAGTATTAAGATTTACCCAAAAATTGATTAATTTGAAGTTGCAGTTTTTCTCGTAATTGTTGCGCCTGTTGATAAGCTGCTGCACGCCCTTTCTTTGAGTGGTTATTCAATTCTGCTGGTTGCAAAGGGCTAATAAAGTAACGCAAACGAGTTCTCATTGCCCAAACTCCCATTGAGGGAAACAGAAGTAAGGCAAACATCAAAGGCGACAAAGGTAAGAATGGTAGTTTGACTAGTCGTTGTAACTTGGTGAAATTAACAGCCCAAGGATGCAGAGATTCACTGCCGATGCAAACTACTGGCAGAATCGGAATATGATAGCGATCGCTCAACTGAATAAAGCTCACATCAAACTTTTCTAGTTGATAGCGTTTTCTCCAACCTTTCAAAGGGCCGCGAATACCTTCGGGCGCATATAAGAGAATTTTACCTTGAGCGAGTGCGCCCTCAAAATCATCTAATTCGGCTCGCACACCACCTAAAACCTGCGACCATTGGGATGGTAGCCACCAAATCACCCAAGGATGCTCAAATAATGCTGGATTTGCTATGGGTTGTACTACCCATCCTTTGGCTTCACTTAATAAATAAGCCAAGGTTAAAAAGTCCCAAGGAAAACACATTCCGGCATGATTCATTGCCACAATCAATGGCCCTGTTGGCGGCAAGTTTTCAACTTGTTGCAACTCTCCCCGAAAATAGTATTTAACGATGGGGGCTAGAATTTCTTTGCCAAAAGCTTGTTGATATTTAGGATCGAATTCACCAACTTCTTTTCGAGGTGAACGAAAACCCAGACGCAACCAGCGACTCAGCAATGCTAGATAAAATCCACCAGGAATTAAAAATAATCCATATTCTAGCCAATTCCAACCATCTGGATCTGGGTGATAGTGCTGCCAATGGCGATTGAATAAAATTAGCCACCCTGGAGGATACCAAAGACAAAACCAATCAAACCAGTTAAATATATAGCCTTCACCTGGTGCATTCTCTTGTTGACTGTTTAATAAGTTTTCGGAGTGTTGATTAATCAAAACAGTTAAAGATTAGGATTAGGCAAAAGTTTTATCGAACAGAATTCAGGAGTCAGGAGTCAGAATTCAGCAATGAATTCTGTAACTCCTGAATTCTGACTTCTGAATTCTTCTTCAACAAGCTCAAAATTAACTTTATATATAACAACTTAATTGAGATATGAATCATGAAAGTGTGACGCACTACCAATTGTTTGGCTGTGTGCGATCGCTAGTAATTATTTAGTTAAATGCCTTAGATAATACTATCCTGCTATCCTATACTAGGCAAAACTTAATGTTTATTTTATATATACCTTCTACAGCAAACAGTAAGCCGTGAAGACTGATAACTGAATCTTGATGTTTCGCCAAAAGATGCAATTGATAACCACTAATGATTATTTAAATTCTTCCTCAAGCTGGAGACGAATGGCGAGACATCTGTCTTACTCTTCCTACTATGGAACTAAGAAAGCCACTCAAAATTTCAGATTTAATCCGCGAACTTCGGCAGCAGCTCGATCTCTCTCAAGAAAAGTTTGCAGCTAAGTTAGGAGTTTCCCTACGCACAATCAATCGCTGGGAGAACGGATCTACAGTGCCTTCACAGATGGCACTCAAGCTGATTAAAGAAATGTTAGAGAAGATGGGCGAAGCTGGCAAAAGATTAGTGAACGAGTATCTCCCAAAATCGGAGCAACGGGAGGACTCTTAAGATGATGGTGAAAGTACCTGAAAAATTTTTGATGATGCGTTCTCGGTTCATAGCTTTTAATGTAATGATTTTGGCAGTCATAACGGCACTGCTGTTGACAAAAGTGTTACTGCCAGTTTTCGATCCGAGCGTATTTACACTATTTTATGCTGCTGTGGCAGTCAGCGCCTGGTATGGCGGTATGAGACTTGCAGTACTTGCGATCGCTTTATCTGTGACAACTGCGCTCTATTTTTTGATCGATCCAGTCTACTCCTTCGATTTCCTCAGCCTGAAAGTTCTGGTACGATTAACCACATTCTCACTAGTATCCTTCTTAATTACTGCGCTCTCTTCAGAGTTGCGAACTGCTAGATGCAAAGCAGAGACAAGTCTCAAGTTGTTGCAAAATAGCGAAATGCGGTTTAGCCGACTGGCAGAATCCAACATCATTGGGGTAATTGTAACTGATATGAACAACGGCTTCATTATCGAAGCCAATGATGCTTTTCTGAAGATGATCGGCTATACGCGAGAAGATTTCTCTGCTAACCAAATCAACTGGCGCAAGATTACCCCACCGGAGTATCTTCTTTTGAGCGAACATTCAGTGGAAGAAGTGAAAACTACTGGAATATGTAAGCCTTTTGAAAAAGAATACATTCGTAAAGATGGCGATCGCATTTCTGTTCTGCTCGGTTCTGTGATGCTGGGAGATACTCAAGAAACGGTCATTGCCTTTGTTGTTGATTTGAGCCAACAGCAAGCTGCGCTACGCGATCGCAAACAAGCAGAAGCGGCATTACAGCAAGCCAATCAGCGGAACACACGCACTCTAGAGAACATGAGTGATGCATTTATTACTCTAGACCGGGACTGGCGAATCATCTACCAAAATGCCGAAGCAGAGCGAATTAACGGTAAACCCCGGACAGAGGTCATTGGTAAGTTGCACTGGGAGGAGTGGCCCATATCATTAGGTACGAATGTAGAGCGTCAGTACCGACGGGCAATGGCAGAGCAAATTCCCGTCCATTTCGAGCATCACTACTCCTTACCACCCAAGTATGACTTGTGGCTGGAGATTCACGCCTACCCTAGTGAAGATGGTCTTGACATTTTCTTCCGCGACATCAGCCAACGCAAACAAGTAGAACAAACTTTGCGACAGAAAGAGGAACGTCTGAAGTTAGCGAACGAACGGTTTGAGTTAGCAGCATCTGCGGTCAACTGTCTGATTTATGACTGGAATATAGAACAGGATAGCGTTGAAAGAACCGAGGGGTTAACCCGAATTTTGGGCTATTCCCTCCCAGAAGCTGAAGCAACTGGTAATTGGTGGTGTAAGCTTGTCCATCCAGAAGATTTGCCAAGGGTACAAGAGGCGATACTTGCTTTGGTAAATAGCGATCGCTATGCTGCCGAATACCGAATTCGCAACAAAAACAATCAGTATATCTATGTATTAGATCAAGGGATAGTGGTGCAACGGGATGCAGATGGAAACCCGTTACGTTTAGTTGGCAGCACTACAGATATCAGCAAACGCAAACAGGCAGAGAAGGCAGTCCAAGCAAGTGAGGAACGGCTCAGGAGTTTTGTGAAAGCGAATATAGTTGGCATTCTCTTTGGTGATGTGAATGGTAGCATCACTGAAGCCAACGACGAGTTTTTGCGAATTGTCGGCTATACCCAAGAGGATATCCAAGCAGGTAGATTAAGCTGGGCTGATATCACGCCATCTGAGTATCAATATTTAGATGAACTGGCTATCGCCGAAGCAATCGCGAAGGGAACCTGTACTCCTTACGAGAAGGAATTTATTCGCAAAGATGGTTCCAGCGTCCCAGTTGTAGTTGGCTACTCCCTTTTAGGAGAATCTCGGCATAAATCAGTCGCATTCATTCTGGATATTAGCGATCTCAAACAAGTTAAAAAAGCACTGAGTCAGAGCCAAGAGCAATTTCAAGCTTTTATGGACAATATTCCCGCCGCTGCATGGATTACAAATGCAGACGGACGTGTACTTTACCTCAGTCCAACTTATTTCAGCACATTCAATGTGCCAACAAATAAGGCGATCAATAAAAACATTTTTGACCTATACCCAGTCCAAATTGCTCAACCCCTCCTCGATAACATTAGAATAGTTGCCGAGACTAATCAGGTTATTCAAACGATTGAGTCTGTCCCACGCACAGATAGCACCCTTGGCGAATTTTTGGTCTATAAGTTTCCCATTGCCGATGCCTCTGGCCAACGCCTGGTAGGAGGGGTTGCAATTGACATTACCGAACGCGAACGTGCCCTTCGCGAACGTCAGCTTGCAGAACAAGCCTTACAAGAACGCAGTGAAAGACTTAAACTGCTTTCGGAAACGACCAGTGATTTGCTTTCAACCGAGCGCCCTTTGGATCTAATGAACAGCTTGTTTAGCAAACTCTCGGCGCAAATGGATTTGCATTGTTACTTTCACTATTTAATCGAGACACATGAAAACAAGCAGAAACTCCGGTTAGTAGCTTGGAACGGTATTACTGATGAAGTATTTCAAGCAATTGAATACCTGGAATTTAATCAAGGTATATGCGGACTAGTGGTGCAAGAACGCCGTCAAATCGTCGTCAATAATGTGCCGCACTCTACCCATTCTCATGCCCACATTCTCCATGCTTTAGGAATTACAGCCTATGCAGGTCAACCGTTAATTGCTCAAGGAAAGCTGCTTGGTGTCCTCTCCTTTGCCAGTCGCACCCGTACCCATTTTACTTCTGGGGAAATAGCTCTATTACAAGCAACCTCCGATCAGGTGGCGGTTGCTCTAGAACGCGCTCAGTTGATGGCTTCGTTGCAGCGACGGAAAGAAGAATTAATCCAAGCTAACCGAATCAAAGATGAGTTTTTGGCGGTGCTTTCCCACGAACTTCGCACACCGCTAAACCCGATTTTGGGATGGTCGAAATTACTGCAAACGAAAAAGTATGATGAAGCAACCACTACTCGCGCTCTCGAAACCATTGAGCGCAATGCCAAGCTGCAAACCCAATTAATCGAAGATTTACTGGATGTCTCTCGCATTCTCCAAGGTAAGCTGAGTCTGAATATTGCTTCTGTAAATCTAGAAACTGCGATCGCCGCAGCAATAGAAACTGTACGTCTAGCCGCTGAAGCCAAATCTATCAATTTGCGATTTACGATTTTAGATTTTGGATTAGACACTTCTCAAATAAATTTAGACTCTATCGATTTTAATAAGCAACCTAACAATTTAAAATACCAAACTTCAAATTCTAAATTTTTAGTCAGAGGTGATTCCAGTCGCTTGCAGCAAGTTATCTGGAATCTAGTTTCCAATGCTATTAAGTTTACACCCCAAGGTGGAGAGATAGAAATCAGTTTAGAGTCTGTTGCTTCTCAGGTTCAATTGCGAGTCAGTGATACAGGTAAGGGAATTAGCCCTGACTTTTTACCATTCGTCTTTGACTACTTTCGACAAGCTGATGGCGCAACCACTAGAAAATTCGGCGGACTGGGCTTAGGATTAGCTATTGTTCGTCACATTGTCGAGCTACATGGCGGCACAGTTAAAGCAGAAAGTTTGGGTGAAGAACAGGGAGCAACCTTTACAGTCATGCTACCGTTAATCGAGGTCGATCTAAATAGCCATCAGATAGCCTCTCAAACCGATGATTTGCCCAATTTCAAGGGGTTGAAAGTCCTGCTTGTGGATGATGAGCGGGATACACGAGAGTTAATTGCTTTCATTTTGGAGCAATCTGGCGCGGTAGTAATCCAGGCTGCATCTGCGATGGAAGCACTACGAATTATGCCTCAGTTCCAGCCAAATCTGCTGTTAAGCGACATTGGAATGCCAGAAGTAGACGGCTATATGCTGATTCGTCAAATTAGAGCTATGTCACCAGAACTTGGAGGGGAAATTCCTGCGATCGCCCTTACAGCCTATGCTGGTGAGGTTGATTATCAACAGGCAATTGCCGCCGGATTTGGGCAGCATATCACCAAACCAGTGGAGCCAGCTAAGTTACTTCGTGCGATCGCTAACCTAATTTATAGTTGTAGCAATTGTTAATTAAGTCTCTTAATTAAGTAGGACTTACGCAAGAACTCTCTGAAACTCTTATTTCTCCGTTCCCTCTGCGTCCTCTGCGGTTAGATTTTCCGTTACCTATGCGTAAGTCGTGTTAAGTTTACAACTCGTTCCTTAACTTCATCTCGAATGCGGCGAAAAGTTTCAATTGATTGCCCTGCGGGGTCATCAAGCTGCAAATCTTTAAACACATCTCTATTACGGGTAAAATCTGCCAAATATTTCTCTAATCCCTCTTCTAAGAAACCAGATTTGCTGAGGGTTGAGGAATAAGTTCAAAACCAAAAGCCTGGGCTTTTTTGTGGAGATTATTAACCATTCGCTCTCGGTAACGCTGCTCATAATAATCCATGCCAGGATCGGTATAATCTCCACCTGATGTCCAAAGTTTGTAAAAAATGCGGGCAATTTTATGAGCGGTAGCAGTAATAGCTTTAGGAGAGCCAAGCCGAGAACGTAAGCGGCGATAAAATGCACCCAAAGCAGAATTACTTTTTCCGGCAGTTTGTGCTGCCATGCGGAAAGCATTGGCGGCGCGGTTGACTACAGGACGAGTCTGAGAAGTCTTAATTTTGCCACCAGTGATGCGGCTGCCAGGGCAAAGACCAAGCCAAGAAGTAAAGTGTTTGACTGTGGGGAACCGACTGGGATCTAAACCAACTTCAGAAAGAATGATTTGTAGCAGCCATTGGCAGTCTAAAACATCTGTTTTGCGACCAGGTAGAGTTTTGACGTGGTGAGCATTGACCAGCTTGACCTCAAAGCCACGAGTCTCCAAAATTTGAAACAATGGAATCCAGTACACACCTGTTGATTCCATTGCCACAGTCTCAACTCCAGACTCAGTTAACCAATCAGCGATCGCTTACAAATCAGCCGTGTAACAACCAAAACGTCTCACACATTCGTTGGCACGTCCTGATGGCACACATACCCAATGATTTTGGGCACCAATATCAATACCAGCAGCATTTGGGTGAATCGGAGAAAGCTTAGATGCTTGATTGGGAGATTGCCGTTTTTTCGCCATTTTGGTTCTCCTAGTCTCAAATTTTCTCAAAATTGAGAGTGTGTCCTGACCCAGGTTGACGGAATTATACAGTCTTCTAAACGGGATAGCGTCTAAGCGCTTCACCAATGCCATTGCCGTCACAACCTAGAACCACGCTTTTGTACGGGCGAAGAACACCATTGAGGGAGCGGTCTTAACTGTCAAGACACAATTTTAATATAAACTTTTTTCGGAGATATCTATTGGTTTCTTTCATCCATTGCGGACATAGCCTCGTCCGTCAACCGCTTTTGTCACTCTCGGAAAACAATAAGTTGTTCGGCATCTAGTTTTACAAGACAATCTAATACAGGAAACGTTTTCTGGCGCTAAATTATCAAATTTAAATGCGCGACAGCTTAATCTCAGCCAAATTCTGAGACTTTGATTTAATCCAGGTTTGAGGCTTTATTTTCTAACAGAGACTAAAATTTATAGACAAAAAGTAGAAATTAAAGACCCGTAACCGTTTGAGCGATTGGATTCTCCCAAAGTGACAGAAGAGGGAATAGATTAGCCAAGAAGTTTAAAAAACAAAAAGACCCGCGCTTTCTTAGCATGGGGCTTTTTGTATGAATTATAAAACCTGGCATCGAGCTATTTTTGCGTAGGGCTACCCCTAAACTATCGTTGCCGCAGCAGCGTTTCACCTCTGAGTTCG
>NZ_JBALEO010000062.1:0-31738 GCF_036918015.1 Nostoc sp.
ATGTGGCCGAAGATTGGGACTTAGGCGATGGCATTATTAGCTGATGTTGGAGCGGTTGGAGCTTGGGAGCTTTTTTATTATCAAAAGCTCTCAGGGAACCCCCAAAATCGCAGAATTAAAGCCCCAATCATCGATCCGGTTGAATTGCCATTCATTACGGATAAACACATCTTGCTAGTCGGAGCATCTTCAAGCAAAGCAAAGCCAAGTTGGCTACGGGCTGGGTATCTCTATCAGCAAATTGGTGGGATTCATATTGATGACACCATAATTTATGAGGGATTGGGAGCAGTCCCCAGCACTGAAACAGATTTTAATCGCTCTCTTGTTAAGCTCAACAGCATTGATTTAATCAGATTTACCCAAATTACCAATGACTATCGATTACGTTTTGAGGCAATGCCTTGGATTGAAGAGGTAACTTTGGGTGTTTGGGTGTACACGGGAACCGTAAGCGACTCAACAGAAGAGACGCTAGGGGCAATTAGAGCCAAATTAGAAACCATTGAATTCAAAATAAATAATTTATGACCAGTTCACTCAGCTATTCCGCATTGTCCGAGAAACTTCCCGCAGGCTCAATTGAATTTGTTGGGAACAACCAACTCAAACTAAATCTCAGCTTATTAACTGAAAGTGGAAGCACCTTAACCACTGAAGTTTCTTCTGTAAAAGCTGTTGTCAAACTTATGCAAGGACTAGCAGCATTAACAAATCAAGTAAATGAAGCTCGAATCGCTGCTAATTTACCTCCAATTCAATTTGTATCCCAACAGCTTACAGGCACGCCAGAAGCACCAGAATTTGAGTTTACAGTGCGGGTTAAGGTTGATACTGCATTGTTTATTGATAACCTTGATGACCCAACTGAATAATGATTAATAATACTCAGGATATTAGCGGCGTTGTCAAATTTAGTAGTTGTACCAATGCTGATAAGTCGCTAACGGGAAATATCTCTGACATTGTTTTAAATGCTAACAGCGCTAGAGCTTATGCAGCATTTATAAATAATTCCTCAATTGATATCACTCTTATTTTGGGTGATAAAACAAATGCAGCAATCGGAAAAGGAATTATTTTAAAGCCGCGTGGGGGTAGCTATGAAATCAATAGCAACAACCTCTACATAGGTAAAATTAGCGCCATCGCTACCAATAATTGCAAGATTTCTTTTGTGGAGTGTATTGAATAATGGCTCTTTATAATCCGGCTACCGCAACACTAGTTGAATCAACTAGCGGGACTTCAACCCCTACTACTGTTGCTTCTAGTGCTAGCAATACTACAATTCTTGCCGCCAATTCTAACCGCAAAGGTGCAACGATGTGGAATGATAGCACCGCTACTTTGTATCTAGAATTTGGCGCTACAGCAACAGCAAGCGCATTCGTTGCCAAAATAGCACCGAGCGGATATTATGAGCTTCCTTTTCATTACACTGGGGTAATTAGTGGTATTTGGTCAGCTGTAAATGGTAATGCTTTTGTTAGGGAGCTAACATAATGCCTTTGTATGTCCCCTCTGTTCCAGGTGGACTTATTTACATTCAATTAAGGGAAGTACAACCATCTGGGACGGAGGGGGGGAACGCCACAGCAGGAACTTGGACTAAACGAAAACTCAACAACATTGCGACTGACGATACAGCCTCAGTTATTATTTCTAATAATGAGTTTGTATTGCCTGCGGGAAGCTATATTTTAAATGCAGTTTCACCATTTTACCGAACTGCAACATCAAGAATTAGGTTGAGGAATGTTACTGATAATATTGTTCTGCTAAATAGTAGCTCAATCTATCCTGGGTCTGGGGTGGATGTTCAATGCCTCGCACATCTGAGTGGCAAATTTACGATAGCTGAAAACAAATCCTTAGCTCTGGAATATCGAGCATTCCGAAATCAAGATTCAGCATCTTTGGGACTTTCCAGTGGTTGGGGAGTCGAGGAAGTATTTTCAATAATTGATTTATTTAAATTGTGATTACGGTTTAAATATGAAAATTGACATTAACAATGCTTTAACTATTGCAGGGGGATTGATCCTCATCATTGGGGCTATTTATCGTCTTGCCCAAGTAGAAGCAAAAATCAACGATAAAATTGACGACGTAGACAAAAAATTAGAAATACTCCTAACCCAATACGCGGCTGATAAAGAATACATATACCTGTATCGATTACACACTTTGGATAAAGCCATTGAGCACAAATTTAATAGATTAGCTAATTGGGTAACTCAGATTGCTGTTTTTTTGCACAAAAAAACCGGATTCCAAATCCGCTATGACAAGTTTTAATCACCGTGATTTTACCTTTGACCATAAATGTCTAGCCATTGATTTAGATCGACAAACACCTCAGATTTCTGATCTTTATCCCACATCCACCACCCACCAGCGCATCCTGCATAAAAATTCAAATCAGCGATTTCTCTCAAGGTCAGGTCATCGGAACACTCCCTGACCTTTTTCCATAGCAGAAATTCCAGCCCCGAAGCCCAACGGGCTGACCACATTCTTTCTGAGAAACTGGTCATCATCTCCCAGACCATTTGTTTTGGGTCTTCTGCGATCGTTAATTCGTTCATGAAAATCAAGAATATTTAGAAATTAGTTTTTCAAAAGCTACTTTTACCCACTTCGGAGGTGAAATGAATTCACTCATATAGAATTCACTCATATAATAATCAACTTCTTCCCCCATTTCCTCAAATCCCTCTGCCCACATTTTTAAGTGAAATCCAACGGATTTTTTGCAGATTAATAGAGAACGCAGTAATTCAGCTTCATTACAAAGAAGTAGTTTTCCGGTGCTATCCAACTTCCAAAAGCAGTACTTTGCATCATGCCCGGCTTCTGAGGCTTCAACTGTTGGCTGGTAAGGTGCAAAGTTGAATTTCTCAGCATTTTTTAGGTAAAACTGGTAATCACGCTCAAACTGTGGGCTATACTTCATAACTGGACTTTAGCTAGAATCATCCGTTTAGCGTGCCCAATTTACCCGCAGTTAAGACTTAGGCGTTATGAATTATGAGTTGATTGGATTGTTACTCGGAGTTCTCGCTGGCATAGGTTTAATGAAAATCAATCTGTATTTAGGAATTGCCTGGGAGACAGGAATGGTATTTAATCTAGGGTTTTGGATTATAAAAAATTCTAAATTGCGATAAGCTCCTCTGGGGATTCACTCTAGCTGAGTCGGTAAAGCCTTAACAAACTCTCTAGACGTAAACTGAAACATCAACTGTAAGACTTTAAATATTTGGTGAAGTTAAATATGCGTTATCCAGAAACCTTGTAGAGACGTAGCACTACTACGTCTCTACAAGGTTTCTACCAAATGTCTCTTGAGTAGAGTAAGTGGCAGGGGTAAGCTTTTTTAGAATGGGATGAGATGGATTACTTTGATGTTCGTCGATTAACTAAGGTAGCGCTAGCTTGGTCAACAGGCATTAGCACAACTTCATTAATATTGACATGGGGCGATCGCGTCACACAGAAAAATATTACATCAGCGATATCATCTGCTGTTAGGGGTGTAACTCCCTCATAGACTTTGTTGGCGCGTTCAGTATTTCCGTGAAAGCGTACCTCGCTAAATTCCGTTTCTACCATACCCGGATCGACAGAAGTTACACGGACTCGCGTACCCAACAGGTCTTGTTTTAAACCTTCAGAAATGGCTCTGACAGCA
The DNA here is from genome assembly GCF_036918015.1 of Nostoc sp. Classification (GTDB taxonomy): domain Bacteria; phylum Cyanobacteriota; class Cyanobacteriia; order Cyanobacteriales; family Nostocaceae; genus Nostoc. Next base: position 3,698 of record NZ_JBALEO010000062.1, read on the forward strand.
GCTTTGGTAGCACAGTAGACATTACCACCGGGATAGGTTTGATGTCCGGCGATGGAACCTAAATTTACCACATGACCGCGATCGCGACTTACCATTCCCGGAACGACATAGCGGGAGACGTAAAGTAAACCCTTAACGTTAGTATCAATCATGTCTTCCCAGTCTTGAAAGCTGCCTTCGTGCAACTTGTCTAAACCACGACTTAGACCAGCATTATTAATGAGAATGTCGATGTCAGACCAGGCAGGGGGTAGAGTCGCAATGGTAGATTCAACAGCGCTGCGATCGCGCACATCTAGTTGTAATAAATGAGTCTCAGTACTAAAATCTTTACTCAGAGTATCTGCTAGCTGCTGCAAACGTTCTAACCGTCGTGCTGCTAAAATCAGTTTTGCACCCGCACCAGCGAAGATTTTTGCACAAGCAGTACCAATACCACTACTTGCACCAGTGATCAAAATGATTTGATTTTGTAGAGAAGTCATTAGGATAGTTAGGAGTGAGGAGTTAACAGTTATGAATTATGAATTAGCAGAAGTTTCATCGTTCATAATTTATCATCAGTCGGTCTATAACTCCTAACTCCAAACTCCTAACTCCTAACTACTTCTTCACCACTTGCAAGCGCTGAGTTACCATTGTCATTCCATTACCTCGCAGGATGACAGCAGAAACCCATTGGCTACCTGGGGTAGATGGTGCTTGTCCAACTTTAAACAGTCCGCCAGATGTTAGTAATTGCAAATCTACGGGTGTGGGGTTAAGAAATTTATCTGGTTGGATAGATTCCTCTAGCGCTGTTCCTAGTAGAAAATCATCACCAAGTGGCTCTTGGACGATCGCATCAAAATTATACTTCTGACCAACCAGCACCTGCTGCGGTAATTTAAAATCAATTTGGGGTGGTTTACTGCCAGAGGTAAGCAAGGTTCGTTCTGACAAAATATCTTGGCGGACTATTTTTCCGCCTTCAATACGCTGACGCGATTTAATCGTCGCGTTGAGAGCCAACTTATTAGTGTTAGAGGGTAAGCCAGTTATCTTCGTTTCTGTTTCAGCAATAATCCCATTGGCTTCAGGTTTTGAAGATAGCAGTTTCGTGCTGTATTGCAATTTCGGATATCGTTGCCAAAGTGAAATCAAAGACTTTTCTAGGGTTTGGAGGTTTAATCCATCCCCATGAGTGAAATTGGAGCTATAGAATTGCAACACCCCTTTGACATCGCCTCGGCTGGCGGCAGTATCAACTTGTGTCAACAGGTTTTTCAGATCGGCTGGTGCATTTTGCGGTGTCGTGGCTTGGGATAATTGCTGTGGTGTTGCAGCCTGAGTGCGTTGCCAACCGCTTGTTAAACCAATAGTCAGCAGAAACGAAACCAGCCAGATATTTGCTGGAAATTTGAGTTGTCGTCTCACTAAGGCGGTAAAAATGTTAGTCATTGGTAAGAATTTACTGATTTGATTAGAGAAAGTAAGCAAATTGTTTTATCTTAGTTAAGCTAGACGCTAAACGGTAGAGGTTTGATGGCAAACGCACCGATACGATTATTAATAGCTGCCAGTGGGACTGGTGGACATTTGTTTCCAGCGATCGCACTGGCGCAAAAACTTCCAGATTATCAAATAGAATGGCTGGGAGTACCCGATCGGCTAGAAACTCAACTTGTGCCTAAACAGTATCCCTTGAATACTATTGCAGTTGAAGGGTTTCAGCAAGGGTTTGGACTTTCCTCGATTCGCATTTTGGGTAAACTCGCCCTTTCGATTCTAGAAGTCAGACGAATTCTCAAACAGGGAAATTTTCAAGGGGTGTTTACCACAGGCGGTTACATTGCCGGGCCAGCCGTGATTGCGGCACGTTCTCTCGGTTTACCTGTAGTTTTCCATGAATCTAACGCCTTACCAGGTAAAGTAACTCGCTTTTTTGGCCCTTGGTGTAGTGCGGTAGCCTTGGGATTTGAAGTAGCTGCTAAGTATTTACCTCGTGCCAAAAATGTCTATGTTGGTACTCCGGTAAGAGAGCAATTTCTTGATGGGGCAATTAATTCACCACTGGATTTAGCTATTCCTGATGGTGTTCCTTTAATTGTTGTTTTTGGTGGTAGCCAGGGTGCAGTTGCAGTAAATAAGTTGGTGCGCGAATCTGCAAAAGCTTGGTTTGATGCTGGTATTTATGTAGTACACTTAACTGGCGATCGCGATCCCGAAGCAGATAGTCTCAAACATCCACAGTACATAGCCTTACCTTTTTACAACAATATGGCAGCGTTGTTGCAACGTGCTTCTTTGGCGATTAGTCGTTCTGGTGCAGGTAGCTTAACAGAATTGGCAGTGTGTGGAACGCCAGCGATTTTGATTCCTTACCCCTTTGCCGCAGAAGATCATCAATCTTACAATGCAGACGTATTTACAAAAGCTGGTGCAGCGTTAACGTTGAAGCAATCTGAGTTGACGACTGAAGTATTGCAAAATAATGTATTGAATTTATTGCAGTCACCGCAAGAGTTAGCAAAGATGGGGGAAAAAGCTTATGCGATCGCAGTTCCTGATAGTGCCGAAAAGTTGGCGCAGTTAGTGCGTGAGGTGATAGAAACATAACGTTAATTATTTAGCATTAGAGAATATGTTATTTAGCAAAAAAATTCGCTTCACAGTAGGTTGTGCTGCCTTATTACTTGTCAGTTTAGCAAGTAGTTATCTATATACCCACTCAAAAACTAAACAGCTATCTCAAGAAAATCACTCATTTACTCAACAAGAAAATTCTGCCCTACTTCAATCACAGATTTCTCTGACCTCAAATCAAGCTGCCGAACAACTTAACTCAAGGTTTCAAAATACTTTTTCATCTCGACAGAATTTGTTAGCAGCATCTGCATCCTATCCAGTTGTTGATGAGTTCAAAAAATATAAATTTAACATTAATGGCAGCCAGATTGCTACTCCAGGAAAACTCCCAAATACTAAGGTTAAATTCAATCAAGGAGATTTATTAACTGTTCTCGTTAATACTAGAAAATATTTTCAAGATTATGCTTCCCAAGACCCAGATATTATGCGTACAGGAGTGCTTGCTACTCAAGGATTTACTGTAGCAGATGTCCTCAAAACTTTGGATTTTATGATTGCTGTTTTGAAGGAGGATATTGCTAATAATCGGGCTACTCGTTTACAAGACTCTAATTTTATTAATACCAATTTTCGAGTTATTAAATGGTCTGCCTACAACCCCAAGAGTAAACAGCAAAAACAATTACGAATTACCAAATATGCTGTATTTACTCACCCTGGTTCCCGCAAGAAAACCTCTACTTTTAATATACCAATTTATAGCTTAAAAGATAACTCTAATAACGATAAGTTCTACACTCGATACACAAAGCAAGATGTTTTGTCTGGTATTTATGAACCAGGTGGTAGAGAATTTGGAAAAGTTACAACTCTTGCTTATCTAACCAGAAATGGCTTAGAAGAAGCAATTATGGAAGGAACAATCCTGATTAATTTTACCGATGGTGATAAGGCATTTTTTAATGTAGATAGAAACAATGGAATAGCTTATATCCGCGGATTAAAGGCAACAGCACAAAAGCGTTATTGGTATTTTAGAGAAGTTGATGATATTAAAGGCTATGGATACAAAATAGATGCCAAAATTTCTATCAAACCCGGAGTTACTTTTGCTGGAGATGTTTTAAATATCGGTTTAGGTAAGGTGGTTGTGATTGAGCATACTCAAGGTGGCCGCAAACATCTGCAAATGGGAGTCATCGCCGATACAGGCGGAGCATTTTTACCCAATCTTTATCAGCTCGATTTTTTGGCTGGTATTTTTAAGAATAAAACAGAATTTGGGCAGAATATCAGCCAATTACCGGACTATGCCACAGCATATTTTTTAGTCAAGAAGTAATGCATTGACCTGATATCAAAAATCTATGCACGGGTTAACAATTCTAAGTTGTGGCCATCGGAGTCATAGAAATAGAAGCCACGACCTTCCTTTCTGTGGTTAATTTGTCCTTTATTCTGATGCATGGGGTCGCTACTGTATTCAATACCCGCTTCTTTAACGCGTGCAAAAATTGCATCAAATTCTTCATCAGTGACATGGAACGCATAATGATGTGGCTCAAACGCTTCAGCGTCGGCGAAGTCGAGCGTTAATGCATCATTTATATGTACAGCAGCAAAGTGACCAACGGGAAGCTCGACCTCTAAACCGAAAATTTTTGCAAACAACCTCGCAGATGCTTCTTTGTCATGTGCGGGCACTATGGTGTGATTTAGAGTAATTGTCATGTCACACCTTCCCTCCTAATTTAGGTAGTAATCCATATCAACTCTCGATTTCAGAGTCGATAAAAACAATGTTCCTTTCTATTTTATCTTTTGGGCGCTAACGCCGAAGTAAATATATTTAAATCCTGTGTTCAATGTATTTGGAACAACTGCAAACACTAAACATCAAGCTTAAATAAGTAAACCTGATACGAGTTATCAGGTTTACTGTAGTAACAAAACTTGATTAAAAATTGTAAAGCATTGTAAACTACATTCACAGGCAAAGACTTTACCGCCTGATTCATAAATAACCGCAATCATAAAACCATGACAACAACCTTACAACGTCGCGAAAGCGCCAACGTATGGGATCGATTCTGCGAATGGATCACCAGCACCAACAACCGGATCTACATCGGTTGGTTCGGCGTAGTAATGATTCCAACCTTGCTAGCCGCTACCGCTTGCTTCGTAATCGCCTTCATCGCAGCACCTCCCGTTGACATCGATGGTATCCGCGAACCTGTTGCAGGTTCCTTAATCTACGGAAACAACATTATCTCCGGTGCAGTTGTTCCTTCCTCCAACGCTATCGGTTTGCACTTCTACCCAATCTGGGAAGCAGCTTCCTTAGATGAGTGGTTGTACAACGGCGGCCCTTACCAGTTGGTAATTTTCCACTTCCTGATTGGCATATTCTGCTACATGGGTCGTGAATGGGAACTATCCTACCGCTTAGGTATGCGTCCTTGGATTGCGATCGCCTACTCTGCTCCAGTAGCAGCAGCAAGTGCAGTATTCTTGGTATACCCCATCGGACAAGGTTCATTCTCTGATGGTATGCCTTTAGGTATCTCTGGAACCTTCAACTTCATGATCGTGTTCCAAGCAGAACACAACATCTTGATGCACCCCTTCCACCAATTAGGTGTAGCTGGTGTATTCGGCGGAAGTTTGTTCTCTGCAATGCACGGTTCACTAGTAACTTCTTCCTTGGTTCGTGAAACAACCGAAACCGAATCTCAAAACTACGGTTACAAATTCGGTCAAGAAGAAGAAACCTACAACATCGTTGCAGCCCACGGCTACTTCGGTCGTCTAATCTTCCAATACGCTTCTTTCAACAACAGCCGTTCACTGCACTTCTTCTTAGCAGCATGGCCTGTAATCGGCATCTGGTTCACCGCCTTGGGTGTCAGCACAATGGCGTTCAACTTGAACGGTTTCAACTTCAACCAATCAATCATTGACTCTGAAGGTCGTGTGATTGCAACTTGGGCGGATGTAATCAACCGCGCTAACCTGGGTATGGAAGTAATGCACGAGCGCAACGCTCACAACTTCCCTCTCGATTTGGCTGCTGGCGATTCTGCTCCTGTAGCTCTTACTGCTCCTGCTATCAACGGTTAATCATAATCTGAGATACGCTCCCCACGCTTATCTATAAACAAAAAACGCTCCCCTGAAGGGGGAGCGTTTTTGCATTGGGTTAATTGCTACGTTCATTTAAAGTGCAAAAATGACCGTTATAGTTGAGAACTTAGGAAATAATTATCAAAAAGTAAATTTTACAGTTAATAACGGGTCATAACGGGTAATAATTGCTAGCAGCGTAGATAATAGCCTCAAAGCTCAAATATCAAGGAGAAGCCAAGAATGATTTTACACCGTGGGCGTAGGGTAGTAGCCGCTTTGTTGCTGTCGGTGGTACTACTGACAACAGCCTGTAGTCCAAAAACACCTGGACGTTTTGACCAAGCACAAAAAGAAAGCACTCAACAAAAAAGCGGCCAATCGGTAGCTAAAACCGCAACTCAGGGTAGCGAATTTAATAAACTTTTCCCAAAAGCTGGTGATGGCTACCAACGCGTCTATACCCAAGAGAAAAAAGGCTTTGCGGAAGCGAAGTTGAAAAAAAGCGGTAAAGATATAGCGGTGCTGTCTATTTCTGATACCACTAGCACACCCAGTGCAGCAGCAAAGTTCTCGAAAAGCACTAAAAAAATTGGTGGTTATCCCGCAATAGAAGTTGGTAAAACGCAAACTGCAATTTTGGTAGGTAAGTACCAAGTAAAAGCACTTTCTCGCGATTCATCATTTACAGCTAGCGATCGCGAAGATTGGCTAGAGAAGTTTAATCTTAATGGTCTAGCTAGACTGAAATGATTTGCACTACTAACATTCAAATAATAAAACCTAAATAAGGAGATTTTTGTGAGCAAATCGATTGTTGAGTTGGTTGATCAATTGCCAACTGGCGGCTTGACTGTTTCTATGTTGAAGTCCCTAGATTTTGTTGCTCCTGGAGAGTGGCAAAACACCGTCGGCTTTGTCAACACTATCAAGAAAGTCACTGGCGAAGACGACGAAGATTTAATTCAGCAAATTGGCGAAAGAGCGATTTATCTATTCAACGACAAATCTCAAGGATACCAAAGAGCCTTGTGGTTATATCAAACTGTTGATAATACAGATAAAGCCCTTGGTGCAGCAGCTTTAGCTAACAAAGTCGGCGAAAAAATTCCTCTGTTGGGTTTTTTAAACTCTGTCACTCCTAAACCTGACAAAGCCCAAACCATTGATTTGACATTAAAATTAGTGGCTGAGTTGGTAGCCTTCTGTCAAATTAACGGCATTCCGGGAGACAGTATTGGGGATTTTGTCGCCTCTTTAGGTGAGTATAGTGGTGAGTCGCTGATCCGCATGGTGGCGTTAGTTTGCGTTGATGGTTTGATACCTTTGGGCCCAGATTTTATCAGCAAAGCGATATCTGGGCTGAATCAAACAAATCCACAGGAGTTAGAACAAAACTCGACTTTCCAAAACATCAAAGATGTGATTCCAGGGAACAACGCTGGCAGTAAACTTAACTTTATCGGCGAAAGCTTTGACTCTGTGAAAGGTTGGATGAGTGGGTTAGTTAGCGCCAATAATTTAACGCCGCAAAAGGTTGTCCACAACTTGCAAAGTTTTACCGATATTGCTGATGACAAGTTGGACTACCTCGCAGCATTCCTGGATGTAGCAACAAATTATTATGAGCATACTGGCACGCAAACTTTAGCACATCGCTTGATTGAACGCGCGGTAGCTGAGATTTAGGTTGATGGGAAGTGGGGACTGGGAAGATTTCCCAATCTCCAATCCCTATTGGGGTAAATGCAAATCTGCTGCGATCGCATACAAGTAAGGTTGAAAAATAGCCAAGTTTTCTAGTCTATCAAACTTACCTGTTTGCGTACCTGTGTCAAATGCAGTAGTAATTACGTAAAGTTTAGTGCCATCAAAGGCAACATGACCGATATGTTGCTCTTGTACTCCACCTTGTTGATTGAGTTCAGCGAACCCATAGCGGATTCCCTGAAGCTTACCAACGGGTACTGGTTGAGGTGGGTAGGATGAGAAAGTAATCTGTTTTCCATATTTACCCTGACGATCTTTCGCAAACGCAGCGTAGTGGTCTGCAACCCAAGTTTTAAGTACTGGTAATAACTGGGTTTGGTACTTGGAACTTTGGTAGTCTACTAAAGAAGCAGTTGGAATACCAGCGGCTAAGAGTTTCTTTCGGAAATCCTCATTGTTTGCTAGTGGGTAAATGTTAATCTCAACTGTACCCAAACGTTTTCCTTTGGAGGAGACACACAACAGCGGTGCATTTCCTTCACAGGGAGCAACTTGCCAGTTAGTTGGAGCAGCAGCACTTCCCAGAATTTTCTGCCAGATATTTCCCTGATTAGAGTTGGGAAGTTTGGCAACGGTAGGAGTTTTTACTACTTTGGGTGGAGAAAATTGGGGTAGAAGAAATTTCGCTCCCACCGGTATTGACACCAGCAAAATAGAGCCTAGTAATAAATGATAAAGTCGTAACATTTTTATTTCAAAATCCAGAGCCAGAGATTGCAGACTAACGATATCTACAATACTTTATGGATACAGAGGGAGAATACATTTATATTGCTGCGAGTTCCGTAAAGAGAACTCAACAAACTATAGCGCTTCTTTGTGAAATCAGACACAAGTTAGGGGCGCATAGCTAGCTGTGCGTCTCTACGAACTGCTCTAAGTAGCTATGTATAAATAAATTAAAATTTGCAGTAAGGACTTTAGTCCTGATAAACCTTGCTATGAGCGATGAATCGCTCACTACAAACTAGGATTTTATTGTATGTTTAATTATGCCTACTTAGTTCATGCAATTTAAAATATATACACTTAGTAGCGCTGAAAAAACAGTACAGCGCTACTACGAACAGCTTATTGATTGACAGAATTCATACTGAATTCTGACTCCTGAGTTCTGAATTCTTCTTATAAAATATTCCAGCAGAATCGAGCCTTTGGCTTTATCTGCTGGAGACTCTAAATGTGAAATTTTCAGGAATCGACTTAGTAGCGATTATTGTTGCGGCGGGCATTACCGCCACCCCAGCTACCACGAGGAGAACTGCTTCTTTCCTCACGAGGTTTAGCTTTGTTCACTTTCAAATCACGTCCCATCCACTCAGCACCATCAAGTGCATCTATGGCAGCTTGTTCTTGTGTGTCTGATTCCATTTCCACAAAAGCGAACCCACGAGGCCGGCCTGTTTCCCGATCTGTGGGTAGTTGAACACGATTTACTGTTCCGTATTCTGCAAAAGCCTGCTTTAGGTCCTCTTCTGTAACCTGATAGGACAGGTTTCCGACGTAAATTGACATAGAAATCTCCGAATTCAGGGAGTGTAGAGAGTTAAATTCGGAGAGACGGTTTTTAGAAATCAAAACGAGTTACTCAACCGAAAATAATCTTTATGTCCACGAGTGTAGCACAGCATTCAGCCTTTGAATATTGTCTGATAGTGAATTTTATTCACAAATCAAACCTTTAAGGACGGTTTGCAGACTTTCTAAAGACTGGCTTTTTTTGCTTGTACTATATAAAGTTACACTTTTAATCGGAAATCGTAATTAACTCGCGATCGCCTAGATATTTAGTGTTTTCAAAATTAAGCTGTGGACTAAGGGGTAAAGATTATTATCAGTAATGGGATTAATCATACCACGATCAACAGTCTTAAAAGCAAATTAATCTAAATTAAAAAATATTTATCCTCAAGTACATTAGCTATGGTCAAACTGCGCTAATATGCCCTCTGCTTTCTTACATAGTAATTCGTGATATTCACCATTACTAGCTAGCAAACCTCCCCATTGATTGATATCACCAGTGTTATACTGCAACGGAGTGCCGTCGAAGTGAGTAAATTTACCACCAGCTTCCGTTAAAATCAATTCTGGAGCGGCTATATCCCAGTCTTTGGGCGCAGACTTGCCGGAAAGGGAAATGTAGATATCTGCCTGTTGCTCGACAATGGTGGCGATTTTGCAGCCTACACTACCCACAGATTTCTGATTTTGACAGGGTAAGTTTTGTAGCAGATGATCTAACCGTTGGTTGCGGTGAGAGCGACTAACGACTAAGGTTAAATCCTCAATTCGTTTACCTGAAGACACTTGCAAAGGAACAGATCCGTCACGGGTTTCTACAAATGTACCCCCGCCTTTGGTAGCGTAATATAACTTTTGAGCCTCTGGTACTGCCACCACTGCCAAGACTGGGCGTGTTTCCTTGACTAAAGCAATGTGAACTGCATAGTCTCCAGTTTTTTCGATAAAGTCTCGTGTACCATCCAAAGGGTCAATTATCCATACCCAAGGGGCAGAAGCCTGTCTACCACTACTTGACGATTGATAAGTTTCTTCGCTGATATAAGCAAAATCTTCGTTGCCCAAAGTTGCTTGTAGCCTCTGCAAAATGTATTGACTCACAGCTACATCGGCAACGGTGACAGGCTCATTCTCCTTATATTGTACTTCTAAGTCAGGGTCTTTTGCTGTGCCGTCGTAATACGATCGCAGTATATCTGCTGCGCCCCAACCTACCTCACGAGCGATCGCTAATATTTCTTGTAAATCTTTCATTAATTTAGCCTATCTAAAAATATGTATAACGTGATTAGGGGCGCACAGCGATACTTAGTTTAACTAATTACGAATTACGAATTACGAATTATCTTAAATTCATCCAGCGCCGAGTACCAAAAAATTTACAGGAATCAGCAGCAATATTAGCTGCCAGTGCCAGTGCATCAGTAAAGCTTTGCCTTAAAATATAATGACAGAAAGCACCGTGAAAAATATCTCCAGCCCCTAACGTATCAACTGCTTGAATCTGCGGCACATCTACGATACCAGTTTTAGTGCCACTCAAGTATTCAATTGGTTCTTGTCCGTGGGTAATGGCGATGTGAGGAATGTCAAATCCACTGAGATAGCTAAAAAGGTCTTCTCCACTTTGGCAGTTGGGGGGATAAAAATTAGCTGAACAGATAGCATAATCCACAAACGGTAGAATTTGCTCAAATCCAGGCTTCCAACTACCACCATCGATCGCAACTAGGATATTATTGGCTTTAGCCATTTGAACGATGGAATCACCAACTGCCATCTGATGTCCATCAATCAGTACTATATTGACATTCTGCAAAATATCTGGCGGGATAGATGCGCTGCTAGCTTGAGTTTTGACAGCATTGATCGAAACCACAGCGCGTTCACCTGTGGCTTGAGTGACAATAATCGAAGATACAGGCGGTACTAAATCAGTGGTAGGCTCAAGGTCTGCGATCGCAACTTTGTAATTTGCCAAGTCATCTCGAATCAGCTGCGTCATTGGGTGAGAACCGACTAAACCTAAGACAGTAGCCTGATTTCCTAAATAATTGAAAGTTACAGCTGCGTTTGTTGCTGGTCCCCCTGCCGCTACAGTATAGTCAGTAGCGACAATCTTCTGATTATTCTTAGGGGCAGAGTCAGCAAGGTAAATCAAATCTAAAGTTACTAAACCTACAAATAATCCACGATTCATCTGCTCTTTCGTTCAAAATTCAATTCTGTTAGCGGATAGCTAAGGTTTAGCCCATTCTGACTCCTGAATTCTTTCTTGGTACATGGATTCTTGGCGACTGACAACATCAATCACTGTCTTCAACCAATCAATATAAGTCTCTTCTCTTCGGATTACCAACTCCAGCACCAGCCTTTGCATCACCTGCTTGCGGTTGGCAGATTCATCACCGAGTGATGGCAAATCGATGGTTTCACATTCAGCCAGCTTCTTGCTTCGAGCCGCCAATTGTTGCTCCAGTACGTAAATGATGGTTTCATTTGACAACTGATCTGCAAAATGCAACTGGACGAGTAAAGGTTCTCTGATAGTCGGTAAGGGCTGATGAATCCCTAACCATCGGCTAAATTCGGCTTTCCCTGGCTCCGTCACACTGTAAACTTTGCGGTTGGGGCGATCGTGTTGAATCTCAATATTACAGGTAATCCAGCCTTGCTCAACTAGCTTATCGAGAGTTCTGTAAATTTGTGCCTGATCTGCTGGCCATAAATGGGCAATGCATTGATCGAAGCAGCTCGTTTTGAGGTCGTAGCCCGTCATTTCTTGCTGCTGAAGAAGACCTAAAATTACATTTGCTAGCGACATGAAGATGGTTTTTCCATAATTGATATTTTCTCGCTCGGTTCTACACTATGTACTTCTTATAATTTTATGCTATTATATGATTAATCAAATATAAGATATAACGGTTATAAAAAGATATGCTCATTATAATGCTTCTTAGCAAGGAAACCAAATACATACAAAACTCCATTCACAAGGGCATGGGGGAGAAGAAGGGAATAGGTTAAAGGTTACAGGGTACAGATCCCTATTACCTGTCACCTCTTCCCCAGTCCCAATACCCAATTCTCAATGCTTAGAAATTATTTAAGCCATTGAAGACTATTGTAACGAGAGGATAAGTAACATTGACTTCTAACACACTTACAGAAAGAATACGTCAGCATCAATATCTGCGTGATTTACGAAACAAATTACTCGACCTTCACAAGATGTTGCTGGAGACAGAACGCATTGCCTACGAACAGATTAGTGGACGAGTATCAAGTGGAGAACTTCTTCAGCTAGTCATCGCTCACGAACAATTTGCTTGGCTACATCGCATTTCTGAGATGGTTGTGCAAGTTGATGAAATGCTCCAAGCAGATGAACCGATATTGCTGGACGATTTCCAAAAATTGATTGCTGATGTCCGCACACTGATTGTACCGTTAGAGACGGGTAATACCTTCGAGAGAAAGTATTACAACGCTCTCCAGCGCGAACCTGGTGCTGTGTTGGCGCACGCGGAGATATCCAGATTTCTCACGTCTAAGGTTTGATTGCTAATCCAAACAGTGCTGAGTACAAAAGTAAGAATCGTACTCAGCACTTCAGCTATATAGATAAGCAAAGAAAAAATAATATAGCGGTTCTCAGTTGAGTGAGGTATAAGAACCCCACCCCCAACCCCCTCCCCGCAAGCGAGGAGGGGACTATGATGTACCTTGTTTAGTAAACGCTATAGGAATCCGGTTTGATTTCTGAAAAAAATTAAGTATTTGTAGGGTGCGTTATGACTTTAGTCTAACGCACCAAAGCCTTGAAAATGGTGCGTTACGCTTCGCGATAACACACCCTACGTGTTGTTCAAAAATCAAATAGTAATCCTATATAACTCCTAACTCTTAACTCCTAACTCCTAACTAATAATTAATGACTAATGATCCATTTGCACCAGTTATCGGACAACAGCAAGCTATAGAATTACTTACTCAGGCTGTCAGACAAAACCGGGTTCCTCCAGCCTACTTATTTGTGGGGCCAGATGGTGTAGGCAGGAGTTTAGCAGCTAGGTGTTTTGTGGAATTGCTATTTTCTGGTGGGATGGGAATTACTGCGTCTTTACAAAACCGTTTGCGTCAGGGGAACCATCCAGCTTTGTTGTGGGTGCAACCAACGTACCAATATCAGGGACAACGATTAACAGCAGCAGAAGCAGCCGAGAAAGGACTAAAGCGTAAAGCACCGCCTGTAATTAGACTAGAGCAAATTCGGGAAATTACCGAGTTTTTAGGTCGTCCGCCTTTAGAAGCGCCGAGAAATGTGGTAGTGCTGGAAGAAGCCCAAACAATGGCAGAAGCCGCAGCAAATGCTTTACTTAAAACCTTGGAAGAACCGGGACAGGCGACATTAATTTTAATTGCACCTACACCTGAGTCTGTGTTGCCCACTTTGGTATCACGCTGTCAACGCATTCCTTTTTATCGCTTAGATGCACAGTCCTTGGCTGTTGTACTCACACAAACAGGCCATCAGGAAATTTTGCAAAATCAGGCAGTTTTGAGCATAGCAGCTGGTAGTGCGGGAAGTGCGATCGCATCTTATGAGCAACTACAAGCTATTCCCGATGAGTTACTCGAAGACTTGAAAAAAGCACCTAAATCTTACCGTAACGCCTTAGAGTTAGCCAAAAAAATTGATAAGGATTTAGATACAGAAGCACAACTGTGGTTAGTTGATTATCTTCAGCAATTTTACTGGCCGCAGTGGCATCAACCTAGTATCATTAACCAGCTAGAAGAATCTCGAAAATACTTACTTTCTTACGCTCAACCGCGACTGGTTTGGGAATGTCTGCTTATATCTGTGTATCAAAAATCAAATTCTATTTATCCTACTCATCGCTGAGTGCGATTGTATTTCTATAGTTCCTCATCAAAATCTCAGTACAATATTTAATTAATTCGTAGCGAAATAAATTAGGTAAAACTCTGCGTTACTTTGCGTTTACTTTGCGTCCCTCTGCGTTTCAAAACATTACAATGTCTTCTTCATCCTCTATCGTCAAGTTCATAGCGAGTGAAGGTATTGTAATAAAAGCGATTCCTGGATAAAACAAAAAGTTTATATGACCTCAGTTTCTCCTCACAAAAAAGCCAGAGCCTTAAAACCTACCAGCCGCCGCCCTGCGAAAGAACTCTGTAGCGAGTGCGGACTATGCGATACATATTATATTCACTATGTCAAGGAAGCTTGCGCTTTTATTAATCAGCAAATAGGCGAACTTGAACAAGAAACACACACGCGATCGCGCCATCTCGAAAACCCCGATGAACTCTACTTTGGTGTTCATCAAGACATGATAGCGGCGAAGAAACAGCAGCCCATCGAAGGCGCACAATGGACGGGTATTGTGAGCAGCATTGCCATTGAAATGCTGAATCGCGGCTTAGTTGAAGGTGTTGTCTGCGTGCAAAACACCAAAGAAGACCGCTTTCAACCCATGCCAGTCATCGCCCGTACCCCAGAAGAAATACTAGCAGCACGGGTAAATAAACCAACGCTTTCCCCGAACCTTTCCATATTAGAACAGGTGGAAAAATCGGGAATGAAGCGGCTGTTGGTAATTGGTGTTGGTTGCCAAATCCAGGCATTACGAGCCGTAGAAAAACAACTTGGTTTAGAAAAGCTGTATGTTTTGGGTACGCCCTGCGTAGATAATGTTAACCGTGCCGGACTGCAAAAATTCTTAGAAACCACCAGCCGATCGCCTGATACAGTTGTGCATTACGAATTCATGCAAGACTTCCGGGTTCATTTCAAACATGAAGATGGCTCATCAGAAACAGTGCCTTTCTTTGGCTTGAAGACTAACAAACTCAAAGATGTCTTTGCCCCATCCTGTATGAGTTGCTTTGATTATGTCAATTCCCTAGCCGACTTAGTTGTTGGTTACATGGGCGCACCCTTCGGTTGGCAATGGATTGTAGTTAGAAATGACACTGGTAAGGAAATGCTGGATTTAGTCAAAGACCAGTTAGATACTCAACCAGTAACGTCTAAAGGCAACCGGAAAGAAGCCGTACAACAAAGTATTCCCGCTTACGATAAAGGCGTTACCCTGCCGATGTGGGCAGCAAAACTGATGGGTGTGGTAATCGAAAAAATCGGCCCCAAGGGTCTAGAATATGCGCGATTTTCCATTGATTCTCACTTTACTCGGAATTATTTGTATGTGAAGCGCAATCATCCTGAGAAATTAGAGGCGCACGTTCCAGAGTTTGCCAAACGTATTGTTGGACAATATAAATTACCAGAGTAGTGTTTCGCGTTTGTGTGAAATATACCTAAGCCTGCTTTTGCAGGCTTTTCTGTCTAGTAGCAAACTTATCTACTAAGTAGTAAAAGTTTGTTTATAATTTTCTGCTGAGGGACAGTATTTAATATTTAGTAATTATTAAGACTGCTTAGAAGCTAATCGCTTCCGGGCTAGAGTAACTGCTTTGACATTCTCGGTAATTATAGCTACCTTACCACATACTTCAATTAGTTTACCCATTCTTACCGTTTTTAGAGAATCTTTTCCTTCGTATGAAGCTATACCTATTATAAAAGCAGTGACAAATACATATCCAAGAATTTTTAGATTATTTACTCCTCTATTGAGATAAATCATGCCAGCAGGGATAAAAAAAAATGTTAACACACCAGCAACGATAGGGCTTTTTTCTGCTAGTTCTTCAGTTCTGCTTATATCTCTTTTAGTGGGGAGGAAAGGATTCCAAGGAGAATCTGGGGTTTGGTTTTGATTAGAGTTGGTTGCCATTTTTTTGCCAGTACTTTTAACAGGCAAGTAGTTAGCTTGCATACCTCAAGAATTCTACAGAAATATCGTTGTTGGCTTCAGAGTCAACACGGTTTTTGTTTACAAGTTTTTGTAAGATAGAAAGTAAAATTACTGAGGAGAAAGTCTGGAAAGTATAAGATGTAATGTTGAACGAAGAAAGCTATAGGACAAAATCTTCTTAAGCCTCTCCCACAGGTTTGATTGCTGCCTCTGCAATTGCTAATCTCTGCCATTGTCCCTTGTCTACTTCATCTGCCTCACTTCCCCTCACTGCTGACTCAACTCGATAATATTCCCATCAGGGTCTTGAGTAAATAAGGCAGCGCGACCAGAGGCGCTAGCTTGAATGGGATAATTATGATTGAGGAATTCCTGTTTGGCGGCGTCTAAGTCAACTACTGTGAAGGCGACATGGGGATTACGTCCCCATTTTTCGTTTGGGTTTTCTGTGGGGACAGTGGTTGCAACTATCAGGTGAATTTGATAGTCACCGACTTGATACCATGCACCAGGGTAGCTTAGGGAACGATCTATTTTAGATAATCCCAACACTTTGCCATAAAAATATTCAGAGCGTTCTAAGTCAGTCACAAGAATCGCTGTATGGAGACTTTGGGTAATCTGCATTGTCGGTAAGATGCGATCGCGTTTATTTAGATTTTGACGTAGTTTGAACTCTTTCGGTAAGTGAGGGAGACAGGATGAGAAAAATTAATAACCAACGCCTAATGACAAATGACAAATGACAAATACCATCACAAACTCAAAGGCAGTTGAACTGTAAACGTTGTCCAGCCCTGAGAACTGGTAACTTCAATCGTGCCTTGGAGATATTCTACTAACTTCTTAACCAATGTTAAACCTAATCCTGTGCCGCTTTGTTGCCAGCGTTCCCGTTTCGGGTTGCCGTAGGCATCGCTTTCAGGAATCCGGTAAAATGGCTCAAAAATTCGAGATTGTTCTTTTTTTGGAATTATCACCCCAGAATTGCTAATTGTGATTTGAAAATAAGGAACTTGAAAATTATGTAATACACCAGATTTATAATTCTCATCTATCAGACTTTTTGTGATGTAAATTAGCTGAACTTTTAACACAATCTGTCCATCAGGCGGAGTGTATTTACAAGCATTGTTGAGTAACTCTGAGACAATTTCAGTCAGGCTAGCCAAGTCTGAAACTAAAGGTGGTAAATTTGGAGAAACACTAATTTCAAAAGACTGTTGCCTAGCTTGAGCGCGTTCTTGAAAATACTCGGCAACGTGAGGTAGCCAGTTTTGTAGTTGAATTGAAGTTAATTCTAACGGATAGATATCTGCATCAATCATTCGTATATGCAGCAAGTTGTCTATCAAATCTAGCTCTTGTTCGCACTGATCGCGCAAAATAGTTAAGTAGCGGGCTACAGAGTCAGATGGAGAAACTGTTTTTAAATGTAAAACTCCCTGGCGATCGAGAATATTTTCTAGCACAGAGATTGCCATTTTGATGTTTGACAATGGCGTTCGCATTTCATGAGAAGTGGTTGCCAGAAAATCCTCTTTTAATTGGTTCAGGCGTTGCAGTTCTGCCACACGAATTTCTAGTTGTTGGGCACGTTCAGCGGCAAGATTACGTTCTTCAGTTAACCGTCGTTGCGTGTCATCTCGGAAAACAAATACGGCTCCTGTAATTACACCACTGTTATTTCTCAGAGGAGTAGCGCTATCAGCTATTGGTATAGTTGTCCCGTTTCTAGCAACTAGTAAAATACCACTTCCTAAATATATAGTAGTTTCTTGTTGGAGGGCTGCGATAATTGGATTTTCTATCGGTAGCTGAGTTTGTTCATCAATGATTTTGATAACTTCAGTTAACATCTTGTCTTTAGCTTCATTCCATTGCCACCCTGTGAGAGCTTCAGCTACTTGATTGATATATTTAATATTTAATTCAGTATCAACTACAATTACCCCATCGCCCATTTCCCGAAGTACAGAACTCAAAAATTGCTCGCGATCGTAGCGATTTAAGGCTGTTTGAATGGCAACATAAAGTTCTTGCTCTTTAATAGGTTTGAGAATGTATCCAAAGGGGGATGTCAGCGTTGCTCGCTCAACAGTACTTTTGTCAGAGTGCCCGGTGACGTAGATAATCGGAATTTGCAAATGATGCCAAATTTGCTCCGCTGCCTGGATGCCGTCCATTTCACCCCGTAACCTGATATCCATCAAAATCAAGTTTGGGCGTAATTCAGTTGCTTTTGCAATTGCCCCTTCGGCAGAATCGGCAATATCTAAAACAACATATCCTAAAGACTCTAAAGTTTCTTGTAAGTTGATAGCAAGGATATATTCATCTTCAACAACAAGGACTCGAACTGTCTTTTTTGTCTGCGTGTTTGATAAGATGTCAATTATGTTCATGTCCGGCTGTTTGTAAAAGTAATTTTGAACTCTGTTCCCTGTTGAGAGTCAATTTCAAGTTTTCCTCTTAGCTGCTTGACTAAACCCTGGACAAGGGTTATGCCCAGTGTTTTAGTTTTCTTACTATCAAAGTTTTCAGGTAAGCCAACACCATTATCTCTAATAATGAGTGTCAAAGTAGATTCCGATTGTTGATAAAACTTAACTTCAATTTTGCCACCAATATTACCAACAAAGGCGTATTTCAAAGCATTAGAAACCAGTTCGTTGATAATTAAGCCACAAGGGATGGCGGTTTCGATATCGAGGCTAGCATTATCAACTTGAATATTTAGTTGAATCTGGTTGGAACTGACATTATAAGAATCAAATAAATGAGTTGTTAAATCTGGAATGTATTGAGCGAAATCAATATCAGCGAGGTCTTCAGAACGGTATAGTTTTTCATGAACTAGGGCAATGGAAGCAATGCGGTTTTGGCTATCGCGCAAAATAGCTGTCACCACAGGATCTTGTGTTCGTCTGCATTGCATTTGCAGCAAACTGCTGACAATTCCTAAATTGTTCTTAACCCGATGATGAATTTCTTTGAGTAATACCTCTTTTTCTTTCAGAGAGGCTTTGATTTTTTCCTCTGCTTGCTTTTGCTCGGTGATATCTTGTTGGATAGCCACAAGGACGCTTCCATACTCAGGATGTTCAAAAACGGAAGCGGTAGCGCTACACCAGAATGGAGTGCCATCTTTTTTAATATTGTGGACTTCATAGGTTGCTTCACCGTGTTTCAAAATAGTAGTTCTAATCGCCTGATTAACATCTTCAGGTGTATGATATTTATCACCGTAGTTGACAATCGACACGTGCTGACCGATTAATTCACCAGGGTCATAGCCAAACATCTGCTCGAATTTAGGATTGGCGTAGACAAACACGCCATCTGTAGCACGAACTAGGCAAATTCCTTCTGCCATGTTGCGGGTGATGACTGCCTGCAACTCTAACATTTGTTCAGCGCGTTTGCGATCGCTGATTTCAACTACCACAATGCCCATGCTAATAGGTTCATCAGCTTCAGACTGAATTGGAAAATAGGAAGCTAGCCAAGTCCTGATTACACCAGGGAATTTTGGGGTTTCTCCACTGACTTCCAAATCCAGAATCGGTTCACCCGTTGTTAAGACCTGTCGAAAGACTCGATCTTGCTTCCGTGCTATATCAGGGACAATCTCCCACGTTGTCTTGCCAATATGCTCTGCTGCGGGAATGCCATTAATTTCTGCTAATGCTTCATTAACCAATGAATAACGCAGTTCTCGATCGAGAATAGTTATACCAACAGGTGCATTATTGATGAAGGTATCCAATAACTTTTGCTTGTGAGCTAGTTCTCGCTCTAGAATCTTGCGTTCTGTGATATCAATCGCCACCCTACCCACTAGCTTTTGTTCAGACAATCCGAGAATTGGGAATTTGTATACCAAGAACTCACCAAGGGAACCGTTTGGTCGAGGAGCAAATTCAATCACCTCAATTACCTGATTTGTCTCTATGACTGTGCGAATGTGATCGAAATGCTGCCGAGCAATTTCATCTGGGTAGAGGTCAGAAATATATTGCCCAATCACCTGTTCGGGTAGTAATTTAAATGTCCGCAGGTATGTTTGATTTAAGTAAAGCACACAGCCATCTGTATCAGTGATGCAAGCTAGCACTGGGCTGTTGTTCATAAATGCCTGGAATCGGGCTTCACTTTCTTGCAAAGCTGCTTCTGCTTGCTTGCGATCGCTAGTATCAATAATGACTCCCAACATCCGTACAGGTTCGCCTACTTCGTTGTAAACGCCACGTCCTTTCCCCGTGAGCCAGTGAACCCTGCCATCGGGAAAAATCACTCGATATTCACCTTGAAAATTAATATGTTGTGCCAGTGCATTTGATACAGCCTGTTCGATTCGGTCAACATCCTCTGGATGCACGCGATCGCGCCATAATTGATAGCTGGCTGCTGACATTTCTGGCTCTAAACCTAACAAACGATAATGGTTGTCGTTCCAGATAACTTCGCCTGTTTGAACATTCCAATCCCAAAGACCGATGTGATTAAATTCCAACGTTAGTCTCAGTTGTTCTTCACTTTTGGCTAAGGCTGCTTCGGCTTGTTTGTGTTCGCGTAGCGCGGCTTGTTGCTCGCTGATATCCCGATGAGTACCAGTCATTCGCAGAGGATTACCATCTGCATCTCGCATCACAACCTTACCGTAGTTGGCAATCCATTTGCATTCGCCTGACTTAGTTCGGAGTCGATAGTCAAATTTGTACGGTGTCGAACTATCCTTGAGGTGATCTGTCAAGATTTTCTCCGCCCAAGGTAGATCGTCTGGATGAACTAATCGCTCCCAAGTACTTAAATTCTGTGGGAGTTCATCAAAGCGGTATCCCAGCATTTCTAAATAGCGAGGGCTGTAATATACCTCTCCAGTCAAAATATTCCAGTCCCACAAACCATCCCCAGAAGCCTCAAGGGCTAATTGTAGTCGTTCCTCGCTTTCTCGGAGAGCTATTTCTGCCCGTTGTTGCTCTTTTTCACCATGCTTCCGGGCAGTAATATCCGTGATTCGTACTAGTTGCATCACAGTACCAGCGACTGTAATTTGTTTGGCTGCGATGTTTCCCCAAAAGGATTGGCCCTGCTTAGTCATGTATTCAACTTCTCGACTCCAAAACCCTTGCTGGTTAATTTCTTCCATAAAGGTGGCAATCTCATCGGAAGTAAAGGGTTGTTTTTGCAGAGTGTTACCTTCAATGTTAATTAATTCGGCTTTACTAGAGGCTGTAAATAGCTCCACTGCTCGATCGTTACAGTCAGCGATCAGTAATGTTTCGACATCTACCAAAAAAAGTGCATCAGCGGATTCGTTATAAACAGCTTCTAGCAGGTCACGACTACGGATGATTTCTAACTCCGTTTGTTTGCGTTCAGTAATATCTATAACCGCTCCCAATAGCTTAACTGGCTGCCCTTGAGCGTCATAAGCTATCTCTGCTTTCGACTCAACGTACCGCACCGAAGCATCAGGTCGGACAATTCGGAACTCAATACTGAAAGGGGTTTCTTGGGCGTAGCCCGTTGTAGACATCATCTTTTCGAGTTGGGCCTTGACCAAGGCGCGATCGCTTGGGTGAATTATTTGGAGAAATTCCGCTTGGTCGGGTTCACCTTGAGTGGGATTTAGACCAGAGATGCGAAAGGTTTCCATTGACCAGGAGCGCTTTTTCGTTTCTAAATTCAATTCCCAACTGCCTACATGGGCGATTTGTTGAGTAGTGGCTAGCAGTGCTTCACTTTGTTGGAGTTTTTCTTTGGCCTGTTTGAGTTCGGTAATATCTCGCCGCATTAGCTGCATCTGCTCGATCGCCCCATGAACCGCTCGACGTAAATTATCAGAGGTCAGTTTTCCCTTGACTAGATAATCTTGCGCCCCACTCTTGATCGCTTGGACTGCGATCGTTTCGTTTCCCTGTCCATTCAGTATAATTACTGCAATTTGGCTGTTAGAAGTTTGCCTCTGTAGCTGAGTGATAAATTCCAGCCCGTCTAAATCTGGTAATCGATAGTCCAACAAAATCACATCTGGTATTTTCCCTTGACAAGCTTGTAGGGCCTTATTTCCAGATTCAAATTCGTAAATATCATAAGTGTAGCGATCGTCCCGCTCTAGGAAGCGTCGATACAAAGCTCTATCTTCAGCAGAGTCTTCTACAAAAAATACAGTTGTCATGTATGTCGTGGCCTCCTAAGATAGCTGCGGGAGTGGGGAGCGGGGGAGCAGGGGTGCAGAGGGGCAGGGGAGCAGGGGAGCAGGGGAGCAGGGGAGCAGGGGAGCAGGGGAGCAGGGGAGCAGGGGAGCAGGGGAGCAGGGGAGCAGGGGAGCAGGGGAGAAGTAGGAGTAAGTCTTTCCCCTCTGCCCCTCTGCCCCTCTGCTCCCCTGCCCAATACCCAATTCAATAAGAAGTAGCAGTAAGTCTTTCCCCTCTGCCCCTCCGCCCCTCTGCTCCCCTGCCCAATACCCAATTCAATAAACCCTAAATCAGCAAATTCGGACTTTTTCTCGATCGCAGACTACTATTTTTAGTCGCATAAACGCATAATAGAATAGTGACTGATCTGTTCGTACCTTTACAATCTCTCAAACAAGGTGACTGGTTCAAGCTGATCTGCGGAGCCAGCTTCCAGCATTTGCCGGCAGTCAGAAGTTTAACGTTAGCCTATACTTTGGCGGGCGCTGACTGCATAGATGTTGCAGCTGATCCAGCAGTAATTGCAGCAGCGCAATCAGGGCTACAAGCAGCCAAATCTCTGGCTAAGGATGCCCAAAAGCGAGGCTTTGACTACAAAGGCAATTTACCCTTTTTGATGGTCAGCCTAAACGATGGAGAAGACCCCCATTTTCGCAAAGCAGAATTTAATCCTCATGAGTGTCCTACAAACTGCCCTAGACCCTGTGAACGGATTTGTCCGGCACAAGCGATCGTGTTTGACAGTATCAAAGAAGACTTTTCGGGAGTAGTATCCGAAAAGTGTTATGGCTGCGGTCGTTGCATACCAATTTGTCCTTATGGTATAATTTATACAGCTTCATACGTGACAACGCCGGGAGCGATCGCGCCATTGGTAATGTCAACGGGAGTAGATGCCGTAGAAATCCATACACAAGTCGGGCGGTTGGCAGAATTTGAGCGATTATGGCAAGCAATTTCACCGTGGGCGGATAAACTAAAGTTACTAGCAATCAGTTGTCCTGATGGCGAAGGGATGATTGACTACTTGAGAGCGCTGTATGACAGGATTGCCCCACTCAAGGGTGCTTTAATTTGGCAAACCGATGGTCGTTCGATGAGTGGTGATATTGGCGATGGCACCACAATAGCTGCGGTGAAATTAGGGCAAAAAGTTTTGGCAGCTAAGTTACCGGGATATGTGCAGTTAGCAGGCGGCACAAATAAGTATACCGTTGCTAAGTTAAAGGCAATGGGACTGTTCAACAGTGCTGAGTTCCGAGTTATGAGTGCTGAGAAAAACTATACTACTCAGCACTCAGCACTTAGCACTCAGCACTCCCACATCGCCGGGGTCGCCTACGGTAGCTACGCTCGCGTACTGCTGTCACCAATTCTCGAACAGTTAGAGAATAAGGAGGTAAGTAACACCAATATGAAGGCGACTGTTCGCCTAGAAGAAGATGAAGTATTACTTTGGCAAGCTGTAGAACTTGCCCATTCTCTCGTTTCCCAGATCAAGTCACAGCAGGAGCGTTAATTGCTCGTTCGGAAATATACCCAGAGCGGGTTCTCCTGCACGCAAATGTCCTCGCTATCTCTAAAAACGTCACCATAGAAAGCATGACGATTACAGACGATCTCCAAAAGTTATTAGACATTTTGCCCCAAGACCTGCAACAAGTACTAGAGAGTCATCCTAAACGAGATAGTTTAGTAGAAGTGGTCTTAGATTTGGGTCGTCGCCCAGAGGCTCGCTTTCCTAATCAAGCTGAGTATTTGAGCGAAGTACCCGTTACTCAAGAACAGATAGATGATTGCATTCAACGAGTTGGAATCTTTGGCGGAGATAATCGGGCAGGAATTGAGCAAACTTTGCATCGGATCAGCGCCATTCGCAACCGCACTGGTAAGATTATTGGCTTGACTTGTCGCGTTGGTCGGGCGGTATT
The DNA here is from genome assembly GCF_036918015.1 of Nostoc sp. Lineage (GTDB taxonomy): Bacteria > Cyanobacteriota > Cyanobacteriia > Cyanobacteriales > Nostocaceae > Nostoc. The sequence goes on from NZ_JBALEO010000062.1 coordinate 27,674, forward strand.
CGGAACCATTGGCATGATCCGCGACTTGGTAGAAACTGGTAAATCGATTCTCATGCTGGGGCGTCCAGGCGTGGGCAAAACTACTGCCTTACGGGAAATTGCCCGTGTTTTGGCGGACGAACTGCATAAGCGGGTGGTGATTATTGACACCTCTAACGAAATAGCTGGGGATGGTGATGTTGCTCACCCCGCCATTGGTCGCGCTCGGCGGATGCAAGTGGCTCATCCAGATCAACAGCATCAGGTGATGATTGAGGCAGTAGAAAACCACATGCCAGAAGTCATTGTCATTGATGAAATTGGCACGGAACTGGAAGCTTTAGCGGCTCGTACCATTGCGGAACGGGGTGTACAGTTGGTAGGTACTGCCCACGGTAATCAGATCGAAAACCTGATTAAAAACCCCACCCTGGCTGATTTAGTTGGGGGTATCCAAGCTGTGACGCTGGGAGACGATGAAGCCAGACGGCGAGGCTCTCAAAAGACCGTTTTGGAGCGGAAAGCCCCACCTACCTTTGAAATTGCGGTGGAAATGTTGGAACGCCAACGCTGGACAGTACACGAAAGTGTTGCTGACACCGTAGATAATCTGCTGCGGGGGCGTCAGGCTACCCCACAAACGAGAACTGTTGACGACCACGGCAAAGTTGCTGTTACACGTCAGTTAGCTGTTGTCAACGGTCGTGGTGGACAGCTAGGAACAGTAGAGGATTCTTTCCCACCGTCGCGACCGTCTAATGGCTGGCGTTCATCTGGACAAATGGTTGCACTACCCCAATTGCCTGTAGAGCGGGTAACTGGGCGCAGCGAGTTTGACCGTTTGCTGGATGAATCCTTCAATTATTCTGAAAGCATTGATTTAGATGCTGCTACAAGAGTGCCAGGGCCGAATGGTGAAGATTTGCCATTGCACGTTTACCCTTATGGGGTTAGCCGTCACCAACTGGAACAGGTAATTAGCGTGCTAACTTTGCCCGTGGTATTGACAAAAGATATAGATAGTGCTGATGCAATTTTAGCACTGCGATCGCACGTCAAAAACCACGCCAAATTACGCCAGATGGCCAAAGCTCGTCATGTACCCATCCACGTGATTAAGTCCAGCACCATTCCCCAAATTACCCGTGGTTTGCGGCGGTTGCTGAATATTGACGACCCAGAGATGGCCGACGATAGAGAACTACAATTGTTTTTGCACAATGGTAGCGATGATGAAATGGATGCCTTGGAAGAAGCTAGACTTGCCGTTGAGCAAATTGTGATTCCTAAAGGACAACCAGTCGAGTTATTGCCGCGTTCTCCCCAAGTCCGCAAAATGCAACATGAGTTGGTAGAACATTATCGCCTCAAGTCGCATAGTTTTGGCGAAGAACCAAACAGAAGATTACGGATTTATCCGGCGTAACTTTAATAACTCTACTAAAGAGTTTACTTACGATGTACACACAAGCCTTTGTCAAGGTAATTTACGGTTAGTCAGATAGCCCCTGAGATACCTCAACCTGTCCCTCTCCTTAGTAAGGATTAGGACAGGGTGAGGTTTTGGAGAACTTTTCGGTAATCGGGTTGCAAAAAAATGTAGGTTGGGGAGCCACTGCGTTGCGCGGGTTCCGCGCGTTGTAGCAAGTGGCGTTGGAGGCTTTGCGTAACCCAACATCCTGATAATCAGTTGGGTTGCGCTCCGCTCCACCCAACCTACGTCTAAACCCCAAGAACCCCACCCCCGCCAAAGCTGCGCTTTGTCTCCCCTCCCCGCAAGCGGGGAGGGGTTGGGGGTGGGGTGCAATGACTGTGGGAATCATAACTAATTATACGGACATGATATAAGTTCTAATTCATTCAATCTTGCATTTTTTTAAACATCTGTTACATTACTTTACAGACAGTTACAACTGCTATAACACTTGAACTTTGGAGTTATGCTCATGTCAGGTTTTAAGAATCCTGCGCCTATTGTTTCAGAAGATCCTAATGCTGTGCGTTTTGGCTTCACTCCTCAAAGTGAAAATTGGAACGGTCGTCTTGCAATGATTGGTTTTCTATCTGCGATTTTGATTGAAGCTTTTTCTGGTCAAGGGCTACTCCATTTCTGGGGTATCCTCTAAATTGATGATAGTAGGGTAGAACTGCTGTACTACCCTACAAAACTCTTTATATTCCACGCAAGTCATTCGTTTCTAACATCTGGCGGCTATTGCCATTGGTGCAAAATATCAGATTTTTCCGGTTGAGCCAAAATATAAGTGAATAATTACTTTACGTTGAATATGTATAGCTAAAACTCATGGAACTACCCCAACGCGTATCAGTCCGCTACAAAGACGCGTCCTTCAACACCAATGAAATCCGCTTGAGAACTTTTCGGCTTGGCTTGCAAATATGGGATGAACAGACCAAACCCAGAAAAACAGAGCTTTATCAGTTTATATCGTCTTGCTTGAAACAAGTTGACCGCCAAGATCGTTTTATGTTTTCTCTGTTGTTCATAGAATTAACAGACCTCATACGCAACTCTTCTCTGGAAAGGGGAACAAAAGAGGTTCTGATTAAAACAGCTTTTAGAGAATTTGCTTATGCGATAACAGATTTTGAAGACGTTGCCAAATAAGGTTAGTTATGGGGATGCTGGAATTGCGTAAGCGTAGGCATCACCCTAAAGTTGGCAAACTTTTCATCAAATCCGCCCTAGTTTAGATGCTGGAATTGCGTAAGCGTAGGCATCACCCTAAAGTCGGCTGACCTAATCGAGTAGGATATCTATAAAGTAAACAGAAACAGCTTTCCAATCGGATTAGTTTTTTCGCTAGATGCGCGGATGGGTAGGTGTTGGGAAAGGGGGGAATACAAAAATAGCTGAATTGCGCTATATGCAAGGATTTGACGGCTTTAGTATCTTGAAGCCATCCGCGCACCTTATACAGACTGACTTTCAGCTATTTACAGTTAGCACAATTGCCACTCCTTATGTTATGATTTTTGCATTCGCGCTATTGAACCTTGAAAACCAAATACAGCAGCGCTTTCAGAAGCCAGCATTGCAATTAACTAAAATCCCTATCAGGGATTGAAACAAATACTATACCCGGAAGAACAGAAGAAACTCCTATTGCAATTAACTAAAATCCCTATCAGGGATTGAAACAACCAGTTTAGATTAGGCTCAAAGCAGAACCAGGAATTGCAATTAACTAAAATCCCTATCAGGGATTGAAACAGAGATTGAGATTCAGCAGGGGATGAAGGATTTGGATTGCAATTAACTAAAATCCCTATCAGGGATTGAAACGATATCGAAACGCTAGCTAACTACCTGGGGTACGAATTGCAATTAACTAAAATCCCTATCAGGGATTGAAACATACCCTTGATAGCAGTCTTTGTATTTTTCGCTTGAATTGCAATTAACTAAAATCCCTATCAGGGATTGAAACAGAACGTGTGGACACCAGTATATATAGGCTTGTCCAATTGCAATTAACTAAAATCCCTATCAGGGATTGAAACTTCTACACTCCTAGAGAAGCTTTCGACGACTTGATTGCAATTAACTAAAATCCCTATCAGGGATTGAAACTGCTAATCAAGGTATTACCGTTGATGAGATTGGAAGTTGCAATTAACTAAAATCCCTATCAGGGATTGAAACGCTGTTCCAGTAAGTAAACAGCATTGCGTATATTAATTGCAATTAACTAAAATCCCTATCAGGGATTGAAACAAAAAGCCGATGCACTAAAGCTTCTCGGTGCAAAGCATTGCAATTAACTAAAATCCCTATCAGGGATTGAAACAAAGTTAACGGTATGGACAAGCATATCACTAAAATTGCAATTAACTAAAATCCCTATCAGGGATTGAAACGAGTATTGAACCTCGTATTACAGTACCCATCGATGAAATTGCAATTAACTAAAATCCCTATCAGGGATTGAAACGTGCTTCAGGAGTATGGGAAGAATTTGGCACACTTATTGCAATTAACTAAAATCCCTATCAGGGATTGAAACAAAGTTAACGGTATGGACAAGCATATCACTAAAATTGCAATTAACTAAAATCCCTATC
>NZ_JBALEO010000063.1:0-188553 GCF_036918015.1 Nostoc sp.
CAAGCTGAGAACATCGAGAGCCGTGTGCAGTGAAAGTTGCACGCACGGATCTAACTGAGAGGTGCGGGGAATAATATCCCCCATCGACTCAACCTCTACAGAATATGGGCACTCTTCTGGAAACACAGATACAAGTATTCCCGTTTGCTTGGCTGCTTGGCGACGTGCCCTTTGATAACTTTCCTCAAGTTGCTCTGTAGAATAGCTCTTAAGACTAGGACTATCTTCTATGGCTAACTTAATTTGGGTGCGAGAATCAGTGATGTAATCGAGCCAACTATCTGAGCGAGGCTGGGGTTGATATTGCCATTTGAGCAGATGTAACAGCAAACGAGTTAGTTGACTGGCAATAGCCCGCCGTTCACTTTTGCCCAAGCCTTCAACCTCTTCAATCAGATGTTCTATATCAACTTCATGCCAGCGATGCGATCGCAATAGTTGAGCTGTCTGTTCAATCCACAAGTTAAAATCTGCTTTATAAGTTGCGCTCATAACCTTTATCGATCAGCCGCATAGCTTAGGCAAGCCAAAATATCTTTATTTTCCAATGCGTTCAAGTTCTTCTCGCAATACTCGCCGTAATGTATCTTCTAACGGTTCACGGCGCTGCTGAATGTACTCACGCAAGGCATCGTTAATCAAAGTTTGGTAATTTCCTCCACCTGCTGCGTGAACTTGGTCACGAAACCATGCTAATACTTCATCATCTAGGCGAATTGTAATTCGAGTTTTGCCTGTTGATGTTGATTCAATCGCTCCCCGCTTGCCCTGGCTAAAATCATACTCAGCTTCCATAGTTTTTAAATCTAATACAGTGTCAAAACTCCCAAATTTGGATTTTTGTCAAAAGCTTTTGCATTGTCAACATTTGCCGTTCTCGATCAGCCGCATAGCTTAGGCAAGCCAAAATATCCTCTTGTGTCAAATAAGGAAAGTCATCAAGCAGTTCCTCGTAGGTCATCCCAGAGGCAAGATAAGATAAGACATCGTATACAGTAATTCGCATTCCTCGAATACAAGGCTTACCACTTCGTTTTCCTGGTTCGATTGTAATAATGTTTTGATACTGCACAGCTATTCAACCCTCAAAAGTCTTCATCATCAACAAAAAACTCTGCATCGTCTTCCAATCGAGAATTACGCTGCCCAATACCAGCAAGTCCCCACAGAGGTTGCAGCAGCGCCATACCAATTAACCCGATAACGGCACTAAAAGCTAGCACTAAACCCATTGGTATCTGAATCGATTGAAATGTTAAGAATTTTAACGATACGGGTGTGGCATTTTGGACTGAAATAATTGCGATCGCGATTACCCAAACCGCCACAACTAGAGATGTCAAAAAAGGAGCGAAAGTTTTCATATCTTAATAAAATTTATGAGTTAATAATTCTTAACTCATAACTCCTAACTTTGAATTATTAAACTGCAAGTGTTTTTAGTTTAGCAATGGCACTCTCCAACTCTTGGGCGATTTGGGTGAGTTTTTCGGGAGTGTTGGTTTCAAGGTAAACGCGCACCAGTGGTTCTGTACCGGAAGGACGTAGTAAAACCCAGCTACCTTCTTCTAAATACAGCTTAATACCGTCTTTACGCCCCACTTCCTTGACTTTTATTCCTGCTACCTCTGTAGGTGGATTTTTGGTAAAGGAGTCGATGACGGCGGTTTTATGCGTTTCTGTGAGGTGCAAGTCTAGACGGTTGTTGTAAAGTGGGCCATCGGCTTCGGCGATCGCTTCCTTAACGAGTAGACTTAAAGGCTTACCTTCATAAGCGATCGCTTCTGCCACCAGCATATCGGCTAATATCCCGTCTTTTTCGGGAATATGCCCAAGAATACTCAAACCACCTGATTCCTCTCCACCAATTAATACAGCAGTTTCCCGCATTTTTTCGCCAATGTATTTAAAACCAACTGCTGTTTCGTAAATTTGCAGCCCATTTTTAGCAGCAAAATTATCTAGCAGGTGAGTTGTAGCGACAGTGCGGACGATCGCGCCAGTTTTACCTTTATTTTTGATTAAATGACGTGCTAGGAGTAGCAGCACAGTATTCGGAGTGAGGACGGTTCCTTGTTCATCAACGATACCAAAGCGATCGCTATCTCCATCTGTCGCCAAACCCAAATCAGCGCGATCGCGAACTACTGCTTCTACTAACTCAACTAATTGTTCTCCTTTGGGTTCTGGCATTCCACCCCCAAATAAAACATCTCTCCAATCGTGGAAACTTTCTAATTGAACGCCACTATGTTGCAAAACTTCATCTAAATAGCCGCGAGAGGTAGAATACAAAGCATCGTACTTTACCTTTAAATTAGCGCTTCTGATCTTTTCTACATCAAGTAGAGTGTAGATAAATTGTAGGTAATCTGGTTTCGGATCGAAAATTGAAATTGAACCTGATGGGTTGCTCCCAGGTAACTCATCCGATGCACCTTCTATATTTGCCACAATGGTATCAGTAATCTCTGGAGTGGCAGGCCCAGCATAATCGGGTATATATTTAATTCCACAGTAAGGTGCTGGATTATGGCTAGCAGTAAACATTAACGCCCCAGCGGAATTTAGGTGACGGGCATTGTAGGCAATTACTGGTGTAGGGCAATCCCGATCGGTAATTTTTACAGTCCAACCCAAATCTGCTAATACTTGGGCCGCTGTTTGGGCAAACTGGTCAGCTAAAAAGCGAGTATCGTAGGCAATAAGTACTGGTCTATTTTTTGTGTAGGCTGTATCCAAGTAAGTGGCGATTGCCCTTGTTACTTTTCTCACATTGGGGAAAGTAAAGTCATCGGCAATAATCCCTCGCCAGCCATCGGTACCAAATTTTATCTTGCTAGACATTTTTGCCACTTGCTCCGGTACATTATCAGTACTATAAAAGCTTCCCGCAAAGCTTGTGTGGCAGCAAGTATTCTCCGAAGTTCTTTTCTAAGAAAGCCTTAGTTTAAACTTCTCCCCACCGTATTTTCTCTCACTGTTTCTGAGCAATGTCAACCCCCGATCGACCTTTTGCCAGTTATCACCTTTGGTCTCTAGTTGCCCCAGCGATCGGGCAAGAACGCTGGCATTGCCAGATGAGACGGGGGTTTATCAAAGCGCGGCAACACGAACCACAAGTCAAAGCCCTTTTAGGGCAAGCCACTGCACCCCAGCGGATTGGCATACTCGCCCAAAAAGGCATTTATGAGTTTCATCATCACACGCATCTGTTGAAGCAAGCAGATGGTGTAGAAAGAGTTGCCCAGCTACTTAAATTAGGCAACTCAAGCGTTCAAGTCCAGCAACGCGTGCTGCAAATTTTACAAAAATATCACGATGCGCCGTTGCTTTTGGATAAAGATATTATCCAATTAACTCCAGGTGATGAAGGCTTTCCCAAACCGATAGTAGTTGAACAAGAAGATTATTGCTTTCGCTTATATGCGGCTATGGACTGCGTTTTCATTGAGTCTGATAGCACTTTACATATTTTGGATTTCAAAACTGGTAAATCAGCTTTCGACAAACGACAGGCATTAGTTTACTTATTAGCTGCTCGTTATCTTTACCCTGGACGAGAAGCTGTTGCATCATTTTATAATTTAGAAATATGTAAAAAGTCTGAGTTAATTAGCATTAATAATAGTGAATTAGAATCCTTAAAATTTGAGTTAGCGAATATTGCTCATAAACATCAGCACGATTTGCAAAAATATCAGGAAGAAAATACTAATTTTAGTAAAATATTCCCTCCTAATCCTGGCTCCCACTGCCGCTTTTGCCCATTCAATTCTATCTGTGAGTTTGCCGATTTTAAGCAGCATCAATCATATCCACTGCCCAGTTTAAGAAGTTTAAGAGTTAATAGCTAATTAGTTTATTTATTTACCTTGGTTCGATTTTCAAAAAAATCTACTAAATACTCGTATTTTTACTGGACTGATTCTCTTCTCCTATCAGACAACCTATAGGATTACTATTTGATTTTTGAACAACACGTAGGGTGTGTTATCGCGAAGCGTAACGCACCATTTTCAAGGGTTTGGTGCGTTAGACTAAAGTCATAACGCACCCTACAAATACTTAATTTTTTCAGAAATCAAACCGGATTCCTATAGATGTCAGATACATCGATTTTTCTCTTTGGTTGTAAGGAGTTAAGATTAGTGCGATTAACCGCAAATAAATCTGTATTTAGATTAGTAGGAATTTCGACGTTTATTTTACTTCCAATATTTAAGGGGATTTTACCTCAAACTGTTTATGCATTGCTGTCGTCTCTAGACGCTTGTGCTATTCAACCTGAATGTGCCGCTGCTGGCTCGGAATTAGCTCCTACTGCGAAGGCTGCAATTAGCACAACTAAAGCTCAAAATGAGCAGGTTCCAAATAAAGCTCAAGAGAGATATTGTTCTTTTTATCCACTTAATTTAGTTTGTGGGCCACAAGGTCAATCTTCAGTTCTTTATAATTACAAATTCCACCAAACAGTACATTACAGAAAGTCTGGTTCTCCCGACAAATTTGTAACTCATCATTTTCGAAGTTGGCGACCTATTCCAGGGGCAATTAGAAGTTTAGTTAATCAATATGCAGACCGTGATTTTGGTGGTGGTTATCCTCCATCTGGTGATTATGTAACCTGGATTCGTTTAAATGATGGAGATGGTAATAATCAAACTCGTGGAGTCGTTTATGAATATTCAACTGGCGACACCATGACATGGGATGATTATGCAAATTATTCTAACAATAATGTTGAGGGAGAATGGATTAGCGATGTGGTTCGTGCTGATACAGTGCCAAATAATTCGTCCCCTCGTGATAGAAAAGATTGACCTTAATAAAAGCACGATGTAGTTGTTCAATTACTAAATCTTCACCAAATTAGAGGTTGCTAGCATGAAAGAGCTTTTTACGCTTCTCCAAAAGATTAAAGAAAATCCAGCTATCTACATAGACAAACCATCAATTACTTGTCTTCATTCATTCTTAACTGGGTACATAGATAGTCTAATTACACTCGGATTTACTGACATAAACTCTTGTGGAATGGAAGGGTTTCAAGAATGGATACAAGAAAGAGCAAAAACTAATTTGACTCAATCTTGGGCTGGGATAATTCTCTCTTGCTCTGGAAGTGAACAAGCTGCTTTTAATAGATTCTTTGAAGAATTTGAGCAGTTCTTAAAGCAGAAAAATGATTCAAAAGTTAAAAAAAGTGAAGACATTTCAATGCTTAGTGAGGAGATGAGTTTTCCTCGGTTTGATATTTACAACGAGATTCCAAGTAATATAAAGAAAAGACCAGGAATGTTTTTAGGCAGAAGTTCAATTACTAGACTTGATATGCTTCTGCGAGGATATAGTCTGGCTCGAAGAGAAGTTGGCGTACCTCCAACTGAGCCAGAAAGGGAATTTGAAGGTTTTCAATCATGGGTTGAAGAAAAATATAGAATTAACTCAGGTCAATCATGGTCTAAAATAATTCTTTTCTATTCTGTAGACGAGCATGAGGCACTACACAAATTTTTTGAATTGTTTGAAGAATACTTGAACAGGAATAAGAGTTTAGAAATAGACGAAAATAGTGGTTAAGCAGAAATTATTAAAGTGCATTAGCTTACAGCATAATACACTTTAGTCCTTAAATTAAATTGGAGTAATCAATATGATGAATCTTTCTACGCTTCTCCAAAAGATTAAAGAAAATCCCGTCATGTACATAGATAAGCCATCAATTACTTGCCTTCGTTCCTTTGCCTGGGGGTATTTAAGTCAACTAAGTAATTTAGGATTAACTCCTGAAGGCGACCCAATGGAAGGATTTAATGAATGGATGCAAGAAACAGAAAAAATTAATACAACTCAATCTTGGGTTGAGATAATTCTGTTTCTTTCTAGTAGTGAAAGAGATGCTTTTTATAGTTTTTTTGAATTGTTTGAAAAGTTCATAAAGCAGAAAACCAATTCAAAAATGCAAAAAAATGAAGACATTTTAAGGCTTCGTCAGGATTTGATGTTTCCTCGGTTTGATATTTACAAGGAGATTCTAGGCGCTATAAAGAAAAGACCAGGAATGTATTTAGGAGCTAGTCCAATCACTGAACTAGATATGCGTTTGCGAGGATATAGTCTGGCTCGAAGAGAAGTTGGTGTAGCTCCAACTGAGCCAGAAAGGGAATTTGAAGGTTTTCAATCATGGGTTGAAGATAAATATGGAATTAACTCAGGTCAGTCATGGTCTAAAATAATTCTTTTCTATTCTGTAGACGAACATGAGGCACTACAGAAATTTTTTGAATTGTTTGAAGAATACTTGAATAAGAATAAGAGTTTAGAAATAGAGGAAAATAGTGGTTAAGCAGAGAGTATTAAGGTGCGTTAGCCTACGGCATAGCACACTCTAGTCCCTAAATTAAATTGGAGTAATTAATATGATGAATCTTTCTACGCTTCTCCAAAAGATTAAAGAAAATCCCGTTATGTATTTAGAGAAGCCATCAATTACTTATCTGCATTCATTCCTAATTGGATATTTAAGTACTCGAACTGAGATGGGATTAGATAGAGAAGGTTCTGGAATTGAACGTTTTCAAGAGTGGATACAAAAAAGAGAAAAAACTAATGTTTCACAATCATGGGCTCAGATACTTATATTTTCCTGTGGTAGTGATAGAAATGCTTTCTATAGTTTTTTTGAACTGTTTGAAAGGTTTTTAAATGACGAGAGTTCAAAAAAAGATGAGAATGGAAGAAGTCTTAACTATTCTAAGAATGATTTGAAAATTTATGTACGCCCTCTCTATGAGCTTCTGGGTAGTATTAAGAAAAGACCTGGAATGTACTTAGGTAATAATTCCATTACTAAGCTAGATATGCTTCTACGAGGATATAGTCTAGCTCAAAGAGAGGTTGGTATACTCCCAACTGAGCAGGAAAGAGAATTTGAAGGTTTTCAGTTATGGGTTCAAGAAAAATATGGGATTAACTCAGGTCAGTCATGGTCTAAAATAATTCTTTTTTATTCTGTAGATGAGCATGAGGCACTACAGAAATTTTTTGAATTGTTTGAAGAATACTTGAATAAGAATAAGAGTTTAGAAATAGAGGAAAATAGTGGTTAAGCAGAGAGTATTAAAGTGCGTTAGCCTACGGCATAACACACCCTACTCACTTTCTCATGGTCTTTCCCAATTCCCAATGTCCTAATTTAAAAAGGTGGTAATTCTTTAAGAATTGTGAACCGGATATGATTTATCGCTAAATCACCAATGGGGATATCTTCTTTGGTTAGCCGCGCGCCTTTGCTTGTCACAGTTTCAAAGGTGATACCTTTGCCAATTTCAATGTGATACCAGCATAAGCCCATAAAAAAGCGCGTTGGATAAGGCCCACCTTCACCTATATCATCAGGATTTGATTCCATTGGCAACCAGCCAAAATTGGGGACGTAGAATTCTAGCCAAACATGATTAAAGTCGGGTTGTAGCGGTACACCTATGAAGTCACTATGGGGAGGACATTTGTACCTGCCTACGGTGCGGCAGGGGATGCCATTTAAACGGGATAGGGCAAGTAAGACGCCGACATATTCGCCACAGGAACCAACACCCCGCTCTAAAACCGTATCTGGAGTGTCAATGTAAGGTTTAATACCGTAGGATAATTCATCGTAAACGTAGTTGCGGATGCTGTGCATTTTCCGCAGCACATTGGTTTCAGAACCAATCGCTTCTCTGGCGGCACGGCGAACAATGGTGGTATCCATTGCTAAATCGTCGTCATCCACTAAGTAACGTGTTTGTAATTCTGGGGAAAGTTCAGGAACGTCTTCTACATCTCTGGGTGTAATCCGATATTTAATCCCTCGAACTTCCAAAAGTGCTTTCCAGCCAAATATATGCCGTTCTCCTGGTGCAAGAGAATCAAATTTAAAGACTGCTACACGTTGCCCCTGTACCACTTCTTCGGTAAAGGGTATGCCAATTGGTTCAACGTGTTTCACCTTTTGACGCTCAGTTTCCGATGGTAGGGCGATGCGCCATTCGACATCGGGTAAAGAAACCTCGTCTAAGGGTGCAATTTCTTCAGCATAAGACATTTCAATCAGATAGCCGTTAGAGAGGGCATAACGCTTATCTGGTTGGTAATGATAATACAGAGGATGAATAAAAGTGCGATCGCGGAATGTTAATTCATGACTCGGATCGGCATTGGGGTTATCCCGGATATAAGGCTCCTCTGAGGCGTAGGCGACGTAAATACTTTCTTTGCCTGTTTCGGCATTTTTATGGATTGCGATGCCTGTAGGACATTCAAAGGGTGTCAGGACGCTAAATTGCAGCTCTCCCGTGGCTCTGTCCATCGCGTAAACTGATTGTTCGATGCGATCGCAAATCCATAGCATTTCTTGGTTGACTGCCAAATTCTCTATCCCAACTCCAGGGGCATAGAATCTGGTAATTTCTTTTCGCGTTTCGCGGTCAAAAACCAGAATGTAGCCTAGTCTTTGGCAACTAACATAAACTGTTGTTTCCCAAACAGCAACGCCATCAGCGGCATAAGGCAATGTTACAAAATGTTCCAGATCCAAAGCATCGAGCTTGCACAAAAAAACACTATTTTCTCGGCTCACCCACAGGGTATCATCCCACGCAGCTAAACCAGTGACATCGGTAAATTCTTCAACTTGATGGGAATTGAGAATTTTGCTGTTGTCAGAGGTGGGATCGATCTCTAGTAGATGCCCTTTGATACTGTCAATAGCAATCAGTCTATCTTTGATGAAAGTAATGCCACACAGGGCAGCAGCAGTAAGCGGTCGAATTGTTTTTTGCCCAAACATCTGGCTAACGGTCAAAGTGGGGAGTGCAAAACTCATAAAACCTTGTGGTAAGTGTAAAAAACCCTCACCTTTAGGTAGGGGAGGAAACATGACTCAAGCGGTTTTACCGCCGTCACACCAATTGCTGGATATGGAAAATCCTAGTCGAGCAATGGCTCCCCTAATTGGGGTAGATGAAGAGTGGTGAGTTAAAAGACTGCCCACAATGGGCGTTGCTCTTACCAAGTACATCTAGTGGTTTTCGATCGCCACGTTTACAGCGGGCTACTAATAATTATCGGTACAATGTGTTCCGATAAACTCTTTCGTGAGAAATAATACTATGTCAAAACGGGAGGAATTTACAAATGTTAAGAATTACATATACACTCATACAACTGGGCGATCGCCTTAATGTAACTTTAGGAGATGCAATTCCTGGCATCACTAAATTATGATCGAATTTTGTAACCATTTGCTGTGACCTACACGATGTCTGCTAATTCTCTGCCTGAAGGTGCCGCCGTTTGGCATAGTTTAGAAGTTGATAAAGCGCTAGACCTGCTTGATAGTAATGCAGACAGCGGCTTAACACCCCAAGAAATTCAACAGAGATTACAAAAATACGGCCCCAACGAACTTGAAGAAATTGCTGGCCGTAGTGCTTGGGAAATTTTGCTGGATCAGTTCAAGAACATTATGTTATTGATGCTGATTGGCGTAGCTCTCATTTCTGGGTTTTTAGACCTGATGGCTTTGCGATCGGGCAGCTTGAAGCCCGGTGAAGTGCCATTTAAAGATACGATCGCGATTTTAGCAATTGTCATCCTCAATGGCATACTCGGCTACGTCCAAGAAAGCCGCGCCGAAAAAGCCTTGGCTGCTTTGAAAAAAATGACTTCTCCCTTAGTGCGGGTGATCCGCGACACCAGACTGGTGGAGATAGCAGCTAAAGAACTAGTTCCAGGGGATGTAATGCTGCTAGAAGCTGGGATGCAGATAGCCGCAGATGGACGCTTGATCGAACAGTCTAATTTACAAGTGCGTGAGTCGGCATTGACTGGTGAAGCCGAAGCGGTGAATAAACAGGCATCACTAAAATTGCCGGAGGACACATCATTAGGCGATCGCCTCAATGTTGTCTTTCAAGGAACTGAAGTAGTCCAAGGACGTGCCAAGGTTCTGGTGACGAACACCGGCATGACTACAGAACTGGGTAAAATTGCTGCGATGTTGCAGGCGGTAGAAAGTGAACCTACGCCTTTACAGCAGCGGATGACTCAACTGGGCAATGTCCTAGTTACAGGTTCTTTAATTCTTGTGGCGATCGTCGTCGTTGGCGGTGTCATCAAGGACGGAGGTTTTAAAAATATTCAAGAACTCTTGGAAGTTTCCTTGAGTATGGCGGTTGCTGTGGTTCCAGAAGGTTTACCAGCTGTAATTACCGTCACCTTGGCACTGGGAACCCAGCGAATGGTTCGCCAAAATGCCTTGATTCGCAAATTGCCAGCAGTGGAAACGTTGGGTTCTGTAACGACCATCTGTTCTGATAAAACTGGCACCCTGACTCAAAATAAAATGGTGGTGCAATCGATTTCCACCAACAATAAAACTTTTCGCGTCAGCGGCGAAGGTTATGCTCCCACAGGAGACTTTCAGTTAAATGGTCAAAAAATTTCCCTAGAGGAGTCTCCAGAAATCTCCGCGTTATCAGTAGCCTGTGCTGTTTGTAATGATTCAGTATTGCAAAAAGAACAAGGTGAATGGGCGATTTTGGGAGATCCGACGGAGGGGGCATTACTCACCCTGGCGGGAAAAGCCGGAATCGAAAAAGACCAGTGGAACAGTAAGTTACCTCGCGTTGCGGAGTTTCCCTTTTCCTCAGAAAGGAAGCGGATGAGCGTGATTGCTAAAGTGGAGGGAATCGCCACAGGTGAAGCATCTTCGAGAGGAATTGATCCGGCGATCGCAGGTTTTCTCCAATCGGAACCTTATTTAATGTTTACCAAAGGTTCTCCAGAGTTAACCTTGGCACGTTGCACTCAGATTCATTTGGGTAATGACACGGGTACTGTAACCGAAGCACAACGCCAGCAAATTTTGGCAGAAAATGACCTGATGGCGAGTAAAGGTCTACGGGTGCTAGGTTTTGCCTACAAACCTTTGTTAGAGATTCCACCGGAAGGTTCAGATGAGACATCCGAGCAAGGCTTAGTATGGCTGGGATTGGTGGGAATGCTAGATGCGCCACGCCCAGAAGTCAGGGCAGCGGTGCAAGAGTGCCGAGAAGCGGGTATCCGCCCAGTGATGATTACTGGCGACCACCAATTAACAGCACGAGCGATCGCCACCGATTTGGGAATTGCCCAAGAAGGCGATCGCGTTCTTACAGGTCAAGAATTGCAGCGGATGACTGACCAGGAATTAGAGCAAAACGTTGACTTGGTGAGCATCTACGCCAGAGTTTCCCCAGAACACAAACTGCGAATTGTTCAAGCACTGCAACGCCGGGGTCGATTTGTGGCGATGACAGGCGATGGTGTCAACGATGCTCCAGCCCTCAAACAAGCCGACATCGGGATTGCAATGGGTATTACTGGCACTGATGTCAGTAAAGAAGCCAGCGACATGGTGTTACTTGATGACAACTTCGCCACTATTGTCAGCGCCACCAAGGAAGGTAGAGTTGTTTATACCAACATCCGCCGCTTTATTAAATACATCCTGGGCAGTAACATTGGTGAAGTTCTGACAATTGCAGCCGCACCTTTAATCGGTTTGGGAGGCGTTCCCCTGACTCCCCTACAAATTTTGTGGATGAACTTGGTGACAGACGGTTTACCAGCCTTGGCATTAGCTGTGGAACCTCCAGAACCGGATGTCATGCAACGTCCGCCTTTTAGTCCCCGCGAAAGTATTTTCGCTAGGGGATTGGGTTCTTATATGATTCGCATTGGGATAATATTTGCCATTATCAGCATTGCCTTGATGTGGTGGGCTTATCAGCATACCCATGCTGCTGGGTATCAAGGCGATCCCGAAACTTGGAAAACAATGGTATTTACTACCTTGTGTATTGCCCAAATGGGTCATGCGATCGCCATTCGCTCCAACAACCGACTGACCATTGAGATGAATCCCTTCTCCAATATCTTTGTACTAGCGGCTGTTGTCGTCACCACGATTTTGCAGCTGATGCTAGTTTATGTCCCACCCCTGCGAGATTTCTTTGGTACTCACTACTTGAATATGCAAGAGTTGGGAGTTTGTATTGGTTTCAGTGCCTTAATGTTTGTCTGGATTGAAGCGGAGAAGATATTTTTGCGGATTATGGGCAAGAAGGCTGTGTAAATTGGTCATTGGGCATAAGAGGCAGAGGTGCGGAGGGGCAGAGGGGCAGAGGGGAAAAACTTACTGCAATTTCTCCCCTGCTCCTCTGCTCCCCTGCTCCCCTGCTCCCCCGCCTCCCTTGCTCCCCACTTTCCACCATGTACCTAAAAACTCTAAACCTCCGACAATTTCGCAATTATCAAGACCAGAAGGTTGAGTTTACTGCTGCCAAAACGATTTTGGTAGGTAATAACGCTCAGGGAAAGTCAAATTTGTTGGAGGCGGTGGAGTTACTGGCGACATTGCGATCGCACCGAATGACCCGCGATCGCGATTTAGTTCAAGAAGGGGAAGCCATAGCCCAAATTGATGCCACCCTTGAGCGACAAACAGGTGTTAGTGACTTGACCTTAACCCTGCGTCGCAATGGTCGCCGTAGCGTTGCTCTCAATGGTGAATCAATCCGCCGTCAAATGGATTTTCTCGGCGTTCTCAATGCAGTCCAATTTTCCAGCTTAGATTTAGAACTAGTACGCGGCGGCCCGGAAGGTCGCCGCAACTGGTTAGATACACTTTTAATTCAACTGGAACCAGTTTATGCTCACATTTTGCAGCAGTATAACCATGTGTTACGCCAGCGCAATGCCTTTCTAAAAAAAACTCAAGACTCAGCACTGGATACAGAGCAATCAGAACTAGCGGTGTGGGATGCACAGTTAGCGACCACAGGAACCAGAGTAATTAGACGACGCGATCGCGCTATCCAAAGATTAGCTCCTATTGCTACCACCTGGCACGGCAGTATTAGCGGCAGTACAGAAGTTCTACAAATCAAGTACGTGCCAAATATTCCTTTAGAGGATAACCAGCCAGAAGAAGTGCAGCAAGCTTTTTTAGCAAAAATTCAGCAGCGAGCGGTTGCTGAAATGCACCAAGGCACAACCCTTGTCGGCCCGCATCGAGACGAAATAGAATTAACTATTAACCAGACACCCGCTCGTCAATATGGTTCTCAAGGTCAACAACGAACCCTGGTTCTAGCCTTAAAATTAGCCGAATTACAATTAATTGAAGAAGTCGTCAAAGAGTCACCATTACTATTACTAGATGATGTTCTTGCCGAACTAGATTTATCCCGCCAAAATCAATTGCTTGATGCCATTCAAGACCGCTTTCAAACCCTGATTACTACCACTCACTTGGGTTCCTTTGATTCCCAATGGTTGAAGTCATCCCAAATTATTTTGGTGAAAGCAGGAGAGTTAACAATTAAAAATTAAAAATTGAAGAAGAATTCAGAAGTCAGAATTCAGGAATCAGAATTAATGAGTGGGGGATTCAGACCCACCACTCATTAAAGACCACTAAATCGGAGATTTAGTGGGGGAATTAAACCCGTTTATTCATCCGCCACTCGCACAGAATTCAATTCTGAATTCTGGCTCCTGACTCCTGAATTCTGTTCTTAAAAATTTATTTAAAGGCATTTTCATCCAGGGATTTATAACGTGCATCTGGATGCCTCTACTCTGATTTTTTGTGATGTTTTTCAAACCTTTTAAAAACATTGAGAACCAAAAAAGTCAGCATAGCACTGATTAATCCTAACTGCCATAAACCACAGCCAGCAGCAATTCCCAATGCAGACGAAACCCAAATAGCCGCTGCTGAGGTGAGTCCGTGAATTTCAAGTTGCTGTGACTCTTGGGAAGATTGGCGCACAATTTCTCCAGCACCGAGAAATCCTACACCAGATGCAATCCCTTGAATCACGCGGCTAAGTGCATCAGGACTAGCTTGCAGTCCTCCTGTTTGCATGATTATTAAGGTAAATAAGGCTGAACCTAAACTCACCAGCATATGAGTTCTTAAACCAGCTGGTTTGCGCCTAATTTGACGTTCTAAGCCGATAATTGCTCCAATCAGCAATGCAATACATAGCCGGAAGCTGATATTCAGCCAATCATTAGTTGCAAGGTAGTAAGTGTTTGCCAATGTTTAGTCTGATCTGGAGAATTCTATATATTAAGTTAAATCGTAATATTTTTATAAAAATAGTACAAAACTATTCTAATGTTTTATTAATGGAGTTTGATCCAATGGGTGTAGTGCAATAGCCTACCTCAATATTTGGAATCTATCAATTCAGGAATGGTTTTGAAACGGAGAATTAATATTTTCCATTATTAGGATTATTTTTCAACAAGATAATATTATTCTGGTTAATAAATGGAGATTTGCATTGTTAAATTGTGTCAGCGATCGCCATTTTGGCAAACTACATGAATTTTAAGTTTATCGAACAGAATTCAGGAGTCAGGAGTCAGAATTCAGCAATGAATTCTTTCCGAAAAAGCGGATGAATAATCGGCGTTTTTGCACCCCCACCAAATTGAAAATTTGGTGGTGCAACAAGACTTGCGCCGGTCTGAATCCCCGACTGATTTATTCTGACTCCTGAATTCTTCTTCAATAAATAGTTGTTTGACTATTTAAAATGACTGAGCCACAAAATTATACCTTAAATTGTTAGATTTAACCTATATACTCAATAATTAAATACGATCCGACCATGTATAAGTCGAGCAAATCAGCTATACAGCGTATTTCAAGTTACTGAAGTACACAACGATTCGTCTCAAAGCCAGGTATAAAGCCTGTTTTACTTCTGATTTCTGACTCCTGTTAGCGCAGCGGGGCGTAGCCCATTCTGAATTTTCCTCTATCCTGCTTCAAAACCCGTAACTTTGTAATTCATGCACAAGAAAACTGCTGTCAGCCCTGAGTACTTTTTATTCAGAAGTCAGTGGATTAACCTGATAACATACCAAAAAGAAATGGCTGTGGCTACAAATAGACAACTAACAAATTGAGTGAATAAACTCTACTGGCTAGACCAAATTAAAGTACAAGACCGTGTCAAAGTAGGTGACAAAGCCTTTTACTTGAGCAAAATTATCCAGCGTGGCTATCCGGTGATGCCTGGTTTTGTAGTTTCGGCAGAAATTTTGCGGCAATTTCTCGAAAATCTCAATAGTTCAGAATCATTAGTAGCTGACTTACCCCATTCTTCGCTACACCTGGATGTCACTAATTGGCGTCAACTCCAGCAGGTGGCAAGTCGCTTGCGCCAAGAAATTCTGACTGCAACTGTAACCCAGGAGTGGGTGAGTCCAATTTTCCAAGCCGCTAGAGAATGGCAAACTAGCTGTTTGATTCTTCGACCTTCTTTGGCAGTATCAACTGCTACTCCAGCTATAAACAACAATATATCGGGTCTACTGGAGTCGGTATTTTGCCAGTGCGAACCGGAAGCGATCGCACTGGCTCTAAAGCGCACCTGGAGTCAAATATTTCGGGCCCGGAGTCTATTATATTGGCAGCACTTAGGAATTAATCTGCAACAAATTAATCTCGCAGTTTTGGTGCAACCTGTTGAAAATGCGATCGCCAGTGGCTCGCTCACAACCAATGCCTCTGGGTGGGAAATTGAGGCTACTTGGGGATTAGGAATTGCGATCGCTCTTGGCGAAGTCCAGCCAGATGTTTACTACATTCAACCGGAAACTGGGGTTGTGCTTGAGCAACAACTGGGCAATAAAATGCTGGCTTATAGCGTTGATGATGCAGCGCCTAAAGTTTTTTCGCAACCCTTGCCGAACTCAGCGTTAACACCAGATCGCTCCTGTCTGATTACCTATCTACTTCCAGAAGCCCAACAAAAACAGTACTCTTTACAAGAAGAATACTTACAACAAATAATTGCTCTGGGAACTCAACTGGTAAGCGAACTAGGTAAAACCTTTACCATTAAATGGACTATCACTCAACAAACGACATCTGGCAAGCTCTACATCACACAAGTGAGTCCTTCAAAATTAATTTCCCACACACACTTCATTAAGGGACTAGGGGCAGCCGGGGGACGGGTTGCAGCCACTGCCCTGGTAATTATTAATCCGCAACAGAAACCCGAACAACTACCGAAGGGAGTCATTTTAGTAATATCAACGATTACACCTGATTGGTTGCCATTCTTACAACAAGTTGGTGGTATTATCACAGAGCAAGGGGGATTAACCAGTCACGCGGCAATTCTAGCTAGAGAATTAGGTATTACAGCAGTAGTAAACGCAACATCTGCCACAACTTTAATCCAAACTGGCGAACGATTGCTGCTTGATGGCGACAGAGGAGAAGTTTATCGCATCAAAGGAGACTCAAAGGAGGAGATGGAGAGAGGGAGAGAAGAAAATCTTCTTTCCTCACATTACCCCAACCCGAAAGCGCCTCATCCTGCTGTTACGTCTCATCTACCTATGATTGCTACCCAACTGCTGGTTAACTTGAGTCAATCCACTTTAATAGAACAAGTACAAAACCTGCCTGTGGATGGAGTGGGATTGTTGCGTTCCGAATTGATGGTACTAAATATATTAAACGGGCAACATCCCAATAGTTGGATTTTAAGCGGGCGTCAGGCAGAATTGTTAGAGCTATGGTCTGAGCAGATTATGCAATTTGCTCGTGCCTTTGCACCAAGACCAGTTTTTTATCGTTCTTTAGATTGGCGATCGCAAGATTTACCATCATTGCGTGATAGTTTAGAATCTTCGCCACAATCGATGTTAGGTGAACGCGGCACTTTTAGCTATTTACGAAATCCCGCAGTCTTTGAGTTGGAACTGAAAGCTTTGGCAAGTGTACAGGAAGCTGGCTACAGCAATGTCAACCTACTTTTGCCTTTTGTGCGGACTGTAGAAGAATTTGTCTTTTGCCGTCGCAAAGTTGAGCAAGCTTTTTTAACCGAAGTAGCGCAGTTTCAATTGTGGATGATGGCAGAAGTGCCAAGTGTACTGTTTTTATTACCAGAATATGTGAAAGCAGGTGTAGCCGGAATTTCCATTGGTACAAATGACCTGACCCAATTATTGCTAGGAGTGGATCGAGAACAAGGACAGCTAGCAAAAGTATTTAATGAACGTCATCCAGCAGTTATGAGTGCGATCGCTCAACTGATCCAAATGGCTAAAAGTGCCGGTATACCTTGTTCAATCTGCGGTCAAGCACCAGCCCTCTATCCAGAAATTATTGATAAATTAGTAGAATGGGGTATTACTTCTATTTCTGTTGAACCGGAAGCAGTCGAACGAACATATCAAGCGATCGCTCGTGCTGAACAACGTCTAATTTTAGCAGCAGCACGACGAAAACTTAATTAGTTAGAAGTAATTCAATTTTAGATTTTAGATTTTTCATGCAATCTAAAATTAAAACTACAAAGTCTAAAATTGCCAGAGTTACGTAAAATTTTAAAATGTCTTTGATGCTAAGTATTCATATCAGTAAATATGATATAGGATTACTATTTGATTTTTGAACAACACGTAGGGTGTGTTATCGCGAAGCGTAACGCACCATTTTCAAGGGTTTGGTGCGTTAGACTAAAGTCATAACGCACCCTACAAATACTTAATTTTTTTCAGAAATCAAACCGGATTCCTATAAATACTCCTGAGTGTTATGAAAGTATTAGTTACTGGCAATGAAGGAATGATTGGTTCGGTTGTTGAAAAAGTTTTGCGTGCTTACGGATGTGAAGTGATTGGCTTTGATATTGCCAATGGTCATAATATTCTAAATCCAAATGAAATTGGTTTAGCACTTCAAGGCTGCGATTCAGTGGTTCATCTTGCAGCGCTACTTGGAAACTCTGAGGATGTGCCAGATGAAATAATGGCAGTCAATCTGCTTGGAACTTGGCATATTCTTTCAGCAGCAGCAGAGGCAAAACTTAAACGTGTTGTTTTCTTCAGCAGTGTTGATGTATTGGGAATCTTTAAAGGTGAGAGAAAACCTGACTATCTTCCTTTGGATGACAATCATCCTTGTTATCCAACTACGCCTTATGCTGTTTCTAAGCACCTTGGTGAAAAAATGTGTCAATACTTTACTAATAGCACAGGTATCCCAACTATTTGTCTGCGACCACCAGGTGTTTTTGATGAAGACACTTACAATTTTATTATTTCCAATCGGCAAGCTAATCCCGATTTTGAGTGGAATCCATTTTGGGAATACGGCGCTTTTCTAGATGTGAGGGACGCGGCAGAAGCAGCGCGATACGCTTTATACTGCCCTAATCCTGGTCATGTTACCTTGCTACTATGCGCTGATGATATTTCTTCGGCGCATCGAACTAGTCAAGAAATGGCTCAATCTCTACTTCCTGAAGTGGATTGGCGCGGAGGTGATGAATATGAACATGAACCTTACAAAGCGTTGATTAACACCCAACTTGCTAAAGAAGTTCTTCAGTGGGTTCCGCGTTACAAATGGCGACCATAAAACAAGGCTTCAGCAGTACAATGCAGACCATCTAGATTCAACGATCTGATAGGACGTTATTCTCAGGTAATGGCGGTTGAAGTTCAACGTTTGCTTCTGAGTTTATTTCACCTCAACGAGGGTTGAGTTGCATCTTTCTTTTGATAGGCAATATTCATCAAGGGAATTGCTAATTAAAAGCCCAAATTTAAAAGCCTAAATCGCCACGTTTATCAAATGTTCGGCGTGTTAGAGTTTGTGCGTTCTGAATTGACGCCGATTCTACTATCTCGTTGGCTAAGACCTAAAGTTACTCGCTTCATAATCCAGTACAAACCTGCAAGTACCACAAAAGTGATAGCAATAATCACCAAGGGCTGTTTTCCCAGAATTTCTTCTACCCCTTTGGTTATTACGGCATCGGGTTGAGTAATAAAATCCCAACTGTTGAAACGCAAAAATCGCCCCCAATAAACACCAACAGCACAGAGAAAATGTGTAATCGTCTCAACGCGCCAAATCCATTGGCTCTTACCGATGCGATGTAAATAGTGACCCCAATTAATTAACGATATTACATAAGCTTCAAATCCACCGAGAATTACTAGCAAATACACAGGAATAAGTACTAAAGTAATCATCCACACCGATTGAATCGTGCGGATATCATCTATCAAGTGAATTACATCGGTTAACAAATATGGTGCATTTGGTAAGAAAGCATAGAAAACTAAGAATCCTAGCCACCAAAGCCAAGTGCCGCCGCGCCTCATGCGAAATAGCCAGACACTCAAAGCCAAAGGTATAAAAGCCAGAAACAAATTCCAAGTCATCCAACTCATATTAATTCGCAAGACTTGCACGACTCTGGCTATCAATTCTTCTTTCATAGGTGCTTTCTCGGAAGATGTTTGATTGATATAGACTCACTTTGTAGTGTTAGTGTTAACTTTAGTGATTGATCGAGTTTTTGTAGCCTCCAAGAAAATTAATTTACTCCAACATCAGACAATATTTTTGTGTCAGTTAGAAGTAAATGCATACTGATATATGCCCAAAATTTAGAGTTTTTGTGTATTTTATGCTGGAGGATGAAATTTATCAATCAATCGGCTTAAGTCACTAGTATAGCCAGAAAATCATCAGGGCAAAAGATACCACCGAAAGGTAGTCTGAGCAACAAAAACACTGCGAATAACTGATGGTGGACTTTTTTAATTGCAATGTTGCCCCTGTGCTAACTATTATATTGATTTCATTTTGCCCTGCTATGCTTCCAGAAGCACCTAAAGTTTTTGTCAAGTCAGCCTTTGCTTAAGGGCGGGCGAGACGCCATTGGTGTCAATTTAACGTGAAAACCGCTTGGTGAGAACGTTTTGCCCTCACCCCCGGCCCCTCTCCCCAAGGGAGCTACGGTGTACACACAAGTCGAATTACCCCCCTTAATCCCTTATAAAGGCAGGGCTGTTTCATTCCACAAGTGCAAGAAGTTTGTCAATATCATTAGAGAGAAATCTCTGAGCAATTGTGATGGAAGTATGACCATTTCGACGGAGTATATTAATGGCGATGCCTACGGCGGGCTACGCCTACGCTCTCAAGATGGAGAGATTTGCAGGGGCATGACCCAGATGTATTTTTGAGTCATCTTCCTTGAGAACCACGTCCTTAACCCAGTGAAGGCTATTTTCGATACTCCAATGACCGCGAATACCGTAAGCAAATTCTTTGGCTGTACAAATTAAGCTACTAATGTAACAGACGATCTGATGATATGGTTTATCGGCTCGTGTTCCAGTTCTTTGAACCCGAATTAAGGACTTAACGCCAACCCAGGATAGGTCAATTCCATTTAACTCATGAAAAACTTCTACAGTCCTTGTTGTCAGTCTATTGCGAGTTTTTTCAGTCTCAATATAACGGCTCGCAGGCTTTGTTTGTGCAGCAACGCGTTGAATATGACGATGTAGTTTTGGCTGATTGTCTTTAACGGCAATGACGTAATCGTTGCCACTGTCTATCACCTCATAGCAAGTTTTTTTTGGCAATGCAAGGAATCAAAGCTGAAGACAGCACCTTTTATATCCAAAGCGGCAATTAAATTTTGTACAACTTGGATTTCACTCTTGTCCTTGTTTTCAAATTTTTCTATTCCTAAAACCAGTCCTCGTTTACTAGCGAATACTGAGACTATGCTGACAAAATTTTGACTAGATGAATTGTAGTTTTGAACTGTTCCCTTAATACCTTTACCATCTGTGCTACACCACTCTGATTCATCTAAATCAACATAATCTAAAGCCCACTGATTAAATACTTTCACCAGTTTATCAAAGTCTACCCCCATCACCACACGTCGTATAGTTGAGTAAGAAGGAACACCATGTTTTTCTCGAAGGAATACCTTAATCAATACCCGACGATGCCGTTTGACAAAATCTCCCCATGCACGATACCCGACATACCCACTCATAGTGCCCATTATTACAAACAGTAATATTAACCATAGTGGGTGTCTTCGACCGTCAGTCGTTCTGAAATCTTCCACTTGCCGCAGTTGTTCAATCAGAGAAGCATCCATGATTTTTCTCCCCTCAACACTTGCAATTTTACCTGCTTTAGGGAATGAAACAGCCCTGCCTTTCTAAGGGGAGGGTTAGGGTGGGGTAAAACCTTGGTTAATCAGCTATTTCAGATTTGTGTGTACACCGTAGCCCCAAGGGAGAGGGGAGCTAGACATTCAATTCCCCTTCTCCCAAAGGAGAAGGGGTTAGGGGATGAGGGCGTGAGGGATTTGCAAAACGCCTGTCCGGTATAGTTTTCGGCTTAAGTTTACACCAATGGCGAGAGGCTCGTCCTACAAGAAGTAGTTGGATCTTTTTTATTGGAAAGTCCCTAACTAACGCAGTAGCACTCGACTACGAGGGCCGATCGCTTGTTTGGGTGAAGTTATTGTACAACTCTTGCCAGAATCCTGTGAACAAGCAGCTTGAGCAAGGGTTCTAGGGTTGATCTCCAGGGAATTACCGCTACTGAATTCCATATTAGGTGTAGTAGAGAGCGATGGAGAATTAGACCCAGACGTTGTAGGTGTCGAGGAAGCGCCACCATCAACTATTGGTGTAACAGTGAATGTGTTACCGCCATCAACTATTGGCGTAACAGTGAATGTGTTTCCACCATCAACTATCGTTGCAGGAGCGATCGCACTACCATCACTAACTACGGGTGCAGGAGCGATCGCACTACCATCAATTACTGATGGAGGAATGGGTGTACTACCACCGCTAATTACTGGCGGGGGAGTGGGTGTACTACCACCACTACTTACTGGTGGGGGAGTGGTTGTACTACCACTACCAGTAGTTGGTGTAGGAGTTATGAGAGTTGCTGTTGCAGGTACTTTGATTTGTATTCTTGCTAGGGGTGAGTTAGTCATTTCCAAAGATGTCACCTTTGGCGAACCTGGAAGATCCGATTTGAAATCAAAGACTGTGGGGGTGGCGCTACCATTGCGATCGCTATATCGGACTCCATATCCACTCACTTCAAAAGTGCCCTGATACTGGTTTCCAGTGTTTGGATCGGTGACAATACCAGTGTATAAGGCTTTTGTGAGATTAAATTCATCCTGAACTACTCCTTGAAATGTGGTTCCTGCCAATTGCCCTTGGTATTTATAGGGTGTCAACTCACCGCCAGAGAGAATCGGCGAAGTGAGAACGCCATTAAAGGAGACAATCGGAATGCCTTTAAAGTCAACAAAATAATGCAGACTACCATCAGCACGCGTTTTTACCTGCACATAGTCTGACTTGTATATAGGAACGTAATTAGGATTATTATTAGTACCTAAGTTCCGCGAGTAAGTCCCCGTATCGTCTGTATCAATGCGAGTAGTGCTTTGATTGAAATTGGGATTATTTCTGGGAAGTTGGATAGTACCCGATAATGTACCAGTGCTTTGAATTGTGATTTGAGCAGAAGCACTCGTTCCACTTAAACCGATGAAGACTGCGGCTAAACTGCTGCTGCTAACAAGAACACAACCCAACTGAATTGATGAATTTAATTTCATGAAAAATTTGCTCCTTTAATCACATCCAAAAAAAATACGCGTATGTTTACGCATGACTTTTCCTTGCTCCTAATGGATCGTGAAAGCATCTAATACTGAACTAATCAGTATTTAAATAGCGTATTTTCTTACATTTACATCAGTACAAAATTAAAACCGGAAACTTGCTCTTAATGTCCCAACGATTAATGCATCGTTAGCGGCATTGTGATCGGGATTGAAAATCACGAATAAGCCTGGAGTCAAGGCGATATTGTCGCTCAGTTGGGCGCGGTAAAAAACTTCTACGTGAATTGATGTGTCACTACGTCCACCTGCTGTCCCCCCATCAGAAAAGTTGGGAAAATTGAAGCCGTCAGGTAAAGTACTGGAAGTAATTTTGGGCGGTTGTCCAACGAGAACGCCCCCTAAATTCCCAGAATGCAACAAATTAGGAAAAGCCGCGAATACCATCCAGTTAGTAGTTTCTACACTTCCAGAAAGGTTAGATGGCTTGGAGGAAGTAAAGCCACCCCAACCGCCCAAATGCAAGTTAGGGTTAATTCGCCAAGCAACGGTAGCGCCAATGGCTTGGGTATCGAAAGCTGTAGGATCTGCAAAAGGTGAAATCAGTTGAGAATCGCCAATACCACCTCCCAGTAAGCCATCTGGGGAGTGGGAATAGAGATAATGTACGCCGATATCGATGTTATTTGTGGGTGCTAAACTTAACTGAGCGCCAGCAGTATATCTACCGCCAAATAGTCCGCCCTGCTTGGTGTCGCCAGGAAAATTGGGTATTTCGGCACTATAAACCCCTTGCAAACTGATGCGATCGCTAATCTGCCAGTCAAAGCCTATACCACCACTGCCGTTACCAATACTTAAAATCGGGTTCCGCTGACCAAATAGAGAAATTGCACCATCGCTAGAACCTTCTAAAGGGCTAATCCCGCGAAAGGTGTTAATCGGGTTGACTCCCGCTGTACCGACGACAATTCCCAAGTTATTCGAGGCCAGAAATCGATAAGATAAGTCACTAACAACTAGATTGTTGTCTGTATTTGACTCGAAACCCAACCGCCCCATATTGGTAGATAACAACGATGCATTAGAACCCAAATTACCAGCAGACAGTCCTGTTAACAGTAAATCTCGTCCTGTAAATGAAGTTGCTAAGGTTAGTTGGGCGCTACTTGTGAAAGTCAGATTGGTTTTTCCCTGACGTTCAGGTACGCCATCTCTCGGAAACAAATCGACATCAGGGCTATTGGTTCCCTGAACGCTAAAAATTGCTTGACCAAATAATCTGGTTGTTGTAGAAAACCGATTTCCTTGTAATTCACTAGTCTGCTTTTCCACAACTTCGACGCGCTGCTGTAATTGCTGCAACTCTGCTTTGAACTCGCCTTGCAACCTTTGCAGCGAGATTAAATCTTCATTATTAACAGTATTAATTTTATTGTTAGCGTAGGCGTAGCCCGCACTTCGGCTGCGCCCTTCGGCTACGCTCAGGACAGGCTCAGTGACCACCGCAGGCATCGCATCGTTAATCTTCTCTAAGCAAGCATTTAAACCAGCCGCAAATTCATAACGGCTGATGCTATGATTCCCCAGATAAGTCCCATCAGCGTATCCAGCAATGCAGCCATAGCGTTCTACTAAAGACTGCAAAGCACCAAAAGCCCAGTCGGAGGGTTGCACGTCCTGGAGTTGCGATACTGAGGTGACTTGAGACATTGGGTTGTCTGAGTCTGGAGGATGAGGAGATTGGGAAAATTCTTCTGTACTTTCCTGGTTCTGTACAATTTCTGTTACAGGTTGAGTATCTTTTAATTTAGGTAAGTTAGGTGAACTGATAAATTGAATTTTGTCTCTACTTTTTCTCAGTATATTCTCGTACTTGTTTTTTATAGCTGACGAGTTAGTTATATCTGGTTGCACGAATTCAGGTGGTGTAATTTCAGCAGGTGAGACAACTTGAGACAAATCATCCTGTGTTGACTGCTGCACCGGATTGTCTGGCAGAATTACGGACTTTTCTGGTAAATTGACCGCAGATATTGGCACTGTTGCCAGCACACTCGCCATCAGTAGACTCATATCACTCCTGGTATTTCATTTGACTTGCACCAATACTTCTTTTGACAGATAAAGTTGGTGTATATCAGGAAAATTTTTGAAAAAGAAGTGATAAAAGTTACCGCTGATCAAAGTGTCAAGGAAAAGCAGAGGGGCAGGGGGGCAGGGAGATGAGGGGGCAAGAAGATAAACAAAACTCCTAACTATTAACTCTTAACTCCTAACTCCTAACTCAGCACTCAGCACTCCTAACGCCCCAGATAGATTATTCTGGCTCGCTACAATACTTATTCATCTGATTCACTAATGTATCTGACTGTTTGCCAAGAGTTGTAGCTGTTGTCAGTGCTGAATCAATTTCGGTTCTAGCCTTTTGGATTTTTGCTCTCCCAGATTCTGAGGCTTGTGCTGTCTTAGTTGCACCAAGCGCCCTACCTGCCTTGGCGATCGCTTGACTAAGATTTTGAAAAATCTTCACAAAACCGCTTTGAAATTCTTTCAGCTTCGGATCTGTTAGCTTAAGTTCTCCAATGGATTTGGTCACAAAGTCTAAATCTTTAGATAACTGTATGCTAGTTATCACTTGCGTTCCTTTATTTTTATCAATTAGAGAAGTTCCAGCATTCACAACTCGAATCAATCGCTGGCACTGGGAAACTTTATTGTCGGTGCAACTAGTAACTAACAAAGCAATGCTTAGGCTCACAGGAGCAAGAACAGTATATTTATGTAAAACAGACATTAACACCCCAACGGCAATTCAACCCACAATATAGTATCCAATATTACGGGTAAATGAGGGGATTGGGCAGAGGGGCAGAGGGGCAGGGGGCAGGGAGGAAAAACTTACTGCAACTTCTCCAGGACTTACGCAAAATAATGAAAAACGAACCGCAAAGTACGCAAAGTACACAAAGGAATAAGGGTTTCAGAGAGTTATTGCGTTAGTCCTATTCTCCTCTGCTCCCCTGCTCCTCTGCTCCATGCCCAAATCACCAATCTATCGGCAAGCCCAGCTGGTCTAAAGTAGCACCATCTTGCAATAGTGGTTGAATATCGCTGTCTATTTGAATACGACCACCAGACAGCACCAAAGCGCGTTGAGTAACTCTGCCTAACCAATGTAGGTCATGGGAGGCAATTAAGATCGCTTGCACGGGTAACTTTAATAATACTTGCGCCAAATGACGCCGCCATGCTGGATCGAGACCGTTAGTTGGCTCATCCAAAATTAGAATTGTTGGTTCTAGGGCTAAAATCGAGGCTAGGGCGGCTAGGCGTCTTTGTCCACCAGAAAGTTCGTGGGCGGAACGATTGGCGTAAGCTTCTAGACCAAAATCAGCTAATAACTGGCGGGCGCGATCGCTTGCTTCTGCTGGAGACATCCCATAGTTACGTGGCCCAAAGGTAATATCTTCCAAGATGGTGGGCATAAATAGTTGGTCGTTGGCATCTTGGAAGCTAAAGCCAATTTGACGACGCACTTGGGGTAAAGTTTGCAGTTCTACGGGAATACCATTAATGGTAATTTTCCCAGATTGCGGTTGTTTTAAGCCGATCAGGTTCTCCAATAAGGTGCTTTTTCCAGATCCAGTTGCTCCCATCAATGCGACGCGATCGCCTTTGTTTAAGGTAAAAGATATTTCCTGTAATACTGGCTCCTGGCGGGAATATGCATACACTAGGTTCTCAACCTCGACTACAGCGGCATGGGGATTATCGGTTGATAATTGGGGATTAGAAGTTAATGATTTCAAAATTTACAAACTCAATATGTAAGGGAATTGAGACGCGATTAGTCGCGTCTCTACTGGGGAGTGGGTTAAATAATTCGTAATTCGTAATTCGTAATTAAGTTTTGTGACGGGGATTTAGACCCCGAACCAAAACTTGCTGGTTATTGAACCGGGGGATTTAAACCCACGGTACTCTGTTAAATTTTGTAAGAGGTTAGGGTTACGCTAGCAGCGATCGCCCAAGCTATTAATAGGGCAAAACGTTCTTTTGGTCTGAGGGTAGAATCTATGGGTAATTGTCCGTTGTAACCACGAGCTACCATTGCCGCATAGACTCGCTCTGCTCGATCTAGACTGCGGAGATATAAAGCTCCAATCATAGCAGCACTAGCATAGCGCAACCATCCCGTAGTTCCATTCAGACCGCGTAGTTGGGCGCTGCGCTGCATCCGCGTTACTTCTGAGAGCAAAATTTCCATATATTGCCCAGCCAACAACAAGTTTTCCTTTAAAGGTGCTGGTACTGGTAATGTTTTCAGGGCAATCCCGAAACTGTGGGGCGGTAAGGTTAACAAAAAACTATTCATCGTCACCAGACAAACCAGCGAACGAACTAGCAAAAAACTGGCTCGTTCCCATCCCAAGGGCAATGCTAGCAATGACAAAAAAATCAATTCTGTGCCGAGTAATCCTCCCAATTGGCGAATTGGTACGCGCAAGAAGCAAGCCCAGAAAACTGCGATCGCGCCATATACACTTAGTCCATACCAGGCATGATGCTTTAATAAAGCTGCTCCCACCACAATCACTAGAGACAGTTGCAAGCGTAGCGGTAAGGAAAGTTTAAGCATTCTTCGGTTTCACTACCTTGGCAATTCCAAAGGCAACAGCAAAGCAAACCGCAGCTCCCACCAGTCCAGCGATACTAGTGCCAATTGGCCCCAAACCCTCAATTCCATAGTCAGCTAAAGGAGTTGGCACAATTATCCGTACTTTCTCGGCTAAGTTAATGAAGCCTGTGTTTTCGGCAACTTTCTCCAGACCATCGGGCCATGCTGAGGCAAAGAGTGACAGCACTCCCGCAATCAAGAAAATGGTGACAATGGGCACTGACCAGCCGCGAAACTCCTGCTGTTCGCCTGGTAACAAATCTGGTCTGGCTTTGGCCAGATAAGTCAGCACACCCCCGGTAATCAGCCCTTCGCCAATGCCAATCAAAATATGCACACCAGTCATGGCTGGTAAAACTATCCCTACCGGTGCAGTTCCTGAGAGGGCTAATTCAATGGCACAAGCGATCGCAGCTACCACTACACTTACACCCGCTGCGATCCCAGCAGCCAAAGGTAAGCGCCCTTTAGACCCGCCAAACAACCGTTGTAAGGTTTCGGTTAAAACCCAGCCTACCCAAACCCCAATCACTCCCATGTTAAAAATATTTGCTCCCAAGGCAGTAATACCACCATCAGCAAATAACACAGCTTGAATAATTAAAACTGTGGCGATACACAACGTTCCTGCCCAAGGACTGCCCAAAACGATCGCAGCTAAGGTTCCCCCTAACAAGTGACCACTAGTACCTCCTGCTACTGGAAAATTGATCATCTGGGCAGCAAAAATGAAGGCGGTGGTTAGTCCCAATATCGGGGCACGACGAATACCAAAAGCTTCTTGCGATCGCCCGAAGGCAACAAACAGCGCTGCCGCACTCGCTAAACCAGTAGCCCCTGCCACCGGAATAGAAACAAATCCATCAGGAATATGCATGATCTACCCTGTATTTTTAGTGGTTCATTTACTCAAAACAAGCAATAAAACTACGCCATCCATCTAATTTAATAACAAACAAAATTTTTCTCTTTTTTGCAATGCCCTATCGGGGGACTTTATAGTGTTACTTTTGACATATTTTCAATCCAGTGTCTACTAAATAGTATACTTATTTAGTAGCATATTAATTTTTGTTAAGCTTATTTTTGATATTGCTAAACGTTGACAAATCTTCCAAAACGAGACTGTACATATCTAATCTCATTTGGTTCATCAAATTACTCCTAAGAACAAGTAATAAAGAAACATTAACTGCCTCTTACCTTATGGAGTAGTTCGTTTTTTCAAAAATCAAATAGGAATTTATAACTGCTTTTATGGTTAAGAAATAGCTATAACTATTTATCAAAGAAATATTTGGATTTTTCTTTGTTTTGTAGGGTTTAATTAATTCAATACTTATTGCATCAACAAATAAGTTTTTACGGGTGTAACAAGCTTATGTAATCAGCATTTGCACTTTCTTACCTTGCTGTAAAAACAGTAATGTCTAAGCATATTACCAAAATTTCCGATACTCCATATTAAAATAATATTCGCCGTGTATCATTAAAAAATTATAAAGATATGCTGAATAAACTGTATATTTGCGGACTTAGTTTACTTAAAAGTACAGGATGGTTTGCTAAAAAATACGTAATTTTTCGTATAATATCATAAAAACAAGGGGTAAGATGTAAAATTTAGATGAATTTAGGAAAATAGTGGGAATCGAAGTGCGAGAATTACTAAACTTTCAGGGCAACTAACTGTAACAAAAGGATTCCTCAACTTTTGAGTAACTAGGTTTAGTCAATAAAGTCAGCAGATGTTTGATTCTATTTTCCACGGACTTTACACACCCTCGTTTTGCAATTTGGAATATGAAAATAAACTCATCCAACTCGCTCTTAACAGTATCAACTGGCCCACTAAAGATTTCAGAGTTGCCCCCAAACCCCGTGGGTACAGATGATAATTATATTCATCTTTCTCTAGTGATTCCTACTTATAAAGAGCGTGACAACATCAAGAATGTAGTTAGCATATTGAGTCAATTACTGGATGAATCTATTGCAGGAAACTATGAACTAATAGTAGTAGATGATGATAGCCCAGACCGAACCTGGGAGATAGCGCAATCTTTGACGACAGAATACCCGCAGTTGCGAGTGATGCGACGCCAACAAGAACGGGGGCTGTCCTCAGCGGTGATTCGTGGGTGGCAAGCAGCTACGGGGAGTGTGCTAGGGGTGATTGATGGAGATTTGCAGCATCCACCAGAGGTACTAATAAAACTGTTGGATAATATTGAGCAGGGAGCAGATTTGGCAGTAGCTAGCCGTCATGTAGAAGGAGGCGGTGTTAGTAGCTGGAGTGTTGTTAGGCGTTTCTTGTCTCGTGGCGCTCAGTTGTTAGGCTTGCTGATCTTACCGGGGGTATTGGGCAGAGTTTCTGACCCGATGAGTGGTTATTTTATGGTGCGCCGGAGTGCGATCGCAGGTGCGACACTCAATCCAGTTGGATATAAAATTCTCCTAGAAGTAATTGGCCGGGGAAAAGTAGACCAAGTTGCCGAGGTTGGGTATGTATTTTGCGAACGCAAAGAGGGCGAGAGTAAGGTGACATGGAAGCAATATATAGATTACATCCACCACTTAGTGCGATTGCGGCTTTCCACAGGGAAAGTAGGACGATTGAGTAGAAAAGTAAATTTTCCAGTTGGTAGATTTGTCCGTTTTGGGTTTGTTGGCTTTAGTGGTGTGTTTGTGGATTTAACGGTGTTTCACTTGCTGCGTACTGTAATTCATTTAGGTTTAACTCGCAGTACGATTCTTTCGGCCGGAGTGGCAATCATAAATAATTTTCTATGGAATGATGTATGGACTTTTAGTGATATTTCTCAAGGGCAACGTGCTTTGCATCAACGTTTCAAGCGATTCTTGAAGTTCAGCGCGGTCTGTTTGGCAGGAGTTATATTACAAGCTCTAATAATTAATTTTCTCTATAATATCTTGGAAATAAATCAGTATTTAGCTAAGTTGATCGCGATCGCAGTTGCTACAATTTGGAATTTCTGGGTTAATTTGAAACTTAGCTGGCGCGTCACAGACGTGAAATAATCACAACGGGGGATTTGAGCTTTAGATTTTCGTTTTTAGATTTTAGAACGAACTTAAATCTCAAACGTCAAATCTACAAATCCATGAATGTGAGGCCCAGCAATGAGAGTTTTTTTTCAAGGTGCATTTTATTTTTATAAACAAATTATCTCGTTGCTACCTGCATTTGCTACCCATTTCCTGCCTCTGGCCGATAAAAACTCTGGCTCACAACGCAAGCATTGGCATAATTGGCATCGCCTTCCTCCTTTTTGGGTTAATCCCTTGCTGATCTTAATCTGGTTGATCGTCGGCATCAGCTTGCGCCTAGTCAACTTGACTGCAAAGCCTCCTTGGACTGATGAGTTTGCCACCTTGGTGTTTAGCTTGGGGAATACTTTTTTATCAGTTCCCCTCGATCGAGCGATCGCACCTGATATTCTATTACAACCACTGCAACTAAACCCGGCTGCAACTATTGGTGATGTCATTCATAACTTAGCCACACAAGATAGTCATCCACCACTGTATTTTGTGCTGGCTTACCTGTGGATGAAATTATTTCCCAGTGATGGAGGATTAGTATCGCTATTTGGTGCGCGATTGCTACCAGCGATAATTGGCGCTGCCTCCATCCCGTGTGTTTACGTATTAGGTAGAGTAGCGTTTCGTTCGCGATTAGTGGGACACTTGAGTGCTGCGATGATGGCAGTATCCCCTTATGGCGTATTTTTAGCACAAGAAGCACGTCATTACACTTTGGCAATCTTATGGGTAATTGGTTCCCTCACCTGCTTAGTAATTGCCACACGTCATATTCAAAACCGCACACCTTTACCTATATGGGTAGCACTTTTCTGGATCGGAATTAATGCTTTAGGTATTGCTACTCATTATTTTTTCACCCTTACCCTTGGCGCAGAAGTCGTAGTTTTGATTTTTCTGGCTTGGCTTCAATTGCAAACTAGCAACAAATTTTCTCTCCTCTTTTCTCCTCCCTGGCGGCGCATCTATGCCGTTGCTATAGGTACTTGTGTAGCGGGTTTAATTTGGATACCAACCTTGTTAGAGAATGAAAATCGTGGTGCTTTGACCGAGTGGATTCGAGGTTCGCGCGTTGGACTAGATTGGTTAAGCCCCATTTTTCAAGCTTTAGGAACATTGATTGCAATGATTTCCCTATTACCAGTTGAATCTTCTCAAGCTTTGGTGGTGATTCCTTCTGGAGTGGTAATGCTGACTTTCTTTATTTGGGCAGTACCAATTTTGCTGCGTGGGATTAAAATTCAACTACAGCACCCAGAAAACCGGATGATGATTCAGGTAATTGCTGGAGTAGTTATCAGTGCGATCGCAATATTCTTTATCTTTACGTACTTTTTGGGTATTGACCTCACCAGAGGTGCTAGATATAACTTTGTTTACTTTCCCGCGATCGTGGTTTTACTAGGCGCAAGTCTCGCAGTTTGTTGGCATCCTCCCCAGGAATGGATGGAAACAGAACAAGGGAAAAATGGGATAACAAGTATAGGTAAATGGGGAATAAACGGGAAAAAAGCCGTAATGTTAATTTGGTTAATGGGATTTTTCAGCGCAGTTACAGTAATCTGCAATCTCGGCTATCAAAAATATTATCGTCCTGACCTATTTGTGCAACTAATTCAACAAACATCCCCAACACCAGTATTGATTGCCACCACCCACAAAACTTATGTACACACTGGGGAAATGATGGGAGTTGCGAGGGAGATTAAACGTGCCAATTCACTCCAAAATCCTCTGTTTCTCCTGGCTCATCAAGATCGAGATCCGAATGCTTCCACCATTGCTCTGGAAAATACTTTAAAACAATTACCACGACCTTTTGACTTGTGGCTGGTAAACTTTCACGCACCCGTAGCAGAAACCGCGAAAATATGCGCTATATCTGATACTCAATCTTTGCCACCCGTAGACGGCTACGAATATGAACTTTATCATTGCCAATAAGCAGGGGAGCAGGGGAGCAGGGGAGCAGCACTTCGGCTACGCTCAGTGACCGAGGAGCAGGGGAGAATAGGACTAACGCAATAAGTCTCTGAAACCCTTATTCCTTTGTGTACTTTGCGTACTTTGCGGTTCGTTTTTCATTATTTTGCGTAAGTCCTGGAGAAGTTGCAGTAAGTTTATTCCTCCCTGCCCCCCTGCCCCTCGGTCACTGAGCGTAGCCGAAGTGCTGCCCCTCTGCCCAATCCCCAATCCCCAATGTATATGCATCTTGTGGAAGTTCCTCAAATCTCAATATCCATAGGAGACTAGAGAAAGAATAACAAAATCTATCTGATACGTTTTCAAGCAGCAAAAGCTGTAACTAGTTAAGGAGGATTTATGCGTGCAGTACTGATGGCAGGGGGTTCGGGAACGCGGCTTCGTCCGTTAACTTGCGATCTGCCGAAACCGATGGTGCCGATTCTAAATCGACCAATTGCCGAACATATTATCAATCTCCTCAAACGACATCAAATTACAGAAGTTATTGCAACATTGCATTATTTACCTGATGTCTTGCGAGACTATTTTCAAGATGGCAGCGATTTTGGCGTGCAGATGACTTATGCTGTCGAAGAAGATCAGCCTTTAGGTACAGCAGGCTGTGTGAAAAACATTGCCGAACTTCTTGATGAAACTTTTTTAGTCATTAGCGGTGATAGCATAACAGATTTTGACCTCACAGCTGCGATCGCATTTCACAAACAAAATAAGTCAAAAGCTACTTTGATTTTAACCAGGGTTCCCAACCCGATTGAATTTGGAGTGGTGATTACCGATGAAGAAGCCCGGATTCGGCGATTTTTAGAAAAACCCTCTAGTAGTGAAATTTTTTCTGATACCGTGAACACTGGTACTTACATTCTCGAACCAGAAGTTTTGGAATATTTGCCAGCAAACGTTGAATGTGACTTTTCCAAAGACTTATTCCCCTTACTACTAGCAAAAGATGAGCCAATGTATGGTTACATTGCTCAAGGTTACTGGTGTGATGTCGGTCACTTAGATGCCTATCGTGAGGCTCAGTATGATGCCTTGGATCGGAAAGTGCAATTAGATTTTGCCTACAAAGAAGTTTCCCATGAATTATGGGTAGGTCAAAATACTTACATTGACCAGACGGCTGTGATTGAAACCCCAGCAGTGATTGGTGACAATTGCCGGATTGGGGCAAGAGTCCAAATTGAGGCAGGAACCGTAATTGGGGATAATGTCACTATTGGTGCTGATGCTAATCTCAAACGTCCCATCGTGTGGAATGGGGCATTTATTGGCGAGGAAGCACATCTTTCTGCCTGTGTAATTTCCCGTGGCACTCGTGTAGACCGCCGCGCCCATGTATTAGAAGCTGCGGTTGTGGGTTCGCTTTCCACGGTGGGAGAAGAAGCCCAAATTAGCCCTGGTGTACGTGTTTGGCCCAGTAAAAAGATTGAGTCAGGGGCAGTTTTAAACATTAACTTGATTTGGGGAAACACCGCCCAACGGAATTTATTTGGGCAACGTGGTGTCCAAGGATTAGCGAATATCGACATCACCCCAGAATTCGCTGTGAAATTGGGATCTGCTTACGGTTCAACTTTGAAACCTGGTTCTAAAGTAACGGTTTCCCGTGACCAGCGTAATGTTTCTCGGATGGTGACGCGATCGCTGATTGCTGGTTTAATGTCTGTAGGTATTGATATTCAAAATCTCGATGCCACAGCTATCCCCATTGCCCGCACAGTTATACCCACAATGTCGGTAGTTGGTGGTATCCACGTCCGGGTACATCCCGACCGCCCTGACTACATTCTGATTGAATTCATGGATGCAAAGGGCATTAATATCTCCAAAGCCCTGGAAAAGAAAATTGAAGGGGCTTACTTTAAGGAGGATATGCGGCGGGCGCTAATTCATGAAATTGGCGATGTGTCTTATCCCAGCCAAGTCATGGAGCGCTATTGTACTGCTTTTGAAAAGCTTTTGCATGTGCATACACTCCGCAACAGTCGCGCCAAAGTGGTGATTGATTATGTTTATGCGGTATCGGGGGCAGTTTTACCCCAAATGTTGGATAAATTTGGCGCTGATGCAGTCGTACTGAATGCCAGTGTCAATAAAACGGCGATGTCAATCACCGATCGCGAAGGATTGCTGACTCAGTTAGGTCATGTAGTGGAGGCATTGAAAGCTAACTTTGGGGTGCAAGTATCCGCTAATGGAGAACAGCTAATTTTAGTTGATGAATCAGGCTACCCAATTCGTGGAGAAACTTTAACAGCACTGATGGTAGACATGATATTAACTGCTAACCCCAGAGGAACAGTAGTTGTACCAGTTCATGCTTCCAGTGCGATTGAACAAGTTGCCCGTCGCCATGATGGTAGAGTGATTCGCACTAAAGCCAACCCTACAGCTTTAATGGAAGCTTGCCAAAAGAATCCGAATGTGGTGTTGGGAGGTAGTGGAGATACTGGTTTTATTTTCCCGCAACTGCATCCGGGATTTGATTCCATGTTCTGCATTGCGAAGATCATTGAGATGTTGACTATCCAAGAGCGATCGCTTGCGGCTGCGCGGTCAGAATTGCCCCGTGTAATTCACAAAACTTATACAGTCCGCTGCCCGTGGACAGCTAAGGGTGCTTTGATGCGTTACTTGGTAGAAACTCACCCAGCCCAAAATCTAGAATTAATCGATGGAGTAAAAATTTGTCAACCCTACGATGACAGTTGGCTGTTAGTTTTACCAGATGCCAGCGAACCACTGGTGCATTTGTATGCAAATAGCAACGATCGCGAATGGGTAGATGAGACTGTGAGAAACTACCGCACCCGTGTTCAGTCGTTTGTAGAAAGACAACAAGAATATCAACCAACCGAAGTGTAATTCGTAATCAGGTTATACCAATTCAATTAATGATTGCAATACATCCTTGGGTAAAGACGCGACGCCAGTCGCTACAACGGGGGGAACCCCCCTTCGGGTTCACCAGTCGCCTACGGCGGGAAACCCGCCTACAGCGCTGGATTCACCGCAACGCGCTGGCTCATGAATCGCGTCTCTACAAATGGTCTATTTGTCGCATCCTTTTTTCAAATTGGTATTACTTATTGTGGGGTGGACAGGATTCTATTAGTGTCAACTTAAGCCGAAAACTTTATCAGACAGGCGTTTTGCCCTCATCCCCTAACCCCTTCTCCCAAGGGAGAAGGGGAATTGAATGTCTAGCTCCCCTTTCCCCAAGGGCTACGGTGTACACACAAGTGTTGGTGCAGTGTATCTATCCCGCCTCAGAATAAATTCCGAGTCTCATAGCGAAAGTCATCTAAAAGATGACTAAACAAGAAATTTAGTTCAGTCCACGCTTAGTGGACTTTAGCTATCAGCCCGGAACTTTAGTTCTGGGCGGGATATTTGCTCAGTGTGCTATCCCGCCTCAGAATAAATTCCGAGTCTCATAGCGAAAGTCATCTAAAAGATGACTAAACAAGAAATTTAGTTCAGTCCACGCTTAGTGGACTTTAGCTATCAGCCCGGAACTTTAGTTCTGGGCGTAATATTTCCTCAGTGTGCGACTTTCACTTGAACAGAAATATTGGGTGGGTAGGATTTTTAGATAGGTTAGTGATTTCTAGCCTGCTATCGCCGTGGGATTTTTGCTTTTAAAACTCTCCAGCTAAGGCTGCAACACACCGTTCGCAAATTAGGGGATGTTCTGCTGATTCTCCCACATGAGTAGAGTAGTTCCAACAGCGATCGCATTTTTCACCATCTGCTTTCACTACCGCAATTCCCCAATCTTCCGTCTGCGCTGTATATTCTAATCCTTGCAACCCCTCAGCAGAATCTAATAATTCCACCTGGGAAGTCAGCAATAAATACCGCAGTTCGTCAATCCCGTTACCCTTCACCGGGTTAAAGGCTTTGATAGCATCGCCTAACTGTTTGTGAGGGATATGAATCAAAGCTTTGGCTTCCAGGGAAGAACCAATGAGTTTTTCTATCCTGGCTTGTTCCAACACCTTATTAACATCGGTACGGAGTTGTCGCAGCGTTTCCCAAAATTCCGCTAAATCTGGATTACGCCATTTTTCCTCAACCTGTACCCAACCGGCTTCAAACACTGATTTGTAAGGTGTTTTGTATGGGAGATATTGCCAGATATCTTCGGCAGTGTGAGATAACACTGGTGCGATCGCTCGTGCTAAATTATCTAAAGCTATTTTCAGCACCGTTTGACAACTGCGACGGCGGAAAGCATCTTTTGCACTGATGTACAGCCTATCTTTGGCCACATCTAAATAAAAGTTGGATAAATCCACCACGCAGAAATTCTGCACTGTTTGGAAAAAGCGGAAGAATTGGAAACTTTCAAAGGCTTGGGTAACTTCTTCAAATACTTCGGTGATGCGGTGCAGCATATAACGGTCAAGTTCTGGCAATTCCTCAAAAGGAACTGTATCTTTTTCGGGGTCAAAATCATCCAAGCTACCCAACAAAAACCGCGCTGTATTGCGAATCTTACCCCTAACATCATTCATTTGCTTAATGATGTTTTTCCCAATGCGAACATCGCCGGAGTAATCAACCGATGATACCCACAATCGCAATACATCTGCACCGTAAGGCGGTTCTACTTTTTGATTTTTTCCGCCTTCAATGATTGTATTTGGGTCAACCACATTTCCTTCTGACTTACTCATCTTTCGCCCTTGTTCGTCCAAAGCGAAGCCGTGAGTTAGCACAGTTTTGTAAGGTGCAATGTCATTTACCGCTACGCTGGTAAGCAAGCTGGATTGAAACCAACCGCGATGTTGGTCGGAACCTTCCAAATATATGTCAGCAGGGTAGCGTAACTCTGGACGCTGTTGGACGACAGCCGCCCAAGATGAGCCAGAATCAAACCATACATCCATTGTGTCTGTACCCTTGCGGTAAGACTTGCCATTATTACGATAAGATTCTGGTAATAATTCCTCAACTGATAATTCCCACCAAGCATCGGAACCTTTTTCTGCGATAATTCCTTGGACGTGGTTGATAATTTCTTCATTCAGCAGTGGTTCCCCCGTCGCTTCGTCGTAGAAAACGGGAATGGGTACACCCCAAGCGCGTTGACGAGAGATACACCAATCGGAACGTTCCGCCACCATTGGCGTGATCCGATTTTCACCTTGGGCTGGAATCCATTTTACCGTGGCGATCGCCTTCAATGCTTCTTCCCGAAATCCTTCCACGGAAGCAAACCATTGTTCCGTAGCGCGGAAAATTGTTGGCTTTTTCGTCCGCCAATCATAAGGATATTTGTGGGGGTATGGTTCTTCCTTCAACAAAGAACCAGCCGCAGCCAGTGCATCAATCACCGCTTGATTCCCATCACCCAGCACATTCAACCCCGCAAATTGTCCCGCTTCTTCGGTAAAATTGCCATTGTCATCTACTGGTGCAAGGATAGGCAAACCGTAACGCTGACCAACAATGTAATCTTCTTGACCATGACCGGGAGCAGTATGCACTAATCCCGTACCCGATTCAGTAGTAATGTAATCACCGCCGACGACAATCGGACTTTCGCGGTCATATAGAGGATGACGATAAGTAGTATGTTCTAAATCATTCCCTTTGAATGTGGCTTTTACAGTTAACTCAACTCCCAAGGTTGAAGATAAACGTTCCACTAAATCAGCAGCAACGATGAGATACCGGAACCTCACCCCCTCACTCCCCCTCTCCGTTAACCCAGAGGCGGAAGAAACTTCTTCACTCCCCCTCCCTGCTTGCGGGGAGGGGGTTGGGGGGTGGGGTTCCACTTCCACCACTGCATAATTCAAATCTGCATTTACCGCCACAGCCAAATTCCCTGGAATTG
Source organism: Nostoc sp. (assembly GCF_036918015.1). Lineage (GTDB taxonomy): Bacteria > Cyanobacteriota > Cyanobacteriia > Cyanobacteriales > Nostocaceae > Nostoc. The sequence continues at coordinate 38,135 of NZ_JBALEO010000063.1, forward strand.
TCCAAGGTGTAGTCGTCCAGATAGCCACACCCAAATCTGACTGATATTCCGCCAACAGTGGTTTTACAGTTTCCGCCAAACTTGTGATTGCAAAAGCTGCATAGATACTGCGGGAAACGTGACCTTCTGGATATTCCAACTCAGCTTCAGCCAAAGCGGTTTTAGAACTGGGACTCCAGTGAACCGGCTTTAAACCGCGATAGATGTAGCCTTTTAAGAACATCTGACCAAACACGCCAATTTGAGCTGCTTCATATTCCGGCTTTAGAGTTAGATAAGGGTTTTCCCAATCACCCCAAATACCGTAGCGTTTAAAATTATTGCGCTGGTCGTTTACCGTCGCTAGTCCAAATTCTTTCGCTTTCTGCCGCAGTTGTAAAGATGTTAAATTTTGCCGTTCTGCTGACTTCATGTTCTGCAAAACTTTTAACTCAATTGGCAATCCGTGACAATCCCAACCAGGAACGTAGCGAACTTTACGCCCTTGTAACATTTGGTAGCGGTTAATAATATCTTTGAGAATTTTATTTAAGGCATGACCAATATGGAGTGAGCCATTAGCGTAGGGAGGCCCATCGTGCAGTATAAATAATTCGCCGGGGTTACTTTCAAAGAGGCGATCGTAAATTTTATTTTCTTCCCAAAATTTTTGGATTTCCGGCTCCCGCTTGATGGCGTTTGCCCGCATATCAAAATTAGTCTTGGGTAGGTTTACAGTATCTTTGTAACTTCCTGATTCGGTCACAGTCTCATGCCTAGAATTAGGTGTGCAGGTTTTATTAATTATAGAAGATAGCCTGAAATCCAAAATTCACTATTTGAACCTGAGTTTGATAAGTATTATTTGACCTCTCCCCCAGCCCCTCTCCGCTTCGGTACGGTACACACAAGTCGAATTACTCCCCCCCCGATGCATTGGGCTACGGGTGTACACACAAATCGAATTACCCCCCTTAATCCCCCCTTATAAAGGGGGGAAACCGGAAAATCTAGTTCCCTCCCCTTTACAAGGGGAGGGTTAGGGTGGGGTAAAACCTTTCAGACTTGTGCGTACACCGTAGCCAACTCGGAAAGGGACGGTTTTGCATTGTAAAACTAGGGAGAGGTTTATAGACGATTAATCAGAAATTTTGCGGAGATTGAGAGTTAATCGGCATAAAGTAGTATACTTTTTTGGGTTCGCCTAAAGCTATCAACAAGTTTCGTCTAAAAACCAAAAATTTTGGGGTTGCTCTAATGCTTAGTCCTGTAATAACAGTCAGTATATTTCAAAAACAACCCGATCCTAAAGCATTCTCAGCAGGTGAAGTCATCTTTGAAGAAGGACAGTCTGGTGATAAGATGTACGGCATTCTGGAAGGAGAGGTAGATATAGTAGTCAATGGCAAGGTTGTAGAAACCATTGAAACGGGCGAAGTTTTTGGTGCTGGGATACTTGTAGGGGTAAAAAATAGAAATTACACAGCGATCGCAAAGGTGGATACTAAACTAGGTTTCCTTGATGAAGAGGGGTTTCTCTTTGCTGTTCAGGAAACACCTATGTTTGCGATACAGGTGATGAAAAGTTACTCAGAGCGTTTGAGTCGCTTGCAGCGTATGGTCTAAATCACCTCAGTCGGCATAAGTTTCAAAACTAATCAGAATCTGCCACTAATTTTGCCTCCTTTTTAGAAGGCCATAGATATATTCTCTCGCTTGGGGAGTTATAAGTCAGTATTCAGAGAATTCTAGATGCTGGCTTTTGACTCCTGATTTATATAAAGTGAAAGGTGCAAAATTTACCGGAGGTAGCTAATGGCGCGTAAACGATTGATTATTGAGATGGGGATGGGAATCGATCAACACGGACAAGAACCAACAGTAGCAGCATCTAGGGCAGTACGTAATGCGATCGCTCACAATGCCTTACCTGGTGTTTGGGAGGTTGCAGGTTTAAGTCACCCTAATCAAATGATTATAGAGGTTCAGGTAGCAGTGCCATACCCAGAACAAGTTAGAGAAGAAGAAGTACTCGCTGTATTACCATTTGGGCGAAAAACCCTCACCGTAGAATCTGGAGGGATGATCGTTCAAGGGCGGGCGATTCCCGAACTCAACGATAAAAATGACGAAATGTTGATTGCGATCGCTGCTGTTACAGTTCTCATCGAAGATGAGTAGCTGAGGTAATTCCTCTAGAAACAGAAACTTATAGAAAAGTTATTAAGTGATTTGATTGCCGACTTTATTTGTGCCGGCGCTATTTTTAATTGTCAAGTATATTTGCTGATTACTTTATCAAAAAGCGTCATTGCTTTATAAAAATACCTAGTTTACTTTCTCAAAATACTTAAATGCTTTCTCAAAATGACCTTTGACTTATTCAAACCCCAGTTTGCTTACTCATTTTGGTGTTTTCCGCAAGCAAAATGAGCTTTGACTTACTCAAACCCCAGTTTGCTTACTCATTTTGGTGTTTTCCGCAAGCAAAATGACCTTTTACTTATTCAAACCCCAGTTTGCTTACTCATTTTGGTGTTTTCCGCAAGCAAAACGAACTTTTACTTATTCAAACCCCAGTTTGCTTACTAATTTCAGTATTTTCCGCAAGCAAAATGACCTTTTACTTATTCAAAATGCTTGCTCATTAATAAGTCGGTGAGAATAAATCAAACTAGATTAAGTAATGTAAGAAATATTGAGATTATTTCGTAGTGTTTGCGCAGCATCTCGTAAAGCCTGCGGCATAGCTACGCTTAGGGCGTAGCCTCTCGCAGAGAAGAGAGGACTTTAGAATACTCCAAGTAAAAAAATGCCCAATTGTCATTGCGAGTGAAGCGTTCGCGCAGCGTCTCGTAGAGAAGCAATCGCAATGACTGGGATTGCTTCGCTTCGTACCCAACTCTTGGAGAGGCTGCGCCAACGGGTTCTCCAAAGGAGTACGCAATGACGGGTTTTGGATCATTTATTTTTTGGAACACTCTTAGTCCTTATTTTCTCAGCACTAAAGTGCTTACTACAAACTTTTCATTACTAGCTTAGACATTGTACTGATAGATGTGTGGTAAATTTGCTCACCTCAAACGATTTGCTCAAACCCCAAGTCTTGTTAAGTCACGATCGAGTTAGTGGGTCTGCGCTAAACTAAAAAATATTGGGATAGAAATCTCTGGCAGTAAGTTCAATAGACCACTAATCTTTACCACTGCGGCGATCATGTCTCAAGAGCATAACGAATCACTCCAAATTCAGGAAATCACCAAACTCAAACCGAAACACTTTGCTGATTTAGTCAGATCGGCACAACTGGTTTTCGACCCTACAGCCGGAGTTTCGGGAAGACATATAACAGTTGACTGGGAACAATTCGGAATTCCCCGTGATGTGGCGGACAATCTCAAATCACTTGGTCAACACTACCAGTATGCATCTCCTCACATCCCTGTTGAAGACATTTGGAGTAAATTAACTCCAGAAACTCGTATTTGGTTCGTTGAAAATAAAGATCGGTTGTGGCAGCTTGAAGAAGCTTTCCCAGCCCTTGACGAAGATTGAAGAGGATATGAGGTAGGAGGTTGTCACCTTCTGCCTCTCTATAAGGATAAGCAAAAACTGCGATGGCGTAACCGCCCGCTGGAAGCGATCGCAAGCAAATAGCAAATATTGACTACCTAGCATTTTTCCAGGTTATGGTTATACTGCTATCATTGCTGGCTCTACTGGTCAGCTAAATTTACTGAGTATTATTTTATTCGGTTAAATAATGGTAGCAAGTTAGTACAAAATAAATTGAGAGATCCTTTAGCTGGAATGTTTCAAGGTATTTTATTGTTTTCTTTTTTATTTCAGCAGTAGATATATTAATTACAACAGGCTACGAGTAATATCAAGTCTGGGTAAAGGTATGGAAACATCAGGGAGAAACCAATCTCCAATCCCCAATAACTAATAACTAATATTTGAGGAGATTTAATGTGTCTAGTCGTAAATTATCTTGGTTACTGAAACTAATAATTATTACATTGGTTACTGGTGCTAGTAGTTTAGGTATCAGCTTGCTTTTAACCACAAGTGGATTTGAGCATTTGTTGGGAATTATCAAGCCAAAAAGCGAGAGTGCTAAAGCGAGTCATAACAAGCTGATGAGTGCAGATGCACAGAATATCAGTCCAGCAACAGACCAGATGAATGAATTACCAAAGGCATTTCAGGGAACAATCGTTTATCAAGGGAAACTAAAACCGAATGAGAAAGTTATTGCCCTAACTTTTGATGATGGCCCCGGCCCCAAAAATACCGCACAGATTTTAGAAATCTTGAAGAAAAATGATGTAAAAGCCACATTCTTCATGATTGGGCAAATGGTGAAATATTTTCCCCAAGTTGCCAAGCAAGTGGCTGCTGATGGTCACGTAATTGGTAATCACACATGGCATCATTGGTATCGCCAGATGGACTTAGCTACTGCGGCTAGTGAAATCGATCGTACAGCAGAGATCATCTACAAGACTACCGGAGAGAAAACTACTTTATTTCGTCCTCCTGGCGGTTTTCTGAATAATGGACTAGCCGAATATGCCAGAAACAAGAAATACGCTGTCATGATGTGGTCAGAACAATCGGGAGATGCTGAACGCCGTTCGCCTCCAGTTACAGGGCTGGTCAAAAATGTGCTGAAATATGCAAAACCTGGTGCAATTGTACTGTTGCACGATGGGGGCGGCAACCGTTCCAAATCTGTCAAAGCTTTACCAGAAATGATCGCAGGTTTAAAAGCCGAAGGCTATAGATTTGTGACGATTCCCCAACTACTAGAAATACAAGCCCAAGAAAAAAGTGTGGAGACAGAAGTATCACCTGTGGTAAAAAATCAAGAACATCCAAACCAACAACTTAATCATCAGTGATATCCCAATACGATTCGGTTAAGGTTTTTTGATGAAAATTATTGCTCGTCAAAGACGCGATAAATCGCCGTCTCTACAATAATCAGTCCTTTGTAGAGACGGCGATTCATCGCGTCTCTTGCCTTAACCAAACAGTATTGAGTGATATCCTGTCCCGGTAATTAGTTATACCAATTTGAAAAAAGAATGCGACAAATAGACCATTTGTAGAGACGCGATTCATCGCGTCTTTAGCCAAGGATGTGTTGCAATCATTAATTGAATTAGTATTAGTTTATTGGTCAGCAATGCGATTGTGTCGATTAACAATGCCAATACAGCAATCTAAAATCGAGTTTCATACTCAACTTGAAGTTGATTGTCATCCCCCACATCAGTTGAGCCTCGCATCAGAATTTCGTCATTAACTCGATAGAGGACATTGAAACGGAAAGAGTCATCGCTAGAAAGAGCGCGTGATAAAGAGGCAGAGAAATTTCTATTGATGTTAAACACACCTTCCGCTGATAAATTAAGAATTGAAGCTCTTGATGCTTTTGATTCTTCATTGTTAGTCGCAGGGGTAGGAAATATCCGAAATTCACTGAAACCAACAGCCTGTCCGATCGCAGTGATAGTTCCTTGTAAACTACCTAAAATGGTAGAACTAGCGAAATTAGTCAGCCCTTGGCCGGCATCTGCTTGACCGAAAGAACCCAGAATTGAGCCACCCAAGAGAGCAACTATTTCTCCCTTGCTACGGCTAGGTTCGCTCGTTAGTTCTAGATTGTCACCCAATTTACTAGCTGGCCCGTTCACCCTAGCTTGAACGGTAACGCTACGTAAAGTCCCAAAGTTGTTTACAGAAACATCGCTGACTTCAGAAGACAAAGGTGATTCCAAAGTTTGAGTGTTCCTTGCTGATGCTTCCGGTACAATTGCCGTCAGTCGGACATCCAAAGTCGGGTCAAGTCCTTGGCTTGGAGTAAACCGCGCAGTTTGTTCATAGCCCCGCGCCAAGGTAAACGCAGTGGAAAATAAACTCAGTCGTCCTCCAGTTAAACGAATGACTCCTTCAGGAAGTGGTTTGGCTAATGTACCATTAATGGTCAAGTCGCCTTTGGCGTCAAAGCTCAATAGAGGCTGACTTAATGCTGCTCCTCCTGGTACAAAGCTGAGTAGAGACTGAGTTGTAACCCGAATATCTTTATCTAAAATCAACTTTAAATCTGCAAACTCTACAGGTAAATTGGGTGGAGTTGCGGCGCTAGTGCTTCCGTCTACTGTCGCTACTGGGTTAGCGCTATTCTCTGCTGTCGGTGTGACGTTAGGGTTAACCTCTTGTCTATCTAGATTTATTACCTTAGTATTAGCCTCTGCTGTAGCTGCTGATTTTTTAGCAGTAGTAGTAGAGTTGCCAATAATTACCTGACCATCACTCAGTTTAATCTCTCCACCAATTACAGGTTTTAAGGCTGTGCCGCGAATCACGACATCGCCGCCAACACCGCCTTCATACAATCCTGCAAGCTTAAAATTGAGTTTGTCTGCTATTGATACTGTCAGGGGATTGGCTGCGGCTTGTTGAGGATCAAAAATTGGCAAGATGCCTGATGCAGTTACTTGCCCTTTATTGTAATTACCTTGGATATTTTCAACGCTTACCGTAGTACCATTAAATAGCGCTGTTCCTGTGACATTCGTTAGAGGTTCAGATAAGGCTTCAGCGCGAAAGGTTGCATTATTAAGTGTGGCGTTGCCGTTGATAACTGGTTCATTTAAAGTACCTTGAACATTTAAATCTACTTTTCCTTGACCGTCTACCCAAGCGACTTGATTGTTGGTCAACAGATTTAACAGTGCCAATCCTTCATTTTGCACATTGGCGTTGATGCTGATTTGATTGCTATCCGGTTGCACTTTGGCAAAAGGCAACGGTGCAGGTACGCTACCTGTAATTGCAACTGGCTGCGTTCCTGTTACGAGTAAGGTACTATCAAAATTTAAGCGAGCTTTGTTGTAATCAAAGTTCACCTCTCCTGTTTGTACGGGTTGTTTGTTAAGGGTCGCATTCGCTAGCGCCACTTTGCCTTTGGCACTAGGATCTTGCAAACTACCTGCTAAGGTGGCATCAGCATTTACATTACCAGTGATATCTATGGGGTATTTTTCGATAAAAGGCTCTAAAAGTGATAGAGGTAGACTGGCTACATTCAATTTTCCAGATAGTTGCTCAGTTCCTAACTGTCCCGAAAACGCCACTAGTCCTCGATCAATCCCCACACTCAAAGGCGAAAGGGTGACGATACCATCGGCAAAAGTGCCTTGAGCAACAACTTGATTGATGGAATAATTACCCCATTGCCAGTTAGCACCTTGAAAATTAAAGCCGACATTCAACCCAGATTTTAAGGAGCCATTGGCTGTAATTGCTCCGTTTAAAGCACCTGTTAATTCTGCAAGGCTGGGCAAAGATGGGGTTTGTTTTTTCTCTGCCTGCTGTTCTTTAGCGATCGCTGCTGTAATATTCGAGAAATATGCTAACTGTGTTTTCAAATCTGCATTGGGCAAACTGATCGATTCAGTTGGAAGTGCTTCTGCACCAGCTAACGTTGGAGGCTGCAACCCGGTACTCAGGTCTTGAAAGTCGAAGATATTAAACGCTTGTAAAAGTCTCTGGATTTTGGCTTCGGCAAAATTAGCTTGGAATTGAAATTGCGGGTCATTCCCTGCTTGCACATTGCCACTGAGAGCGATGTTGGTATCGCCAATCCGCAATTGACCATTAGCCAAGCTAGCCGTACCATCGGCATAATTGATGCTGCCGCGAAATTCATCGGCTGCAACTCTGGCAACGCGAGGCGCTGCGATCGCAACGTCTCCCGCAATGGCATAATTATTCAGATTGACAACTAAATTACCCGATAATTGCCCCCCCAAAGGTTTCAATTGATTGTTAGGTAAAAAGCCGCCAACAAGAGCGATGGGAAACTGTTGGGCGTTGATAATCAAGTTATCTCCCTCAGTTCTACCTGTAGTAACTGCCTCATCGCGTTTAACTAAAAATGAGGTGGGACGATAATCTGCACCTAAATTAAGCGCAATCCTATCCTGCTTCCCAGCTAGTCGTAGACTTCCCCCTTGTCCCCCTTGAAAATTCACATTTCCGGTTAAAAGTGGGTCAAACGCCAAGTTACTCACATTGAAATTCCGCAGTCGGATATTCCCATTAGCTTGGGGTACATCTGGAGTTCCTGTAACTTTCCCATTAAAATCAAGTCGCCCTGCTATTGCTACGTCCCCAGGAACTTTAAAGCCAGTATTTTGTAAGTTGAAATTCTGCGCCAGTACATTTAAATCAAATCCGGCAATTTGGGGTGCGCCACTTGGGGGAGACTGAATAGCGATCGCACCATTAGCAGTAAATCCTGCGGTACTTGCGTTTTCAACTATAATCTGCTGTCCATTCCACTGAAATTTTGCGGTAACAGGTTTTGCCAGCTGCGCTACTCCTTGGGGAAGGCTGATTTGTCCCGCAGCGCGAATATCCGCAAGCTGGAAAGATTGGGTTGTGCCAGCTAACTGAATATTGCTATTCAGCCGTCCTCGCAATTGTGGTGAGAAACGGCTGAGTTGAATTTGAGAAGTTTTGACAGTTCCTTGCCAGCGTTGTTGTGCAAGTTGACCTTGAGCTGTGATTGTCCCCCCTGCGACGTTCACAACCGCATCGGGAAAGATAATATTCTCTCCCCGTTTGGTAACAACAACTCGCCCGGTAGTGGGATAGGTGGCACTAGGCGCTTGCACCCGCGCTACTGTTTGCAAATTGCTCAGAGTCCCGGAAATATCGGCATTTGCCGAGACATTCCCAATGGTGATGGAGGGTGAGGAATTGTATGCTTTGGCGATCGCATCTCCTGGTATATTTTTTGCTTGCACATTCAATGCCACCCTACCTTGAGGTGCAAGCTGAACTCGTCCGCTAGCTGTGACTTGCCCTCCCACATCTGGATTTGCTTGAACGCGAGAAATATTGACGTTTAACGGTGTACCCAGAGAGCCAGTAATTTTAGCGTTCGCAGATATACCACCAACATTAATGGGAGTTGAAATACCATAACCTTGAGCGATCGCATTTCCTGGAATACCTTGAGCTTGAATATCTACGCCTACCTGACCTTGGGGAGCAAGTTGAATTTGACCATTAGCTGTGATTTGTCCCCCGACTGGCGGCGTTACCCGAACATTGGAAATATCAAGGTTCAACGGCTGTTTGGCAAGTGAACCAGTAATTTGTGCTTTTGCTGAAACATTCCCCACTGCGATCGGTAGAGTAACGCCATAGCTGCGTGCTAGTATATCTCCTGATATTCCATCAGCTTGAGCATTAAATATTACCCCATCTTTGGCTCCTAGATTAGCTTGACCGCCGCCTGTAATTTGACCACCTGCTGCGGGGACTATTCTCAAATTGGAGACAGTAAGTTGAGATGCAGTTTGAGATGCATTCAAGCGGAAATCAGTATTGATAGTTTTAAATTGAACGCGATCGACTTGAATCGGTTTGGTGTTACTTACTGTACCGCTGACGACTGGTTGTTGAAGTGCGCCTAGTATTTTAATATTTGCTTGAATTTCGCCACTAGCTGGGACTGACGAATTTACTTTCAGGGTATCTAAGATATTTTTCGCAGTAACAGGTTTTATCTGAGCAGAAACATTAAAACCTGTTTGGGTATTAATTGTTCCATTAGCTACAATAGGAACTTTGCCAAAGTTCGTACTCAGATTATATAAAGTAACTGTCTGACCCTGAAATAGAAATTTCCCATTAAAATTAGAAATCGGCTGAGGAAGATTTTGAATTTTAGCGGTGACTTGATTAGCTGTAGCTGTTCCCGTAATTGCGATGTCTGATAGTTTGGGTGGAATCTGCACCCCTAAGTCAGCATTTAAATATCCTGCTTGCAGCGCGATCGGTAACTGAATTAATCGAGTGATATCAGATGCTAGTAAATTTTGTGCTGAAAGCTGAAGGTTAGTTTGTTGAGCTTTGAGTTGGGTTTCGCCAACAATTTTAACAGCGCCTCCCCTAGTGAGTTGAGTATTGAAGTCATAACCAATCCTTTGATTTTGATCGGAAAATCGGGCAATACCACCAACTCGATCTAATATTACTGAGCCTTTGGGTTTAGTGGGTGCAGCGAATGGCATCAGTTCTATATTGCCATCTTGAATTTGAAGTGACTGCAACTCAGTTTGAATAAAGCCTTGTCCCTCTCCAGCCTTAACTTGGGCTGTCACCCAACGCCCATCTTTATCCTGTTGAACATAGACGTTGGGTTGAACTAAGGTGACATTTAATGCCAGTTTTCGGCTAAGAAGGAGTTGCAACGGCGAGAACTGCACCTCCAAAGCTTTTGCTACCACCCGATCTGCATCGCTGGAAGTTGCTGGTATCGATAGAGAGCTAAATCTCAGACTAGAAAGCGAAAAACGTTCAACGTTCCCAACTTTGACTGGACGCCCCAGTAATTGCTCAAGATTTTGCTGTACTAACGGTGCTAAATCTTTGTATACATAGTTTCTAGCCCACCAAGCACCAACGATAATTCCAACTAGTAAAACCCCACCCAGAGCCAAACTGGTACGTCCTAAAAGCAGGAGCCACAGACGACGATTAGATGGTTCCTGATTGTTTTCTGAATTTGGCGATCGCGTCATGATTGTTACTACTACCAGTACTTTTTTCTGGAGTGAGGCGAGAGACAGGTTAGTTGCAATTGTATTAGCAAGTTACAAGCTATGGTTTCACAATATCAGGACTTACGCAACAACTTTGTGGCAAGCTGCTTGTATTTTTTAGGAGAGGCTGTGTCAATAAGACGCATTTGCGGTGTGTTTATGTTATCTCATAATTTCGCGTAATTCCTGAGTTGATTTCGATTAATAATTTATCACCAGACATTAGTTTTGTTAGTTTTTAAATTTGGAAACTTTGCTGGTATTAGAAAGATTATTTAGAATTTTATGTGCGTCTTAAAAAGAAGCGGTATAGGGTTTCCTAATCACATGAGGTACATCATAGTCCCCTCCTCGCTTGCGGGGAGGGGGTTGGGGGTGGGGTTCTTACACCTCACTTAACCGAGAACCCCTATATGGATATTATCTTTCAGAAATTAGGTAACATTTTATGATTAAATTACTTTGCGATCGCACCTGTATATACGACTCTAGTTATAAAATTTAATCTTTGTAAAATCTAACTTAGTATAGATGACGATGGTAAGTAATCTTAGATTTGCAAGTAATCTAGAGTGGAAAGTCACTTCTTGAAGCTAGATTTAGACCCCCAAATAACGCGATGCGAATGTCTACCACACACTAGTTGAACTCACTTAGAAAATATTCGTGAATAAAACTTAGGTTTACACCAAGTTCTCAAAAAATTTTATTCAGTAATTCATCAAGTCAAATTTGAGATTCCGACTGTGCTATTAGACATCAACACGCCAGAAATATATCAAGAATAACTAAATACCAATAATTCCCGACTTCTCTAAAAAGTCGGGAATCTGAGCTTTTCGATTCCTCTTTCGCAAACCCAATTAATCATCACTTGGATCGTCAATCATTTCTGGTACTAAAGCTGGGTTACTTTTACGTTCTGCTGGTGATTGCTCCCGAATAACATCGTCTATTCTCGCAGGGTGTTTGATTTTGTCCAGTACCTCTGGACTTAATTGTGGCGCATCACCATCTGGATTAGACTTTTCAGCCTGACTAGGAACTGTTTCCTTATTCATAATTATTTCCCTAAACCCTAAACTTATACGCCAAGCTTAAGTTCTTTGATGGTCGGGTACACACTATCTTGGGACTTAATTTCACATAGCGGCGGGAAGAAAGGCGATCGCTAAAGTAACGATTAACTAAGTTTGCCCCACGTTTTGGTTTGCGATCGGTATTGGCCAACTAGGAATTTAGCGGTGGGTTCAATGCCCAATCCCTTTGAATCCTACTCCTTTGTTTGTGGATTGTGATTTTTGGCTAACCAAAAGAGCAATGTCATGAAATCTTAATACTGTTACTATTGCTTAACGTGTAAATCACTAAAAATGTTATGAAATCATGACAAGCAGATCCCAGAAGGGCTGATAAATTCGTGAAACAGCTAAAAAACCTACCTCTGACCCCTTGATCCCTAGATATGCTTAGTGGTTAATATTGACTTAACAAATAAAAATCCTCCGATCCCAAAGAAATGCTAATTTTGGCACAATAAGGAATTGAAAGGGTGTTGGCTCAATTTAAAAACAGATTAAAAAACTTAAAAACTGGGCAAAACCAGGAGTCAGGATAAGAAATTCATCTGGAATGGATGAGATTTTACATAGCATTCTTTAACCAGGGGAAATCATTTACCGCTTAAACTACTGGAGGCCAAATTAATGGCAAAAGAACGCCCGCCACTAGAGGAGATGACCTTACGCCAACTACGCAAAGTTGCTAGCGAATATAGCATCTCTCGCTATAGCCGAATGCGTAAATCACAACTACTCGCATCAATACAAGAAGTCCAGCGTAGCAGAACCTTACTCAGTCCATCTCGTTCATTGGAGGCACAAGAAACCGTGGAAGCTGCAAAGTTTGAATTAGGTCAGGAAGATCGTACTGGTGGATCTTTAGCTGATGTTGATGAAGGACTGGCAGATTTGCCCTCTGGCTATGGTGAAAGCCGGATTGTACTCTTACCGCGCGATCCTCAATGGGCTTACACTTACTGGGATATTCCCAATGAACACAAAGAGGAACTGCGTCGGCAAGGCGGACAACAACTGGCACTACGGATTTATGATGTCACCGACATCAATATCGAATACCAAAGCCCACATAGCATTCAAGAATATCCCGCTGATGAACTAGCTAGAGAATGGTATCTACCAGTTCCAGTTAGCGATCGCGATTATACGATTGATATTGGCTATCGTGCTGCTGATGGTCGTTGGTTAGTACTAGCTCGTTCTAGTAGAGTACACATTCCTCCCGTCTATCCTTCTGACTGGATTGAGGATGTCTTCATCACTGTAAATTTTGAAGAAGATTTACGTGGCAAAACTCAGTACGAACTAGTTCCTCCCGCCAAGAAGGTTGCAGCTACCGCCAATGGCAATGTTGGTAATGTTGGTAATGCTGTAAATGGCAACCCCATCTACGACGAAATATTTGGTTTAGCAGAATCTGCCGAATCACTACGGGTTGCTGGTTCTATCTTCGGCTCACAACAAGGTGCAGCGCGTCCTGAACAAGCTATTAGCTCCTACATTTTCCCATCGGGTGTAGGTCTGTGGGCAACTCCTACCGTGTCTGGCTTAACCGCTTCCGGTTCAGGTGTTGGCTTCTCGGCTTCTGCCGTACCAGTGCGTCCGCGCCAGTTCTGGTTAATTGCCGATGCTGAGTTGATAGTCTACGGTGCAACCGAACCCGATGCGACTGTAACCATTGGTGGCCGTCCAATTAAGCTAAATCCAGATGGAACATTCCGCTTCCAGATGTCCTTCCAGGATGGTTTAATTGACTACCCAATTTTGGCTGTAGCTGCTGATGGGGAGCAAACCCGCTCAATTCAGATGAAATTTAATCGTGAGACACCATCTCGGAATACTAACACCAAAGAAGAAGCTGTTGTAGAATGGTTCTCTTAAGTTTTGGCTCTGAGATTGATTCCAGACTGAAATTTTAAATTATTCCCCGCTATAGTAATTCTGTAGCGGTTTTTTTTGTATTATTATGCCTACAAAAAAATTATTTTTGTTATTTATCTTGATAATCAGTGCAAGCGTATTATCAGGTTGTCAAAAGATTGAAGCAAATTTAGTCCCAAAAGCGTCTAAAAGTTGCCCTGGCAAAGATGCCAAGTTCAGTATTGATTTTTTTAAAACCAATAATCAAGGTAAAAAAAATCCTAAAGGTATTAACAATGTAATTATTTTTAATCCCAAATCAGCCGAATTAGATTTCAAAGTTAATGTTGGTCTATCTCATAAACTCTACGCCAAAGATAGTAGAGGTAAACTACGTAAAGAATATGTAGCAAAACAGTTTCATGAACTCATCGCTGATGAAAATGCCAAGTTAAACGGACAGCTACCCATTGCTGCAATTAATGCCGACTATATAGATACTGAAGATAAACCCCAAGGCTTAAATATTTCTCGTGGCGTAGAGTATTCAGGAGCATTTAAAAATAAACGTTCTTCCTTTGGGATATCAGGAGGTACACCCCAGCAGCGACGGGCTACTATTCAAGCTGGCAGAAGAACGAACGATATTCTCAATTATAATTTAGTGGGCGGTAATGGCAGATTCTATCGTCAGGGTAAGTTTAAAGATATTTGTCAAGATTTGGGAGAATTTGCTTGTAAAAATGCAACTAATCGCTCTCTGGCAGCTATTACTAATCAAGGCTATGTAATCTTATTAGTTAATGACTTGAAAGCTAATTCCGAGATTGAATTATCTCAACTTAATCAAGAGTTACTGCCAGATATGTTTGATAATGTCTTAGAGGGTATTGCTAGCAATAACTGTTTAGGTAAGATTCAAGAAGGGATTTTATTTGATGGCGGTATGTCTCCAGGATTGTATTACAACCAGAAAACTTATGTAGAAAACCTTGGGCCGATTGGTTCAGTTTTTTTGATTTACAAAAAATAAAATAGTTATAATTCCCAGAGTTATTGCACCCCTCTCCGATGCTTTTGCCTACGGTATACACACAAGTCAAATTACCCCCCTTAATCCCCCCGATGCATTGGCGGGAAACTAGAAATACTGTTCCCTCCCCTTAGAAAGGGGAGGGTTAGGGTGGGGTAAAACCTTGATTTCTCAGCTACTTCAGACTTGTGTATACACGTAGGATACTTTGGCGGGGTGGGGCGATTCGGGTTTAATAAGTCATTAAGCTGACTTGATATCATTGGTTATTTACAAATGACCAATAACTAATGACTAATTCACGAGTTAATACCTATTTACGACTTTGTGATTCATCTTGATTTTTAGTTTTTTGATGAGAAAAACGAATTCCTACAAAGATATCGTAAATAAACTCTAAAAAGTCTTTCTTTTGCAATAACCCTGAAGTTTGATAACAGCCTTTTTCATCTAATAAAGGCTTCATCAGATAGTATGTATACTGATATTTGTACCAAGGAATACAAGTCCATAAATGATGAATTAAATGGTAGTTCTGACCTAAAATTAGGATGTTAAGAATTGGGCTAGGATATACACGAGCATTTTTCCAGCGATCGCGTTCAACAAAGGGACGATGGGGCAAATAATCAAAAAACAAGCCCAGTATTAATCCCACTATACCAGAAGGTACAACCCAAAAATTGAGAACGTACATTAAAAAATGATACTGAACTGAGATATAAACAATTGCAACAACAATTGAGCGGCTAATTAGCCATTCCCATAGTTCATATTTGCGCCACAGTCGGCGTCGAAAGAAAAACACCTCGTGGGACAAGAATCGAAATGCAATCATCCACAGCGGGCCACCTGTAGAAACAAAATGATCTGGGTCATCTTTAGGATCGTTGACATGAGCATGATGCTGCAAATGTACTCGTGTAAACACTGGGAAAACAAACCCTAGCATCAGGGCGCTACCATGCCCTAATATGGCATTAATGACTCGATTGCGGTGGGCAGATTGGTGACAAGCATCATGAATTACTGTTCCAGAACAATGCAAAGCAATAACATTAAAACTAAAACACAGCCAGTCTGGCCATTGCCAAAGCCAGTAACCACAATGAGATGACACCAGTACTGTCACCGATGCAAAAAACAGTAGTAGTGTAGGATTGAGATCGCCAGGAGGCGCTAACAATTCTTTTGGTGGAGCTTTCAGCAGTTTTTGTGCTTCTGAATTTACTGTTCTTACTTCTGTATCTACTACGTCTTTAAAGATGACTTCCAAGTTGTTGCCATTTAGCTTTTTATAGTCATCAACGGCTGGGTCGATGATGATTAGGCTTTTGTCCGGGATGTCAAAAAAATTAGGATCTAAAGAGGTCATAATTTTCCTGGTCTTGATTCGTTGATAAAATGGGTTTGAAATCCCAAACTCAGCCAGCACAGAATAGATTTCTTGCCCCGATTAGAGAGATGAAAAGATTGAAAATTTAGCCAATACTCTTCTCTATTCAAATTAGGTATGGACTGTAAGAGATAGGGAATAGAAAAAATTTTGAATTCCTTGCTACACTACACACATAAACAAAATATTTGATTTTTCATTTCGGGAGTTGCTCCTGTTATTCATAATGCCAGCGACAACAGCATACATAGATTTTGGTTTGATATCGACATTTATCGATTTGCCCACTCAATGTTTTTTGCGATGTGCTGAAATTGTGCTTTGTTATTGATTTTGTGAAAAACAATTTTCAACAATATAAAGAATACAGTTATTTGAACGATCAATGCAAGAGTTTTATCGGAATTTAGCTGTATAATAAAAATATTTTAGACACAGATATCATACTTCTAACAAAAATATATATTTTATTTGCGTAAATAAAATTTCATCCCTTTTTCAGGATGATGCAATAAGTATATATACTAGCGATCGCTTATCCCATTTCGATTTCGTGCAGTTGCTGTATTCTTCTTTTAAGCAAAACTCCATCGCTGGAGTGTACTGGTAGCCAAAATCAACCATGACACTTCTTTGTGGAGCATACCACTTCCTACTCTGATTCTGAGTTCGAGGCTACCAAAAATATCAAATTTCTATACTTAACAACAAAGATTTTGCTATGCGTCAATTATTACTAGTTTTTTCCAGTATACTAACTCTCAGCAGTTTAAATACTCCTGCTATGACAATAGCAGGTGCAACGCCGGATTTATCTGAGATGCGCTTAGTTCAAAAGTTAAACTGCAATAATCCTCAAACTCAAGCAGCAATTAATGAATGTACGAAGTTATCTTATCAGAATGCAGATAAAAAGCTGAATCAAGTTTATCAACAATTGATATCTACATTAGAAAGGCCTAGAAAACAGAAATTGATTGCTGGACAACAAGGATGGATCAAGTTTCGAGATACCAATTGTGAGTTTGAAAGAAGCAGATATGAGGGCGGAAGTATTGCTTCTAGCATTTATTTTGGTTGTTTGGAAGATACCACAAAACTGCGTACCCAACAATTACAAGAATATCTGAAAACTGACCCTTAAGCTGAAAGCAGGCTAGAAGAAGCTTTTAGAGATTAGACTTGTTGCATGAATTTAAAGCCCTCACCCTAAATCCCTCTCCCAAGTTTGGGAGAGGGACTTTGAAATTTGCATTTGTGTAAGAGGTTTATTGAGTCAGAGACTCAATGAATGCATTCCCAGTCGGAGACTGGGAACGAGGAAAGTTCAAGCTAGGTTTTATTAACTACTAGTTGTCGTATCATGTCCGTATAATTAGTTATGATTTCCACAGTCATTGCACCCCACCCCCAGCCCCTCCCCGCCTGCGGGGAGGGGAGACAAAGCATAGCTTTGGCGGGGTGGGGTTCTTCAGGTTTAATAAGTAATCTAGCGGACATGATATCACTGGGAACTAGAGTAATTATCTTTTTCTGAGATTAACGCAAACCTAAAATTTCGGAAATCGCCGTTACAATATCCAAATAAAAGTTGCCTTTCACTGCCCGAAACAACTCAAATTTAGAGTCAGGCGCACCAAAAAATGGTCTGAGAAACCATCCTAACTGCATACCAACAAAGGCATAAAGCAATAACCAGGATCTTAAAATAGTGGTGCGAGTTTTTTTACCAACTTCATCTTGTTGAGAAAGTAATTGCATTCCTTCATACAGGAACTTCACGCCAAATACGCCTGTAATGCCAAAAATAAATACATTCAGCAGTTTAAAAAATTGATAAGAATCGGGTGTAGTGATTAGAAAAAATAGCGTAACTGGTGCCAAGCTAAATAAAAGTACGCTAATCACTGATACAGATGTGAGTAATACAACGAAATGCTGTAGAATACTGCTCCGAGAACCAAACAAAACATTAAAAAAGAATAACGTCGGGAAACAAATAATCAGTGTGATTAAATAGAATACCGGAAGCTTAATAGCACCCGATAATGCCTGTCCCCAACTGTGGGATGCACCGATAATTGCTCCATAAAGGGCAAAGAATATAGAACTAGTTACGAACAGAGAACTGATTTTATTTTGTAATCGCACTCCCTGACGAATTTCTTCTAAGAATGACTGGCGATCGCGCAGTAAATTTACTAAAACATTAAATTGTTGAATTCCGCGATTTTGCTTTTTTAGCATGATTTTATAGGTTGTATATTTTGTGGAATTGCTAATGAATAATTAACGGAATCCAAAGAGATAGCTAAGAGATTTAATCACGCTTAAATAGAAATTACCTTCTCTTTCGCGGAATAGTTCAAACACAGAACCAGGTGTGCCAAAAAACGGTCTGAGAGTCCATCCTAACTGACTGCCTACGAAAGCGTAAAGAAATAGCCAAAATTGCAAAATTTTCTGGCGGGTTTTACTACTTTCATCATCTTGTTCTAAAACTAAACTCGTGGCTTGATATAAAGACGAAATACCAATAAATCCAGTGATGGCAAAGATAAAGACATTTAACAGAATTAAAAATTGGTAATTATTGGTGGTAATTAAGAAAAACAGCGTGATTGGGGCAAAGCTAAATAAAAGTACGCTGGTGACTGAAACCGCAGTTAAGACTAATGCTAAATGCTGGGCAAAACTCCGTTTGGAACCAAAAATAATGTTCGCAAAGAACAACGTCGGGATACAAATCAAAAGTGTGATTAAATAAAGGGCTGGGAGTTTAATGGCGGAAGATAAAGCTTGCATCCAGCTATGATATGCACCAATGATTCCGCCATAAGCAGCGATAAATAATGAACTGCAAACCAGCAGCGAAATGATTTTATTTGGTAATCTCGTACCTTGGCGAATTTCCTCTAGAAATCCTTGGCGATCGCGCAGGAATCCAATCAGCACTGCAAAGTATTTGATTCCTGATGATTTCCGTTCCATCATGTTATCCTCACACCGATATTATTCTAAGTTTCATCTGAGTAATCACCGCCAGAACCATACTTCCAAGCATCGATTAAACGATGCCAATAATATTGTTGTTCTTTTGGTTGATTCTTAATCCATGTTTCTAGCATTGGACTTAGCGAAAACAAGGCAGTGTATACACCTAAATTACTGTAATGTAACATCCAATCTAGCAAACTTGCCAAACCTACTTGCGGAATTATCTTGGCAACTATTCCAGGATGATATAAGCCAGTTTTTAACAGTGTTTGCGTCAGTGCCGAAAACTGCACTATATCTTGTAAAAATGGTTTTAGCACTGGTGTACCCAACTGTTGCATTTCCTGAAATACTGCTGAGAGTAATTGGTTAATTTGATTTGGGGCAATTTTTTGATTTACACCAACACTCATCGCCCTTTGAAACAACCAAGTAACAGTCAAACTTGGCTGATAAGGTTGCAGCAGTGTTAACGCTTTTGCAGATAATTGTTCTGTTTCTAGTGCTTCGGAAATGCCATAAGTTAAACGCTTCAGGTGACGCACCATTGCCCCAAAACCACCAAAACTCAAGGGAGATTGATTACCACTGCTATCTCCAGCTGGTAGAATGCGATTCCAAGGGGTTTTTAAGGGACTTTGGCGATAGGTGGGAAAGAAACCAAATAGTGCCCGTTGAAATTTCAGGTTGCTCAACTCCACTCCTTGATATTCTGGTAAAAGACGCAGATATTCCTCAAATAGAGCTTCTAAGCTCAAACGTTGGGGTTCTGCATCCATGTAGGTAAATAAGTAAGTCGTTCTGCCATCTCTGGCTGGAAAAGCTTCCCAGAAGTATTGACATTGATTCTGCAATGATGTGAATGATAATAATAAATCGCCTGAGTTATTTTCTGGAAAACCTTGGGCGCAACTTCCCACAACTAAGCACAGCGCATCTGGTTTTTTGCCTTGGCGTGCTTGTTGGGTGATTGGTGAAAAATGTCCCATCGCGTCGATTAATAACCGAGTTTTGAATTGGTTATTTACTATCACCCCGTCGGGATGAACTACTGCTTCGCTAAAAGGTGTGTTTTCTAACAACTTTCCTTCTGCGGCGAGAAATCGGGTTTTCAAGGTAGCTAGTAGATAAACTGGATCTACGCCGATATTCAAGACATCCTCTACCCAAACTTCTGTACCGCCAGCAAAACTAACTCGCGCTGGGTTATATTGAGTGGCGATCGCACTCTCTAATTCTTCCTCAGTCAGCAAGTTTAATTCCACAAATACATCTAATTCTTTGCGAGAAATATTCCACTCTTGTTCCCTCCCCCGCAAAATACCCCGTTCCAGCAATGCTACCCGCAATCCCTTCACCGCTAAGGCGCAACCAATTAAAATGCCCAATGTGCCACCGCAGATAATTACATCGAAGTCAGTATCGCCTAAAGGCTGTTGACTTTCTTTAACTAACGTTGGTATAGGTGCGGTGTTTTCTCGCCCAGATGTGAGAATGCGATCGCTTTGGCGCAATCCTCCTAAAACATCGCCGGGTAATTGGGAAAGAATTTCTTCAGTTAAAGACATTTTGGAAAAATTTAACTCTACATTCCAAAACTACCTGAGAATGAAGAAAGTAGATACGATATTATTTATGGAGAGCTACGAGCGCCTTGCACTCTTTCTTCTATTCTTTAATGTCTGGTTTCTCGGAATCCGGTGAATCAGGTAATATCATGTCCGCATAATTAGTTATGCTAACCGCAGTCATTGCACCCCACCCCTTAATCCCCTCCCCGCTTGCGGGGAGGGGAGACAAAGCGTAGCTTTGGCGGGGGTGGGGTTCTTCGGGTTTAATAAGCAATCAAGCGGACATGATATAACTGATTTATTTCAAGGGTTGGGACAGATGGAGTAAATCAGTTTACTTTTTTCAAAGTACCAGTAATTACTGAACCTGGATCAGTTTGGATAAGAAAGATTTCTTTGCCTCCATCAACAATAATACCGCTTAAAGAACCATCACCATATATCAACACCGTACAATCTTGTTTAACACTATAGAGTCCTGATACTGCCTTGTTTGTAGATATAGTACCGTCAGTGCTCTGAGCAACTGTTCCTTGAAAACTTCCCGTTCCATTAAACTTGTAGAAACCAACTTCAGCTAAAGGCGTTGCTGCAAACGTCCCATTGAAATTAATTCCATACCTACCTTTTATAGTTGCATTATTACAAGAAGGCGCAGCTTGGGCGTTCACCTTTTGAGAGATAGCGTCTGAAATGGTCAATGCTGACACAGTACCAATTATTAACGTCGTAAAAAAGCCTTGGATTTGAAAGTTCATTAGATTCATGTAATCAAGACACCTTTGCATAAATATTGACATAAGACTTATGCACTGTACAAATTAATCACGTCTGTATACTTTTGAGGAATATCTCATCTCATGTCCGCATAATTAGTTATGATTTCCACAGTCATTGCACCCCACCCCCAGCCCCTCCCCGCTTGCGGGGAGGGGAGACAAAGCGTAGCTTTGGCGGGGGTGGGGTTCTTCGGGTTTAGTAAGTAATCAAGCGGACATGATATCACCTACGATCGCGTTAAATTATCCCAAACCGAATAGTTTAGAAATGGCAGGCAATAATTTATTAGTCGCTTCAACTAGAGAAGCAACAGCAGGTAAGCCGGTAAATATCCCTTTCAACATGGTAATGGCTGTTTTTGCCGTCTTTTGCTTGGTGGATTCTTGAGGATTTTTACCCGCTTCTGCCAAACTGTTCACCTGTTCTAGGGCTTCGGTTTTGTCTTCTTCTGACAAATATGTGGATTGTACGATCGCATCTTGCAACTGCGACAATAATTCTTTAATTCCTGGTTTCTCGGCATCGGTTGCATCAGGTAACTGATTGAGGGCAATACTCACGTTACCGCTAATGGTTCCTAGATTAGCAATAGAATTATTGCCAGCGATACCGCTAACATTACTGCTGCCTTGAATATTGATGCCGCTGATATCTGACATATTTGTATCTCCTTGAGTATAAAATTTCGGCTGCTTGAGAGCAGTATCTACCATATTTTCTAAACTAATAATGCGTTTATCTTTTTCTACCAGCAATAATTGCTGACTCTGCGATAAGGCTTTGAGTTGATTATAATCATCAAAATATTCTGCACTGAGTTGAGATTTATCGCTACCTGCGGCGGTTTTGGCTCTGAGCAAGATTTTATCATTGCCGCGCTTCTCCATTGCCACGATTTCTAACTCGGCTTTGGGATGGTTTTCGGCAAGGTTTTTGAAGGCGATCGCAACAGCGCGGGGGTCAACGCCTTGATTATGGTAAAGGTCGAGGGTGTCAAAAATTGGCTTGATAAAGTTGGCAAAATCCCCGTCTGCAAATACCTCTTGTTTATTATCAGGTTTGCGGAGCGGGTCGGGGTCTTCTTTGGTGGGTAAGCGCATGAAGACATATTCACACTTCACCCCATGCAATTTAGTCGTATTTGTAATCCCCCAATCTTCAATATAAGCTCCGGTGAGTGTTGCACCTGTTAAATCTGTGCCGTCTAGTTGCGTTTGCTTTAGCTTTGTTCTTGACAAATCGGCATCTTGCAAATTGGCTTCACTGAGATCAGCGCCAATAAAACTGGTATCAGCTAGATTTGCTGATTGTAAGTTGATACCTCGCAAGTTTTCACGGTAAAAATTCTTATCCTGTCCCTGTCCTGTAATCAGCAGTTGACGTACTTGTAAGTTTTGAAGATAAGTTGAGCCAGGACGAACACGGTCAAGCATTTTGGCTTGATACCAACGGCTACAGATAAGAATAGTGTTTCGCAAATCTGTACTTTTGAGTGTGGCTTGGGTGAAATCAGCATTGGTTAAGTTAGCGCCACGAAAACTTGTACCTCCTGTTGCAGCAAAGGCAACAGCAATATTGCGAATTAAGGAGTGTTTTTGATCTCCTTTCATGGCTCGCCAGCTGATGTAGATACTAAATAACGTTCCGGCTCCGGCTATGACTCCGACTATGGCTCTGGCTCTAACTATGGCTCCGGCTATGGCTGCGGCTGCGGCTGCGGCTAAGGCTCCGGCTCCGGCTCCGGCTATGGCTCCGATTATGACTCCGGCTGCGGCTGCGGCTCCGGCTCCGGCTCCGATTATGACTCCGGCTCCGGCTGCGGCTGCGGCTCCAGATCCGGCTAGGCTTCCGGCTATGGCTACGGCAAACACTACGGTGAGGTCTACGGCTAAGACTCCTAAACCAGCTGCTACTCCTTGGCAAATTGTGACGAAGAAAAAGGCAATTAATACGATTAGGGCAGCCCAGCCGCCAATTTGAAACTCTAAGCTAGAAGTATCAAATATTCGTGACACCAATAACCCGTTGACAACCCATAACAATCCTGAAAGTCCCGACAAAAGACACGAGACAAGGACTAGGAAAATTGCCCAGCGGCGTTGCAGTCCAGCTTTGGCATGACTGAAGTTTGCCC
The DNA here is from genome assembly GCF_036918015.1 of Nostoc sp. Lineage (GTDB taxonomy): Bacteria > Cyanobacteriota > Cyanobacteriia > Cyanobacteriales > Nostocaceae > Nostoc. The sequence goes on from NZ_JBALEO010000063.1 coordinate 61,595, forward strand.
CTGCCAGGTTAGCACCACTAAAGTTTGCCCCTCGAATGTCGGCATAGCTAAAGTTTGTACCCGCAAGGTCTTGTCTGCCTTTGAAGTTGCGTCCTCGGAGATTTTTACCGGAGAAGTCTTCAGCCATGTTGCACTTTACGGAGGTGAGCAAATTTTACTACACGCTCACGCCTGTAAATTCAGGAATGGTTAGATATATTTGTTAGTTGAGCTTCAAAGGTGCAACTTCGAGGATAAAAGGCGCAACTTCGAGCTTCAGAAGGTCAACATTGAGCCTCAGAAGGTCAACGTCGAGCCTCAGAAGGTCAACGTCGAGCCTCAGAAGGTCAACGTCGAGCCTCAGAAGGTCAACATTGAGCCTCAGAAGGTCAACGTCGAGCCTTAGAAGGTCAACGTCGAGCCTCAGAAGGTCAACGTCGAGCCTTTGATACTCAACGTCGAGCCTCAGAAGGTCAACGTTGAGTATCAAAGGCTCATTTTTGCACTTACTTTTATATTAAAACTCGATGTGCGACTTAATATTTTGACCTCTCTCCAAACCTCTTTCCTAAAAGGAGAGAGGCTTTGATTTTTGCTCCCCTTCCCTTGTAGGGAAGGGGTTGGGGGTTAGGTTTGCGTCTAAGTTGGCAGCTAGAGAACCGTGAGATACTGCGCCGATGAAATTTGCAAGGCGATCGCTACTTTGGGTGGGTACGTTAGATGCTGATAATTTTTGGGTACGTGCAAGTTGTTGAACATACTGCAACACGTCTTTTAGGTGTTGTGGCAGTTGTTCAATAGCGTCAAAGATAGCTTGTTTCGTTGTCATGGCGATCGCTCAATGTCGCTTTCAGGTTATTAATATTTTATGTGCTAAAGTGCGGTTCGCTCACGCCCAGAAACTTTAACCGAGTCTATTATGTGGATATAGGCACTGCATAACAACTTGGATTACAGGAAATACTGATGGAACGCTCGAAAATAATTGCTATTCTTACAGGTGCGATTTCGATCATTTTAGCGATCGCTTACCTCATCGTAGTCCAACTCCTGGACTACCGAGACATGAAACCCGCCCCCATCAGCCAAGTTGATTCACCACCTGCTATTACTATCTCTCACTGGCAGGTTGACAAAATCACCCAAATATAAATTATCTTGAGTCGATTTGTAGAGACGCAATCAATTGCGTCTCTTGTCATTTATATGAATTGATAAAACTAATGATAACTATTGATTCATCCCTCATTCGATGGATAGATAAGAATAAATACCTATTATTACTTGCTGAAATAGTTGATTATATAAGAAATAATTAGAGTTATTATCTTAAATTTATTTAATTAACTAATTCCATTTTGACAGATATAACGGTAAGCTGTTTCTAACAAAATTAAATAAACATAAATTTGCATTATCTGCGGCAGCTACGCCCGTCGTAGACATCGTTGGGTTAACAGGGATCAACGCCAGTTGATTTAAAACCCCAAATTTTTGATACAAATTTAGAGGTAAGTTAATGGCTCAGTTTCTACTAGAGACTGTTTGGCTAGTTCCGTGCTATGCCTTAATCGGTGGTTTGTTAGCCGTCCCTTGGTCGCCAGGGATCATTCGGAAAACGGGGCCAAGACCGGCGGGTTATGTAAATTTGGTGATGACATTTTTGGCGTTTGTACATAGTGCGATCGCTTTACAAGCAACTTGGAATTATCCAGCCCAAGAAGTATTTATTCCGTGGTTGTCTACGGCTGGTTTAGACTTAACCATTGCTTTGGATATATCCTCAGTCAGTGTCGGCGCTTTGGTTGTGATTACTGGCTTGAACTCGCTGGCGCAGATTTATGCGATCGGCTACATGGAAATGGATTGGGGTTGGGGACGCTTCTATTCTTTATTGGGATTATTTGAAGCCGGATTATGTGCCCTTGCTTTGTGTAATGATTTGTTCTTCAGCTATGTAATTTTGGAAGTCCTAACGCTGGGAACCTATCTACTAGTCGGCTTATGGTTTAGCCAGCCGTTGGTAGTTTCAGGTGCGAGAGATGCTTTCTTAACCAAGCGGGTGGGAGACTTATTCTTGCTAATGGGCGTGTTGGCATTATGGCCTTTAGCTGGAACTTGGAATTATCCAGAATTAGCTGAATGGGCGGCTACTGCTAACGTCAACCCGACAACTATGGCGCTGGTAAGTTTAGCTTTAATTGCTGGGCCGATGGGTAAATGTGCCCAATTTCCCCTGCATTTATGGCTAGATGAAGCGATGGAAGGCCCTGTTCCCAGTACGATTTTGCGGAACTCGGTAGTAGTAGCTAGTGGTGCATGGGTGCTGATTAAATTGCAACCTGTGTTAAGCATCTCGCCCATAGCTTCCTCGGCGATGGTTGCGATTGGTGCGGTGACAGCCGTTGGTGCTTCTTTAATTGCGATCGCTCAAATCGATCTCAAACGCTGCCAATCCTATTCTGTCAGCGCATACATGGGTTTAGTATTCATCGCTGTGGGAGTGCAAGAATACGAAGCGGCGCTATTGTTAGTACTCACTCACGCCATATCCGCAGCCTTATTGGTGATGAGTACTGGGGGAATTATTTGGAATAGCATCACCCAAGATGTTACCCAATTAGGCGGATTGTGGACGCGTCGCCCGATTTCTGCGATCGCTTTTATCGTCGGGACATTGGGATTAATTGGTTTTCCACCACTGGGTAGCTTTTGGGCGCTGGTGAAATTAACAGATGGGTTGTGGGAAACGCAACCTTGGTTAGTGGGAGTAGTAATCGCGGTAAATGCTTTAACAGCCGTGAGTTTAACCAGAGAATTCGCTTTAGTTTTTGGCGGTAAACCTACACAAATGAGTCAGCGATCGCCTGAAGCTCACTGGCCGATGATTTTGCCAACAATGATTTTACTTGGTGTCAGTCTACATCTTCCTTTAGTGTTGCAAAGCTTATCACTTTTACCCGATTGGGCAAGCCTAAATAAAGATGTTGCACTACTTTTAATTTGGTCGAGTATTTTCGGTTGCAGTATCACTGGCGTGATTTATTTAAGCAACATTCCTAAACCGATTCGTCTCCCTTGGCAAGGTTTGCAGGACTTGTTCGCATACGACTTTTACACCCCCAAACTCTATAAAATGACCATCATTTTTGGAGTTGCCAAAATTTCCCAACTTGCCGATATGATTGACCGCTTTGTAGTCGATGGCATCGTTAACTTCGTTGGTTTATTTTCGCTATTAGGTGGCGAAGGTCTTAAATACAGCAACTCTGGGCAAACCCAGTTTTATGCACTCACTGTTCTTTTAGGAGTGAGCTTTTTAGGAATGTGGGTAACTTGGCCATTTTGGGGAATACAGTTTTTAAATTTGGTTTTTCAAATCTCGACAATTGGATAGCAGTCAACACAGTTTAGATCAGCCCAAAACACTTGTAGAGACGGCGATTTATCGCGTCTCAAAGTTAACAGTTTAATATTGTGAGGAGAATTTCATGAGCATACAACATCCCCAACTCAATCTTTCCAGAAGAGGTTTATTGAAGTTTGGTGCAGGTGCGATCGGTACAGGTGTATTGACAGCCGGACTTGGCTCAAACTTGCTTGCAGCCGAAAAAAAACCAGTAGAAGAAGATATTACACCCGATAAGGCATTGCAAGAGCTATTAGATGGAAATGAAAGATTTTCTAAAAGAAAACGTCGTAATCCCGACCAAACATATTCACGTTTAGTCGAAGTTGCCAAAGGTCAAAAACCCTTCGCTTCTATTCTCGGTTGTGCAGATTCACGAGTCCCTTCAGAGATTGTTTTCGATCAAGGACTTGGAGATTTATTTGTCTGCCGGATAGCTGGTAATATTGCCACGACACAGCAAATTGGTAGCTTAGAATTTGGTAGCTTAGTATTAGGTTCCAAAGTCATCATGGTCGTGGGGCATGAAAGATGCGGTGCGGTAGAGGCCGCGATTAAAGGTGCTGAAGTGCCAGGGCGAATTGGAAGTTTACTTGAAGCGATTAAACCAAGTGTAGAAAGCTCAAAAGATAAATCAGGAGATAAGTTAGAAAATGCTTGTAAAGCAAATATTTTGGCGCAAGTTGAAAAATTAAAATCATCGACAGTTTTATCTGAGTTAATCAAGGCAGAAAAACTGAAAATAGTCGGTGGTTATTACGATTTAGATACTGGAGAAATTAGTATAGTAAGTTAGATTTTTTGTCCTTTGTCATTAGTCATTGACTAAGAATATAGCGTTTCCTAATCATACAAGGTACATCTTAGCCCCCTCCTCGCTTGCGGGGAGGGGGTTGGGGGTGGGGTTCTTGTACCTCACTTAACCGAGAACCGCTATAAGTCATCAAGAACAAAAGACATAGGACAAATAACAAATAACAAAGGACAAAATTACCATGTTAAGTGTCTTAATTTGGCTCCCGATTTTCGCTGCTATTCTCATAGCAATATTACCTGTAAGTATACCTAAGCATCGCATTCGTTTAATAGCATTAATCTTTTCAGGGATAGTTTTCTTATGGAACCTGTTTATCCTGCTAAAATTTGATATCAGCAATCCAGGAATGCAATTTAAAGAGTATTTACCCTGGAATGAAACCCTTGGCTTGAGCTATCAAATAGGTGTTGATGGGCTTTCTATCTTGATGTTGGTGTTAAATAGCCTGCTTACCTGGATTGCTATTTACAGCAGTAGTAAAGAAACTGAACGTCCCCGGCTGTTCTACTCCATGATTTTATTAGTTAGTGGAGGAGTTGCAGGTGCTTTTCTAGCAGAGAATTTGCTGCTATTCTTCCTATTCTACGAACTAGAATTAATCCCCTTCTATTTACTAATTTCCATTTGGGGAGGGGCAAAACGGGGTTATGCTGGGATGAAATTCCTGATTTATACTGCTGTATCGGGAGCCTTAATTCTGGCAACATTCTTGGGTATGGTGTGGCTGAGTGGTTCTACCAATTTTGCTTTTGATGCCGTCTCTACAGAAAATCTGTCAACAGCAAAACAAATCCTTTTACTAGCAGGAATAGTTTTAGGTTTTGGGATTAAAATTCCCTTAATTCCCTTCCATACTTGGCTACCCGATGCTTACGTTGAGGCTTCAGCACCAATTGCCATTCTTCTCGGTGGCGTGTTAGCAAAGCTGGGGACTTATGGATTGCTGCGATTTGGGTTAGGTATGTTTCCCCATGCTTGGAGTATTATTGCACCGACTTTAGCAATTTGGGGAGCAATCAGCGCTATTTATGGGGCAGTAGTTGCGATCGCTCAAAAAGATATCAAGCGCATGGTAGCATACAGTTCCGTTGGTCACATGGGCTATATCTTGCTAGCTGGTGCTGCTAGTACTCCCTTAGCACTTGTGGGTGCAGTCGCCCAAATGTTCAGCCACGGTATCATCCTGGCGATTCTTTTCCACTTGGTGGGAGTCGTAGAAGCGAAAGTCGGTACACGTGAGTTAGATAAACTCAATGGTTTAATGAGTCCCATACGCGGTTTACCTCTAATTAGCGCCTTACTAGTTTTAAGTGGAATGGCTAGCGCAGGTATTCCCGGTTTAACAGGATTCATCGCCGAATTTATCGTCTTTCAAGGTAGTTTCTCTGTCTTTCCCATCCCGACAATTTTGTGTGTAGTCGCTAGTGGATTAACCGCAGTTTATTTTGTCATCCTCCTCAACCGTACCTGTTTTGGCAAACTCGATAACTTCGCCTACTATCCCAAAGTTCTTTGGTCTGAGAAAATCCCAGCTTTAATTTTGGCAGCCTTCATCATCTTTTTAGGAGTACAACCCACTTGGTTAGTGCGTTGGAGTGAATCCACAACTACAACAATGGTGGCTGCAATTCCTTCCTTAGAAAAAACCGTAATCTCTGAAGTCGCACTGAAATAGAAAATACATCAAAACACTTGTAGAGACGGCGATTTATCGCGTCTCAAAACCTATCCCCCCACACGCGAGAAATTGCGTCTCAAAAATTATCCCCCCACACGCGATAAATCACCTCTCAAAACCTATCCCCCAGACGCGATAAATCGCGTCTCTACCAATTTACGATTACCATGACAGCAATTAAAACAGCAATTAAATTACCCCCTTCAAAACACGAATTTGCCGAAGTAATTCACCGCTTAGAAGCAGGCGGTGCAATGTTACCCGACACTCCAGAAAATTTAATGCAAATCATCGGTTTGTATAAAGCTTATGCTGTACCGATGGATTTTTACTGGCGTGACCTACTTTACATTGCCGAACGCGAATTTTTAAACCCGTTACCATTCTTTAAATACTTCTTACCCAAAGAGTATTTAGAACTGCATAATCATTACGCTGGTGATGATGCCGATTTACGAATTTGGCGCGGCGAAGCTACTGCACATCCAGAACTTTTGGCATTTATTGAGAAAGGTGAAACTTTCAAAATGCCAAAGTTGTTGCATCACTTGTTCCACGATCGCATTAACATGGAATTTGCAGAAGCTTGTATGCGGGCGATGTTGTGGCACAGAGGGATGGGTGGACAATTTGACCCTTATCTAGATTCTGAAGAATACAAAGCCAACGCTGACCGAGCAATTAAAGCTTACTTCCAAGGGAACCCCGTGATGCTGGGACTTTACAAGCTGTTCCCCGATATGTTTTTGGAACAGTGCCGCCAGATGTCATACTACGCTAATCTAGGCTTATTCTGGGAAATCATGGCCCCAGTATTCTTTGAAATGTCAGACCGCTACGATGAAGGTACCATTAGCAGCGTTCCAGAGGCAATGAGCTTCATAGTTAATGGTATATTTGCGATCGCAGGTCGTCCTATTTATCATCACGTTTATATTCGTGGTGAATGCTACGAAATTGTCCCCAAATCTAAGGGTTTTATGTGGCTGTATGAAGCCGCATTACCTTATGTAGAAGCCGTTTTCTACCGCACCGCACCCTTTAGAGGAACAAAATCTTATAATGCTCAAGCGCGTCAAGTGCCAGAAGACCAGAAAGACTTTCACTATGGCATTCTTTACGCTGATGTATTTCCAGTCGGTACTGCTGGCATTCCCCCGACATTATTAATGCAAGATATGTTGCATTTTTTGCCACCATATCTTATTGATTACTACAAGCAACATTGCCGGGGTGAAGAAGATATGTTGATTCAGTTGGGAGTGAGTTTCCAACGGTCAATGTACTGTGTTACTTCTGCGGTAATTCAAGCTTTGCGAACTGCACTTTTATATCCTTTAGATGACCAAAATCCCAAGCATTTACAAGCTAATCGAGACTTTTTTGAAATGCAGCTAAATCGCTTTACCCGTGCTGACTACAATATTCGTGATGCTGCTCGTTTAGGAAGCATTCAAAGTCAAGATTATCGATAAGATATCTCCATCTAAAACCTTTGTAGAGACGTAGCAGTGATACGTCTCTACATTCTCAATACGGTTCGGTTAAGGCAAGAGACGCGATAAATCGCCGTCTCTACAATAATCAGTCCTTTGTAGAGACGGCGATTTATCGCGTCTTTACGATTAGCGGCGTGTAACCAAAAAACCTTATCCGAACCGTATTGTCTACATTCTTTTAACGTGAGTTCGATGAACCTCTCCCTCCCAACCTCCCTTTCCGTTTCGGAGAGGGAGGAGCAACGAAAATTTCAGCTTTTTGCTCCCCTCTCCGTGTCGGAGAGGGGCTGGAGGAGAGGTCAAATAAGACTTGTCGAACTCACGTTCTTTTATACCAGATTGATCTGGAAATGCGATCGCTAATAAAGAGATGCCAACACTTTATCAGCTGCTGCCCGGAATGCAGTTGCAGCACCAGCGCTCATATCCCGTGGCGCACAGATGCGATTTCTCACATAGGCCAGTGTGATGGCACCAATCGCAGCCGCAGTGGGGTCAGCATTGTCTTTACCACCCACGCGTCCCCACGGTAAGGCTGCACCATTACCATTGATGAGATAGTCAGCCAGCAATCTGAGATGAAAATCAACCGCTTCTTTAACGGCTGTTGTGTCGCCATTGACTGCTAATGCTTGCACCCCAGAGTTTTTCAGAATATCTCCTAAAGCAACTTCTCGGTTATCAGTCAACCTTTCAGCCGCTTCTGCCCGAAATTGGATTTCTTGGCTAATAGCTGGGTCAGGTGGCAAAGGATTACCGATTGGTGTCACGCCCCACCGACGACGCAAAAGTAAATTGTTGGTGGTATCATCCGATTTTACTCGGTGATAAGCGGGACGCTGTTTGAGTGCTTCAAACCAAGCGTTAATCCGAGGATAGCGGGGATTTCCCTTGAGTTGATATCCGCGATAAACGGGTAAGTTAGCCGCCAATCTATCTAAATGGGGACTATAAGTAATATCTACGACACTAAATGTTGACAAAAAGTAGGGGCCGGGATACTTGCCGAGAAGTTGCTCTACTTCGTCTAATTTCGCTTCAAAAGCCGCTTGTAAGCTTGCTAATTCATGCGGATCTTCTGGGGGTTGTCTGAGAAATTTGTAGGCGATATCTCTCACACCATTGGTTTCAGCATCCTCAAGCCACTGTCTTGCAATAGCATTTTCCTCTGGGTCTTCAGGCAGTAAGGTTGGCCCAAATCGTTCTTCTAAAGCTAACAGAATATCTTTGGATTCATAAACTAATTTGTCCTCAATTTTCGCCGCCGGGACAAGAGTTGTGGGAACTAAATCAGTATACCATTTAGGCTTGTTAGTCAAGTCGATAAACTCTGTTGCAAAGGGAATTTCTTTTTCTTCAAGAGCAAACCAAACCCGTTCGCAAAATGGACACCAAGAGTTGGTATCGCGGTAGAGCAGTACTGGCGGTTCTGTGTCTGGCGGCAATTTATGAAGACTGCTAGGGATGGGAGCGGTAGAAGGAGATTGCCCTGGTCTACGCACCCGTCGAGCCGGGGTATTTTTTTGGGCAATTTCTAACAGTTGTTCCCAATTAGATACTGTGTCTTGAATTGACATATTTCACCTTAGTTTAAGTTAACTTTATTTGAACAAATGAGTCAGGAGTTAGGAGTTATATCATTGACTATTTGCATTTATTAATCGCATTAGTAAAGCTTCCATCCCATAATGGTTTCACATCAACTTTCGTGGGAATGACGCCTGCACGATAAAAGGTGTCGGCGACATCTTGCTGGGAAGCGATCGCTTGTTGGGAAATCGGCAACACTTGCGTAGCTTGCCCCCGTAGGGATCGCCTTTGTTTTAAACCCTCTTTGGCATCTTTGAGTACAAAGGTTTCATCCACTCCAATTGCTTTTGCATAGTTCTTTGACCACGCCTCTATATTTGATGCTTGCCAATCTTGCGATTTCTGGATGCGGCAGAGGAAGTCTGCAATCGCAGCTTTTTTATTAGGATCGGCGATCGCACTCGGCGCTGCGACAATCGTAAAATTGCCTGAGAGAATGTTTTTTGCTGATTTTAGTACCTTGGCTCCATCTTTCTGGGCTTGCTGGATTGCGTAACCGTAGGTGGCCCAAGCATCTAAATCGCCTCTCCTGAATGCAGAGAGTCCGTCAGGAATAGTTAGTGGCACCGCATTCACATCTTTGAGTGTCAATCCCTCTTGTGCCAACATCTTAATTAGGAAGTAATGAGCTGTGGTTGCTTTGACATAGCCGACTTTCTTACCTTTGAGGTCAGTAAACTTCTTAGCATTGGAGTTTTTTGGCACGAGTACGACTTGACCCACTGTCGGCCCCTTAATGGAAGCAATGATTTTCACCGCCCCTTGGGATTGAACCGCAAAAATCGGTGGGATCTCGCTAGCACTACCGATGTCAATGGCGTTGGCGTTGATTGCCTGTACGATAAAGTTTCCCCCAGTAAATTCTGTGAACTCAGTTTTGTAGGGAAATTTATCTTGCCCAGCTAGCTTGAGTTGCAAATCCCAACCGCCTTTGTACTTAGAAGCACGTAGGGTTACGTTTGACAAGTTGGCAGCAATCGGATAAGCGGCTGTAGCATTTTCGGAATGGCTGGTAGTAGTGGCGATCGCTAAACCCAAAAAGGAACCTAGTGCAAACACGATCGAGAAATTGCGGCATAAACCTTTTTGCTTTTTAGACCGACTCCAATTTGGGATGAAATGCAATGGCTGGAACTTCATAAACTCAGTTTCTTAGCTCTTGAGCATAATAATTTAGATGGTTGAATAGAGATATAAAAATTGGCATGAAAAACTTATCTGTCACCGTTTAGAAGTCAAATTTAAAGTATGCACAGATGTGTGCTAAAACGCAAAGCAGCAAACTTTTTCTAGATAGCATACTTCAAGCTATAGACTGGTATGTTTACAGCTTTTAAATAGCTAACAATCTGAATTTTTCAACTTTTACAATAAACACCTGTAAATCTATAGATTTACCGGAGTTAATGGTGATTATCACATGAAAATAGTTTGAAAGCAAGATTTAATCTATCTATTTTTTGACTTACTTAAGCCGCCAAAATCAGAAAAATCTTTATAAATTCGAGTTATAGAGAGGATAGAAAAATGAAGTTAAAAAAGACACTTATTCATTTAAGTGTATAAAGTCAAGTTAAGAGCAGCTAGTAATCTAAAATACTTGCAATTTCATCGAGTGTAGCCCAAGAGTGAAGCACCCCATCCAATGAAAGCGCTACCAAAGACTAGCCATGCAGCATTAATGCGAAAGTGAATAGCTAAAATGGCTGAGACGATCGCGATCGCTAAACCGAGAAAATCTACAAATGGGGCTTGTGGTAATGTTAAAGTCGCTACCCCCAGTTGCACAGTAGTAACAACCATTAGCGCTACAGCACTAACATTGACAGCATCCAAAAATGCTCTAGTCCAAGAAGAGGCTCGTAAGCGTGGGATTAAGGGATTTAGGGCAGCAACGAAAACAAAAGAAGGTAGAAAAATTCCGATTGTGGCAACAATTGCGCCAGGTATGCCAGCAATCACATAACCGATAAACGTAGCAGTGGAAAGTACTGGCCCAGGGGTAAATTGACCAATTGCGATCGCATCTAATAACTGCTGTTGTGTCAGCCAGCCGTATTCTTGAACTAATCCCCCTTGCAGAAAAGCCACCAACAGGTAGCCACCACCAAATAAAACACTACCGACTTTGAGAAAAAACCAACCCAATTGCCATAAAGAAACGTTGGTTACAGTAGATGCAGTAGCTACCGATGTAGCAAGTACAGCGGATGCTTTCAAAGTCGCACCTGTGCTGAGACTAGCAATCAGAAAGTTGGCTTTATCTCCTGGTTTATCGTTTTTCTCGCCAGAATGTAACCAAACCATACCCAGCAATCCCCCAATTAACAGGGCAATTACTTCATTTAATTTCAATAATAATGTTAGCAATGCCACAGCGAAAGCGATTACTAGTAATTGGCGAGTTTTCACAGCCTTTTTGGCCAAGCCCCACAGGGCATTGATGATGATTGCTAAAACAGCCGGTTTAATGCCATAAAGTAAGGGAGCAATTTGCGGTAGAGTACCGTAGGCAACATAAACCCAAGCAAACCCACCAGTAATTAGAACCGCAGGTAAGACAAAACAGACGCCTGACACAATCAGCCCCAGCCATCCTGCATAGATGTATCCTATGTGGATAGCCATTTCTGTGGAATTTGGCCCAGGAATTAGGTTTGTTGCGCCCAGCAAATCTAGAAAATGCTCCCTTGTCAACCACTGACGCCGCTTAACCACTTCATCTTCAATCATGGCAATATGGGCAACCGGGCCCCCAAAGCCGATGACGCCCAACTTAAAAAACAGGTTGGCGAGTTCACCCAAACGACTTGGTGTTGAGTTAGTCATTTTTGCTTGGCAATATACTTTTCAAGTAAGAATTGCTTGAGGTGCGGTTGTTCTAAGTTTAAACCAAGCTCTTGGGCTTTCTGACTAATTTCCTCATAAGTCAGACCTTCACTAATAGCATTAGCAATCAAGGCAATACCACCAGCCCTTGCTCCAGCAGCACAGTGAATTAAAATTGGTTTGGGTAAGTTCTCAATCTCCTGAATTGCTAACTCTGTTTGCTCTTGATTTGCTTCTGAAGGCTTTAATGGGACATTAGCATATTGCAGTCCAGCCGCTTGAGCTTGCTGCTGTTCGTCACTGAGAAAACCTGCTTCATCAGGAGAACGCAGGTTCAGCACTGACTTAAATCCCTCTTGGGCTGCCTGTTTTAACTCCTCAGAAGTTAGTTGTCCGGCAGCGCTCAAGTCTTCACTAACTTTTTTAGTGTTGCTCATAATCTTTAACCACACTATTTAGATAGTTTTATCGTAGTTTATCTTATAGACCATTTATAGAGCAATTTTCATAGAGTACGTTATGGCTTTAGTCTAAAATGCAAATGCCAGTGCCACCAGATTGTCCAGTAATATCATGTCCAATTGACACTCTCAGGTCTAAAGACACTGAGATTCTTTAATCAAAGACATGACTTGCTCATCCAGGATTACTCCAGCATAAGTAGTGGCCGCATCTCCTAAAGCGTTGCTTGCGTCTAGCGCAAAGGTTCCGGTATGCCCTACCGTACCCAATCCCCGACTAAGGATAATTAAGGCTGCGTTTTCGTCTCTATCCATCACGCACCCGCACTTACAAACGTGCGTTCTAGTAGATAGTGTTTTCTTCACAACTTCGCCGCAGCTAGAGCATTCTTGGGTTGTGTATTGCGGATTAACCGCAACCGTGACACGTTTAAATACTTTACCAAAGTACTCAACCCAGACACGAAACTGATACCAAGATGCATCATTAATGGACTTAGCTAAACAATGATTTTTCACCATATTTTTAATCCTCAAATCTTCATAGGCTATCAAGTCGTTAGACTGAACTACGCACCGTGCTAATTTCACAGCATGGTCTTTACGTTGCCTACTTATTTTGAGGTGGCGTTTTCCTAAAACCTGTCTAGCTTTGCCTCTATTCTTTGAACCTTTCACCCTTCTCGAAACTCGACGTTGTAAACGCTTGAGAACTTTTTCACCAACACGAAGAAACTTAGGGTTGTCAACCATTGTTCCATCAGAATCGGTGTAGTATTCTTTCAATCCAACGTCTAAACCGATTGTGTTCCCAGTTGGTTCTATGTTTTCAGAACGGTCTACATCAATGCAAAACTGAACATACACACCATCCGCACGTTTTACCAATCTCACGCGTTTTATTTGATTAACTTGGTAGAAGTGCAAATCACGAGTACCTTTGAGTTTTAATCTCCCAATACCTTTTTTATCCGTGAAAGTTATGGATTTACGATTATCTGCAAGCTTCCATCCAGTCGATTTGTACTCAACAGAACGACAATCTTTCTGGAATTGAGGATATCTCTTTAAACCTGGAACACCCTTCTTGCAGTTGTCATAAAACCGAGAGATAGAAGACCATGCTCGTTCTGCGCTGGCTTGTCTAGCCATTGAATTGAGTTCATTAGCAAAAGGAAAGTTAGCCGCAAGTACAGCACAGTATTTCTGCAAATCGTTTTTACCTACGCCAATAAAATCCATCCATAGCCGAATACAGCTATTGCGAACAAACTTTGCAGTCCTAATTGCGTCATTTATTGCTGCGAACTGGGCTGATTTCCCGTAAGCTTTAAACTCAAAAACAAGCATCTTTCTTACCTCCTATCTTATACTACCGTAGTTGGCGTAAAAACAAGGTTAGAAAGATTGAATGCGGTTAAAACCACACGAGTCGCTTATATCTCAGCACTAAAATGACTGAGCTTTACGCTTACCGGCTAACTTGTAATTAGTATTCCCGCAGTCATAGCATCCCACTTAATCCCCTCACCACTTGCGGGGTGGGGTTCTTCGGGTTTAAGAACTAATCAAGTGGATATGATATTACTCCTAACTTCTTCAAATAGCTCTTTGCCGCAAATGTCGCCCATCAAACCCTTGCTTAATCCAATTCAGACATTCATATTCAGATTTGAATAACTTTGGAGCTGCAATATTATTCAATAATTCTGGTGGGTAATGGTCATAAAAATATTTGTCTCCTTCTTGAAAGATGATAATCAAATTGTTCCGATAAACATAGCGAGACTTAAAATTATCCCCCCGATGAACAAACTCGGAATTTTGATTGATATACTCTTTAGCAATATCAATGATGTTACTAACGCCACTTCCATAGATTCCTGCTGGATTTTCTGCTTTATGAAATTGGCTTCTGTGCCCAATTTCAGATAGCAATTTATACGAATAAATTTCGTAATTATCCGCCTTGCCAAAAACAAATGGAATGATGAGATATCCTTTATATGAGACTGATTTTTCATAAAGAAGACGACTCATCTCAACCTCCTTTGGTGGAACTGCTCTGAAAAAATTTTTCTTTAACAGAAAAGTATTACAACACCAATTATCTACTAAATACGATCACCATAAACTGAGTTGATTGGGAGGATGCTCAAGGTTATTCCAGGGTAAGGGTGGAACTGGTGTACTACTCTGTTCTAATAGCTGTTGGAAGTGACGGGCTGTGCTGGGCGATCGCGCTTCTATTGGACAATGGACAAAGAAATAAATTCGCACTCCCATCTGTAACCATTGCTGAATCTGCCTTACCCACTCTTCCATAAATGGCTGATTCACTGATAAATTTGGATGAGAAATAAACCGAATCAGAGTAAAAGGTGCTGTCACACTTAATTGCAACGGTAATTTAGGTTTGCGCCGTTCCGATTGTAATTGTGGGTCATCATCTCCAGTGTAAATGGGGCGCGAGTCTAACAGTACCCGTCCGACACCTAACTTTTCTAAAAGCGCTGTCAAATTACTAGCATGGGGTTCCTGGAACCAGTCGGGATGGCGAACTTCCACTGCTAGGGGTGCTTCTGTATGCGGCCAAGCTTCTAGAAAGTTGGTCAAATCGTCAAGTAATGCAGGTGCATAGCTGGGTGGTAACTGGGCAAAAATTGGGCCAAGATGCTTACCTAAGGGGCGCATCCCCTCCAGAAATTTCAAAGCAGCTGGAATATAAGGTTGTAACAACCCTTGATGGGTAATATCTCGCGGTAATTTTAGACAAAATTCAAAACCTGCTGGTGTTTCGGCAGCCCAACGGGTTACAGTTTCTTGGTTAGGTACGGCATAAAAAGTGGTGTTACCTTCTACAGTGGTGAAGCGACGACTGTAGAGATGGAGAAAATCGGCAGTGCGAGTACCTTGGGGATAGAGTTCTCCTACCCAACCTTTATATGCCCAAACAGCACAACCGATAAAAAATTTCACAATGCCTAAAAGCCTTGATGTATATATTCAATTTTACACGTAGGTTGTAGGGATTGGATCGCGTACTCATTGTCGTGTTTTAGGCAAGCAAACAGGCATATAGCAGTTTTCAATTGCATTGCATAGGAGTCATTTATGCACCAATACGTTTCAGTTAAGGGTTATTGGTGTGGATAATTAGTTTTTTAAGACGCGATAAATCGCGTCTCTACATGAGGGTTTTGGTGTTATGGCGCAACCTCCGTTATTGATAAATTGAACCATCAGGCATAATTGCCCCTGCTAAGTTAGTACCAACTAATTTAACTAGAAGACGCTCACCAGAACGAATCCGCGCTCCCGTCAAGTCGGCTCCTCGCAAGTCGGCCCCACTGAGATCCGCTCCAATCAAATTAGCAGCACGTAAATTTGCCTCTCTGAGATCGGCTAAAAGTAGATTTGCCCGAAATAAATTTGCTTCAGATAAATTTGCACCTCTAAGGTTGACTTTGTGCATAAAAGTATCGCTGAGATTAGCGCCGCTCAAATTGGCATAACTTAGATTTCTGCCAGATAAGTCTTTATTGCTCAAATTTGCCCGACTGTAGTCTTTGCCACTCAAGTCTGAGTTTTGCTTTGGTGGACGCTGGGTTGTTTGAGATGGTTTTTCCTGTTGAGGTGGCGGTGAGTTAAATGTGGCTTGAGGTTTGGTTTTTAGAGAACGCAACTTTTCACGAGCTTCATTTATAGCTTTCAGCTTGTCTTGCGCTTTCTGCTGTAAACGGAGATTGTCTTTGGGAATGCGATCGGGATGCCAAACAAAGACTAAATCTTTGTAAGCCTGGTTCACTTCTTCAAGTGTAGCCCCAGGCTCTAATTCCAAAACTCTATAGTACCGCTCCAGATCGCTCATACGATATTTTGGTGGACAATCAACTTAATTATGAGTGATGGAGTCATTTATCCGCTGCATCATTTGTTATGGATTATGGGGCTTTGAGGAGGCCGGGGGCAGGAGGCAGAAGTTTTTTAATTTTTAATTTTTAATTTTTAATTGATTTTTCATCTCCCCATCTCTCCATTTCTCCATCGAGCGATCGCTCTAAAATATGCTGCAACTGGAATCTGATAGACTTCAATATAAATCCAAACAATAATTGATAAATGTGATAGGAAGGTTAATATTGTCCAAATATATGGCATCCAGGTAATGGGTTCTTTCAGATTAGCAGGAAAATAGTAAGCTACTATGCCAATTAGAGTCGTGGGAAGAATTATAAAAACTGCTGCTGCTAATCCATAACCCCAACCTAATTCCACACCTTCCAACTGGCCTTCTGTCCAACTAAACCCATTCCAACGCCAAGTTAAAGGTGGTTGCCTAGAAGGCATCTTGATTTGCTGTTGCTCTAAGTTGACTGTAAAAATCTCTTGACAAAAGTCACAAGCCATAGCTTCCATCAATGGCATGTGAGAAATCTTACCTATTCGACAGACTGGGCAGGGGTAAGCTCCATAATAGTCGAAAGATTGGGTTAAGATTTTGGAACTGGGCATAATGAGACAGATGATCCTAAAAAATTGATCTGGTCAATGAGAACTTGGATAATAATGTATGGCGGAGTCTTAATCCCCAGATCCCCAGAGTTGTACTGAGTCTATCGCTTTTTTATAGTTTGTGCAGGTCTTGACAACGCCTACTTTTCCTGCTAATTTTACTTTACATAGGTATATTTCTTAAGTTTTCCAGCAAAAAGTCCGCAAATGCTTAACACAAATTCCTACTTTTATTTTTGGTTTAGGGTGGTTCACCGGGGGTGAATTAAGTTTCCTAATGGAAACCGCCCGGTGAACCGCAGAGCAAACTCTGCGGTTTTTGTTTTTTTAAGGAGAATTTCATTGTCATGACTTATTTAATTAGCTGGTTTTATGGCTTTTACTTTTGGCCCAGAATAAATTCCGGGTAAATAGCGTCATGCCAATGAATCAGAACGCGCCCGGAACTCTTGGTTTCGGGCTTTTTTGTTGTTATTTGAGAAGCGGAATAGAGGCACAAGGGAGAAATCAATTCAAAATTCAAAATCAAATAACTTCTGCCCCCTATCCCCTACCTCCTCTTTCCCAATACTTAATTTTTCAGGAGAATATAACCATGATTAATGCCAAACTTGCTGCACAATCCCATCTCAACCACCAGACAATCGTTAAAATCTCGAAAGAAGTCGCTTTCGGCGGTAAAGAACTGGTAATTATCGGCGGGCCTTGCACTGTTGAAAGCTTAGAACAAATGGAGATAGTTGCCCAAAAGCTATCTACTGCATCAGTACATGGGTTGCGTGGCGGTGTCTACAAACCCCGCACATCTCCCTACGCTTTTCAAGGTATGGGAGAGTCAGGATTAGAGATTTTAGCTAGGGTGCGATCGCATTACAATATGCCAGTTGTCACGGAGGTGATGTCAATTTCTCAAATTGAAGTAGTCGCCGCCCACGCTGATATGCTGCAAGTGGGTAGCCGCAATATGCAAAACTTTGATTTGCTCAAAGCTTTGGGACAAGCTGGTAAACCAATACTGCTCAAACGTGGTTTAGCAGCGACTATTGAAGAATTTGTCATGGCTGCTGAATATATCCTTTGCCACGGGAATCCTGATGTGGTGTTGTGCGAAAGAGGTATTCGCAGTTTCGACGATTACACCCGTAACGTTCTAGATTTAGGGGCAGTGGCAGCACTCAAGCAAATAACTCACTTGCCTGTGATTGTAGATCCTTCTCATGCCGTCGGCAAACGGGAGTTGGTCGCACCTGTGGCTAGGGCTGCGATCGCTTGCGGTGCAGATGGATTAATTATTGAATGTCACCCAGAACCAGAAAAATCTGTTTCTGATGCCCGTCAAGCACTTTCTTTAGAAGATATGGTGCATTTAGTTGCTAGTTTAAAGCCTGTAGCAACAGCCGTTGGGCGTAGTATATCGGATGTTGGGGCGGGTTTGGAACCTGCCCCGATTTTTTGGGCTGCTTAAATTTCACACAAGGCGATCGCTTCAATGTCTCAGCCAAAAGATTTATTTTGGGTTGATGGCAAACAGCGATCGCTTTCGTAAAATAAGCTTGTTACTTCAGCTATTCCATTTGTTCTCAAACGTATTTTGGCAACACAATCTTCTATATATAAATCTAAGTTATCGTTTTAACAAATAAGACTATTTGATTTTATTCTCTAAGTCGTTTTATCCTGAAATCAGTAGATATTTTAAATTTTACTAAATAGCTTAAAGAAGTTTTAGTATACGGATCTTTCAACTTTGATAATCTTAAAGAAGGACAATAACTAAATGCTAGATCAGCAGATTGATTGCCCCATGAAACCTAAGACAAGTGCAATGATTATGAAGCTTTTTCAAATCACTCTAGTGGTCTTAGTACTTTTGATCAACTTAGCAGTTGCTTTCCCCTCTTGGGCAGAAAGTACACTTGCTTTAACTAGCAATCCTAGCAACTTTCAAGTTGGGCAAAAAGTCATTTGGCTTTACAAGCCCCGCACTGATTCTAGCGATGTCCAAAGAATTCCCGCCGAAATAGTCAAGTTAAGTTCCAAGCAAGTGCAAATCAAGGTGTACAAACATAACAACGAATTTGTCAATCGTTGGGTGAATCCAAACAAGCTTGAAAATTCGGCAAAAATTAAATAGTCAGTAGTCATTTGTCCTTTGTCATTTGTGATTACAAAGGACAAATGACAGCCAACAGAAAAATATTTCACAAATTATTTAGGACTGCTATAGTTAAAACTCTCTTGTGTGGGTTTCGTTTTCATAATTAGGATCTTCAGTCCCAAGCAGTTTGTCCCAGAATGTAAAATACAAACCGTAGTGTACTTTATACTTGCGATGATGTATGGAATGATGCATAGAACCAATAAGCCACCTTCCAATCCAGTAATTTTTAGATGAGGAGGGAAATAGTTCAAATCCGAGATGGGTAAACACTGCCCATACTGTCATAGTTATCAGTGCGGCAACTAAGGTGACGAAATGCAGCGGAACTATAAAGCTTACACCTACAAAGAAAAGTGCTTGTACGATCGCTTCTGGTAAGTCGAAAGCAGAGGAACTCCAGGGCGTTGGCTCTCCTGAACGATGGTGTCCATAATGCATCCATCTAAAAATTCGAGGGTGGTGAAAGATCCGATGGATAAAATAAAAGTAAGTATCTTGAAGAATTAACACTGCAATAAAGCTAACTATTAAATACCACAGTCCGTATTTCCAGATGTCAGCGTATAACAGTGTTGCTCCCAAATTATACTCTGAGATCATAAACGCTCCAGAAATAGCAAAAACTACTGTGGAGATTACTGATAATTCAATATCCTTTTTAATGGAACAACTCATCAACGGTTTCAAACGCAAACTCTTGTTGGCGAGAGACTTCCCTAGAACTAAATAAAAGAGCAAGTATGCTCCCCCAGCAATCAGAAAATATCGGGCAAGAGTGATACCGAAGAAGAAAAAGCAATAATACCAAAATGAGTGGTTCGTCAATTAGACCCATCCGTAATATTAATTTTGTTAAATGAAAATGCTGATTATGTCCAATTGTTTTGGTCTTCATTACCAAAAATAACCAAATTAAGATTTAATTTGTTAATCGGCAAAATCCACTGCTTATTTTACAACATCAAGTAGTTCAATAAATATATATTAAATTTTGTTAATAAAATTTAAACTAAATTTATTGCGTATATATAAATATAAATTATTACTATTCCTAAAAAAACGTTATTGGTAAACCTAAATTGTAGTAAATAGCTAATTTTACAACCAAGTTACAATTTATTTAAGTCGTTCGTTTATATGATGTATTTCAACAACAATTGAATTGATTTTAACCCATTGTGTTCTTTAATACCTAAAAAACCCTTTAAATCATTTTTCTCTACCTCTACTTTTTATAAATTAATTTGCTATAGATTTTGTTCTACTTTTCTAAACTCCAGCCCAAGGCTACGGCTACTTCAGCAGCTAATGCTAGAGGATTGAATGGTTTAGCGATCGCACTAATCATTCCCATCTGGGCATAGCGACGGCGATCGGAAGCCTGGATTTTTGCAGTTAACAAAATTACTGGAATCGCTTTGGTTAATGGATTGGCTTGTAACTTTTCAAAGGTAGTGATACCATCCATCTCTGGCATCATCACATCTAGTAAAATTGCATCTGGTTGGTAAGTCTCAGCTTTAATTATGCCCTCTTGACCGGAACTTGCAGTCACTACTTTCCAGCCAGCGACTGTTTCCAAGCAAATCTTGGCAACTTCTTGAATATACTGCTCGTTATCAACCACTAGAATCTGCTTTGTTGTCATCACTGCTATCCTCTTGTTGGTTCAGGGAAATTCCCTGAAGTAACTTCATCACCCGTTGTTCAAATTGCTTGGTAGTCACACGCCGGTTGCTCAAAAATTCTGTATCTGGACTTTGTTGGCTATTTGTAGTTGGCTCGTAACTACTATGAATTACAGGAATGTTGGAAGAGTCATCTAAATCAGTGTTTTGGAAAGTCCTAAATAAAGGCAGAGTGACGTAAAAAGTGCTACCTTCACCCAATGCACTTTCAGCCCAGATGCGTCCGCCGTGTTGTTGCATAATGCTCTTGCAAATTGCCGAACCTAAAGCTGGCTTGTAAATTGAGAGATGAGTGAGGTAAGGAAGAATTTACTTCCCGATCTCCCCCTGCTTCCCCTGCTTCCCCTGCCCCTCTGCCCCTCTGCTCCCCTGCTCCCCTGCCCCTCTGCCCCCCTGCTCCCCTGCCCCTGTGCCCCCCTGCTCCCCTGCCTCCCTGCACGACGCGCTGCCGCAATTTCATCCGTTCTAAGCGATTGACGATCCGGGTTACTAGTTCTGGCCCCACAATGGGCTTACTTACAAAGTCATCAGCACCAACACTAAACACTTGATTTACCATCTCGGCATCGCTATGCACAGTGAGGAATAGAATGGGTAACTCACACCAGCGCGAATCGTTGCGTACTAATTGGCAAAGTTCTATACCATTTGTATAAGGTAATTCCACATCCAGAATCAGCATATCTGGCGTAACTACTTCCAAGATTTCCCAGAATTGACGCGGATCTTCAAGAGCGATCGCTTTTAGTCCCCAAGGACTAAGTAAGGTTTGTAAAAATGCCTGAATTTGCGGATCGTCATCCACAACCAATATTTTAGTTTCTGCATAGAAGTCATTTTGCAGCGGTTGTGTGACTGTTTCTAAAACCTGTGGGGTTGGTGATGAAGATATTGCTGCTACTTCGTTTCCGTCAATTTCTCGACGCAATAACTTTACCCAATTTTCGAGGTTGCTAATTTCAGATTGACTCAGGATTTGACCAGAACTCAGTAACAATTCGATATTGCGTGCCAATTTTGAGCCAACAGGCAAGCCAAAAGTACCTAAAGATCCCGCCAAGGTATGCGCCTCTTTGGCTGCAAGCGATCGCAAATCGAGATTTAAACTATTGTGATTTAAAGTTGCGATCGCTTCCTCAAGTACCCTCAGTTGTTCATCTACCCGCCCTTGAAATCGTTGCCAAATTTCCGCAACTGCGATTAATGTTTGCTGTTGTGATTTGAGGTTGGGAACCAAAGATTTTTCACGCTCTAATTCCCCCTTGCCCCCCTGCCCCCCTGCCCCTCTGCCCCTCTGCTCCTCTGCCCCCCTGCCCTTCTCCTCCTCTGCCAGTGGTTTCAGCCGATAGCCAATACCGTAAACTGTTTCAACCAAATCACTAGGCGCTCCTACAGCTTTGAGCTTGTGTCGTAACCCTTTGATATGGGTACGAACAGCTTCTTCTTGCGGAGTGTCTTCATAACACCAAAGATGTTCTAAAATCATGCCGCAGCTAAATACCCGGCGAATATTTCGCAAGAATAGTTCTAACAGAGCATACTCTTTGGGAGTAAGTGGCAGCAGATTTTCACCATACATCGCTTCACAGCTTGTAGGGTCTAGCCGCAACCCACCATACTCCAGCACAGGTTGCGAGGTTACGCCTTTACGACGCAACAGTGCCCGAACACGAGCAATTAACTCTTCTGGATCAAAGGGTTTAACTACGTAGTCATCTGCGCCTGCATCTAATCCGATCGCTTTCTCATGACTACTATCGCACCCTGTCAATAACAATATTGGCATTTGCAAACCACTAGACCGGATTTGACGACAAAGACTAATGCCATCCAGTTTGGGCAATACCACATCTAGGAGGATTAAATCATAATCGTAAGTTTGAATAAAATTCCAAGCAGCATCTCCATCAGTGGCAACTTCAACAGCATAGTTTTGGTTAGTTAAAACGGTGGTGAGTGAATATGCACTTAACTCGTCATCTTCGACAACTAAAATTTTCATATTAAAAGCTTTCCAAGTTAAAATGGATATCACAGATAACAAGTAATCAACTTAAATGAATGGGAAGTTTAATATAATCTCAATACTTATTTTTAATACATCTTCCAAAAGGTCTATATTTGCGTTTGAAAATCATTAATAAATATCAATATTGATTAATTTTAATTGGATTTTCTAGCTACCTGCTTAGGAGCAGATGGTATGGAGAAAAAACATTTTCTAGACACTAGCTTTATACTACCTTACTTACAAGTTTTTCTAGTACAGAGAGGCTCAGATCCCGAACTTTTTCAATAGGTTGGGGATCTTTTTGTTCGTAACTCCTGCACGAATTGCTATAGTTTAACGCCATAACACGAAATCCTGATCTTGTAGGGGCGTACAGATGTACGCCCCTACAGCCGATTTATGTGTTGCAAAGATTTTTGCAAATAGTGCTATGTATGTTGAGGTAGGAGCAGTGTCCTTCTCTTGCCTTGCTGGTTCGTGCAACTTACCGTAGCAAAGGACTGATAAAACTCTCAATACGCTACAACAGAAAAAAACCTCTGCTAAATCTGTGAAAAAACGAGTAACACTCACCTTCCCGAAACGTGCCGTGCAAATGCCAGTCACTTACGTACTGGCCAAAGAGTTCAACGTCGCCGCCAATATTATCCGCGCCCAAGTTGCCCCAAATCAAATTGGCAAACTGGTAGTGGAATTATCGGGAGACATCGATCAATTAGATGCGGCGATCGAGTGGATGCGATCGCGTAATGTTAATGTTTCTTCGACATTAGGCGAAATTGCGATCGACGAGGATGTATGTGTCCACTGTGGCTTGTGTACTGGGGTTTGTCCTACCGAAGCCCTCACCCTCCAACCAGAGACGTACAAGTTGACATTCACGCGATCGCGCTGTATCGTCTGCGAACAGTGTATTCCCAGCTGTCCCGTACAAGCAATTTCTACTAACATTTAACAATCTAAAATCCCAAATCCAAAATTGAAGTTAGCCCAACTTAAACACATCCGCGATTACCCCACCATCACCCACCAGCCTACTTTTTGCTGGAGAGTCGTAAACTACCAATAGCGAAGGTATACCAGCTACATCCTGAAACAGCGTCATTCCTTCAGCATGATCTTCCCGATTCCCATAGGGAATATCTTGCACAAAATCGGGATTGCTAAAGACATTTTCTCGCAAATTTACACCATTTACCCAGCGATAAACTTGCACAGGCCCATCTAAATCCATCGTTGGCCCAGCTAAAATCAACAAATCTTTGCCATCTACATACAAATCCCGAATTCCTAAACCATTCAACCAGATAAAATGCTTTTTATATAACTCCTTCACTTCCCCAATTTGCTTTAGTTTCATCAGTCCAGGGGTAGAATCTTCTAACTCTATTTCCAGCACCACAGCCCAACCCCGCAATACAGGGCCGCGCAAACCTAGAAAGACGCGGTTTTGATAAATACCTATTCCTTCAATATCAAAGCCATTATCCTTTCCAGGAATTGCTGCCTGAATAAACAAGCCTAAATGATCGTCATTTGCTAAAGCTGTCATCAGCACGTTACCCTGATTCGTCACCTCTAATTTAGCGGCATTCAATTGCACATCTGGCTTTTCGGGGTGTGGGCAAGATGCGAATAGCTTACCGTCTATTAGAGGAATCCGTCCTAAGAGGTAACGGTTAGGTTCTGATTCAATTTTTCCGAGCCTTTTCAAGTTTTTGGCATCTGTATTTTCAGGTTTGAATTTTTTGCGTTTGTAGCTGTGAGAACCAACAAACCATAAGTAATTATCAGTATAAGCCAGTCCTTCTATATCAATTTCTTGATCTTCTGGTGCAGGCAAATTAATAAATTCTGCTACACGAAATTGTTGATGCTCTGTAAAATTATCAGGATCAACCAAAGAGAGACGCTCAATAGTTGAGGTTTCATCTGACCCCAACCATAAATACTTCTGATGTGTTAGCAGCGCTGCTGATAAGTCTTCTCTATGTTCTTTAAAAGAATCTACGAAAGTCAATAAAACTTGATTTAGCAAATGTAACTTTGGCATTTTAAATTATATTGAGAGTTGCAAAAATGTTAGCCATGCTATTATAGTATGTGATTTCATGGCATAAATATAGGTGATATCAAATTGACGGGGTGAACTGCGATTTAAACCTTTGTATAGATATTGCATATTTATAGAAAAGTATGCAACTATCAATAGTCATAAGCATATCTGCTAATCCTCATTGCATAAAAAATATCAAAAGTAGATGTAAATTTTTAAATAATGTTGTTATTATGCAATAACCTCATGAGGTAATCATTCAGACCAATTATGAAATTAGCCACACAACCCACAGTAAAAACTCTCGGTGACTACGCCTACCAAGCGATTGAAAAACACTTTAAGAAAACCTTGAAGTGGGAAAAATCAGTGAAAAAAGATGAAGATCCAGAAGCGCTGCACCAAATGCGAGTGGGAATGCGCCGCCTACGGACAGCGGTAACTCGGTTTGGGATAGCGGTGGATGTATCGAAACCAATCAGCGATAAAAATATTGGTAAAATAGCCCGTCGTCTTGGTAATCTGCGAGATTTAGACGTACTCAAAGAAAGTTTGGAAAACAATTACAAACCAAACTTACCCCGCAAAGAGCAAGAATCTCTGCAAACAGCTTTTACAGCTTTGGCGAAACAACGTGAAGATGTAGAATCGAGTGTGCAGAAAACATTAAATGATGAATCTTACAAGTCTCTTAAAGATGCTTTAGAGAAGTGGTTAGAGAAACCCAGTTATCAACCTTTGGCATCTATCGCCATTCAGCAAGTGCTACCAGACTTACTGTTACCAGAAGTGAGTAACTTCTTTCTGCATCCGGGTTGGCTAGTTGGGACTGAAGTTGTAGAATCAGAAGTGAAAATCCAGAAAAACTGGAAAGCAAAAAAGATCGAAAAACAATTGGCAACAGAAGGTGAAAATCTTCATAGTTTGCGAAAAGAAGCTAAACGTATACGCTACCTAATGGAGTTATTTACTGACTTATATGGCGAGTCTTACGCAGCTTATATTACAGAAGTGAAAAATATCCAAGAAATTTTGGGTGCGATGCAAGATAGTGCCATTTTAACTGACTGGCTTACAGATATTTACAAGTCAGAAATTCAGACTGAGTTGCCTACTCTTACTAATTTGTTAACTGAAAATCGTTACCAGTCGTGGCAGCAATGGCAACCTTTGCAAGAACGGTATCTGAAAACTGAAACTAGACATAGTTTTCATTTAACAATACTGCACCCGCTTTCAGGAGTAATCAGTTAAAAGTTACTCTTGATTGAAAAAGGATTGCACTAACGAACAGATAAATAAAAAATAAATATTGCTCTGGGGAATTTGTACAATACGGGTCTTTTTGGTGGAACCCAAACCGGAAATTAGTCTAATAGTGCTTTCTAGTATTGCTCCCCGCTCAATTTGTCCGGGGAGCATCTTGGCTGAAAAAGACCCAGGTGCTTCTAACAACCCTACTCTAACAGAGCCATTCTTGATGGCTCTGTTACTAGTTCGTATATGGTTAATAGTAGTGCCGAGAATAGTTTTACTCCATGCTTTATCGCGGTTCTCAGTTGATTGAGGTACAAGAACCCCACCCCTCCCCGCAAGCGAGGAGGGGGCTATGGTGTACCTCATTTGATTAGGAAACGCCATAACCCATTCAAAATGTAATGTAAAGTGTTATATGCTCTTTTGCATTCCTCCACAAGAAGGTAGGGATAAGGGGTGATGTTATACAGGTAGATAAAATTAACTGAGTGACGAAGAAATTTTGGAAGCTCAGGCGGACTGTTTTGGAGAAAGGATCGCGAAATTTGACTAGACCATTTCAGACAATTTTTACTGAACACCGCGTATTTTGGGCTGTTTTACTCTTTGGTACAGCACTGGTGGTAACGCTAGCGCTGTCGCTTTCTCAAGGAGCAGTACCTTTAAATATGTCGGAATTTTGGCAAGCCATACTCCACAAAGGCGATCCGGTTAAACAGACAATTCTCTGGGATTTACGTCTCCCACGCATTACAGCTGCGATCGTTGTCGGCGCAGCTTTGGGAATGTCAGGGGCACTGCTGCAAGGAATGTTACGTAATAGTCTTGCCGATCCATTTATTTTGGGCATTTCAGCGGGTGCGGGACTACTGGTAATTCTGATGATTGTGTGCCACATATTCCCGATCGCAATTCCTTTAGCAGCATGGATAGGAGCAATTTTAACTGCCGCGATCGTTATTTTACTCGGTCGTTCGGGGTCGGGAATTTCTGTTGAGCGGTTGATTTTAGGCGGAGTGGCGGTGAGTTCTTTATTTGGTGCTGTACAAAGTACATTGCTGCTTTTAGCTGAAGATGGGCAAATTCAAATTGCGCTCAGTTTTCTGGTTGGTAGCCTCAATGGACGGGGTTGGCAAGAAATTGCTACGACTGGGCCTTATATCATCGTTGCATTGATCGGGGGATGCTTGCTGGCGCGATCGCTAAACATACTGGCTTTGGGAGATGATTTAGCTGTGAGTTTAGGGCTTTCGTTGACGCGATCGCGCCTATTAATTGGTGGTGTCGCCACTCTATTAGCCGCAGGTGCAGTCAGCATCAGTGGCTTGGTTGGATTTGTCGGTCTTGTTGTCCCTCACGGTGTCCGCCTGATTGTTGGTACAGATCATCGCTTTGTTTTACCACTTTCCGCCCTTGCAGGTGCATGGTTACTCACTTTTGCAGATTTACTCTCAAGACTAGGAGCAGTAGAACTACCAGTAGGTTCCGTCACTGCCTTGCTGGGTTCACCCCTGTTTATCTGGTTACTTTATCGTCGTTCTGCTGGGTTTAATAAATTTTGAGCGATCAGACCACCATCCATCCCCACCGTATATACGGATCGGGTTTTTTGCACATTCTGATAAACTGAGACAAAGCCTTCTTCAACTATTTAAGCCAAATTCTCCATAGAGAAACACAGCTCTATAACCCTACTTTCTTATCCCCCTGCCCCCCTGCCCCCCTGCCCCCCTGCCCCCTCAAGGAGGTTAATCAATGTTATGTGTTGAGGAATTAATCAACTTAGACCCATTTCAACAACTTCCCAAAGAGCGATTGCAGTGGGTTTGCGATCGCACTCAAACAGTTGAACTTTCTGCTGGAGAAGTGTTGTCCCATGAGGGAGACCCTGTATGTCGCTTATTTATCTTAGTCAAAGGTAAAATCTACATCACCCGCCGCAGTGAAGGAGTGGAAATTCCCATCGGGCAACACGAAGCCCCATCCTTTTTTGGTGAAATTCCAGTACTCACAGATGAACCTGCACCTGTGACAATGCGGGCATTTTCAAATTGCCACATCTATGAAATGAAGGGAGAAGACTTCCGTAAACTGCTGCATGAATGTCGTGATTTTGAGCGGATGGTCTTCCGAATTATGCAAAGTCGTGTCCGGGGGCTAGAGTCTTTCATTCGTGGGCGAGAAAAGATGGCAGCTTTAGGGACACTTGCCGCCGGTCTAGCTCATGAACTCAACAACCCAGCCGCAGCCCTGGTTCGGACTTTAAAAGAAATGCCAGCCGCCATCCTAGAGTTACAACGGATGAACTTAGTTTATGGGCAACGCAATGTTGACGAAGCCCATACTCAACACTGGTTGAGAGTACGCGACCTAGGCCATGAAGCGATTTTAAATAATCGCCTAGATCCGGTGACACTCAGCGATCGCGAAGACATATTGCTGGAATGGTTAGAAGACTATGGTGTAAACCAAGCATGGAAATTAGCAGAACCTTTAGCAGAAGGTGGTGTTGAGGTTGAAACCCTAGAGCAACTCATGGAACGTTGGCGCAACGACAATACGGAATTGCGAGAAATGGGATTGCACTGGCTAGCGCTTTCCTTTGAAGTCATGTCGATGATTAAACATGGTTTGCGAGGATCTGAGAGGATTTCCGAACTAGTGCAAGCGATGAAGTCTTATTCTTACCTCGATCAAGGCACTCAGCAAGAAGTAGATATACATCAAGGCTTAGAAGATACCTTGCGATTGTTTGTTCATAAACTCAAGTGCGGTGTCCAAGTGCAACGCAATTACGATCGAAGTCTTCCAAAAATCCTTGCCTATGGCAGCGAACTAAATCAAGTGTGGACAAACTTAATTGACAACGCCATTGATGCAATGGATGGTAAAGGACTGCTAGAAATTACAACACACCATTGCGATCGCTATGCCCATATTGACATCATCGATTCTGGCAGTGGAATTCCACCTGAAATTAAAACCCGCATTTTTGAACCTTTCTTCACCACCAAGTCAGTAGGGCATGGTTCAGGACTTGGTTTAGAAACCGTTCGCCGGATTGTAGAAAATCGCCATCACGGTACGCTTTCATTTGAGTCGCAGTCAGGCAGAACTTGTTTTACCATTTGCTTGCCCTTATCGAATAAATGAATCAATAAGCAATAGGATTAGAGATAAAAAATATGGGAATTAATGCTTCCCAAAATATAGCAGCAAGTGAATATTTTCATCTAAACCAATAACCCTTAATATCATGTCCGCATAATTAGTTATGCTAACTACAGTCATTACACCCCACCCCCAACCCCTCCCCGCAAGCGGGGAGGGGAGACAAAGCGTAGCTTTGACGGGGTGGGGTTCTTCGGGTTTAATAAGCAATCAAGCGGACATGATATAACCCAAGCGTATTAAGCTATAAATAAAATATTGGGGTAAAAGGAATTATTTATCTGACAATTCTGATCTTGTGGGCTGTTGTTCGGAGTTAATAAACTCAGTCTTAGGTGGTTTTCCTATTGTATTAGGAGGTTGTTTTTTTGTTTTGGGTTGTGGGTTATTATTCTCGCTCATCTTAATTTATCTCCTTAATAGCTTTAATTATTTAACTGTTTTAAGATTTCTTGCTTGGAGTTAGTCGAGCAAAAAAATTCAGTAAACGCAGTCAGTTTGTGTTTTGATGATTATGACTTCAAGCGATGTCATCTCAATTCCGTAATCCTGTTGAAAATTTTGCTCCCTTCTACGTTGAATACTATTGTCAAAGAGGTAGATAGGGGAAAAACTCCTTACTATCTACCTCTTTAACCTTAGTTTTCTACTCAAACTATTTTTGCAGCCAGACCGATATTGAACCACCAGGACATGGGAAATTTCCCCATCCGTCGTTATTGGTGTGAATGATATTGTTTATATGTCCCGTGGCATCATAAAATTGCTGATTGGGTCGGAACACATTCATCCACTTATTCCCTGGTGCGCTATTGGTCAGCACTACAGCCATTGCACCTGGATGATTACTATTACCCAAGCGCGTCCAACCGATAGTATTGGGATGGTCAAAGTAATCATGCTGGTCGCCAAAACCGTATTCGCTACGCGCCTTCAGGAACTTGTCAATCAAAAAACGGTGAGAGTAAAGGGTATTATCACGTCCTTTATCTTGATATTGTGCCCCGTAATAATCTGCATAGAAAACGCAAGGATAGCCTTCGCGACGCAGTAAGATTAGCGCATAGGCTAAGGGCTTAAACCAAGGTTCAACAGGCGACTCTAAAGATTGACAAGGTTGAGTATCATGGTTTTCGACAAAGGTAACAGCTAGGGCAGGTTGTTCTTTAACTAGGGTTCTATCAAAAATCGATCGCAGATCGAAACTACTACCCTGGCGACTAGCTTGGTGAAACTTGAAATGTAGGGGCACATCAAATAACGACAAACGCCCATCACTAGAGGCAATATAACCGTGTAAGGCATCGATATCTTGAGACCAGTACTCCCCAACGCTAAACAGTTCCCGCCCACCAAAATGAACTCGCAGGTGATTTAACCAATCACGGAAAAAAGTAGAACGGATATGTTTAACAGCGTCAATGCGAAAGCCATCTACACCTGTGGTGTCAACAAACCAACGCCCCCAATACATCAACTCACCGCGCACGAAGCCATTACCTGTATCCAGGTCATTCGCCATTAAATAATCGTAGTTGCCGTGTTCGTAGCTAACTTCCGTCTCAAAATGTTTATCTTTAAGGCGGTAGAGCTTGTCTGCCCTTTTGGTATCTGCGTTATATGATAATGAATCAAAGCACCACCAATACCATTTCATACTGGAGTATTTATCTCCACGACCAGAAAAATTGAACTTTGTATAAGCTGCAATTTCGTACCAATCGCTGACTGGACGGTTGCGGTCATTCCAATCCATTTCCTGGGCAAAGATGCGTTCTATTTCATCCCCACCATCTTTGTGATTGAAAACCACATCGGCATAGATTTGAATACCTGCATCCTGTGCTGTTTTAATAGCCTTTAAGTATTGCTCGCGTGTTCCATATTTTGTCCGAACAGTATTTTTTTGATCGAACTCACCCAAATCAAACAAATCGTAGACTGCGTATCCAACATCCCATGTTCCACCACTGCCCTTATAAGCTGGCGGCAGCCATAAGGCAGTGAAGCCTGCATTAGCTAGCTCATTGGCTGTTTTATCCAGCTTGTCCCATAATGTACCATCATTGGAAATGTACCAATGGTAATACTGCATTATTACACCGTTGGTCATGCGATCGCCTTTGTAGAATTTTTGATTTTACAGATTTCTGTCAGAAATCTCTGATGCTAGGATATGTTACTTTTGTCACACATCATAACTTCATCCGAATTTATTTAGGTTTCAATGATGACTTCACAAAGAGCAATTACGAATTACTGGGACGGGATAATTGCTGATTTGCCTTGACAAGGTTAGTAAACTCCTGCAAAGTTTGACGATACTTTTCTTCAGCTATCGAGAATAAATCGTTATGGTTTGCCTCTTCAACCCACAAAGAAAGTTTTGGGGAGATTGCAGCCTTAAACAACTTTTCTCCATGAGCAAAAGGAATTATGTTATCTGCTTTTCCATGAATCACCAATATCGGACATTTGACTTTTTTGATCTTTTCCAGATTGGGAAACTTGTCAAAAGGTAAAATCCGAAAAGGCACTATTACTTGAAAAGCGGAAATAAACGAACTTTCAATAATTAAACCAGCGACTGGTTTCTGCATTGCTAAATTGACCGCAGAACCACCGCCAACCGAACGCCCCAAAACTATAATTCTTTCAGGCGGGATTTTTAAATTTTGGGTCAAATAATTGTAAGCGCTATTGATATCTTCGTAGGCATGACTTTCTGTCGGCTTTCCTTGACTCGTACCATAACCGCGATAATCAAAAGCAAAGACACTAAAACCCCATGCGTGTAATTTTTCTAAAATCTGTTTGATATCTCCTAAATCTTCAGAATTACCATGAGAATAAAGAATAGTATATTTAGCTTGAGTGTTCAATAAGTATGTCGCTGAGATATTAGTATCTTTCCCACTTCTTAACTTCAGAATTGTTGGATCATCCTGATAGCTAGAAGGTTGAGACAGAAAAATCATGCTATCTGCCCGAAAATATACAAATGCGGCAAAAAATAGATAGATAAAGATTAAAGATTTAACCAGCCGTTGCCAAGTCAAATCACCAATTAGCAGTTTTATAACTTGCTGTTTATCCATTAGTTTTTATTTATCGGGTAAAACTTTATCGAACAGAATTCAGGAGTCAGGAGTCAGAATGGGCTAAACGCCCCGCTACCGCTAACAGCAATTAATTCTGTATGACTGGCGGATAGGGTAGCGTAAAGCCTTCTCTACGAGAGGCTCCGCCAACGGCATGGCTTCGCTTAGAGCGAGTTATCGTTCGCTTTTAGCGTCTCGTAGAGAGCGTCTTGATTCTGACTTCTGAATTCTTCTTCAATTCCAGGTTTCCCGATTTTTGATGTTTCCTAACTCTAATACAACTTCATCAAACTTCACGCCAACTTTGTCACTAATCAGTATCTGGAGTTAAGCAACTGAGTAATTTACTTAACTCAGATTATTGAGCCGATACCAATAAATACTGTGATATTCCCTAATGCGAGATGGGAATGATTAGTGTTGTATAAGTTACAGTTACCAAAACTGAAACGGTCATCAAATCCCAAGCTGCTCAGGACTATTCTAGGTAAATAGTCAAATGTGACAGAAAAAATTTAGTGTGAGGATTTAGCCATGTCTTACCCGATTCCGTCCAAAATGTGGCAGCGAGTCAGTATTGTAATATTGTTTTTATTGATACCGTCAGTCGGAATTGCGATTTTACGCCAGTCTGCTACGGTTGCAGTTCCAGCCGGTCAGACTCCTGCCAGTTCTACCCCAAAAACTTCCATTCTACCCAATCACCCTGACTACCAAGCACTCCAGGCATTGGTAAAACAGTATAGTTGTGTCGTTCCCGTCCAAAATTTTGGCACTCTTCCTGTAACCCGGACTGAGTTTGCTACAGTCTTGAATGCCTGTGTGAATCGCAGCAACGAGTTAATAGCGACTGATCCCAAGATAGTTACCCCAGCAGATATAAAAATTCTGCAACGCTTGCAGTCAGAATTTGCACCGGAGTTAGCAACCCTAAAAAGTCCGATAGAGGAATTGGAAACTCGTAGTCCCATCACTCCGAATCAGCCTACCAGAGAACGTATTCAAACTGAGTCTACCCGAAAGACTCAAGCCGTACCCACAGCCCCACTCCTTAGTATTCCATCTGGCTCATCTGTGCAGGATCAAGTTGCTAACCGTGCAAATATGCCTAAACTCCAACCTCGTGGCAGTATTGGCAGGGTTGCCCCGGAACCTCAAACAGATAGCAGATTCAATACAGAAAACTACAACCGGATTGAGGATAATCCCTTTCATCGCGTCGGTAACGATCCCCTTTCCACCTTTTCCATTGATGTAGATACAGCATCTTACAGCAACGTGCGACGGTTTATTACTCAAGGAGAATTACCACCCAAAGATGCAGTGCGAATTGAGGAATTAATCAATTATTTTACCTATAATTATCCCCAACCAAAAGGCGATCGCCCTTTTTCCGTCACCACTGAAGTTGCTGCTGCCCCCTGGAATCCTCAACACAAGCTGGTACAGGTAGGTTTGCAAGGTAAACGCTTAGAAAGCAAAACCTTACCACCCAGCAACTTAGTATTTCTGATTGATGTCTCCGGTTCTATGAATGACCCGAATAAATTACCTTTGGTGCAACAGTCGCTCAAATTGTTGGTGAATCAACTGCGTCCTGAAGATCGGGTAAGTTTAGTAGTTTATGCTGGGAATGCTGGATTGGTGTTACCTGCTACTCCTGGTAATCAAAAATCAACAATTCTGGCGGCGATTGACCGCTTAGAGGCTGGAGGCTCGACTGCTGGCGGTCAGGGTATTGAACTAGCTTACAAAATAGCCAAAGAAAGCTTCCTCAAGTCTGGTAATAACAGAGTCATTTTAGCTACCGATGGAGATTTTAACGTCGGGGTTTCCAGTGATGGCGACCTGACGCGATTAATTGAACAGAAGCGAGAGCAAGGAATTTTCCTGACGGTGTTGGGATTTGGCACCGGCAATTATAAGGATGGAAAAATGGAGCAACTGGCTGATAAGGGTAACGGCAACTACGCTTACATCGATACCCTATTGGAAGCCAAAAAGGTTTTAGTTAACGATCTCAGGGGAACTCTGTTTACCATTGCCAAGGATGTGAAAATTCAGGTGGAGTTTAATCCGGCGAAAGTTCAGGCATATCGCTTGATTGGTTACGAAAATCGTCTGCTGCAAAACCAGGATTTTAATGATGACAAGAAAGATGCAGGGGATATTGGGGCTGGTCATTCTGTGACAGCGCTTTATGAAATAATTCCCACTGGTACAAAAAGCGATGTGAAACTCCCAGAGATAGACCCTTTGCGGTATCAGCGTTCTGGTGAAACTGCCTCGGATGCTGCTGGTAATGAGTTGATGCAGGTGAAACTGCGCTATAAGTCGCCCCAGGACAGCACCAGTCAACTAATTACCCAAACCATCCAAGATGATGATTTGAGAACCGACCAGATACCCTCCACAAACCTGAGATTTGCTGCTGCGGTAGCGACCTTTGGGATGGTGTTGCGTGACTCTGAGTATAAGGGAGATGCTAGTTATGATTTGGTGATGAAATTGGCAACCCAAGGGAAGGGGGAAGACCAGGAGGGCTATCGGGGTGAGTTTATTCGCCTAGTGGAGCAATCTAGAGGGTTGATTACAAGAAAATGATTTTAGCTTATAACTGAGACGGGGAGTAGGGAGTAGTGTAGTTCAATTACTGGAAAACCGCTGTAATCTCTTGGCGAGATTCACAATCTACACCAAAATAGCGATCGCTCTCCACTGTATTAGATATCTGCAATAAATACAGCAATTTAATTTCAGAAGAGAGCATTGCATATCTGCGAGATGTTTTGCGATCGCTGCTAGTCAGAAAACTTATTCCCTACTCTGCAAGACAAGAAAGAATAAATGCTTAACTGAACTGTATTGTCCCATGTAAGGTTTTGATTTGCTTCTATTTTCTCCCCTTTCTTCCCACTGGTATGCACATCGGTGTACCGGAAACCGGGTCTGGGATAATCCGACATTCTAACCCAAACACCTCCCTTACCATCTTCTCAGTAATCACCAAATCAGGTTCGCCGACAGCAAAAATTTCACCTTCTTTCACTGCTACCAAATAATCAGCATAACGACAGGCATGATTCAAATCATGTAACACCATGACAATCGTTCGTTGCTGGTTTTGGTTCAAATCATACAATAAATCTAAAACTTCTATTTGGTGTGCCAAATCTAAAAAAGTAGTTGGTTCATCTAACAATAAAATATCCGTATCTTGAGCTAATGCCATTGCAATCCAAGCACGTTGCCGCTGTCCACCAGAAAGAGTATCTAACTCCCGTTTTGACAGGTGTTTAATCCCAGTAATTTCTAACGCTAGTTCTACTAATTTTTCATCTTCTTTTGTCCACTGCTGGAACCAATTTTGATAAGGAAATCTTCCACAAGCTACCAAATCTCGAACGGTTAATCCTTCTGGTGCAACGGGGCCTTGGGTAAGAATTCCTAATTTTTTAGCAACATCTTTTGTTGATAGCTGAAATACATCTGTTGTATCTAAATAAATTGTGCCAACACGAGGTTTTAATAATCTTGCTAAACCACGTAATAAAGTGGATTTTCCACAGCCATTTGCACCGACTAAAGCAGTTATTTTTCCTGGTGGTATATTTAAATCCAAATGCTTAATAATAGTTATATTATCATAACCCAAAGTCAAATTATTCGCTGACATTTGGTAATGTGGATTATCGCTCAATAATGACATTGACATAATTAAACTTAAGAGAATCTTTGATGATTTTGTAAGTATGTAATGTCATGTCTGCTTGATTACTAATAAAACCCAAAGAACCCCACCCCACTAAATCAGCAGTTTCCCCTCCCCGCAGGTAGATAGGGGATTAAAGGGAGCCAGCGCGGTCATAGAATGAGCAACTGGCGCGTAGGGTGCAATGACTATGGGAATCATAACTAATTACCTGGACATGACATATCGCACTATTCGCTTTTATTAATGCTACACCTAAAAAAGAATTTTTCTCTACTTAGTATTAAGTATACTGAATTAGGTCTTACTTTTTCGATTGTTAATCAATAAATAAATTGCTTTCTTTTTCTTCAGCCATATTCCCAACAATCCAGTAGTAACAACTATTCCTCCAATAGTTGATGGTTCAGGTACTGGTTTTACACTCACATTATCCAAGTATAAGAATCCATATTTATCCCAATCCCCAAACTTTAACTCTGTGGATGATGCATCTGCCGTAAAATTGAACTAGTGTCTTGTCATAGCTAGATTTACACCCGTTTCATCAATGAATACGAGGTTTTTGATATCTATCGTATCTAGCCAACGTCGAAATTCATAGCGCAATTTTTGTACTCGTTCTGTAGCTTGCTCACTTGCTACTAAAGTTTTTTTTCGCCTTAATTTTAAGCGTTTGAGAGTGCGGGATAAACTTGATATACTTACCTCTATACATGCGCGCTCTTTTATTACTTCTTGAATTTCTCGCCAATCATGTTGATAGTGCTATAAAGGACATCCAAGAATTAAATTACTCAATCCCTACATCAAAAACCGTCAATTTCGACGATGGCCTTTGCAAACTCCTGGGGCGCTTCTTGCGGCAGGTTGTGCCCGACCCCGCCCTTGACGATCCAGTGTGCGTAATTTGCCGGAGAATTTCTTTGCGTAGGTGCTGCTGTCGGGGTGTGGCGCACCGTTGGCATCACCTTCGAGAGTGATGGTGGGTATGGCGATCGCAGGGGCTGCGGCGAGTCGCTTCTCAAGATCGTCATACTTCGACTCGCCTTCAGCCAGACCGAGCCGCCAGCGATAGTTATGGATGACGATACCGACATGATCCGGGTTATTGAAAGCAGCCGCGCTACGCTCAAACGTCGCGTCATCGAAGTGCCATTGCGGCGAAGCAAGTTTCCAGATGAGCTTGTTAAAGTCATGCCAGTATTTTTCGTAGCCGGCGCGGCCCCGCTCCGTCGCGAAATAAAATTGATACCACCATTGGAGTTCGGCCTGCGGCGGCAGCGGTGTCTTGTTGGCTTCAGGGCTGCCGATCAAATAACCACTCACGGAGACGAGCGCCTTGCAGCGCTCCGGCCAGAGTGCCGCGATGATGTTGGCTGTTCGCGCGCCCCAATCATAACCAGCGAGGATCGCCTTCTTGATCTTGAGCGCATCCATCAACGCGATAATATCGACAGCGATCGCCGACTGCTGCCCATTGCGGAACGTCTCGCTCGAAAGAAAGCGCGTCGTGCCATAGCCCCGCAGATATGGGATGATCACCCAGTACCCCGCCGACGCCAACAAAGGAGCGACATCGACATAGCTGTGAATGTCGTAGGGCCATCCGTGCAGGAGGATTACTGGACGACCATTCGCGGGGCCAACCTCAGCGTATCCTACATTCAGCACACCGGCATCGATCTGCCTCAGTGAGCCGAACGATGTGTTTGTCCCCGACTTCAGCATGGACAGAACTGCTGGTTTTGTTTTGCTTGATTGTGCGATCGCAGAACCGAATATGCCGAGCTGTGTAGTAGCAATGGTAATAGCCGCAGTGCCCAAAAAGCGGCGGCGTTGATGGTTGATTTTCTCAGACATTTCTCTTTTTCCAATTGGATTTAACTCAACTTGCTTTAATTGAATCGGCTATCTGTTTATTTGAGTTGTAAAGAAGCAGTTACGGCAAGAAATTCTTGTATCATTTTTTCGATCAGTTCACCTGCCGGGAGAGCTTCGGCTAATGCTGCTCCCTGTCCTGCCCACATACTGGCAAAATCTGGACTTGATTTTTGAGCAGAAGTCTGATGCAAAACCCGCCCTATAGACATCTGAGCCGGGAATGGCAGCACTTTATCTCTGTTATTCTCCATTTCACGTATAAATCGATTTCGTATTGCTCTGGCGGGTTTGCCGGAAAATACTTCAGTAATAACCGTGTCTTCCTCCTTACACTTGAGTACAGCCTGCCTATAGACTTC
This sequence comes from Nostoc sp., assembly GCF_036918015.1. Classification (GTDB taxonomy): domain Bacteria; phylum Cyanobacteriota; class Cyanobacteriia; order Cyanobacteriales; family Nostocaceae; genus Nostoc. The sequence goes on from NZ_JBALEO010000063.1 coordinate 99,772, forward strand.
TGGAATATTGTTCTCAGGGCAAGCGAGAAAGGCGGTTCCCATCTGTACCCCGCTTGCCCCAAGTGCAAATGCAGCAACGATTCCACGAGCATCCATGATTCCGCCCGCCGCAAGCGTTGTTGAAGGGGCCGCCGGCGTAGTGGAAGACCTCGCTCACGTTGACACCGCGAACGATTAAGTCTTCGCGAGCGGCGTCGAGGTCGTCCACGGCGAGGACTAGGCTGTGCGCCGAGCCAGAATTGTTCGGAGTGACTCCCTTGCCGAAGATGATGGAGGCTTCCGAGTTGTACGGTGTCATCTGCACGCCACGGAAGTCGCCATCCACCACGTCGATGTCGAGCCGCCAGCCGAGATTCTCGTAGAATGCTTTCGCGCGGTCAACATCGGAAACGATGAACACTACGACTTCAAGTTTCATGTTTGGACTGTTTACGCGATCGCTACTCATCTTGTTCTCCTTTAGGTTGATGGGTTTGATGTTCAGATTGGTTAGTTTTCATTCTTGGGCGATCGCATGATTGCGGGTTGGGCTGCCTCCAATCGAAGATTGAAGGAACTCACGAAGCGAGTAGAGCGTAATCTGACCATCGCTCAATTTAGACCGCTCAAGTTCTTTGAGTTAACACGCGACTTAGATGTGCGTCCGCCAATGAAAAGTGCGGTGGTTTTATTGCACGCCTGAGTCTGTCTTTACGGTGGTTTGCATCTGGTGTTCGAGATGTAAAATTTCCGCTGCCCGCTCCCCGACTATCACGCAGGGAGCCATCGTGTTACCGGTCGTTACTTGTGGCAGAATCGATCCATCAGCAATTCGGAGATTGTCGATTCCATACACTCTCAGGTTGCTATCGACCACCGACATGGCATCCTGTCCCATCTTCGCGGTGCAGGTTTCGTGCCAGAAACTCGTCGCAGCATCTCGAATAAAGCTTTCGAGTTCGGCCCCTTTCAAATTACCTGGCATCACTTCGCGCTTGACGAACGGACGAAGCGGAGCGGAATTACCGACTTCGCGGCAGAGTTCTATGCAGGCGATCGCGGTTTTGAGATCATCCGCGTCAGACAGAGTGTTTGCATCAATCAGAATCGGGTCGGATGGATTAGCTCCCGTTAGGCGCAGACTGCCTCGGCTTTTAGGATGGGCGATCGCCCCAAATAACGTCCAGCCTGCATCAGGCAGCCCAAACCGGGCGACATTCTCGGCACTGGATTTTGGCACTTCAGCCTGACAGACAAATAAATCTGGACTGTCAAGCCCGGACTGGCTGGTTGAGAAAAAGATTGCCTCAGACAAGTTGTTTCTTGGTTGGAGAGCGGTTTCATATTCCCAGACACAATCGAATGCAACATGGTCTTGAAAATTTTGCCCCACACCGGCAAGGTGCTGCACGACAGGAATTCCAAATCGCCGCAACTCAGCCTCATCGCCAATGCCAGATTGCATCAGCACCTTCGGCGTATGGATCGCACCGAGCGACAGCACGACTTCGACTGCCGCACCAATGCGATAGAGTGTGCCACGGTAAGAAATCTCCACGCCAGTGGCACGCTTACCCTGGAACGTCAGCCGCGTCACCAGTGCATGAGTGAGAACCGTCAGATTGGGTCGATCCATATAAGGGAAGACGTAGGAGCGGAAGATAGATTCGCGCTTGCCATTGCGGACTCGCACATCGCTGATAGCGGCGCCCTTCACTGCTTCCATCATGCGACCGTTCGGATTCTCGAAAGTAGGAATACCGACCGATCGCGCTCCTGCGATCGTTGCGGGTGCGATCGGGTTTGGATCTGGCGCGGGCTGCACAAAGACGGGTCCTCCCGTTCCCCGGTACATCGGGTCTGGCGCACCATGCCAATCTTCCAAGCGGCGATAAATCTTCAAGACGGATTCATAATTCCAGGCAGGATCGTTGGCAACGGATGCGAAGAAATCCCAATCATGCTTGTGTCCGCGTGCCCAAACCATGACGTTGATGCTTGATCCACCGCCGAGTACTTTGCCCATCGAGAACGGAATTGAACGATCGTTGACATGGGGATTCGGCTGTCCCTGGAAGCTCCAGTCGCGATCGCTTCCAAGATTCATAAACCATTGATTCGCGGCGACAACACTGGGTACATCATCGGTGCCGCCAGCTTCAAGTAGTAGAATGCTAACATCCGGGTTCTCAGCCAGTCTGCGGGCAACTACTGAGCCAGAAGATCCAGATCCGCAAACAATAAAATCGTACTGGTGTCTTAGTTCAGAGGTGAGCTTGTGCTGGTTGCTGCGGACGCGATCGGTGAAATTGTCATCATTACTGGTGCTACCCGGATCGTTGTCCCCTTCATGCTCAAATTCATTCTCAAAATTCGTTTTCATTGGGTCTACCTTGCTTTCAAAATCGAAATGATTCCGTTAGACCTGTCACTCGGCTCAAAATCGGTAGAGACACTTAAGTTCCGCCACTTTCGGTCAGCTTCAAACCGTGCGATGTCACTCTGCTCCACCGCATGAGCAGCATCACTTCCGAGCAGAAGCCGCAGTTGTTAAAGAGTAGCGACGATTATGATTAATTTCTTGGGACACGTGCCGATGTGCCGACCTCCTTGTAGTTACGTTCTTTCTAAAGCAGTCATTTTGACGCGCGCAGCGATCTGAACGCTGCCCAAAGTTCTTGAGTAAAAATCGTTGGCTGCTCCCACGCCGCGAAGTGTCCGCCCTTTTCCACTCGGTTATAGTGGATGAGTTTGGAATACGCCCGCTCTGTCCAACTTTGCGGGGCTGCATATATCTCATCAGGAAAGACGCTCACGGCAACCGGAATGGCGACGTGTTTAGGGTCGAAAAAGACAAACTTATTCTCCCAATACAGACGAGCCGAAGAGACAGCCGTGTTCGTCAACCAGTAAAGCGTGATGTTGTCGAGGATATCGTCTCGCGTCAGTCCCTCAGACTGTCCGTCAAAGACACGTGCGATGAGCGCATAGCTGCGTGCGTCGTGGTCGAGTATCCAGGCAGCCAGACCGATCGGTGAATCCGCAATGCCGTACAGCGTTTGCGGGCGGTTCGCCATCTCCTGAGCGTAGCCAAGTCCGTGCTTATAGAAAAAGTCGAGCTGATCCCACGCGTTCTTCTCTTCGGCTGAGAAACCGGATGGCGGTGGGTCGCCGAACTTGAGTGCTTTTGCAACATCGGCTGGAACAGTGGCAGGCATGTTGGTATGAATGCCGAGCAGTCCCGGAGGTGTCAGCAGGGCCATTTGCTCTGTGACTGCATTCCCCCAATCACCCCCTTGCGCCACAAATCGCGAGTAGCCAAGGCGCTGCATCAGCACAACCCAGGCGCGTGCGATACGGGCGGGGTCCCAGCCGGTCGTGGTCGGCTTGCCTGAAAAACCATAGCCTGGAAGCGAGGGAATCACGAGGTCGAAAGCGTCCGCTGCATTGCCGCCATGTGCCGTGGGGTTGACCAGTGGCTCGATAATCTTCAGTTGCTCGATGATCGATCCGGGCCAGCCGTGCGTGACGATGAGCGGCAAGGCGTTTTCCTGGTTCGATCGAACGTGAATGAAATGAATATCAAGTCCATCGATCGTGGTGATAAATTGCGGTAGAGTTTTCAGTTTCGCCTCAACCTTGCGCCAGTCGTAATCGGTTGCCCAATAGCGCGCGAGTTTCTGAGTCGTTGCGAGCTGCACACCCTGCGACTGATCGGCGACCGTCTCCTTTTCGGGCCATCGCGTTGCTATGATGCGACGGCGGAGGTCGTCGAGTGCCGCTTGCGGAACGTTGATGTGGAAAGGACGGATTGTAGTTGTGTCGGTGTGCAAGGTTTCAAGTTGAGTCATGGTGGTCTCCTTTGGTGTTACTTTGCTGTATTGGGCATTGGCAGAACCGAATCGACCTAGCTGTGTAGTCGCAATGGTCATGGCCGCAATGCCCAAAAATCGGCGGCGTTGATGGTTGATTTTTTCAGACATTGATCTTTGTCCAATTGGGTTTAACCCAACTTGCTGTAATTGAACCGGCTGTCTGTTTCAAATGTGGGTATTAGTGTTGGTCTAGCCAAGAAAAAGCGGTTAGGACTCGCGCCAAAATAAGTTACCCAGTTTTACCTTAGAAAAGAGGAAGAATGAAAGAGAAAATGTTGATTTAGCGTCTTTTCACCTTTTTCTATAACTTTTAAAACAGGTAAGTTATTTCTGCGCGGCTACTTAGCTTTATTTTCCGTCGATAACAACCGTTCACTTGGTCCGAGGAATGAATCCAGGCACGCCGGTATCGACCACTGCGTTGAAGCGGACTCTGGTCATGATGCGGTCGCTAATTTCCAGCATAGCCTCTTTGGGCAAGGTCGAGATATCAAAGCTCTCTCGTATATGGCGAGGGGATGTCGAGGTGGTCAGGAGAGCGGTACCGCGTTGTACAGCCCAGGCCAGCGCGACTTGCTCTGGGGTCCGGTGGACAAGCTCCGCAACGGCCGCGATTATCGGGTCTTCCGTAACTTTTGGCTCCATCGCATGACCCAGTGCGGCAAATGCGAGTAGGATAATACCCTGTTGCTGGCAAAACTTGAGGAGATCCCACTCGGGGAGATACGGATGGGATTCAACCTGCACCACGGCAGGCTTAATTCGCGCCACGGCAACGATCTCTTTCAGCCGCTCCAAACCAATATCCGATAAACCTATCGATTTACACCGACCGCCATCCACCAGGCGCTCCATCGCGTGCCATGTCTCCACCAACGTGACACCAGGATCGTAGATGATCTGGCCATGATCGTCCCTCGGTTCCTGTTCATCGCCCGGCTGAAAGGCAAACGGGGTGTGGATAAGATAGCAATCTACATAGTCGATTTGCAGTCGCCGGAGACTTGCCTCGAACGCAGGCTGGACCCGCTCTGGACGATGGTTGTTGTTCCATAGCTTTGTGGTGACGAAAACATCCTCCCGCCGGATTCCCCCTGCCTTGAACACCTCTTGCATCGCCTCGCCGACGACGGCTTCGTTGCGGTATCGCTCCGCGCAATCGAGATGCCGAAATCCCGCTTCCAATGCAGCCTTGGTCGCTTTCTTGGTCGCGAGAGGATCGGGGATGAGTGTTCCAAACCCGAGCGCCGGCATGGCGCCAGATCCATGAGTGAGAGGTATTGTCGTATAGCGAAGCGTGTCTTGGGGAACCATGTTTATACTCCTTGTTTTGACGTGACGAGATACAGGAACTCTTGGAAGGTGTTGCAACGAAGATCCGGACTAGTGACGGAGCAAGACTCAGGCGCCCCAGGACGAAGAGCGAATCACCTTGCAAAAGTTTCCTCGGTGAAAATGAGGCTCTTTGTCAGCGATGTCATCGCTCTTGACGTTGCCAAAAGTCGAATCTGGCTTGTGTTTGATGCCGTCGTAGAACGCCTGAATGATGTCTTCCTTGAACTTCGGCGCGCCAACGTGCTGTTAGGAATAGAGGCGGCTTCGGTGATCAAGGTTATGTTAATAACTCCATAAGATACTACCTAGATTGCGTTTACAAACTGATGTTGAATTAACTATGGTTACGTATTGTCTGTCCACATTACTCAGCTGTGATAGTGAGACGAGTTGTGGGTTTGAGTTCCGTCGCTCGCCCCACCGCTCACTTCACCGAGGAAAAGGCGGTCGGTGCCAGCAACTCGTTGCTGATTTTCTGCACGAGTGGACCGTCCTTCTCACTCTCCTTGCTGATCGCGATCCATTCGGGGTCGGTGAGGAATGCACTCCAGCGCTCCTCTCGCTCAGCCATGCTGTCCCAGGCAAGCATATAGGTAAGCTGCTGATTGCTCTCGCCGATTAGCGTTGTCCAGAATCCAGCTTGGCGGATGCCATGCTTTTCCCAAATCCGCAACGTGTGGTTCTGAAAGCGCGAAAGCAGTGCTGGTAGTCGTCCAGGCATGGACTGATAAATGCGTAATTCGTAGATCATTCCTTTATCGAGTTGAGTCATGATATGTGCTTCTTTAAAAGCTTTACGATCAAGCAATCGTGTTTGAGAGCGTCATAGCCATTTTTCTGAGCGCAAGGCGGCGTTAGTGACCCGCACTCTGACCACCATCAACGTGAAGGATTTCGCCCGTGACAAAGTTGGCTGATTCCAGGTAGAGGATTGCATCGACAATGTCAGAGATTTCGCCCATACGACCGAGCGGGTGCATGGCAGCGAGCTGTGCATAGGTCTCGGCAGGGTGCATTGGCGTCTTCATGTTACCCAGCGCGATCGCGTTCACCCGGATACCACGCTTGGCATACTCGATCGCCAGCGATTTGGTCGCAGCATTTAGTCCGCCCTTCGTCAGCGACGCGAGTACAGACGGTACGCCAGCGATGGGGTTGTCAACCAGGCTCGTCGAAATCTGCACGATATGACCGCTACCCTGCTTCTCCATCTCGGCGATCGCCAGTTGCGTCATGTGAAAGAAGCCAGTGACGTTAGTGCCCAGATATACCTCGTAGTCTGCCTCGGTGTATTGGGTAAATGGTTTGGCGATGAAGATACCAGCATTGTTGATGAGCGTGTCAATGCGCCCAAATCGGGTCACGCCTTCGATGATCGCACGCTCGGCAGTTTTTCGATCAGCGATGTCGCCTGACACCGCTAGGATTGCATCATCATCCGATGGCTGAATTGAGCGTGAGATTGCAACCACCCGATAATTGCGATCGCGGTACGCCTTGACAAGAGCTGCGCCAATGCCCTGCGACGCGCCGGTAATCACAGCGACTTTCTGTTCGATGCCCATAATAAAGCTCCTTTATGTGTTTGAGGGGTTGATGAAACAAAGAATGTCAAAAGATTTATGCACTGCGGAAAGTCGCTCCACCGATTGGAGAACCAACAATGCCACCATCAACAAAAAGTTCAACCGACTGGACATAGGATGAGTCGTCTGAGGCAAGAAAGAGGACTGCTTTGGCAATCTCGTCCGCTTCTCCCAAACGACCTAGTGGAGTCGCTGCTGCCCATTCTGCTGTCAGTTCGTCCGCCTTCTTAGGTGGAGTAGACCCACGGCTCCAGATGGGAGTTTTGATTGCTCCTGGTGCGACGACATTGACTCGAATGTTGCGGGGAGAAAGTTCAGATGCGATCGCTCTCGCCATGCCGCGAACACCCGCCTTGCTTGCTGCGTAGGCTGCCCTGCCAGGACTACCCAGCGAACCGATAACGGAACTGTTCAAGATAATTGAGGAGCCATCATTAAGCAGTGGCAGTGCGGCTTGGACTGTAAAGAAAACGCTGGTAAGATTGACGCGAATGATGTTCTCAAACACCGCTTCATCAGCGCTGCCTATGGGTGTAGCTCCAGCAATACCAGCGTTAGCGAAGATGATATCTAGACTGCCGAAGCGTTGACCAATTTTGCTGAAAAGGTCGGCACGGGCATTGGAGTCCGTCACGTCTGCACGATAGGCAACGGCTTTTAAACCCAGTTCTTTGACAGCAGCATCGAGCGTCTTCTGATCTCGACCCGTGATTGCGACTTCAGCCCCTTCGTGAATGAAGAGTCTAGCGGTGGCAAAGCCAATGCCACTGTTTCCCCCGGTAATCAGTGCCTTCTTACCTTCAAGCTTCATAACAATCTCCTTTGGAAAGTAAATGTGTGAATATTGCAAATTACCGTCCGGGAGTGCGTGTTTTCACCTCTCTGCACTCCACCCCGTCACAACAACTTTTGCACCTTCGTCGTCAAACGCTTGAGCCGTTGCCAGTCCACTTTGCAGTTTATGTTTATCGCATCAATCTGTTGTGGAGATCACGCCACAACTTTATCGTTTACAGCAAGTTGATACGCTTCTAGCAGTTTCACATTGTCGATCGATCCGTGATGATGAATCTGTCGCCACCCACCGTCATTTTCTGAGTACTGAAAACAGCGGCTCGTTCTGAATCTAAGTGGAATAATGCGATCTTTAGTTGTAAATTCACCGCGCTCTTCTCCAGCAAAGATGGCTGTCTTTCCACTGAAGTACTCTACAATATCCTCGAACTCAACCCAGACGTTTAACGATCCTGTGAAAAGTTTGGAGTAGAGATCGCGAATCGGTTCATAGCCTCGGAGCATTCCTCCCACCGGATTGTTTAGTTGAACCAGTGGACTGTTGAGCCAAATCTGAGTAAGTGTCTCAATCGAGTGCTGATTGAAGGCATAATAGAACGTTTCAAGTGCCGCACGCGCCCCTGCTTCTGATGGCTGAGTCGCTTCATTAAGCAAGTTACGAGCCGTTTTGCCATAGCCCGTGGTGAAATGGTTTACTATAAAGGTCATTGATTTTGCTCTCCGTTTTCTTATCCGGGCGTGGGATTTGTGACTTCAAGGGGCGATGGCTTTGCCCGCCGCAGGCATCGCTTACGGCTTTCTTGTGATGCAGATGTTCTATAATTCTTGCATTGCTTCAATTGTGGGAATTTTTTCTCGATAAGAACTGCAAAACTCGTCGGTTGAACTTTTCTGGATTCTCGATGAACATGAAATGTCCGCCGCCTTCAGCCGCTTCAAAGATTTCCAACTCAGAGTTAGGAATACTTTGATTAATCCAGGACTGCGATTGCCACGGAATAATACTTTTTCTGCCACCAATAATCAGGGTTGGCTGACGAATCCTGACAATTTGATCGCGCCAGTCTGTATGGAGATGGTTGTATAGCAGCGTCGCAGCGATCGCTCGCGGCAAGCGTTGGTTGCACTCGACAATCCACTCGAACTGTTCTTTTGACATCGCTGGCGTGACCATTGAAGTCAAGAGGTTTCGAGTAAATTTCTCAGCTTCACTATTCTCTAGAGCGTGTACTGCTGCATTGAGTTGTTCAGCAGTAAAAATTGCCCCAGATGCTGCTATTTCTTGAGCGTTCCAATGCGATCGCAACGTTCCCAGTGGCGATTGATCAACCAACACCAACCGATCAATTTCATCTAAGCCGAATAGGTCGAGATAGCTCCAGATAATGGCACATCCCATTGAATGACCTAGTAGATGCGGCTTTTCGAGTTGCAGAGTGCCGATCAATTCCTGAATATCTTTGGATAGGCGAGAGATTCGATAACCGAACGATACTTTTTCTGACTCACCGTGTCCTCGCAAATCGACCGCAATCGTATGATAATGTTCGGCAAAAACAGGAATTTGATATTTGAATTGTTCCGCAGACTGCGACCAACCGGGAAGCAGCACGATTGGTTTTCCTCTACCCGCACTGATGTAGCTCAATTGGGCGCCATCGGACGTTTTGAATGTTTTTCTTTGCATGTTGTCCTTGCCTGGCGTCAACAATCAGGCGCTTTGGCTCTAAATGTTTTAGTCGCGCCAATTAGATTCCAAAATAAGCTTTTCACTATCAAAGCGTTCCTGAGACTAATTCATTGCCTGAGGGTTGGAAATTAATGGCTGGTTCTAGCTCACTGAACTTGATGTCGCTGAGTTGGATCGATACAATAAGGGGTTCCTTGAGGGGTGACAAGTCAGGCTGCCGGATGTAAACCAGACGCTTGGTGGGTATGATAATCCCCGATACCTCTGTATGATCCCAAAGATAATGCACACTAGGTATGCCCCCGCTGATTTCCACATCGTAATCGTGCCGTCGGATTAACCCATATTTGTCGATGTAAAAGGTCTGCACTTTACTGTGCGTGGCGATGTAAGGCGGAAAGGTCACTTGCAGTCTTCGCCAGGTTTCGCCGTTTTCCTGCCAGGGTTCTATTTCTTCTACTTCATAACCCGGTAACGTGAAGGTGAACGGGCTGGTTAAATAATTCCACATCGCATAGCCAGCAAAATAAGCTAACTGAAGGTTTGTCCACGGGGTTTGCTGGGTGTGATCCTTAAAGGACGATCGCGGATGCAGTAGTTCTTCAATTACTGTGCCATCTGTGGCTTCAATTGCCACCCGTTCTGCTTCCAGTGAAGTATGTTGATTAGGAGCGCCAAAAGGGGTATGGGATGCCCATTCGCGTTGCAGATCAACAGTTACATCGATCTCATCCAACATTCCGGCTTTGCCTTTGATGTTCCAAAGTACCCCGCCATTCACCAAGTGTGCAGAAACCGCTTTAAACTGCTTCCACCGCTCCATACCGCCGTGTGCGTTGATGGTTAATGCTAGTAAGTCATTCATGTTCGTTTTCTAAATACAGGACAAAAGCTTGCGCTTTAATCTCGCTCGTTTCGGCACCGATGCGTCTCGCCATAAAGCGCTCAAACTCAGGATTAAATGTAGCGATCGCAGAGTCACGAGACGAGGTGATAGCGGGCTGCGGCATTTACCTGGTTGAAATTTGGGATCATGCTCTGCCGAGCAGCGTCGAAGGTTTTCCACTGGTTTGCATCAGGCAATGACGGCATGGTGACGGTCTCGCGGCGATCGAAGCCAACAAGGGCGGCATCCACCAGTTCATCAACTTCCATAGTAGGCGGTACCGCATTCATATCCCAACCCGCTCGCTCCCAGATTTCCGTCCGTGTTGATGCTGGTAGCACAGCCTGGACATAGACACCTTTAGGTCCAAGCTCAAGGTGGAGGCCCTGGGTGAGGAAGAGGACGAAGGCTTTGGTTGCACCATAGATGGTCATACCGAATTCCGGTGCTAGCCCGACCACCGAACTGATGTTGATGATTGTGCCATCGCCCGTCTTGGCGAACCGTGGGGCGACGGCACTCGTCAGCCGTGTCACCGCTGTGATGTTGAGGTTGATGATTTTAGCCACCTCGTCCGGGCTTTGATCTGCGAAACTGCTGGCAGTACTGACACCAGCATTGTTGATCAGGATACCAATGCGCGTGTCGATGCGTAGCCGCTCCTCCACCTGGGCGAGTTCGGCGCGGGCTGCCTCGATGTCGTAAACTATGAGGTATAGACCCTGAACTGAACCGGGCGCGGCTAATGTAACACCACTGCCGAAGATGATTGAAGCCTCCGAGCCAGGAGGGGTCAACTGCACCACTCGGAAGTCCTCACCGGTGACAAAATCGGCATCCAGCCGCCATCCCAACGTTTTATAGAAGTCCTTGGCTTGATCAACATTGGAGACGGGCAATACCACAACTTCAAGCTTCATGTTTTGACTGTTTAGGGAGTTGCTACTCATTTTGTTCTCCTTTAGGTTGATGGGTTTGATGTTCAGATTGGTTAGTTTTCATTCTTGGGCGATCGCAATGCGACCATCGCTCAATTCAGAACACTCAAGTTCTTTGAGCAAAAACGCAACTTAATCGTTCTGCTTTGAATTGTGTGATTGAGGATCAAAGCACTTCATTACTTGCAGCGATAATGGCTGCCATTAACTGCTCCATGTTCCAGTGAGCGCGATACCGAATTCCATTAATAAATAAAGCTGGTGCAGTTACTACTCCACTTTGGCGACCACTTTCGATATCTTGATTGATGCGGTCAACATGGACTTGTTTGGAGATATGCTGCAAAAATTGGCAGATGTCGAGACCTAAATCATTGGCATACTCAACGAGATAGCCGTTTCCCAATGCTTCTTGGTGGTTGAGCAGCATCTCGTGCATCTGCCAAAATTGACCTTGCGCTGCTGCTGCTTCCGCTGCTTCTGCTGCCTTTTGTGCTTGAGGATAGATTGAATGTTCGATAAAGTGACGAAACACTACACAAATTGAATTTTTCTCAGTCAGCCCGGAATTGAAATCTTGCACAATTGCCTGAATTAACTGATGCATTTCCCGGAACTGAAGACATTCGTAATTTCCATATTCCACGAGTATGATCGGGGCATTGAGCATCCCCTGATAGCGATCGCGTTGGGAAGGTGGAACAAAGAGTTGATTAAGATGACTATTTTGATTCATCACACACTCTACCAAGAAGGTTTTTCATAGCATCGAGGGATTGCCATGACTCCTGTCTGTGATTCCTCCCGACTCCGTTTTTTCTATGTCTTTAGCTTATGAAACTAATTCAGCTTTGTCGCCAACTCAGAGTTGAGTAATTGAAGGGATGAAACAACAGCTGCTTACTATCTCTAAAACTAATCCTCAACCGAACTTAAGTTCAGTTCTCATTGCTTTCACAACTTGGCAAGTCCCCGCTTCAGAGCGATAATTACCGCTTGAGTGCGATCGCTCACACCTAATTTGCTCAAAATTTTGTTGATGTGAAATTTGACGGTACTTTCAGTAATATTCAAAGCCGCAGCAATATCGTGATTACTCAAGCCAAGCACCATCTGACGAACAACCTCTTGTTCTCGATCGCTCAACTCTGGAATGTTCATCCGTTGCACTAGTTTAGCAGCGACTTCGGAAGGAATATACTGTTGTCCTCTGTGAACAATATGAATCGCATTCAGGAGTGCATCCGGTTCAGCGTCTTTGAGCAGATAGCCTTTGGCTCCGGCGCGTAATGCTCGATAAATATCTTCGTCCCCGTCATAAGTGGTCAGTACAATCATCCGGGCATGGGCGAATTCAGCACAGATGGCAACGATCGCATCAACGCCGCTTACCTGGGGCATCCGCAAGTCGATTAAGGTGACATCAGGCTGGAGTTGCCGATATTGAGCGATCGCTTCCTGTCCATTGCCAGCTTGACCTACCACCGTCATATCTGGCTCATTCTCAATCATCGCAGCTAGTCCTTGCCGGACGATTGAGTGATCGTCAACAATCAAAACGCGGATTGCTGTAGACGGACTCATGCTGATACCTCCCGATGTACAGATACGCTCGTTTCTGTTCCCTGCCCTAGTCGGCTCTCAATTGAGAGTTGTGCCCCAATGCGTTCCGCTCGTTCGGTAATCCCCAGTAAGCCAAACCCCCGATTTAGGGTTGTATGATTGGCTTCAAATCCTTGTCCATTGTCTTTAATTCGTAAGAAGAATTGCGTTGGTTCATAAACTAATTCAATCCGAATTTCATTTGCATTAGCATATCTAATTGAATTTGTAAATGCTTCCTGTGCAATTCTCAGCAGATTATTATCTGTTTCAGGCGGTAACGTATAGGGCGTGCCGATAATATCACAAATCAGGCTGGTTTCGGTTGAAGATTGCATTGTAGCTACAAATCGTTGCAGTGCTGTCCAGAGATTGCCGTCTTCTAAGGATTGGGGACGCAGTGCTGCAACGGAGCGTCGAGCTTCTGTCAGCCCGGTGCGAGCCAAATCTCGCACGGTATTAATATGTGTTTGAATTGCTTGGGGGTTGGTTGCCACTAATCGAGAAACGGTTCCCATGTGAACCAGAATCCCCGTAAAGGCTTGCGCGAGAGTGTCATGGATTTCGCGTGCCATGCGGTTGCGTTCCTCTAAAATTGAGGCTTCTTCGGCACGTTTGCGATCGCTGATATCTGTAATCAGACCATAGTATCCTTTGACTTGACCATTGTCATCGAAATCCGGGATGAGAGAATTACTGATATATTTCTTGCCAAACACACAGGGAATGTCTGCCTCATAGGTTGTGATTTGCCCTGCCAGTGCTTGATTGATGTACAGTTGTACAACTTGATAAGCCGCCTCACCCAAGTTTTCGCAAATATGCTTCCCCAGAATCTCACCTCGACTATGGTGAAACCAGTCTTCATAGGTGCGGTTGACAAACCGATAACGCTGACCGGCATCTACATAAGTGATACAAACAGGTAGAGCGTCCGTGATCACTCGTAATTCCTGTTCTCGCTCGCGCAGTTCTGCTTGGCTTTGCTGTAAAGCTGCCGTCCTTTCAGTTACCTGTTGCTCTAAGGTGCGGTTGTAATTGGCTAATAGTTGCTCTGCTTGTTTGCGCTCTGTAATATCTTGAAAGGTGGCGATCGCATAAACCACATTGCCCTGTTCGTCAAAGACTGGAGTTCCCCATGCCTCAACTGGAATGGTTGCGTTGTTTTGGTGAATTTCTACGTCGTCAACTCTGGTGCGTTCGCCACTCAACGCCCTGATGATTGGCAGTTGCTCAGTTGGATATATCCGATCCGTTCCTGCCACATAAAGTTGATAAACCTCTGCAATTTGCTCCGGTGCTACCAAAGGATCGATCTTTTTGCCCATTAACTGAATTCCCCGTTGATTAGCGTAGTAGGGGCGACCAGTCGCATCCACTATTCCAATTCCTACCGGAACCGCTTCTAGAAATTGAGCCATCTGACTTTCGCTAGTGCGTAGCTTTGAATAGAGTTTGGCATTTTCAATCGCAATTGCTGCCTGAGTAGATAGTAAACTTAGAAGTTGCGATCGCTCTGCTGTAAATGCTCCAGTTACTAATCGATTTTCCAGATACAGCACACCAACAAGTTTACTTTGATTCAACAACGGTAAACAAAGAAGTGATTTCGTTTGGTTCTGCTGAATATATGGCTCATTGATGAAATTACCTTCACGAGTTGCATCATTTAAGATCACAGATTCATGAGTCCGAATCACATAATGAATGATGGATTCGGGTAAGCGATTTACCATTGAAATCGATTGCAATACTTGTGTAGCACAAAGATTCGCATCACCATTGAGTTCACAAGCAGCTTCAATCGCCCATTCTCCTGCGTTTTCCAAAATCAAGCATCCAGTTTGTGCGCCAGCATTCTCAATTAATATCTGCATCAAAGAATTGAGTAACTGATCGAGTTCAATTTCACGAGAGATGGCTTGAGATGCTTTCATCACCGCCGCTAAGTCTAAAGCGATATCTGAGCTATTAGAAGTAGTTCCAGCAGTGGTATGAACTAGTGCGCCAGCCACATTCAGTGACTGAGAAAAAAACTGGCGATAGCGAGTCTCTAAATCTTTGGCTTTTGCAGTTGCTCCCCATCGCTCATAGCAGTAATGGGCTTCCTTCATATAGAGTTGAGCAAACCTTTCTCGACCACGAGCCAAGTAATGTTTTGCAGCTAACTCATAGCCTAAAGCTTCTTCTTGAAGGTACTCGTTTTCTTTAGCACCAAAAATTGCTTGTTCGTAAAACTCCTCTGCCTCAAAAAACTGACCGAAAACTCGTGCTTTCTCTGCCTCAACTAACTGAAACTTATGCAAAAAATTCATGGGGGCGTGGTGTGCCCATTTCTGCATTTTTTCCTGGTTGGCGTTAACGCGATTCAACCAAGCTGCTTTTTCAGAGTTTGAAGCATTTGCCAACAAGCTCAGAAATATTAGGGAGTCATAGAAATGAAATAGAGGTACAGAGATTATTGCTGTGGCTGCGCCTAAATACTGTTCTGCCAAAGTAGCCGTTTTTGCAGCTTGCTCATACTCTCCGAACAGATAGCATAAAATCAGCTTATTTAAGTAAAAGTAGTGAAGGCTAGTTCCATCTTTGACAGCGATCGCCCGTGATAGTGCTTGCTCTTCGTCATAGATACAACCCACTAAGCGACTTGGATTTTCAGATTGACCTCGCAGGTTAAGGATCGTTTGCTGCAACATTGCCAGCCAAGTGGCAGGAGTCTCTCGTCTAATTTGATTGGTGGCTTGACGATAAATCGCTGTTTGTTGTTCCAGTTCTGTGAGTTCTTGTCCTGCAAAAAAGGGGTAATAACATAGGCTGAATGCACAATAACTGGCAAATTCAAACTCTCCACTTTCTATACCGCTTTGATAAGCATCCGCTAAACTAGGGAACGTCTCTTTCAGGTGGTCTTTCCAGTGAATGATATGAAAATTCACCATCAGCAATGCTTTGCAGTTACCTTTCTTATTACTTAATCTTTTCGCTAAATTTAAGGATAGTTTGCCAAATCGATAGCCCAGTTCAATATTTTGTACAACTCCACATAGCATCATGCCATAAGCAGCATAACCGAGAAGTGACCAGATAGCGTTTCCATTGGCGATCGATAAATTCACCATCTTGCACACAATCAGCACCATCAGAGCCGGTGACACATTAAAAGCCGCACCCACTGTGCTTACTAAAATGTGGATTGCCGCCAGTGGTACAGGTTCAGTCATCTCTGGTAGATCGATCAAATCTTCGATTTCCCGCCCAGCGAATTGTGAAGCTGTTTCCTCTAATCCTGCTTGAACATCTAACTGACTTGGAGCTTCCACTAAACTAATTCCCAAGAGTTGCAGCACTTCCAAGCCAGTTTTAAGTGCTTCTTTAGGGTCGCCCTGCGACAGCCATGCTTGAATTCTGCTATCGTAAGCTTTCACTTTATCGAGCGCTGTCTTCGCACAGTTAAGCACTTCTTCTACAAGCCGCTCCATTTCGTCAAAGTGACCACTGAGGTATGCTGCCTCTGCTGCCTCTGAATGCAACACCAAAGTTAGGTCATACTCACGCTGCCAACTTTCCACATCAAGGAGTTTAAGCCCTGCATTGTAATACTTGAAAGCTGCTTCATAAGCCGTCGCTGCCAACGCTTTCTGACCTGCTTGCAAATTCAGTTTGGCAATCTCATTCCGTTCAGATTGCTCACTGATTAACTCAGTTCCATAATTCAGTTGGTCAACAATTTCAAACAACCGCTCTGCTAGATGCTCCGGCGAAGTCTTTTGGAGTAAATTGCGACCGATTTGCAGATGTACCCCAAGTTTTTGCGACTCATCGATTAAGGTGTATGCTGCTTGCTGTACGCGATCGTGCAAAAACTTATATTCTTGAACTAATAGGTTTTCGTCTAATTCAGATATAGGTTGAATTAATCCAGCTTGAATGGCTACTAGTAAATCTAGAGAAATTGCTTTAGGAGATTGTTCGCAAACGATCGCTAACGTATTTAAATTAAATTCAGCACCGATACAAGCTGCTAACTGGAGAATTTGTTGTGTGTTTTCTGGTAATTTATTTAACTGGATCAGTAGCAACTCCACCACATTATCAGTGATATTTTGAGCTTGAATATCAGCTATGTTCCATTGCCAGCATAAGTTTTGTGCATCAAAGGTCAGTAGATTTTCGCTATGCAGCATTCTCAAAAATTCACCGACAAAGAACGGATTGCCCTCAGTTTTACGCAAAACTAACTCAGTTAAGGGACGAACGATGTCTGCATTCTGATGTAGCGTCTCGGCAATCAACTGATTCAACGGGCCCAGCGTTAATGGTGCTAAAATGATTTCTTGAAGCACTGCCCCTTGTTTTCGCAGTCTTTCTAGCGTTAACATCAACGGATGAGTTGGATTTACCTCATTATCTCGATAGGCTCCAATTAAAAATAGGAATTGGGTTTGTTCATCAAGCAACATCAGCTCGATTAACTTCAGCGTTGCTGAGTCTATCCATTGCAAATCATCTAAAAAGATCACAAGCGGGTGTGACTCTGAACAAAACACCCGTACAAACTTCTGAAAAATTAGATTGAAGCGATTTTGAGCTTCAGTTGCTCCAACTTCTGATACAGGCGGCTGCTTGCCGATAATTAATTCAACTTCCGGGATAATATCAATGATAATTTGTCCGTTGGTTCCCAAAGCCGTTAACAAGCGCGATCGCCATTGTTGAAGTTGCTCATCCGGTTCACCCAGCAATTGTTGTACCAATTTTTGCAGGGCATCTGCGATCGCGCTGTAGGGAATATTACGCTGAAATTGATCGAATTTACCCCAAATAAAATAGCCGCGCTTTACGGTGATTGGTTTATAAAGTTCCTGCACTAATGCTGATTTTCCAATTCCCGCATAGCCAGAAACCAGCATCATTTCGACTTTGAAGGCTTGATTGTCTGTTAGTTTCTGTTCTGAAGTTTGTTGTACAATATTTTCTAAAGCAACGCGACTGTCCTTTTCTGCGGGAGGCTGCGCCAACGGACACGCTACGCGCTCAAAAGCCGCTAGTAACATTGCAACTTCCTGATCTCGTCCATAAAGTTTTTGGGGAATTTGAAACTGATTCCAAACATCTAATACACCCAGTTGAATGCTATTAATTTGCCCGATTTTTTTTAATTGGTCAGCACAAACTTCTAAATCTGCTTTGATACCCCAAGCACTCTGATAGCGATCCTCCGCATTTTTGGCCATTAGTTTCAAAACGATATCTGAAACTGCTTTGGGAATTGTTGCGTTCAGTTCATGAGGCGGAACAGGTGATTTGGCAAGATGACAATGGACAAGTTCAAGAATATCTCTTGTGGCAAACGGTAACTGTCCAGTGAGCAGTTCGTAGAACGTTACGCCAAGGGAGTAAAAATCAGTACGATAATCAAGCAAACGGTTCATCCGCCCGGTTTGCTCTGGAGATAAGTATGCAAGAGTGCCTTCTAGAACATGAGGGTTTTTGAAGGTTGGATTGGTGCGGTTAAATCGAGTAGCAATTCCGAAATCAATAAATTTAACGACCCCAGTATCTAGATTGAAGACAATATTGCTAGGGTTGATATCTTTATGAATGACACCAGCAGCATGAATTCTGCCCAGAATACCTGTGAGTTTAATGGCAAGGGATAGAAAAGCTGATAAGGGCATAGGGCAGAAATCTGGACGCTGCTGTATCCATCTCTCCAGAGACTCTCCACCGAAATCTTCTAAAAGAATAATGAGTGTGCGCTGATATTCCTGCTGACTATATGCCTCGATCGCGCCTTCTAAGTTAAGCGATCGCGTAATTTCATATTCCTGCCTGTAGCGGATGATTTCCGATGCCGTAGGATAGTCCTGTTTGAGAATTTTGAGAATAACAGGCGTGCGATCTGACAGCTTGATGCCACGATACACCACAGAATTCTTGCTGGAATATATCTGAGCATCAACCGCAACGTCAGGTAGCGTAATCATTCTTATCACCTTGTCAAAGCATAAAAAGAACCGCAAGCCCAAATAGAATTAATGCTTATTATTCAAGTTCTACTTTGAGAAGTCAATCTACCTATTATCGCCAAAGTAATCAGGTCGAGAGATGTTTCAACCGTTTAAATCAATTTCGTCGCATTGCTACACGGTATGACAAAAAAGCTGATAACTATCTTGCAATGCTAACACTCGCTTCTATCATCCTGCGGCTCTAGTTTTAAAACAGACCCTAATAATCCCCTCACTCCAGACGAAATCCTGCATCAACTTCTATTTCTGCCTTAGCAATTGGGTCATCCTCCTCATCATTAAAGAACCCATCATCTTCGGAATCTTCTCCCAAAACATTTGATCCGACTGGTTCTGTCGCAACAGCTAACGACACAGAACTTGGCTCAGTGGCATCAAAAAAAGAAACCGAAGGAGGAACTAAATTAGCTGAAACAGGAGTTATTCCTACTCCGTTAGTTCCAATTGTTGGTTGTAAGCCAATTGCACCTTGCGAGAAAACTCCACTATGAGGATTAACAAGAACTATCTGGGGCAACCCCTCCATCCCAAACGTCCGTTTCATCTTAATGATCTGAACTTCAAGTTGCGCGATCGCATCATGGAGGGCTGACTGCAATTCAACACCAGATACCCCCGCAGCAGATAGCGCAAACGGTAGGTAATACGCCCGCAGCGCCTCATATCTCATATACTAACTCAGTTTGCCCTCGCTTCTTTGACTGGAGATAGCTAATTACTATACCGTCCTCCATATCTTTATTCCGCATGATACGCGCCAACTCAACCGAATCAGCTGGCTTACTCGCTCTCGCCATAACTTCTTTTCTATATAACGTGCAAATCAAGCTTCTCAGTAAGCTATTTGTCAATACTCTTACTTTAACCATACGGTGGGAGAACTCACCCCCGTATTTACTCCTAACTACCCCAATTTATACACTAATTACCCCAATTAAGTGAAATTGGGTTTGATTTTTGTCAATCAAAATAAATAATTAACTGAAAAATAAACTCTAACAATCCCCATAATTGAGGTATTCTGAGGGCAAATTAACCCAATTATTTCAGCATTACGTCGAAGTTAATCAACTTAGGATAGAACCCCACAATCCGCTCTGTATCTGATTTACTACAGTTGCACTCCACAACAGACTATTGCTGTCACCGTACAGTCCTGTAACTAAGACAAGGTATGTTTAGTAGGGTCATTTTATTACTAAGGCTATTATCAATAAACTAGATTAATTGACAGTGCCTTTAATACCAATCGTCTTATCTTGTATCACAAAATACTACCTTTGTAATATATCTACTGTTTGATAAATAAACAGATTGAAAAATAATACCTATAAATAATTGTAATTACGTATAATTTAATTCACGATAATGGATACCACCCACTACGCGATAGCGAAGCGCCGACCTGTCGGTTCGCACGCTGGCGACATAACCATACAATCTCTACAACCCAACAATTGCATCATTAAAAACAAGGTTTACGGCTTCAGTGTCAGTTACAAGACGAACCATAAGATATTACCTTGTATTAAGCTGTCGCGCATTTAAATTTGATAATTTAGCGCCAGAAAACGTTTCCTGTATTAGATTGTCTTGTAAAACTAGATGCCGAACAACTTATGAGCAATAATACTAACCATAATTCATGTCTTCGTCCCCGGATATGCCTATAGTCTGGGACTTGCTGCAATTGTTCGACGAGATTCATACTTGTTAGCTATCCATTTTTCTCCACCCTCTACAAATCATTATTATTTTTCTCTCGCTGTATGAAACCACCCTGATCCTGCACCTGGGGCGATCGCTTAAAAAATCCAATTAGCTTCCCTACGACTGAGAATTTCATCTAACTTCCCTTGCGCTTCTACTCTCCCTGCTTTCAAAACAATCACTTGGTCAGCGCGACGCAAAACTGAATTCCGATGAGAAACCACAAGACAGGTCGGTGTCCAATTATCTTGATCTGATTTTGTACTGTTAACAAATATCCGCGACCACAACGCCAATTCTGTTTCCACATCCAAGGCGCTGGAAAGGTCATCAAAAACCAACAATTCCGATTGACGCACAAACATCCGTGCTGCTGCTACCCGTTGTATTTGTCCACCAGAAAGCCGCACACCTTTAGAACCAACCAAAGTTTCTAGCCCTTCATTCATAATCGCTAAATCTTGCTCAAACACAGCCATTTTTAAAGCTGTGGCGATATCTTGATCATCTTTAGACAAACCCAACAAAATATTTTCTCGCAGGGTGTAGCTAAACAATTGAGGAATTTGGGGAGTATAAGCACTGCGAGGCGGAACAAAGAAATTAGCAGGATTTTCAACTATACGCCCATTCCAGTAAATTGCCCCGCTTTGCATAGGTAATAATCCTAACAATAGCCGCAGCAATGTAGTTTTACCACAACCAATCTGACCAGTAATCACAGTCAAACTACCGCGCTGCATTTCAAAGCTAATATCTGTAATTCCTTGAGTTGTACCAGGATAATAATAAGTTAAATTAGATACTCTCAATGATTGCAAACGGTAAGCGCTAGCCATACCTTCAGGCTTATCGCTCTCATTCTTCAAAGCTTGTTTTAATGGTGGCAAGGATTTCTTGCGAACATTTAGGTCATTAAGATAAAGACGATTAGGAGTCACCAAAGTCTCTGCTGATACACCAGACAGTAAGCTAGCCATACGTTCAAAAGAAACTTCTGTGTGTTTATACAACGTCATGAAGTTGCCTAGAAAATTAAAAAAGCTAGTTACAAAAGAGAGGTTATAGACAAACAAGGCAAAGTCACCCACTGTCAATTTACCAACCTTATTTTGCATTAATTGAGAAGCTAGCAACAGAATTATCCCTGTTCCCAGACTTACCATATTTTGAAAGGAAGAATTGAGAATAGCATTGAACAGGCTATCCTTAATCATCATCTGGCGGCGTTTATCATTCAGTGTGCGAAAATAATCCAGCACATTTTCTTCTGCTCCAGCTACCTTAATCGCTTGTACTGAGCCAAATATTTCACCTAAAATTCCTGTTACTTTTTCAGTAGCTTCGCGGCTGGCTTTTCTATATTTTTTAATCCGAGTTTCTGCTCGTTGAACAATCACTACCATCCCCACCACAGGCAGAAACACAAACAATGTCATTTGGACATTGATACTTAATAAAATTATTAAACAAATAACAGAAAATATTCCTTGTCCTAAAATCTCTGATATCAATGCTACATTTTCTTCTACTTGTTCGGCATCATCACGAAAGTAGCTAATTATTTCACCCTGAGATACAGTTGTTTCACCATCTTTACTAACAACCATCGGCTGTGCTGTAGGGTTTTTGAAAAGGCGGTCTAACAAATTATGTCGTACTAATGACCGCATAATGAAACGGTGCTGAGTTTTGGTAACACGCCCTGCAAATATAACTGCGATGTGTCCCAAGTTCAGAGCTAGTAATAATTCAATTAAAGTCAAAGGTGATAATCCGAATTTTGCCTCGTTAGTCAAACTGTTGAAGAATTCCCGAATAATTAATCCAGGTAAGGCAGGCAAGCCCATAATGAGAATCCAGAAGCAGCTATCAATTATGTATAATTTTGGTTTGTAACAAATAAGTTGCCATAATAATTCCCAACCTCTGAGCTTTTTTGGTGACACCATGATATTTTATAATGGGGTACGCCCCGCTACGCTAACGTAATTCGTAATTCGTAATTTACAAAGAGAAGAGTATTAGTTTAATAAATCGGTCAAACCAGTTTGTAATAATTGTGAAAAACGCGATTTAGGATTTTTAATTAATTCTTGTCGTTGACCATATTCACTAACTTGACCTTGTTCTAAAATTAAAATTTGATTTGCTCTTTCTATAGTGGCTAAACGATGGGCAATAATAATCCCTGTACGCCCAGTTAATAACTTCTCTACAGCCTTTTCAATCAGTTTTTCTGTCATGGGATCGAGGCGAGAAGAGGCTTCGTCTAGAATTACTAAACCAGGGTCTTTGAGAAACACGCGAGTAAATGCTAGTAACTGTGCTTGTCCCGCAGATAAGCCGCTACTATCTGTCCCCAAATTTGTATCTAAGCCTTGGGGTAATGAATGCAACCATGCTGATAATCCCAATGTTTCTAAGGTTTCATATATGCGTTCATCACTGATATTCTGGTTAAAAAAGGTGAGATTGTTACGGACTGTAGTTTGAAACAGTTGGACATCTTGAGTAACTAATCCCACTTTTTGAGGCAAATCTGTTAAAGAAGTTTGGTTAATCGGGACTCCTCCCAAGCAAATTGAGCCTGATTGGGGATCATATAACCTCAGTAATAAACGTGCCAGGGAAGACTTACCGCTACCTGTACGTCCCAGTAAACCCAGTAAATGACCAGCAGGTAAATTAAAAGATATATCTTGCAGTACCAAATCCCCAGTCCCTGATTCTCGTTCATTGTAGCCAAATGAGACATTCTCAAAAGTTACGGAAAGTGCGCTTTGAGGAAGTTGCTGTTCGCCTCCTGTACTGAGTTGAGATTTAACTTGGAGTAAATCTTGAATGCGGTAAATACTGGCTTCTGCTTGTTGCAGGTCTTCAAATTGGTTGCGAATTTGCTCAATCGGTTCACTGAGTAAATTGGTGTAATAGTACAGTAGATATACTGTGCCGATGGTAATAATATTTTGACTCCAAAGGTAAGCACCGACGCTTAAAGCGATCGCAGTCCCTAAAGTAAAGATACCGTTTGTTGTACCCCAAAGAATAGTACTGGCAAAACGCGCTTTGTGAAAGATGGGCAACCAGCCTTGCAAAATTTGGTGGAAGCGTTGCATAACATAGCTTCTAGCTCCATTCGCCCGCACATCTTCTATTCCCGCTAATTGTTCACCGACGAAACCAAAAAAATCGGCACTAATTTGGCGGTAACTTCCCCAATGGGGAACGGCAATGGAACGTAGGCGAATTAAAGTGGATAATGCCGTTAGGGTAAAAAATCCGATCGCTATTCCTGCACGCCAATCTTCTGCAAACAAAATTACAATTACACCCAACATCAGCAGCAAATTGCCCAAGATGTAAACGGTGAAATTGGAGAAGAATTGCGAAAGAGTCTGAACGTCTCCATCTACCCTCTCCAATAATTCACCAGGTGTGGATAATTTATGAAAGGATAAATCTAGTCTCAAACAATGCTCAACCAAGTCAGCACGTAAGGCATTGGTGGCTCTCCAGGCAAGGTTTTCACCGTAGTAAGTAGCAGCAATTGTGATCAGTTGAGTGATTAAAGCTACACCTATAAATAGTAAGGCGGCGAAGAGTAAATTTTTTCCAGAACCACCGACTGCGGCTGTGTCAATGAAATAGCGGAGAATTTGGGGGTTGATTAATTGTAGTCCGATGCTGGCAAGGAGGGCGATCGCAAACTTAACAACCCGCCATTTTTGGGGCTGGAGATAGTCTACAAGTAAATTCCAGTATTGCTGTAGTCCAATTTTTATCATACCAATTTCACTAGACTACTGACGTAATACTGCTTGACTTCCTCTAAAGATGGTTGTTCTCCTGAGTTAAACGCTGTGATTACGGAGCCTTTAACCTCTACCCTGGCTTGATATGCACTGCTGATATTTCCATCTGCTGTGGTGAAATCAATGCGAACATCAGCCCATTCTTGATTAATTTCATCACTTGCTAAAACTTGACCTGCTTTCTGATATTCGAGCCAGTTCCAACCTTCAAGCATCCAAATCTCTCGTTCGGCGATTTGTTCAAAGAAGGATAAACCACCCCAGCCTCGATAGTATGGATACAGTTCCTTTACTGAACCATTGCGTTGTACTAACAAATCTAAAATTTCTGGCTGTAAATGACCCCAGTATTGTCCTTGAGGTAAATCAACTAAGGTTGGTGCAAACTGGTGTCCACCAAAATGACTACATCGCCAAAAACGCAAGTTACTGTTAGTTGCAGCAGCGTATTCAGAACGCAATTTTTGATAAATCGGATAACCAAATCTGCTACAAGCTGCATCAACATTGCCGTGGGTGCAAACGAGTAATTCTCGAATGTGGTTTGTTTGTTGGCGATATTGGGTAAAATTTGGTAGTTCTTCTGGGTGTTTGAGTAAAGCTAATGCCAAAGAGCCAAGTAAAGCATGAGGTACGATAAACTCATGTTTCTCAAATTGGGCAAAAAATTTGGTCGGTCGGTGATAGTAGAATACACGAGTGTAATCTGGATGGGAGTATTCTTTGTCTGGTGCGATCGCTAGTGATCGAATTTTTCTACCACTTTCCCAAACAAAGTTTAATGCTTCTAATACACCCTGTGGTATGGGGTCAGGTTCCATCCAAATGTGATCCGGCCAGGGTTGTGCAGCTTCAATAATGAAGTATTGTTCTAATGTTACAGCAGAACCAATGGGGTCTTCACCGTTAGCTTGGGAAATCTCTGAACAAAAACGGCAATTGTTGCGAGTCTTGTTGATTGACATATTCATGATTACTTCACTAGATATATACAAATCATCAATAACGGTATGAGCAGCAAACAAATTTAAGCCGACCCATGCCTCATTATCTCAGTGTGTTGGGACATGGGTATTACTGTTCCTCTACTAAATATTTAAACAGGTCATCAAGAACGAGATTGGCGGCAATGTAGCCGCTTCCTCTCCAGTAACTATCTTCAACCTTGTACACTTTTTCAGCCTGTACTGCTCTCAGTTGTTTCCATAGAGGATGATTAATAATTTGCTGATAAAGTTTTGCTTCGGGATCTTGTGCGAGTAGAAAAATGATGTCGCCATCAGCATCCATAATACTTTCGAGGGAGATATCTACTCCCTCTTCCTGAGAAGGTGGGCGAGGAAAGCCGATGTCTTCTAGAATAGTGCTACTGATTGACTTGGTTTTCCCAAATAGGCGAATTCTATCAGGATAAATGGCAATAATTGAAATCACAGTATTTTGGAGGCGATCGCCCATTTGCTGCTGTAATTCTGCAATCCTTTGATTATAGGTATTGACGATTTCTTTAGCTTCGGATGTTTTACCAAATGCTTCAGCAAATAATTGGAAGCATTCTTTCCAGCGAATACTGTGGCCATCCCACCACTTTGCAATAACGGTAGGGGCGATTCGTGATAGCCGATTGTATAATTCCTGCTGTTCTCCGTAATCATCTGTAGCCAAGATTAAATCTGGTTTGAGGGTGAGAATTTTCTCTAAACTTAGTTGTCGTGATTCCAGACCAACACTGGCAGAAGTTTCAAACCTTTTTCTCAAGTAATAGCTCTTTTGCGCGTAAGTAGTTGTGCCTGTCGGCTTCAAGCCTAGTATTAAAGTAGCCTCCAGAGCAGATTCACCCGTAGCTATAATTCGCTGTGGGTTATTAGGAACACAGGTTTCGCCCATGATATGTTTAGCTATTCTGCACTCCGAAGACAATAACTCAGCAGAGTTAGTTAAGTTTCGTGAAAAATTATTAGCACAAGCAGAAAACAGCAGAATTGCCAGGAACGTCAACCCAAATAACCCAATCACACGACGAATTTTATGCATTTTGAAAAGTTGATTTGGTTCAACTTGAAGTACGAGAAAATCTAAAACTCCACCGACAGAGTTCCTCTCACCGTCAGCGGCGCACCAGGATCAATATTATTTCTGCGCTGGCCAGTACCTTCGATATAATCGACATTGAAAAGGTTATTAACATTAATGCCAACCCGCCAGTTATCACGTCGATAAAACATACTGGCATCAGTACGCACATAGCTAGGTACTTGAAAAGAATTATTCAAATCACCTTGGCGTTCACCAACATAAAACAAACCCAAACCAAATCCTAAGCCTCGCAAATCACCTGTTTGAATCTCATAAGTTGACCACAAACTGGCTGAGTTAAACGGCACACCATCAAGTAAATTACCAGGCTGTAGGTTGTCATCTTTGGTAACTCTGGCATCGGTATAAGCGTAGGAAGCAATAATATTCCAGCCAGGAAGAATTTCTCCTGTTACATCCAACTCAATGCCCAGGCTTCTTTGTTCTCCAACAGGAATGAAAAAATCTAGATTATCTGGATCAGTTACGCCAATATTACTCTTGGTGATTTCGTATGCAGCCAGGTTTGTGGTCAGTCTACCATTGAGAAACTCACCTCTAACGCCAACTTCGTACTGCGTGCCGCGAACTGGTTCAAGCAGCGAGCCATCTACACGAGTTCCTGAGTTAGGTTGAAATGATCTACTAAAACTGGCATAAAGGGAAATTGGCGGTAGGGGTTGATAGACGATGCCAATGCGCGGTGTAAAGGCATCGTCTTGTAGTTCACTGGATTCAGAGGTTTGATTAACAATGTCAAATCGTCCTCCTATTAACAGTTTTAAGTTTTCAGATAGTGTAATTTGATCTTGCAGAAAAAAGCCAAGAGAATTTGTTTCAGTCCTAAAAGAAAAACTATCTGGAAACTGACCTCTGCTAGGTCGGGAAACATTTCCGTAAACAGGATTAAAGATATTAATACTGGAAGTAGGAGCAGATGGAACAAAAAAATCTTCTGTTCGCCAGGATAAATCAACACCAAATAAAAGTGTATGCTCGACTGATCCAGTAGCAAACTTTCCTAGCAGATCGGTTTGTAATTCATAGTTTTTCTGTTCAAACTCAGTACCAAAAAAGGTTCTAGATAGTTCCCCAGTCTCTTCATTCAGACTACCAGATTGAGCGAAAGAGGAAATGCTGTCAACGGAAGAGAATCGAAAGCGATTGCGAATTCTCCAGTTGTCGTTGAAACGATGCTCAAATCGATATCCTGCCCTTAATTCTGTACTTTCGCTAAAATCGTCTGGTTCACCCAGAACTCGATCAAAGGGAATATTAGCAACGCCCGTACCAAAAGCAACCAATCCCCGATCAAATGGTCGCTGATCATTTACGTACTCAAATTCAAATGTTATGTCAGTGCGATCGCTAATATTCCAAGTAATTACAGGCGAGATGAAAAATCGCTCAACCTCCTGGTTAAAATCCCGAAAATTTCCTCCTCTCTCATAAGCCGCATTCAACCGATAAAGCAGTGTACGCTCTGAGTTTAAAGGGCCTGATAAATCAAAGGTTGGTCGCACTAAACCAAAACTCCCAGCTTGCAAACCAACAGAATAAAAAGGCTCTGAGAGTGGTTGTTTCGTGACGTAGTTAACAACACCACCAGGATCTAAATTCCCATAGAGTACAGAAGCTGGTCCTTTGAGTACTTCTATCCGTTCCAAATTGGCGGTTTCTACAAGAGGGAAATTGTCTCTAAAGCCATCGCGGAAATTCCCTCCAAATTGTTGAAAACCGCGAATATTAAATACCTCAGATGCACCACCAGATGTATTTCCCCGTTGGACACCACTGACATTACGCAGTGCCTCTGATGCTCGAATGGCCTGTTGATCCTCTAACACCTGTCGGGGAACCACTTGAATTGATTGGGGAATGTCACGCAGAGGTGTGTCTGTCCTGGTAGCACTTGTGGCATTGGGTACACTGTATCCGTCTTGCTCACCCGTTACTACCAATTCAATCGGCTGATCACCTTGAGTTGATGGTTGTTCTGGCTGAGTTTCACTTTCTGATTCTTGTGCTGGTGATTGTGTAGTCTGAGCAGAAGATACAACTGGGGTAAAGCCCAAAATCAGACCCTCGTCACTGTCAAACAACTCCGCAGTGGGTAATCCCGCCTCACCTATCACTGTTACTCGGATAGTATTAGCATCAAAGTTAGTAACTGTTATTTCTGTAATTCCTTCAACTGGTTTTTCGGAACGGAATGTGAACCCATCACCACTGGGTAAACGCAGTTGAGCATTGGGAATATCAGCGATAAAGTTATTATTGGCACTGCGATTTGTGATTTGTAACTGTTGTCCTTGAGTCGTCTGTAAAATCAACTCTATGCCTTTCTCCGTGGGAGTAGCTTTGACTCCCGTCACTTCTAGCAGTGTTGGGGAATTAGGGACTTGAGAAAGAAATTCTGTCGTAGTTATGGGATGTTTACGTAATCTCCTTTGCGTAATATCTTGCAAAGAACTGGATTGAGTCAAAGCAACTTGAGCAGACGCAGGTTGCACAATCAACGCAGATACAATGCCTGTCAAGCAAATGCTATAAAAAAGTTGTCGATTCACAGTACTCACACCAAAACCACAATTACATGACACCAAAAAGCAAATTACAACTAGAGTTTTAACCTGCTAGTTAAGAATATTTTTCAACTATCTTTCAAATATCTTTATGGTTATGTAGGTACTGAGTCTATCCCTTTACGGACTTTGTTTATCCATAGAAGGACTATTTTTGTCTATAAGCACTGGGATTCACCCCAAATTTTTTTCTAAAGGCAGCAGCAAAGTGACTCAGGTGAGAATAGCCAACAGCATGGGCAACTTGGGCAACAGTCAATTTTTGCTCCGTCAAGATTTGTTTAGCTTGTTCCATGCGATAATCATTCAGGTAGCCAAAAACTGTAGTCCCAAATATCTGACGAAAACCCTCCTTCAGTTTTCGTTCATTAACAGCAACTCGACGTGCGAGTTCTAGCAATGTTGGCGGATGAAGCAAATTAGTAATGAGAATATCTTTAGCATAGTAAATACGTTCTATATCATCTGGGGAAAGTTTGACTTTGGATTGATTCACCTGACGATAGTCTAGTTCTTGCGCCAGCCACAATGCCACAAGTTCCAGTGCCTTACTTTGTAGATAAATCTCTCGGATAAAATTTCGGTAGGGACAATTGAGAATCTGGTATAACACCGACTGCATTACAGGTGTAGTGGTTCGCAGTTCGTAGTTGGGTGCATTTTTAGCCCCGAAAAGAGGAAGTTGCTGGTGTGGAGATAAGTATTCTAAGTGTTGATTAATCAACATGGCCCACATTTCCGGCGTGAGGTTGATATCAACCTTCAGGTGTCGTTGATTACCAGCCCACTCTGTTCTACCTCCGCAACCGACATCCGACAAGCACAAGAAGTTTTGACCACCTTGCATCACCTCACCTGTATACAATTTACGGTTTCCCGATAGGCGAAAACCTATTTCCGGCCATCCCTCTTCAGGTGGTTCCTCCACGATAATATGGTCTAAAAATTTACTATTTTCAATATCTATAGAAATGCCATCAGGCAGGAAAGTTCGCTGCCAATATCCTTTACCAATAGACTCAGAATAGTTCAAAATGATATCATTTTCAGCTTGATGATGCAGATTCTCATTGATAGCTGTCTCTTCAAACATTTTATCCATATTTTTGATTGATAAGATACCAGCCATCTCTAGTTGCACACTTTTAAAGTAATCTTTCTCACTAGATTAGCAGCTATTAGATAATTTTCTCAAAAAGGATTTAATGAGAGGTGCAACTAAAACCTGACTTTTCTCGTTAAGTCTCTCTATCAACCTGCCAACCTTCTCTACGAGGCGCTACGCGACACACCGAGGTCGTGCAATAACCAGGCGTGCCACAAAGACCTGGATGCCAATTGGTGTTTTGCTTTGATGTTCTAAAGCCGCCAAGACGAGCAACAGCTTCCACGGACAGGGCGAACGCATCTTATTTACTCAGAACTAGCCCTTTCAGACAAACGAAGATACGTTGTTTCAGTGCTATCATCCTGAGTTCTCCACCCAGATTTTGGTTTTTGTGAAGGTTGAAATAACCAATTTTCGTGCCAAATTTCACCACCTTGAAAGGGCTATACTCAGAACTTATGCATTGATAGGAATTTGACTATGTGTATTCAAGCCTACCTGGCTTAGGCATCCACATAATCTATCAACCTAAGAATTCCACTAACTTGGTTGGCTGTTTGCACCCAATAAAGTAAGCTTTGCCTGGTCCCCAATCATGTATATCAAAGTCAAGTTCTGCGTCGTAGACCTTTATATCTCTAAACCCTACACTTTCTAAAGCCGCTTGAATTTCTGTTCTGGAATAACAATCTGGTGCATTCTTTTGGGCATAGTCTAACATGCCTTCCGAAATGTCAATTCCAGTAACTTTGTAGCCTTTCAAGTTTAGCTGTTGTGCTAATTGCCCTGTCCCACAACAGAGGTCAAGAATATGTGCTCCTGGGGAAAGATGTGGGAGCAATAATTTTTCTAAAGGCTGTAATGCCATCTCGCACAAACTTTGACCATTGCGCTCGTTGTATATCCGAGCATAAACATCGTAATTCAAATGCAGTTTTGTTGCAGACATAAGGATTAATCCAAGAAAATATGCAAACCTATTGAAGTTATTTACTATTAATTGAAGCTACTTTCATGCTTTGGCTAATTTGTCAGCAGGAACAGGTAAAAAACCACCTATTTGTAATTCTTCAACACTATCCTTGACTGCTTGAATTATGTAATTAATATCATCATCTGTATGGGCTGTTGATAGAAAACCACCTCCCCGCGAAAGGAGATAAACTCCTCTGTCAAACAGGTGATATAGTAACAAAGCCATGCTATCTGAGGCTGAAGAGTTTTCTGAAGGTGTAGAATCTTCTGAATAAGCAGGCCCGAAGAGTGAGCCGAAATTAGCCATCCTAATAGGTATTTCTTGTTCTGCAAAGTAAGTATTCAAGGCTTGAATAAATTGCGATGTGCGTTGATTTAACTCCTCGTAGAGAACTGCTCCCTGAGTCTTTAAATGCTTCAGTACAGCTCGTGCAGCAGCGATCGCCAATGGATGTTTACAGAATGTGCCTGCAAAAACTGTTGTTTTTGCTTGCGGGTAAGATTCATCTCCATAATTCCACATTCCGCCGTCGATACCATCCATATAAGCAGCCTTACCAGCAATAATTCCAATGGGCATACCACCGCCAACAATCTTGCCATAAGTTGCTATGTCTGCTTTAACATCAAACCAAGCCTGTGCGCCACCTGGATGAATACGAAAACCCGTAACCATTTCATCAAAAATTAGCACTATTCCTGTTTCTTTTGTCAATTGCCGTAATTGTTGAAGAAATATTTTAGGTTGTAAATTAGGTCGCGTTGTTTGCACAGGTACAACTAAAACAGCTGCTAATTCATGCTGATGAGCTTTTATCACATCTAGTGATTCTGGCTTGCCGTAATCTAGAACCAAAATATCTTCTACAATATTTGGCGAAATTCCTGGAGCAATTGGCACTGTAATTGGATTGCCGTCTACTATTTGTGCCTCAACTAAAGCGCTATCAAAATGACCATGATAAGAGCCAGAAAATAAGACAATCTTGTTGCGACCTGTTGCTGTTCGTGCAAGGCGAATCGCCGTCATCACTGCCTCTGTACCTGTATTGCTAAAGGTTACTCGCTGCATCTTTGTTAGTTCACAAATCAACTCGGCTACCTCACCAGCAAACTCAGATTGCGGTCCTAGTTGTATGCCTAGCTCCAGTTGTTCCTCCAAAGCTTTTTTGATAAAAAGTGGGTTATGACCAAAAAGATTTACTCCCAGCCCCATCGTGAGATATATATATTCGTTGTCATCAATATCCCAAATTCTTGAGCCTAAAGAGCGCTTACCTACAATGGGATAAAACATCTCTTTTAGAGGAAAACTGAACCCTCCTGAAACTCTGTTATCTGCCATAACAGAGCGGTAGGCTTGGGTCATTTGTTTTGATGTCTTTGTGTGTTTGGTATAGCGTACTATTAATTCATGTAGATACTTTTGTTGACGGGAAATCTGATTTTCTGTTGCTTCTTTATTTAGAGTTTCCATGTAATTTCCTCCTTTTTTAATTGTTTAAAACTAGGTTGTCACTTACTCATCAATACAAAACTAGCTTTTAGGTTCGGGCAATTGTCGCACTTAATAATTCCTCTTTCTCGTTAGCATTTTCGTTGCTAGCGAAAAAAAGGTATAAGTGGATACAATGGATTGTCCAAGGAAAGCTCAGCAGCATTGAGTAGCTCTGTTTGCCATTGGTTGTTGGACATTAGCTGGAGTGGATAACCAAACTCACGGATAAAATTAAACAGTTGGAATGAGCGACTAGGATTAGGATTAGATAAATGAAATATCTGATTGAGTGATTTTTTCTGCTTTGATATATGAACGATCGCCTGACTCACATAATCCACTGGAGTCATGTCTACTATAGTGTTTACATTTGGCACACATCCAAGTTGGATAAAGCCTTTAATCATTCTGTATAAACGGTCATTAGTGTTACAAACACCAGTTTTGCTATGTCCTGAAATCCGTCCCAGTCTGTAAATACTAACAGGAATTCCTCGTTGATATGCAGTAGTAACTGATTTTTCAGCGTAAGGATTCAGGTCTAATATTTAGGAAGCAGGGATGGGACAGACAGATAATTATTGGAATTAGCCAGTAGTGCTTGTGCAAAAAAATCAATCACAGACCGACTTTGACGACGGCAGGTTTGCACCACCGTCAACAGATAGGCAGTGTGTTTAAACCTCTCCATTGAACGAGAGCCACCACTAACTTTACGTTTTGTTACAGCCAAACGAAGCGAGCGTTCGGCTTGATTATTGTCAGGAGGGACTTCAGGGTTGTCAAGGAAATACCACCATTGGCTGGCTTTATCCCGTAAAGAACGTAAAAGGTTTCCTGCTGTAGCTCCGGCTAAGTCAATCCACTGATTGAGTGTTTGTTGCAACTTGGATTTGAATTGATTGACCCAATCGTTATAGCTGTTGGAGTCAAGAGTCTCGAACCCGAAGAGCGTAATTTCTAAATGCTTCATCAATTAAATCAACAAACGCTTCGCCAATAGCTTGGTTGTGAAGACCTGGAAGTATAATTAGTTTTTTGAAGTGACGGCGTAAATGAGCCAAGCATTTTTGTTGGTCATTCACTGCATAACCATTGTAGACACTAAAATCGTCGCTGCTGAGTACCCCTGTATATCTAGTCCCTAAAATTGTTTCTAATTCAGATCGTGAACGAGTGTCAGCAGCAGTAAACAAGCAGAAATCAGAATTTGCAACTACCCACAACCATTCTTTGATCCCTTTCACTGACCAAGGCGTTTCATCCACATGAACATTCGGTTGTGTCTGTTTTTGGTTCAAGCTTTCTCGGTCTAATTCTTGAGGCAGGTTTTCCTTCATATCTGTGATGATCCTCCTCAAGTGTTCCCTTTGTCAATACTCTGCCACCTGAATCCTTACGCTTTTTTATAAGAAGTTATGAGTTTTTATATGAGTTTTTATATTAGCTTTTAAAATGATTTTAATAAGAAATTATGTAAAAATAATTTAGATAGGCTAGAACCAATTAATCAAACTAAAAAAATAAAAATTAACTACAAGGTAACTCTGCTAAAATGACATTTTAATTAGTAAATAAATAATTAATAAAGCTCAATGCAACTTCAAATCCAATTCAACCCTTGTTATTCTGTTAAAACTATAGAAGTAGACAATGTATTTTTGTTGTCCGAAAGAGAAAAGGTCTGGTTAAGCGATCGCGTTTCTTGTAGTTTAGCTACTTTAATCGATGGCGATCGCAATATTGACGAAATTATTGATACCATTCAACAGTCGCTACTGCAAGACCTAAAATCTTTACAGTCAGCTACCACCTTCTTTCAAGAAGCTCTCAATGTGAGTATTAAAGCCCAATATGCTTTATTACAAATGCAACAAAAGGGCTATGTTGTTCAAGAAGATAACTCTCTGGCATCGCACTTAGACATATTCTGCCATCATCTCAATATTTCTCCCACAGTAGCCCATCAAAGATTGCAATCGACTAAAGTAGCAGTCAAAACATTAGGTTCGGTTGCTGCATCTGACTTGATTGCTGTGCTTGAGTCTCTCCAAATTCAAGTAGCAGACGAAGGTGATTTGACAGTAGTTTTAACCGATGATTATCTCAATGTTGAGCTAGAGAAGTTTAATCAACAAGCCTTAAAATCCCAAACTCCTTGGATACTTGTTAAGCCGTTAGGGACAATAGTCTGGATCGGCCCTTTATTTAATCCTCAGAAAACAGGTTGTTGGAACTGTTTAGCCCAGCGTTTGCGAGAGAATAGACCGATTGAAGGGTTTATTGAGAGACAGAAGCAAATTTCTTCCCCTTTAATTCCTCCTTTAGGATTTTTGCCATCTACAGTACAAACCGCTTTAGGAATGGTAGCCACAGAGGTGTTTAAGTGGATTGTCCAAGGGGAAAATCAACAATTAGAAAGCAATTTGATTGCTTACGATGCGATCGCACTGCAAACTCAAAATCATGGTTGGGTGAAGCGTCCTCAATGTTCTAGTTGTGGAGAGATGGTAAATGGGTTAACCAACAATCCCCTACCTGTTGTTTTAGAACACCGCCAGAAAACCTTTACTGTCGATGGAGGACACCGTATTTGTTCGCCACAAGAAACTCTCAGGAAATATCAGCATCATATTAGCCCCATTACTGGCGTTGTGCGAGAACTAAATAAAATTCCTGGGAATGGATTAACTCATAATTACATCGCTAAACATCATTTTCTCAGTTTTTTCGACGATTGCGCTAGTTTGCGCCAAAATTTGGGGGGTAGAAGTGCGGGGAAAGGTAGGACTGACTCTCAAGCGATGGCTAGTGGTTTTTGCGAAGCAATTGAGCGATATTCTGGGGTGTTTCAAGGGTATGAAATTAGAGAAAAAGGCATTTACCAACAAATGGGAGAGAAGGCGATCCATCCCAATGTTTGTATGAACTTCAGCCAACAGCAATATCAGAATAGAGAGCAATGGAATGTTGAGTGTCAAGGTTGGTTTCAAAAAGTCCCCGAACCTTTTGATGAACAAAGAGAAATTGACTGGACTCCTGTTTGGTCTTTAACCCATCAGGAATTTAAGTATCTGCCAACGGCTTACTGCTATTATGGCTATCGACCGGACTATAAACCTGACTGTTGGGCTGATTCTAATGGATGTGCGGCGGGTAATACTCTTGAAGAAGCTATTCTGCAAGGGTTTATGGAGTTAGTAGAACGGGATGCTGTGGCGTTGTGGTGGTATAACTCTCTGCAAAAGCCGCAAGTGGATTTAGATAGTTTCGACGAGCCTTATTTTCAAAGCCTGAAGCAATATTATCAAACTATTAATCGGGAACTTTGGGTTTTAGATATTACCAGCGATCTGAATATTCCTGTGTTTGCTGCTGTGACTCGAAGAAGCGATCGCTCTGTAGAAGATATTGTTTTGGGTTATGGCGCTCATTTCGATGCCAAGATTGCTATTAGTCGAGCCTTGACTGAAGTTAACCAAATTTTACCTAACGTTTTATTTGCCAAAGCTGATGGAAGTACTCAATATCCCCCGTCAGCAGATGGCTTGGCTCTAGATTGGTGGAAAACCGTAACTTTAAGCGATCAACCTTATTTAGTTCCAAGCCAGAGAATTGCTGCTAAAGTCAGTGGCGATTATTGCGAAGTTGCAAGTGACGATTTACTCGAAGATGTCAAGCTCTGTCAACAAATCGTTAAGAACAACGGTTTAGAAATGCTGGTTTTAGATCAGACTCGTCCCGATATTGGACTGAGAGTTGCCAAAGTCATCGTTCCGGGAATGCGCCATATGTGGAAAAGGTTAGCACCCGGACGGCTTTATGAAGTTCCGGTGAAAATGGGTTGGTTGCAAAAACCACTGACACAAGAGCAACTCAACTCTTTTCCTATGTGGATGTGAGGTTCTCCTTACTGAATAATGTTATTTTTGATGAGTTTTTCTATGAGTTCTGGGATGAGTTTTATGAGTTTCACAGCTAAGAGAAAAACTAATATTAAATTAAATCAGGTGGAAATAAACGCGAAGAAGAAAACTTTGCTCAAGGCATAATTTCTCAACCTATTTAATGACAACTTTCTTTCAACAACACCTTCTAAACAACAAAAATCACATTCTGAAAGGAGAAAATCATGACAACCTACACAGTCGAAGCTCTGGAACAATTTACTCCAGTAGAGGCAGAGGGTCTGGAATTTGAATCAGCAGAGATGGAAAGTATTGAAGCTGAGGCAATGTATAACTAAAAAATGAATTACAACAGGAAGTAAAACGTGTCACAATCACCAAAATCACCATCACTCCAAGATTCAATCGAAAATTCGACATCTTCATCCATTCAAGTAGCATTCATTAAAAATTGGAAAACCACAGCGATTGCAATAATCGTCTCCTTCAGTGGCTTTGTAGTATTCTCACCTAAAACCTTTGGTGGCGAACAAGCACCTTTCGTTCAGGTCTGTAAATATGTGACAGCTGGAGGACTCGCTGCTTTTGGTATTGTTTCTAAAGATTTCAATGTAACAGGTCGAGGTTGAGAAACGTTGTAAAGTAAAAAACTTACTCATAGGATTACTGTTAGATGTAGTTACTACAGACGTAATCAAAAAAGATATTGGCTTTGATTCCTCACTCATTACGCATCAAGACATCTATTGGAGAAATCTTATGTCTATTAAGTTCACACTCCCAACTAATCTTTCTCACATAAAACTCGGTGAAGCGATCGCATTTCAAGGTATATCTGATAATGGAGTCACTAAAGTCGAGTTACTCGCAGATGATAAGTTTAAACTAGGAGAAACAGGAGTTTATGACGGTACTTGGACAATTAGTTATCCCTTCAATCGTGCGGGTAAACGTCGGATAGTTGCTAATGGGTTAGATGCGAATCAACAACAAATTAGCAGTGATGCAGTTGATGTTTTCTTGGTTGGTGCGAGACAGAATGAACTCGGTATCGATATTTACAGCAATAATGGCGACTCAATT
Source organism: Nostoc sp. (assembly GCF_036918015.1). Taxonomy (GTDB): domain Bacteria; phylum Cyanobacteriota; class Cyanobacteriia; order Cyanobacteriales; family Nostocaceae; genus Nostoc. The sequence continues at coordinate 137,248 of NZ_JBALEO010000063.1, forward strand.
GATTGGCAAACAGTCAAAAACAGCGATATTTCCTTTGCATTTGCCAAAGCAACTGAAGGTGAAACCTTCGTAGATAGTCAATTTGCAAAACATTGGAAAAGTATGAAAGCTGCCGGATTAATTCGGGGTGCATATCATTTCTTTCGACCACTAAAAGACCCCAAATTACAAGCAGACAACTTTTTGAAACAAATCCAAGATTTGGAAATAGGTGATTTACCGCCCGTTTTAGATATCGAACATTATCCAGAAAAAATTGCCTCAGAATGGCAACAAGTTAGTCTGAATCAGCGAATTGATATTGTCCAACAATGGTTAGATAAAGTCGAGTCAGCCACTGGTCGCAAACCGATAATCTACAGCAGTCCTAGCTTTTGGAATGAATATATGAAAGAATCGCAAGCTTTTATCAATTATCCTTTGTGGTTAGCTCACTATACAGATAAACCCGAACCAACTGTTCCAGCTAACAATTGGGGTGGAAAAGGATGGACTATTTGGCAGTATACAGAAAGTGGTACTGTCGCAGGTGTCAATGGCTTTGTTGACAGAAATCGCTTTAATAGCTCGTTTGACGATTTAGTTGCATTCGTTAAAGGTTCGTTGATTGCATAAACTTATAATTTTTACCTAGCCACTAAATCATCCTAGATATATGTACATAATCTACCAACTTATTAACTAGGTTTTTTAATTATGAAACTCCAATACTTTGCTACCCTCGACCAGAAATATGGCTTCGATGCGATCGCAGCTGACAAAGAATTAGCCCAAGATATCCAAAAGGTGCTAATTTCGTTGAAATTTTTGGAACCACCTGCTGACGGCAGCTTTGGCCCCCTTTCCACGGATGCATTAATCGAATTTGAAGAAACTTTCAATTGCCCAGAGAAAAACTTTTTGGGTAAAGAAGCAGCCAGCAAATTACTACAAATATCACCCAATGACTTACCTCAACCTAAATTAAATCTAAGTAATGACTTAGCTAGTAGTATTATTAAATATATGCAATCAAAAGGATACCGGATTGCTACTGAAGCGAATAAATACAACATTGTCTATGTTGAAGGCTTAGATCCCGATGGTAAGTTAAACAATGATGCTCCGAACTGTTTCAATGATTTGCGGATGATACTAGAAATTATTGATGGTAAACCGATTATTAGAGGTAAATGGGAAGGAACAACCGAACCAGGTACTTACTACACGGAAAATACAATGAGTTCGAGTGGAGGTGGAGCAGCACGTATTGCTTTTGGACAGTATAAATCTTGGCAAGTAGGCACTCATTACGGTAGTGGTTCAGACCCTCATGAAGCACTAGTTCAGGTACAACCAATTACAGTCTATCGAGACAAAAACAAAGATTATATCCGCACTGGCGATAAAACCGAGACGGGAATATTTGAAATTGACCAACATTGGGGATTCGACTATCGTCGTAATGATATTTCCTATGCAAGTGCAGGCTGTCTTGTTGGACGTACTCGCGCAGGTCATAGGGAATTTATGCAGATTCTCAAGCAGGATAAGCGCTATCTGAGAAATAATAAGTACACCTTCCAGACAACAATTATTCCTGGGGATGAATTAAGGAAACTATTTCAGTGGGAGTGAGAGTTTTAAAGCAACTGAGATAGCAGATTATGCTCGAAGGATATTTGATTATTGATGCGGATTCCCACGTTATTGAACCTCCAAGTATGTGGGCTGAGTATCTCGAACCAGAATTTAAACAGTTTGCTCCCTCAGCAGACATGAAAATTCAAGGGGAAGACATTGTAAAAAAAGTCTCTAGGAAAGTTCGAGATAAGGCGAATAAGCAAATGATGCAAGCTCATCCTAATGCTTATTTCCAAAGCTACAATGTCGAGTCTCACGTTCAAGAGATGGTGCTGATGGGGATCGATCTGGCATTCCTTTATCCAACTTATGGATTGTGGCTTTGGGCGATTGATACTATGCAACCGGAAGTTGCTGGCGCTTTTACCCGCGCTTATAACAATTGGTTAAAAGACTTTTGCAGCTACAATCCAGATAGATTGAAGGGTGTAGGAGCAATTAATCTGCACGCACCAGAGTCAATGGTGCATGAATTGCATAGAATTGTCGATTTTGGCTGGAAAGCGGTGTTTTTACGCCCTAACCCCGTCAAAGGAAGACTATTGAGCGACTCTGCTTACGAGCCTTTTTGGACAGAATGCGAACAATTAGGCATAGCAGTAGGCATTCATGAAGGGACTCACAGTCGTTTGCCAACTACAGGTACAGAAAGGTTTAACACTCGTTTTGCTACCCACGCTTGCTCTCATCCGATGGAACAGATGATGGCTTTATTAGCCTTGATTGAAGGAGGGGTATTAGAACGTCATCCAAAACTAAAAGTGGCTTTTCTGGAGTCCGGTTGTGGCTGGCTTCCTTACTGGCTATGGCGACTAGATGAAGAGTATGAAAATTTAGCTTGGGAGGATACAATTCATGATAATGTCAAAATCAAGCCATCAGAGTATTTTCGTCGCCAGTGCTTTATTGCCATAGAGCCTTCAGAACCATTACTGGCTCAGGTGATTGAATATATTGGCACGGACAATTTAATCTTTGGTTCGGATTATCCCCATATGGATCATAAGCCGAACATCATTACAGAAATGATAGAGCTTGAGAAAACTTTATCGAAAGAAACTGTGCAAAATATTCTTTGGGATAATCCTCGCCGTTTTTACAATTTGTCTTGAATTATAGATTATATAGGAGGAAAAGATAATGTCGCAAGGATCAACTGATTTAACTGATGCAATGAAGGGGTCGAATACAGTAAAACTACCAATTGATATTGATCCTCAAACAGCCCCTAATCCAGAACAATCAATAGAAGGACAGTGGTATAAAGCCAATACTGTTTACCAGATATTAGAAGTAAGGAAGCCTGGTGAAGAAAAGAGAGAAGGTAAAAATATAGTTACAACTATAGTAGCGAAAGAAAGAGGTGATGGATCTGAAAATACTCAATCAGAGAATTTTAATAAGTATTCCCTTGACCAGCAGACAATAGACAAGCTTCAAGATTATCCAAAAAAAGGCGATGGCAAGAGTATTTCTTCATATTTGCCTTCATCAGGAGTCATTTTTTCAAAAGGTTTTTTCGATGCATTATCTAGCCTTCAAACTAAAAAAGTTGAACAAAATGAAATAACTAATTTTTATCATCCGATACGAACTCTATTATATAGCCGAAAAATCTCTCAGCTGATTTCTAAAACTTGGTGGTCTTATTTAGAAGCAAAAGAGAATAAATTATGGGATAAATTTATTGCTGGTGAATGGGAAGACATTATTAACTATAAAAAGGATATTAATAACCCTAACTATGGTTTTGATATTTTAGATGGTCTTATAGCTAGAGAGATTTTTATGTATGGTGGGGCAGAACCTCCTGACTACCCCGATCCGGGAAACTCCTTTTACTCTCCTTTAAAGGATTATTCAGAAAAACGGGATCAAGCAAGATTTTTAATTTTACCTAGCAGCAGAAGTTGGCAAGGAATTAGTTTATCACTCTTATTAGCTGGACAAGCGTATTACCAAACAGTAGATAAGAAATACCACCAAATTTCCCAACCTATTTTCAGTACAGGTGAAATAACTATGCTGCATAGTTTAGAGGTAGATTGGGGTAAGTTTCAGGGTGACATCAAAGAACTTATAATCAACCATGAAAAACCTTGGGTAGGTTATCATATTGTTATCCCCTATCCTCCAATACCTTCTGGTGCTGATATAGAAGCTATAAAAACATGGGCGGGCGCTGAAGAAGAGCCAGGGAAAAGTAAATTTCCCTTTTATAGAAAGGCCAATGACAAATATTTAATAGATGTGGACTATTTTAAGCCTCCCTATCCCTATATTCCACTCAGTTGCACTTAATTTAGAAAGTTACTTCCTGAAATAACTACTCAAGTAGATACTTTTCTGTGACCTAAAATTGAGAGGTTATGATAAAATCCTGGAAAACCTGTATAAAAAGTATTCCGGGACTTTATCAAGCTTCATATGAACCGACAGCCAGATAACATTAAAGCAGATTATCAGATTAGCCAAAAAATCTATGAAAGTGCTAATTCATTAGTCTATCGAGCTATTCTCAAGCCTGATAATCAACCCGTTATTTTAAAGATTCTCAAGGAAAACTACCCAACTCCTTCAGAATTAACTCGATACAAGCAAGAATATGAAGTTACCCGCTCCTTAAATACCGAAGGAGTTATTAACGCATATGATTTGCAGCGGTATAAAAATAGTCTAATCATGTTTTTAGAAGACTTTGGCGGTGAATCTTTAAAACTATTAATAGCCAATCAACGTCAATTTACTCTCAAAGAATTTATCTCTATTGCTATTAAAATTACTGAAAGTTTGGCTGCTATTCACGCAGCCAATATTATCCACAAAGATATTAACCCCTCTAATATTGTCTATAACCCAGAAACAGAACAACTGAAAATCATCGACTTTGGCATTTCTACTCGTTTATCTCGGGAAATTCAGACAGTTGGCAATATTGAACGATTAGAAGGAACTTTAGCTTATATTGCCCCAGAGCAAACTGGAAGAATGAACCGAGGAATAGATTACCGCAGCGATTTTTATTCCTTAGGTGCTACCTTTTACGAATTGCTAACTAATCAACTACCTTTTGCTATCAGTGATTCTATAGAATTAGTTCATTGTCATATTGCTCAACAACCTGTTCCTCCAGATAAACTTCTAGAAACGTTAAACTTACCGTCTCAACCAATACCTAAAGCCGTTTCAGACATTGTGATGAAATTGTTGGCAAAAACCCCAGAAGAACGATACCAAAGTGCTTGGGGAATCAAAGCTGACTTGGAAATCTGTCGCGATCGCTTAGAGAGTTTAGGGCAAATTGACGAGTTTGATTTAGCAACTCAAGATATTTGCGATCGCTTTGTTATTCCCGAAAAACTTTACGGTAGAGAAGAAGAAATCACACAACTATTAACTACTTTTGAGCGAGTCAGTCAAGGCAGCAGTGAGATGATGCTGGTTTCTGGTTATTCAGGAATTGGTAAATCTGCTTTGGTTAATGAAGTTCATAAACCAATATTACGCCAGCGAGGGTACTTTATTAGCGGAAAATTTGACCAGTTGCAGCGAGACATTCCTTATGCAGCGATTACTTTAGCGTTTCAAGACTTAATACGACAGTTACTTACCGAAACTGAAGCGAGACTACAAACTTGGAAACAGCAACTTTTAGCAGCCTTGGAGCCTAATGCTCAGATTATCATCGATGTAATCCCTGAATTGGAACAGATTATTGGTAAACAGCAGCCAGTCGAGCAATTAGGAGCAACTGAAGCTCAAAATCGATTTAATTTATTTTTTCAAAGATTTATTCGCGTCTTCACTAAAAAAGAACACCCTTTAGTTATCTTTCTAGACGATCTACAGTGGGCAGATTTAGCATCTCTGAAGTTAATTGAGTTATTAATAACTGATGCTGACAGCCAATATATATTGCTCATTGGGGCTTACCGAGATAATGAAGTCGATGCGACTCATCCTTTAATACAAATCTTAGATCAAATTAAAAAAGACAGTACTACTGTCAATAATATCTTACTGCAACCATTAGAAATTCCATATATCAACCAATTAATTGCCGATATTTTCAATTTATCGATAGATAAATCAAAAGCTCTAGCAGAGTTAGTGAGTAATAAAACTCAAGGAAATCCTTTTTTCTTAACTCAATTACTCCATCTTTTGTATCGAGAAAACCTTTTGTTATTTGACTATAATCAAAAATGTTGGCACTGGAATATTGAGGATATCAAAAAGGTAGAAAATACTGACAATGTTGTTGATTTAACTATTGCTAAAATTGCAAAATTAGATGAAAGAAATCAGAAAGTTTTGCAATTAGCTGCCTGTATTGGCAATCAATTTAACTTAGAAGTTCTTTCCGTGGTTAATAATAAATCTCAAATAACTACAGCTAGAGAACTTCAAGCAGCACTAGAGGCAGGTTTGATTTTACCTTTGAGTAATGACTATAAAATACCTTTGCTTTGGAATCAGGAAGAACTATCAAGGGAGACTTCTGAAATATTTGATGGCTTTATTCCCAAAATTCCCAAATATATCCCCTATAAATTTTTGCACGATAGAGTTCAGCAAGCTTCCTATACTTTAATTCCAGAAGAAGAGAAGAAAGTAGTTCATCTGCAAATAGGTCGTCTCCTACTCGAAAATACTCAAAAAAATAAATTAGAGGAAAATATTTTTGATATTGTCAATCAACTAAACGAAGGAGTTGAATTAATTACTGAGCGTTCGGAAAGAGATGATTTAGCCAAATTAAATCTTAAAGCTGGGAAAAAGGCGAAAGCATCAACAGCTTATCAACCGGCTCTAAGATATTTAGAAACTTGCTTAGGATTATTAGCAGCAAATAGCTGGGAACAACAGTATAAATTAACTTTAGAAATCTATGTAGAAACTTTAGAATTACTCTACTTAAATAATAAGTTTGAACAAATTGAAGATTTTTCAGAAGCTATTATAAAACAAGCTAAAAATATTCTCGATTTAGTCGAAGTTTATAGAATAAAGATACTGTATTATTTTGCCATATTAGATAGTAATCGCGCAATAAATAGTGCTCTTACAATTTTATCAAAACTAGGAATAGATATCTCTAATCAACCTGTTGATATATATGAAAAAATTGAACAACAACAGAAAAGTATTAAATCATTCTTTCAAGATAAGAATAATGAAGATTTAGCAAATTTACCTGTAATAGTAGACAAATACAAACTAGCAGCTATACAAATATTACAGCAGATGATAGCGCCTACGTTTACTACAAACTTTTCGTTATTGGTTCAAGTAATATTAACTCTACTTAATATTTGTGTTAAATATGGAAATTATCCCCAAGTTGCTGTTACCTATAGTTTTTATGGACTACTTCTGTGTGGAGTAATAAAAGATATCAATTATGGATATAAGTTTGGAGAGTTGTCTATCAAGTTGCTAAATAAATTTGATATACCTCAAACAGAATCTCTAACTATTCATGTATATTATGGATTTATTTGGCATTGGAAAATATTTCTTAAAGAACAAATAGCACGAAATAAATTGCTAAGTACTTTTCAGAAAGGAATTAATAAAGGAGAATATGATTATTCTGGTTATGTATGTCTAGATTACTGCTTAACAAAGTTTTTTGGAGGAGATGATTTAAAACAAGTTGAGAATGATGAAATCAAATATAGCAATTTTCTAAAAAAAAGTAATCAAAAATACTTAATTGATTATATAGAAATATATCAAAAAATAATTACTATTTTTACAGTAAAATCTAATAATAAAGAATTTGTATTGATTGGATATTCTCGACAACAAGAAGAAAACAATATCAAAAAGTATATTGAAACTTGCAACGTGTGGCTACTATTCACTTTCTATTTAAACAAAACAATAGCTCACTATCTTTTCCAAAATTTATACCAAGCTTTTGATAATACAGTTAATGCAGAAAAATATATTGAAAATATTGGCTCACATGTAACTTTACCACAACATAATTTCTACTCTTCTCTTTCCTTTCTCGCTCACTATCATAATTCCAATTCAGAGTCACAAAAAAATATTTTAGAAAAAGTAGAAAAAAACCAGCAGGATATGAAAATATGGGCTGGTCATTGCCCCGCTAATTTTCAAAATAAATACGATTTAGTCGAAGCAGAGAAAGCACGAATATTAGGACAAAATTGGCAAGCTCAAGAACTTTATGAAAAAGCAATTAAAGGCGCTAAAAAATCAGAATTTATTCATGAAGAAGCCATAGCTTACGAACGCGCATCAGAATTTTATCTTTTTCTGGGTAGAGAAGAGATAGGACGACTTTATCTAAAAAATGCCTATCATTGTTACAGTCGCTGGGGTGCAAAAGCCAAAGCTGAAGCCCTAGAATTAGAGTACCCACAGTTTCTAATGGATATAAACGACCGAAAAGAAAATCAAAGCATTAATACAACTGAATCTACTGCTAGTACAAATCCTCAAGCCCTTGATATCGTCACAGTTACTAAAGCCTCTCAAATATTAGCTAGCGAAATTAAACTAGACCAGCTGCTGGCTAAGTTAATGAAAACAGTAATTGAAAATGGCGGTGCCCAAAAAGGTTTTCTGATACTGGAAAAAGATCATAAATGGGTAATCGCAGCTGAAAGTACAGTAGATTCTGATGATGTGACTCTACTACGATCGCTTCCCATTGACTCTGTAGATAGCGATCGCCAGACACCTATCCTACCAACTGCGATCGTGAACTATGTTGTCCGTACTCAAGAAAATGTAGTACTTAATAACGCAACCGTTGAAGAACAGTTTATCCGCGATCCATACATCGTCGCCACTCAACCAAAATCGATTCTCTGTACTCCTTTGTTAAATCAAGGCAAACTAAGTGGTATTTTATATCTAGAAAACAATTTAACCACAGATGCATTTACCAGCGATCGCATTGAAGTTTTAAGAATTCTTTCGGCTCAAGCTGCTATCTCCATTGAAAATGCTCGTCTCTACGGACAGTTAGAAGATTATAACCGAAATCTAGAGATGAGAGTAGAAGAGCGCACTCAAGAACTCTCACAAACCCTAGAAATTCTCAAAGCCACCCAAGCCGAACTGCTCTTTGAAAACGAGTTACTCAAAAGTGGCGAACAACCCTCTACCTTTGACTATCAAGTGGGAGGAAGTTTGCCGATGGATGCTCCCACTTATGTTGTGCGTTCAGCAGACCGTTATCTCTACAAGGCGTTGAAGCGCGGGGAATTTTGTTACATTCTCAATCCTCGGCAGATGGGCAAGTCAAGTCTGATGGTACGCATGATACATCACTTCCGGCATGAAGGATTTAGCTGCGGGGCGATCGATCTGACCCGCATTGGTAGCGAAAACGTCACGCCTGAGCAATGGTACAAAGGCTTAACAGTAGAGCTATGGCGAAGTTTTGGTTTGTTAAAAAAGGTTAATCTAAAAACTTGGTGGCAAGAGCAAGGAGATATTTCTCCGGTTCAGAGGTTGAGTCAATTTATTGAAGAAGTTTTGCTAGTTGAAGTTGCTCAAGAAAATGATACTATACCTAAGAACTTGATAGTTTTTATCGATGAAATTGATAGTTTCTTAAGTTTAAAATTCCCAGTTAATGACTTTTTTGCGCTAATTCGCTCTTGCTATAATCAGCGTAGTATTAATCCAGAGTATCGACGTTTAACCTTTGCTCTTTTTGGAGTAACTACCCCTGGTGACTTAATTAATGACCACCAAAGAACGCCTTTTAACATCGGTCAGACCATTCAATTAGAAGGGTTTAAAGAGCATGAAGCGCAACCTCTACTTCAAGGATTGACTGAGAAAGTGAGCAATCCTCAAATAGTCTTAAAAGAAGTGTTAGCGTGGACTAATGGCCAGCCCTTTTTGACTCAAAAGCTCTGTAAATTTATCCGCAATTCTTCATCTCCTATTTATACCAATAGAGAAGCCGAATGGATTGAAAATTTGGTGCGAGGGTCGATAATAGACAATTGGGAATCACAGGATGAACCAGAGCATTTAAGAACCATTCGCGATCGCCTTCTCAAAAGTAAACAATCCGTTCGGCTACTAGAACTCTATCGGCAAATTTTGCACCAAGGAGAAATTATTGCAGTTGATAGTTCAGAGGAAAGAGAATTGCTTTTGTCAGGGCTAGTAGTCAAGCAACAGGGAAAATTGAGAGTTCAGAACCGTATTTATGAATCTATTTTTGTTTGATTTACGAAACTTTTGTTTAATCTGGAAAGTGAAAGAAGAGGTCTATCCTTCTGGATAATTTAATTTGTCTAAACAATACTATTGTACTAATAAATGGCAGATATTGTGTTACTTGCGTAACTCCTGTTGTCTTTACTGTTATCTTTATTAGTAGCATTTGTCTGTAATCTCTATGAACCTTGACAGTCTGTTTGAGATTGTTGATCGCCTGCTAATTGAGAGCCACAATCGCCCCCTTAATTCCACCGAAAATCTGATTCTGCGTGGGATTTGGCAGTATAAAACTTATAACCAAATAGCTATAGAGGCAGGTTATAGTCCTGGGTACTTTACCAATGTTGTTGCTCCAGAGTTATTTGGGCGACTTTCTGAGGTCATTGGCCAGCGCGTGACCAAGAAAAACTGTCAGGTGCTGCTGGAATCTTATGCCATCGTTGAAGCAGCTCCAAATACAAAACTTTTGAAAGAAGACCTGACGCAATTTCCCCCCACAGTTAATCAGGATACGTCACCTTCCTACCCCAGCGGCTCAGTTGCTCTCGCCTCTCCCTTTTACCTCAAACGTTCTTACCTTGAGGAGCAAATCTATCAAGAAATTAAGAAACCAGGAGCGTTAATCAGGATCAAAGCTCCCAGAGAAATGGGCAAAACTTCACTGTCGCTGAGGATTCTTGACTATGCCAAGCACCAGGGTTACTGCACTATCAGCTTGAATCTAGAACAAGTCGAGCAGACAATTCTGAGCGACTTGAATCAACTTTTGCGCTGGTTGTGTGCCAATATCGCCCGCCAGCTTCAGCTCCAACCAATGTTAGACGAGTATTGGGATGAAGATTTGGGAAGTAAAGTTAGCTGCACCGTCTACTTTCAAGAATATCTACTAGAGTCAATTAATACTCCCCTGATCTTGGCGTTGGATGAAGTGAACCATATTTTCGAGCATCCCCAAGTAGCGAAGGATTTTCTGCCTCTGTTGCGTTCTTGGTACGAAGAAGCGAAAAGACTGCCCATTTGGCAAAAGCTTCGTTTAGTCGTTGTTCACTCAACAGATATTTATGTTCCTCTTGAACTTAATCAGTCTCCTTTCAATGTAGGATTACCGATTCAGTTAGACAACTTTAGCCAAGAAGAGGTACAACAGTTAGCCCAACGCTATGGACTCAATTGGACAGATGGAGAAGGAGCTAGACAATTAATGGCAATGGTCGGGGGACATCCGGCACTAGTAAATTTAGCTCTCTATCATCTGAGTCGAAACGAGGTAACTCTGTCGCAACTACTAGAAACTGCTCCCACTGCTAGCAAAATTTATTCTTATCACTTGCAGCGTCACTGGGCAACCTTGCAAAAACAGCCTGAGTTAGCACAAGCTTTTGATAACGTTCTGAATGCTAATGAAGCTATTCTCTTAGATCCCATCCTTACTCACAAGTTAAGCAGTATGGGGTTGATTAAACTTTCTGGATCTAAAGCGATCGCAAGTTGTGAATTGTATCGGCGATTTTTTAGGAAAAAAGAGCAGCATTTGGTGTTGCAGAATAAAAATATGAACTAGTGCAATTGCTATAGAATATCCAAGATGTGCATTAATCCGCATTGGCAAAAATAGTAAACAAAATAACTACTTTGTATTGTTGGACACAATAGTGATAAATCCTTGAGATGTACCACAGTTAATTTCCATGCTTGGGAATAATACTTAGTTTACCTGACTTTCAGGCTTAATTGAAGTATTGATTTATGAGTAACAGTATTGAGAGCGCCTACTTAATAACCTGAAGAAAAAAGCTCAAGCCTTTGGTTTAGAACTCACTCCTATTTCTGAACCTACGCAATTGTTGAGAGTACAGGTGCTTAATTACAAGTTATTTTAGTACCATTCCTATTTAGGGATGTTATTTTTCATGAGTTTTTTTATGAGTTATGGAATGACTTTTATGAGTTTGAGAGTCTATAAGACAACTAATATTAAAAGTAATTCACTGCAATGTTATATCTAATGCGAATTTAGCTTTTTTAAATAAGTAGAACAGGAGAAGCTTAAATGTTTAATTCACTTGGTGTATTTGAAGAAGGTTTTCGCTTATCTCAAAAAGCAATTGATTATTTAAAAGAATGGAATACTGAAGCGGAAATTGCTTCAAGTATTTCTCAAACAGCCCAAAAGGTTGTTGAAATGTTGGTGAATGTGGCTGGTATGACTATGGCTCATAGTAGAGATTTTCAAAGAGCAACACCTTTTTTTACACTGAAAGATAAAACGGTAGTTAAAATTTTTATAAATCCAGCACAGGTAAAACACATATTCTTAGCAGATGACAATAACAAGATGATATTTGGAGGCTACGTAGGTTGGATTCATACAAAAGAAATGAATAAAGCTATAGATAAAATCAAGCAAGAATTTACTGAAGAGACTATGTAAAATTTAGAAAGTTTATTACTTAAAGGTTTAAGAAGTGGAGTTAGATAAATATACCAGTCTTACGCTGGCAAGCTTTGACCTTCTTCGCTGATGTGGGTGTAGTAAATATTTAACTTATAAAAAAGTGGTTTTTATTGAAAAATTCACGAGGATTGGTCATGGCAGCAATCGATACAGCACCGTTAGAAAACAGCCTGGGATTTCTAGCTTTAGGAGCTTATATTCTCACCTTAATGCCCACGAATCTCAGAATCATTTTTCCTCAAACTAAACAAGCGAAGCTTCCCAAATGGCTGTTAAAATATCGACGACTTATCGGTATTCTGGCTTTCTGCTTGGCTTTGCTTCACGCTTTCCTCTTAGTGAAAAAGAGAGACCTTGATTTTTTAGATCCCAATACCTATTGGATTTATATCCAAGGTATATCTACCTTCATAATTTTTACCCTATTGGCAATTACTTCTAATGAGTGGAGTGTCAAAAGACTGAAAAAAAATTGGAAGCGATTACATACCCTGACTTACTTAGCTATGTTCCTGCTCACTTGGCACGTTTGGGACAAAATGTCAGAGCATTGGAGCTATTTAACGCCGATTGCGCTAGTAGGGATTGTTACGACAACCCTTTTATTTCTGATGCGACGCTGGATTGAACATCGGAATAAACAACAAAAAGGGAAAGGAAAAGCGTTCTCATCTCAAATTCCGGAAAAAATTACTCTATAGTACCCCTAGTCTCCGACACGGTTACGCAGTGGGTGCAAGTCAGATTATTTTCCCACTCGCACAAGGAATGTTCTGTTATGAGATCGAAACCAATTACCTGGAAATCTTCAGCAGCATTGGCAATCAGCACCCTAACGATCTTGGTTGGTAGTAGCAGTTGTGCTAGCCTATTCTTCCACTTCCGAAACGCTAGTGTTGCTACTATCTCTGTTGCAACCACTCAACCCTTACGTTCTCTCCAAGGAAATTCAACTTGGGTTTACGCTCTTGCAATCAGCCCTGATGGACGCTTCCTCGCTAGTGGCAGTTACGATAAAAAAATTAGAATTTGGGATCTGCCTAGTAACACCTTACTCTATACTTTAGAAGGACACGGCGATGCAGTGGTAAGCCTTGCCATCAGTCCCAATAGCAAGCTGCTCGCTAGTGGCAGTTGGGATAACCGTATTAAACTCTGGAATTTAGAGACGGGGCAACTACTTAGTACCCTAGATGGCCATACAGATGATGTAGAAGCCGTTGCCATCAGCCCCAACGGAAAGTGGTTAGCCAGTGGTAGTGCTGACACAACCATCCGCATCTGGAACGTGCAGACTGGCGTACAAGTTCATCAGTTATCGGATGGAAAGTGGGTAAGAACTGTTGCTTTTAGTCCGGATGGGCAGACCTTAGCTAGTGGCAATGAGGCTGGTACACTCAAAATTTGGCGGCTGATGGATGGTGCTGTTCTAAAAACCCTGAATGCTCATTCACAAGCCGTGCGTTCAGTGACTTTTAGCCCTGATGGACGGACTTTAGCGAGTGGCAGTGCTGATAGAACAGTCAAACTCTGGCAAATGCCCACTGGTAAATTGTTGCACTCCCTAATTGGACATGATGGAGTTGTGTGGTCAGTGGCTTTCAGTCCCGATGGCAAGAGATTAGCTAGTGGTAGCAATGATAGCACTATCAAGTTATGGGGGTTGCCTGAAGGCAAACTCTTGGAGAATTTGATCGGGCATGAGCGAGGCGTGCGGTCAGTAGTTTTCAGACCGTATGGAAACATGATAGCCAGCAGCAGTGCCGACAAAACCATCAAACTCTGGTCAGTTCCTAAAGAGTGACAATAAGCTTTTAGAAAGTAAACAAATCTTTATGAGTAACAGTATTGAGAGCGCCTACTTAATAACCTGAAGAAAAAAGCTCAAGCTTTTGGTTTAGAACTCACTCTTATTTCTGACCCTATGCAATTGTTGAGAATCAAGGTACTTGGTTACAAGTTATTTTAGTAACATTCCTATTTAAAAATGTTATTTTTCATGAGTTTTACTATGAGTTATGGGATGAGTTTTATGAGTTTCAGAGCCGATGAGACAACTAATATTAAAAGTAATTCACTGCAATGTTATATCTAATACGAATTTGGCTTACTTGCTCAAATAAGTTATTACTGGTATTAAAATTTACGATCTATCTTAATTTTTTTATTTAAAAGTTGACTATTTTGTCAATTTGTAGGTTTTAATTCTTAATCAGAGAACGAACAATGCCCATACAACCAACTTATCCAGGCGTTTACGTAGAAGAAATCAAGAGTGGAGTACGCACGATTACAGGCGTATCTACCTCTATTACTGCCTTTATTGGTCGCGCCTTACGAGGCCCTGTAGACGAGCCGATTACTATTAACAGTTATGGCGACTTTGAACGCATTTTTGGCGGATTGTGGCTGAATAGTACTCTTGGCTATGCTCTACGAGATTTTTACCTCAACGGTGGTAGCCAAGCAATTATTGTCCGACTCACTCACTCCAAGTTGAAACAGGCAGAAGGTCAAACTCCAGGGGAAACTGAACCCACAGCTAAGAAAGCACAACTAAATGTGAATGGTCTTAACTTAGAAGCAGCGAATGAAGGCAGTTGGGGAAATGCTTTGAAAGTGCGGATTGAATATGTAGATACTAATGTCAGACGTGACGCAAATGAGCAAAAACTATTCAACATTACAGTTCTGGATCAAAATACAAGTCAATTAGAAGTATTTCGCAACGTATCGGTGCTGCCAAATCATCCAAGACGAGTAGATAAAGTTTTGTTGAATGAATCTTATTTCGTTCGATTTAGAGATGAATCTCTGCCAACAGACAGACCAGCTGCTCATGCTCAACCCGCACCTGATAAAAGATTGTGGGATGATAATAACGATACAAATACCAAAGCGGAACCAAACAGCGGTGCGGATGGTGACGATCTAGATGTGAACGACTTCACAGGGACAAATAAGGAAGCAAATAAACAGGGTCTTTACGCTTTAAATAAAGCCGACCTGTTTAATATGCTTTGTATTCCGCCTTATAAAAATGATGGCAATATAGATTATGACTCTTTAGTTGATTCAGCAGCAAAATTTTGCCAAACCCGACGAGCGTTTTTTATCATCGATCCGCCCAGTACTTGGACTGATAAGGATAAGGCCAAAGCTGGTATTCAGAACGACCTTGGTGAACCAACTAGTTATGCTGGTGTTTTCTTTCCTCGAATCAAGCAGCCAAATCCTTTACGGGAAAATCAAATAGAAGAATTTGTTCCTTGTGGTGCGATCGCTGGTGTATTTGCTCGTACTGATGTTCAACGCGGTGTATGGAAGGCTCCAGCAGGTACAGAAGCAACATTGACAGGTGTACCACAATTGAGTGTACCTCTAACAGATCCAGACAATGGGGAATTGAATCCTCTAGGAATCAATTGTTTGCGAACTCTACCAGCTTATGGTCGTGTGATTTGGGGATCGCGGACGCGGAATGGAGATGACCGTCTGACGGATGAATGGAAGTATATTCCGGTTCGTCGTTTTGCACTTTTCTTAGAAGAAAGTCTTTATCGCGGTACGCAATGGGTTGTCTTTGAGCCAAATGACGAGCCGTTGTGGGCGCAAATTCGCTTGAATCTTGGAGCTTTTATGCACACTCTCTTCCTTCAAGGAGCCTTTCAAGGTCGTAAGCCGGAAGATGCTTACTTTGTGAAGTGTGATAAGGAAACAACAATCCAAAACGATATTAACTTAGGAATTGTCAATATCATTGTTGGTTTTGCTCCTCTCAAACCTGCTGAATTTGTCATTCTCAAGATTCAGCAAATAGCCGGACAAATAGCAGTTTAAGGAGAAATATATGCCTTCTATTTCAGGTAAACGTTTAGACCTCTACAAAAACTTTAAGTTTGTTGTGAAATTCGCTGGTAAAGACGTGGCTGGGGTAAGTAAAGTCAGTGGTTTGAAGCGAACCACTGAGGTCATAGAACACCGTACAGGTGGCGACCCTAGCACTGTCTACAAGTCTCCAGGACAAAGCAAGTACGATGCCATCACCTTAGAACGAGGTGTTAGCAAAGATCCTGATTTTGAACAATGGGCAAACAAAGTCTGGGCGCTTGGTGGTAGTCCAGAAGTGTCTCTGGCAGATTTCCGTAAAGATATCACTATTGAGGTTCGTGATGAAGCTGGTCAGAAAGCGACTTCATATAACGTTTTTGGTTGCTGGGTTTCAGAATATCAAGCTTTACCAGACCTGGATGCTAGTGCTAATGCTGTCGCTATCGAATACATAAAGATAGAAAACGAAGGTTGGGAACGTGCTTGATGATTAACTCGGCTGAGTTAATCAAGATGTTAATTATTCAATCACTAGGAAATCAACTATAGAACTCCTATTTGATTTTTCAAACAGCTAAGTATACTTACCCGTATACTTAGCAAAATTTAAATAGGATTTTTATGGATTACTGAACTTAACTTGCTAACTTCTGCTAATCAATTTGGCTTGAAGCAAACCTTTGTTAATTGGGTCTTGCAGAAATTGCCTAGACAAGGCGGTTAGATTAATGAGGTACATCAGCTATGAATTTAGAAAATAAGCAGAACATTGATGAAATTATTAATCACTTCATTGTGAGTAATAATGGCAAAATTGATGATACTGTTTTGAATAATTTAATTGAAATTAAAAAACTAGCATTAGAAGAACAGAAAAATCAAAATGAGCAGGAAATCAAAAGAGAAGAAAATCTCATCAAAGCTAAACAGAATAGATTTCCCAACAGTATTTTGAGTAATCCAACAACTACGGCTGTTGTTGCTGCTTTAGCTGGATTTTTGACATCGAGTATTGTAGCATTTATTCAGGGAAGTTCTAATCTTCAACTTGAAGAACTTAAGTTTCAATCCGAA
Source organism: Nostoc sp. (assembly GCF_036918015.1). GTDB lineage: Bacteria > Cyanobacteriota > Cyanobacteriia > Cyanobacteriales > Nostocaceae > Nostoc. Next base: position 154,454 of record NZ_JBALEO010000063.1, read on the forward strand.
CTTATAACCAATGCAACTAAACCAGATGATAAGAACAAAAGAATTGAACTACTGCAATTTAATATTGATGCTGGCTTAATCAAAGATCCTTATATTATCTCAAAGTTGGATCATATAATAAAAAGTGGTAATGTTCCACAGTCCTCTGTAACTACAATTGATCCCAATCAGTACATTCTCCCTAATGATTTTTCTATACCTACAGTTAACGATTTTATCGGCTCTCCAGGTTGCTATATTGCTGCCTATTCACATCAAAAGGAAATGAGCGCTAGTTCAGTTGGGGGCGATATTTATGTTATGGGTCAAGTCAGGGTTCCTGGACATTATGAGGGAAGAATTTGTCAGCCAAAAGGTTATGAAGGACAGGATATCAGTAGTTTAGATTACTTTAAAGAATTATTTGACCAAAAACTACCTAAAGTCTGTATAAACAAAAGTTGTTGGGCAGGTGGTGACACTGGTGGTTTTGTTGGTAGGTAATTAAATCAATGAAAGATTTAAACCTTTTATGGAACTCCGATTTGATTTTTGAAAATACAAAAATCTGCCATATAAAGGTTCAGTTCTTAATATACTCAGCAAGATTCAAGTAGGATTTTTATGCGATCGCTATCAGCCTCGGAACTGTTAAATATCTGGGAGTGGGGACTTAATCAGCCATCTTGGTCTAAAGCAATCAAGCTACTAGCTAGTGCTTGTCCTGAAACCTCCATAGATATGCTTACTCAACTCAGCCTCGGTCAGCGTGATGCCATGCTGCTGACATTGCGGGAGTGGACATTTGGTTCACAACTGGTTAGTCAAGTCACCTGTCCAAGCTGTGGTGAAGTCTTGGAACTCAATTTTGATATTGCAGATATGCGTGTAGCATCACTGTCACTTGAACCAGTTGAGAAATATTGTCTTGAGCTTGGTGATTATCAGGTGAGTTTTCGTCTACCAAACAGTTTAGATATGATAGCGATCGCTGAACACAAACAGCCAGAGATTGCTCAAGAGATTTTATTAGAACGCTGTATTTTGCAAGCAGTGTGTAACGGTGAATATCTGCTGTTTCAGCAATTACCATCTCATACCAGAGATGCAATTATTACCCAAATGGCTGAAGCAGATCCTCAAGCAAATGTGCCAATTGATATTTCCTGTTCCGCTTGTAACCACCAATGGCAATTATTATTTGACATTGTGTCGTTCTTCTGGGCTGAGATTAACGCTTGGGGATTTCGAGTGTTGCGAGAGGTACATACTTTAGCTGCTGCTTACAGTTGGCGTGAAGCTGATATTTTGGCGATGAGTCCCAGACGGCGACAATTGTACTTAGAGATGGTGACGGACTGATGAGCAATTATCTCTTTCATTTGGTAGCTAAAAGCTTTAACTTAATCGATACAGTTCAACCTCTTGTCTTATCAGTCTTTGAACCGTTACCAGAGCCTACCCTTGACTGGGAGTCATCGACTTTTACCACAGAATCAACTGAGTTAGAAACAACATCAGAAGCGGAAAAATTTCCCAATTTTGACATTGTGCAGTTGTTGGAGAAGCGATGCCTGCGGCGAGCTTCGCTAACGCCTGCAACAATAGGGCAAATATCTGAAGAGATAACTAACCCCCTGTTAACTAATTTAACTTCAACACCTGTTCAATCTTCCCAACCAATACTAAAGTCAATTCCTAATTTGACACAAAAGCCTGACTTAGAATTATCCTCCAATTGGAATTTTTCAGATTCAGTTCTGACTCAAATCAGTACTGATAATCAGCAATTGACTTCAAACCCAGAGCAAAAAAAAAGTAGTACTCCACCAACTTTTGCTCCTGCTCAATTATCACAGAAACAAGTAAGTAAAATTAATCCTGTTGTTTCTTCTGTCCAACCTTCAAACCCAGAGCAAAAAACAAGCACTACCACACTAAATTTGGTTCCTGGTCAGTTATCACAGAAACAAGTAAGTAAAATTAATCCTGTTGTTTCTTCTGTCCAAACTTCAAATATAGTAAACTGGGAACGATTGATAACTCAACGTTTTGTAGAATTAGAAAGATTTTCATCGACTACAAATCAAATAGTACCTAATCCTAACACAGAGCTATTGAAGTCTGCACTTGTACCACAAACAAAGACTTTCCTATCGAATCATCTCGTTTCTGTACACAACACAGAATCAAATACTTCTCTCTCTAACCCCATCTTTGAACAGAGGCAGATTCCACTTAAATCTTTCCCCCAGCAACTAATTACAATCAATCGTCTGGGTTTATCTTTGCAATCACCTTTAAAGTCAGATTTGCAAACATATTTCTCCGAAAACCCAACAAAGACAGTAATGTTTTCCTTTACTCCTCAAGAAAAAATATTTTCTTTACAAAATCTAAATCCCGCAATTTCAAGGACTGCGATCGCAAACGAAAATAATCCTCCTGTCTCAAAGTTAGTTGGTAAAAAATTAGGAAAACTTACAACTCAATCATTAAAAAACCAATCAATTGAAATTAATCAAGAAGTTTCTCCTAATCTCTTAGCAAAGGTATTGTCTTTGAAGCAATATCTCCCGCAAATACAAGCAGAAGCCAGCACTATTCTATCAATTCCTAGCGTTCTACAACAGGGAAAATCTGCAACTGAAAACTTACATAAGCAACCTACAGAAATTAATCCAGTCTTTATCCATTCTCAGTTACCACAAGTCGAAAATTCTGAGGACTTTCTTCCTCAACTTCAATCAGAATCAACAGCCATGTCTACGATGGTAAACTCTTGGAAAGGCTACACCAACGTCTACGCACCTGCTATTTCTCAAGTTTTGCCTTTAACACCTATGCTAGCAGTGGAAACTAGCGCTCCTGCCTCAAGTTCTGTAATTCAACACCAGAAAAAAGCTGTAACTGAATTGTCATCAACGCAATCACTACAAAGAAGTGGGAATGTTTCATCTACTCAAGTGCAAAAGCTGATAAGTTTACAGCCATCTATTCCAGAAAAACCTGTAGACAGCGCACCTGTTGCTAATCAAATATTGCCCACAAATCAAAAATCATTAACACCTGGGTTGACGCTAGAAACTAGCACTCCCAGCTTCAGTCCTGTAATTCAACACCAAAAACAGTCTGCAAGTGAATTAGTACAACAGCAATTACCGCAAATAATTGGGAATGAAAATGTTTTATCTTTGCAAGTAAAAAAGCTCATTAATCCACAACTAGATTCCAACCAGTTTTTAGAAGAACCTGTGGCGATGTCTACGACGGGTAACTCTTGGAGAGGCTACGCCAACGCCAACGCATCTGCAAGCGAGCGGGTACTATCTTTAACACCTGTGCCAACTATGGACACTAGCATTTCCACCTTAAGTCCTGTAATTCAACCACAAGTACAACATGGAGCGATACCTTCTCTTCTCTACGAGAGGCTGCGCCAACGAGACGCTACGCCTAGCTTGCTTCCCCGTAGGGGTACGGTAAGCTCCGCTAACGCATCTACTATTGATAGTACTTTAGCGAATTCACACAAACAGACCTTAACACCTACAATTGCTACAGAAACAATTGCCGAACCCCAGGAAAAACTTACGTCTAATGTGCCAGAAAATCAGCAGAGGTTTGTCCAAAAAAATGTTTCATCAATACAGCCACTTCTCGCAGATACTTCTTCTAAACTATCTTCGCTTCAGACAAACAGTTCTATTGCACCATTCGTAAATAATCTATCATTATCTGTCGCTTCACAACCGATAATTCAGCTAACTGCTATTAATTCAGATATAATACCAACTCCTGCTTTACATCCTTCAACCCCAGGAATTGACATACAATCACAAGTCAACTTTTCTGACTCTCACTTGTCTGATTTCCGTGGGGAAAAAGCTTCTACTCAGGAAGTCGGCTCACAAAACTATAATACGAGCGATCGCAAACATATTGCTATCCAGAAAATTGGCGTTGTCGAACAGCGGGATGAATTGGGGCAAGCTGGGGCAGAGATGAACGTTAATTACGCCCATCATCCCGCAAATATGCAACGCCAGCAAATTAATCGTAATCAAGGTATATTGACCAACCCAGTTGAAAACTTAATATTACCCCAGAACCCATCCCCTAACTTATCTATGTCTGCGGATAGATTTAAAAAGCGCCAACATATTGCTATCCAGAAAATTGGCGTTGTCGAACAGTGGGATGAATTGGGGCAAGTTGGGGGAGAGATGAACGTTAATTACGCCCATCATCCTGCAAATATGCAACGCCAGCAAATTAATCGTAATCAAGGTGTATTGACCAGCCCAGTTGAAAACTTAATATTACCCCAGAACCCATCCCCTAACCTCTCTATGTCTGCGGATAGATTTAAAAAGCGCCAACATATTGGTAGCCAGAAAATTGGTGTTGTCGAACAGTGGGATGAATTGAGACAAGGTGAGGCAGAGATGAACGTTAACTACGCCCATCATCCCGCAAATATGCAACGCCAGAAAATTAATCCCAATGAAGGTATATTCACCAGCCCAGTTGAAAATTCAATATTACCTCAGAATACATCCCCTAACTTGTCTATGTCTGCGGATAGAGGTAAAGATGAAGTGAAGTCTTTGTACTTTACGCAACTAGAGGAATCTGATTTCAGACCGCTATCTCAGCCTATCAATGACCTCACTGTAAAAAATTTGTCAGTCGTTGCAGCTAGTAGCAAAAAAGCCCAGAAGCGTTGGCGAAGCCCGTCGCAGACATCGCCAGTGGGTTTGGATACACCACCTAAGATTCAAGTCACAATTGGTCGGCTAGAAATTCGCAGCGCAGCCCCAGCACCACCTCCGTCTCGACCAAAGCCCCGGACAGCAACATCTGTGATGGGTTTGAATGAATACTTGCAGCGACGTGCCAGAAGGAGGTAAGCGATGAGCAACGCTTTAGCTATTGCGGCTGTCACAATTACATTGCGTCACTTGCTCCAGCAAAGGTTTGATGTTGAGAGTTCGGGGGGAATCACTGTGACGACACGACCATTGGATAAGGTACGAGATAATACTGTTAGTAGTGGCGATCAAGTTAATTTATTTCTCTACGATACTCAAATAAACCCAGCTTGGCGGAATATGGATATTCCTTCTCAAGTAAAGCCTGGTGAAACAGGACACCAGCTTTTGCCGTTGAACCTCTACTACCTACTGACTGCTTACGCCCAAAATGATGACTTCCCAGAACCTACGAGTCATCGGTTGTTGGGTGTGGCGATGAGTGTTTTTAATGACCATCCTATGATTACTTCTGCGGATATTAGGGCAGCTTTGCCTACTACCGATCCTCAAGAGTACGACCTTGACTTACAAGAAGAACAGTTGCGAATTGATTATCAACCGCTATCTGTGGAAGAGGTGTTTAACCTCTGGTCAACTTTTCAAGTACCCTATCGAGTTTCTGCTGCTTATGAAGTGTCAGTAGTGCTGATTGAGAGTAGCTTACCTGCAAAAACTCCGCTACCAATTATCAAGCGTCAGTCTAGCGATCGCGGCTCAATTCTGCAATCAAACCTATCGTCACCCTTACCCACACTGGTTTCTCTGCAATTGCCTAACCAGCAAGCTAGCGCCAGATTGGGCGATATTCTGATTCTTAATGGTTTTCACTTAGATGCTGAAAATCTAGTTATATCTTTGACAAATATTCGTTTAGAAATTTCTCTGGAATTATCACCTTTAGCAGAGAGGACGGCAACGGATATTAGAGTTCAATTACCTGATGAGCCTGAAAACTGGGCAGCAGGTTTATATACCGTGGTAGCCAAAGTAACGCGAACTGGCGAACCAAGTCGGACTACCAATGAATTATCTTTTGCCTTAGCACCTAAAATCTTGGATATTATACCACCAGAGGCAACAGCAGACGCTAATGGCGAAGTAAGCCTCACTCTGATTTTAAGCCCTCAAGTGCGACCAAGACAAAGGGTAGCGTTATTGTTAGGCGATCGCGAAGTGCTGGCTCAACCACATCCAAATCAAACAGATAGGCTAGAGTTTCGGATTGCAGGTGTTACATCGGGTGAGTATTTTGTACGAGTGCGGATTGATGGAGTAGATAGTTTGCTGGTGGATCGCACAGTGACACCGCCTGTTTTCGACCAAAATCAGAAGGTGGTGATTTTATGAACAACCTCGATTCTTGGAGAGCAAACAATGAAGAATACCTAGCAAATGAACTGGCTTGGCTACGCTGGCGTTTGTCTGAGTTTGCACAGTTACCTGATATTGAAAAGCCTAAAGTCACAGAAATGGCAATAGTGGAAGGGATGAATCCATCCACAGCACTAGTTCTATTAAGCCAAAAGTTAGATTTATCTGACTTTGAACAACAGGTCTTACTGTTATGCATTGCAATGGAATTAGATCCAGGTATAGCGCGTCTTTGCGCCAAAGCTTCAGATAATTCTCACCAGCCTTATCCTACCTTTGCCTTAGCTTTATCATTATTCGATGAACCTACTTGGGATGCCCTTTGTTGGGAACGACCTTTGCGTTACTGGCAATTAATTGAAATTCATCAGTCAGGAGTTCAACCGCTGACTACGAGTGGTTTACGGGTAGATGAACGGATATTAAATTATGTTAAAGGATTAAATTCTTTAGACGATCGCTTGGTATCACTACTGATGCCGATGGAAACAGCAGAATGGAATGTAAAATTACCCCCATCTCAAAACGCTGTTGTCGAAACAATTATTCAGCAACTGCACCAAACGCATAGAGAACAACGTTTACCTATTATTCAGCTAGTGGGGGCAGATTCTCTCAGCAAGCAACTAATAGCCCAACATGTAGCAGCCCAACTAGATAAATATGTCTATCGTTTGGCAGTGGAATTATTGCCCACTCAGGCGAGAGAATTAGAGACAATTGCTCGTTTGTGGCATCGGGAAAGCTTGCTATTGCCGCTGGCGCTGTATTTAGATGCCCAAGAGGTTGACGGTAAACCCACTACAGAAGGACAAGCACTTCCTTTGCATCGGTTTCTTACCCGCAGTGGTGGTCTACTTTTCCTTAGCACTCGTGAAGTTAAGCAATTGGGTCTGCCGACAATTGTCGTGGATGTTGAAAAGCCAACACTCACGGAACAAAAAGCAACTTGGACTGAGGCATTAGGAGGAGTAGCAGATAGTAGTCCGCAGGTTCTGGCGACTCAGTTTAACCTAAATTTAGTTAAGATTGAGCAGATTGCCCAGCAAGTGTTGGGGGAAATGCCGTCGCAGGAAGAAGACCTAACCCCCCCAGCCCCCCTTCCCTTGCAGGGAAGGGGGGAGAAAGAGGAGGACTCCCGTCTCCTTGTAGGAGAGGGGTTGGGGGAGAGGTTCAACGAATCGGCTTGGAGAAAAACCTTGCGTGGTAAGCTTTGGTCGGCTTGTCTTGCTAGTACTCGTCCGCAGTTAGATACTTTAGCTCAACGCCTCGACCCGAAAGCAACTTGGGATAATATTGTCCTACCAGCAGAGGAGACAAACTTGCTGCATCAAATTGCTGATCAAATCAGACAGCGCAGCCTAGTTTATCAACAGTGGGGTTTTCACAACCGCATGAATCGGGGCATGGGGATTAGTGCCTTGTTTGCCGGGGAAAGCGGCACAGGAAAGACAATGGCGGCGGAGGTGATAGCCAATGATTTGCAGCTAAATCTTTACCGGATTGACCTTTCATCTGTGGTTAACAAATATATTGGAGAAACGGAGAAAAACCTGCGGCGTTTGTTTGACGCGGCGGAAGATGGCGGGGCAATTCTGTTTTTTGATGAAGCGGATGCCTTATTTGGCAAACGTTCTGAGGTGAAGGATAGCCATGACCGCTACGCCAATATTGAGGTGAATTATCTGTTACAGAGGTTAGAAAATTATCGCGGTTTGGCAATTCTAGCAACCAATCTTAAGAGTTCGTTAGATCATGCCTTTATGCGTCGCTTGCGGTTTATTGTGAATTTTCCTTTTCCGGGTGTGGCTGAACGTCAGGTGATGTGGCAAAAGGTGTTTCCAGTAGAGACACCAACACAGGATTTAGATTTTAACCGTTTGGCACGTCTGAATATGACGGGGGGCAGTATTCACAATATTGCTTTGAATGCAGCGTTTCTGGCTGCTGGCACTGGTACGCCTGTGACGATGCAGTTGGTGTTAGCGGCAGCACGGGCTGAGTTTCGCAAATTGGATCGACCAGTGAATGAGACAGATTTTCGGGTTTTAGCACCTACGGGGGTAAGAGTATGAATATCAATATTGATATAGAAAAGCTGATTTTAGAGGGGATGCCGATTTCTCCCAGTCAAGCGCGGTTGTTGCAAGCAGAGGTAGAGAGTGAATTGGCGAAGTTGCTGGCTAATAAAGGTTTACCAGACAACTTGCTCTCAGGTAGCGTAGTGCCTGGTGGTGCAATTCAAGTGAAGCCTGGAATTAACTCTACCCAAATGGGGCAACAAATTGCACAAGAAATAGTTATCAAAATATTAGGAGAAAAATCATGAGTAGACCAGACGTAAAATGGATTCCTGCAAGCTCTAAAAATCAGACTGATTACCGCGAATCGACAATTGATTCTATTGTGTGTCACAACACCGACTGTTCATTGCAAGCTGCTATAGCCACATTCCAAGACCCTGAAGCACAAGTTTCTGCACACTACATTGTTGCTCGTGACGGTACATGCATCCAGATGGTGTTAGAAGATCATACCGCTTGGCACGCAGGTGACAGAGCTATGAATCATCGTTCTATCGGAATCGAACACGTTGCTGACAAAAATAATTTAGGTATGACACAAGAGCAACAACAGTGTTCGTTAAACCTGATTGGATATTTGGTGGATAAATACAAAATTCAGAAATCTCACATTCATACACACCGTACAGTAGATACAATCGCTGGTGGTACTGATTGTCCCAAATGGATTTGGCCTGATGAAGCATCGTTTGAAAAGTTTAAAGAGACAATAGCCTGACATTTGACGAGATATTTCTTAAGCGACTGAGCAGCACAATGAACGGCATGTTGAATATTGAGGAATGAAACCATGACTAGTGAAAGAATTGCCCAAACTAATCAGCAGCAAAAAAGTGAGAAATCCCAGGCGAGTGGAATTTTACAGCGTGCTGCCGTTCGTTCTGTTTCGGATGCAGGGGTGCAATCAACAGAAGATAAAGAAGCACAGCCATCAAATAATTCGGCTTTATCTAAAGACTTTAGCCGAGTGCCTATCAGCACAACTAAATCACAGCAGATTATGACTAAGCTAATGATTGGCGCAGTGGGGGATAAATACGAACAGGAAGCGGATAGGGTAGCGGCACAGGTGGTGCAGCGAATAAATGCACCACCTGTGCAGTCAGGTGAAGATGAAACTGTTCAGCGAGAGACGATGGAGACAAAAGATAATCAAGCAAGAATGATGAGGTCGCCAATATTACAGAGTAAGTCTAGTGATGGTGGGATGGCTGCTACGCTAGACTTAGAAGCCTCCATTAACCGAGCAAGGGGGGGCGGACAAACCCTCACAGACAATATACGCGAAGCGATGGAACAGGCATTTGGCGCTGATTTCAGTGGGGTGAAGGTTCATACGGATACTCAGGCTGACCAATTGAATCAATCAATACAGGCGAAGGCGTTTACGACGGGGCAGGACGTGTTCTTTCGGCAAGGAGCGTATGAGCCTGGGAGTCGGGGAGGGCAGGAGTTGATTGCTCATGAGTTGACCCATGTTGTGCAGCAGAATGGGGGGGCAGTGAGGCGATCGCCCAACCAAATTCTGAGGACAGGGCAACCCTCACTATTATCAGCCATAACGGTGGAGAGTGGTAATCCCGTTATCTGGAGAATGTATGACACCAAAGCGGGTAGAGGTATACTTTGGCGAAATTTCAACAGATCGACGAAAGCATTCGACCTCAACGATTTACCGCCTGAATTAAAGACACGACCCTGGCGGGGAGTAGCAATTCCAGATGAGAATTTCCAGACCTTCTTTAACAGAGGATTTCTATGGGTGGAACTGCCAGATAATTTGGCGAGGGAAGCATATCTAGGACAAGAAGGGCAGGCAGCAAAACCCTTCAGTGCCACGGTAAACGACAGGATGTTTGAAGAGCATTGTGCACTTAGCAACGAAGATGCCAGGGAAAAATCGCTACGCCGATTTAACGAGGCACCGGGGAGTACCAATATTGGTTATAATCGGACATTTAGCTGGGTGATCAGTGGAACTAAAGCACTGTTAGCGAGAAGCGCAGTTAATGCGGTAAAAAACAACGGTAAAGCGCGGGCGAGTATATATTTCGGTGCCCAACAGTTAGGAATAACGATGCCTTCAGTCTCAACGCGGCAGGTGGATGTAGAACGCAAGGAATACAAAACAAGGGACGCGGCAATTTCCGCACATGCAAAGAATATCCTACCAGATCCGGATGGTAGTAAGCGGGTTAGCGGCGTAACGCTAAATGGAGCAGGCGGGGCGGGTAATACAACCATCACAGGTGGATGGAACTGTACAACCAACGTAATGGAGTTGTACCACTACGCTGCTGGGGGACTGGGAGTTGGGGATGCAATGCTAAGGCAGAATAAGCAGGCAAGATTTATATCTAATGCCCATGGTACGCCAGCAACTATGGATCAGGCTTCAACACATATGCCTGTTCGTGGGGTGTTGCCGTTGGTGTTCGGCTAGCCGATAGCGCCATTCCCGATGTGTGTGGATTAGTCCCAGATTTCTCACCACACCCCTCAAAGCCTGCGCTTGTGCAGGGGAGCAGGGGAGCAGAGGAGCAGGGGAGAGTTCAAATACCAGGCTCTTTCCCCTCTGCACCTCTGCCCCTCTGCCCCTCTGCCCCTCTGCTGCATCAAAGCAGGGAAGCTTGTGAGAAATACGGGTAGTGTGCTCGCGGATCTTGTAGGGTGCGTTAATGAAATGTAATGCACCATCTGTATCTGATTTCCGGTGCGTTACGCTGACGCTAACACACCCTACGTGGATTTGCGTAGCACTAGGTGAAAACACTTTTAAAAAACTGAAATTATTCTCATCACTCACTAATAAAATATCCACTCAAATTAAATGCGATCACTTACTTGTAGAGTAAGCATTCCTGTAGAAAATCCTGAAACACTTCTCATCAACTGCCGAGAAAATAGCTAGTCAAATTGAATGCAATCGCTCATTGGAACTTTGAATCAAACTCAGTAATCCAACAAGTCGAATTAAATAAAACCCATGCTTGGCTATATCCTCATCACTGGCGATCGCGCCATATTCAACCCCATCTTTGGTAAAGCAATAGTTGTAGTACGTCCTGGGTTCTTAACTGGTACTGGGAGAGCTACAGTTAACAAAAAGACTATTTGCATCGATGGCGACGAGAAAAAAGTCATTCTTCCTGGGTGTCCTTACACAAGTCCGCCCTTTCTCATCCCAGGTATGGGAATACTTTCTATTCAATCCTTAGCTGGTAATCAAAAATCCCAAAAAGTTAAATCTAAGGGAAAAGCAGTATTGCTCAAAGGTAATACATTCAAAGCAAAATTTCAGGTAATGGTTCCAGCTACCCAACCAACAATACCACCAGAACCAGACACCACTCTCCAATACTCCGGCACGGGAACGTTTATGACTACTAATTTTAGAGCAAAAGCAACTTGACAAAGCTTAGTATATATGCAAAGTATTGTACTCCTATTTAGACTGCGATCGCCAATCTTATCGTTTACATTAATCTATGCAATTACCCAAATTAATACCAGAAAACACAAATAAATTAGGAATAGTCTTATGTCTCACTTTCCCTATGCGCCACGCTTATTAAAAGCAACCATCGCCGTCCTTGATGCTGTTAGCTTTTTCCCCAAAGGATTGATTATACTGCAATACAATCCCGAAACACTCAGACGCACTTTACAGGTAAGAGGTGCGGGTTCTGAAGGAAGCGATCGCCTAGAAGCTTTGCGTCTAGTTGCACCACCGCTAGAGACTATTCAACTAGACGCAGAAATTGATGCTACAGATCAACTGGAGTTTCCTGCAAAAAATCCAGATACAGTGTTGTTTGGCATATACCCTCAATTAGCAGCCCTAGAAACCCTGATCTATCCTAAAAGCAGCCAAATTCAGACAAACAATCAACTCGCCCGCACAGGTGTTTTAGAAATCTTACCAAATGAGGCGGATTTAAGTGTATTTATATGGAGCTTAAATCGTGTAATGCCAGTACGCCTCTCTGAGTTCAGCATTACCGAAGAAGCATTCGATTCTAAACTAAATCCCATTCGTGCCAAAGTCAGTTTAGGTATGCAAGTATTAAGCACAAATGATTTGAGATTTGACCATAAAGGCAGCAGCTTGTTCAGAGTCTATCACAAGCAAAAAGAGCTTCTAGCTAAGGTAAACACGGCTGCGATTGTTATCAAGACAGTTGCTTCTTTCTTATAAACTTGGCTATCTTTAATCATGAATTATTTCATCTGTAAGTTTCTCAAAAACATCTCGGTAAATATAAGTTTTTAGTTGTAAAATAAAAAAGAGTAAAATGTTTACTGAAAGCAGTCGTTACTACGATATAGAAATTGCCAAGTGGCAAACAACATCAAATCAAACTATCAGTTACCTCAGACGCAGATTTTTACCGTCATCACAAAGGTTTGAAATTCTTCAAGAACATCAAGTCAGCGAAGGCGATCGCCTAGATAATATCACTGCAAATTATCTACATGACCCGGAAGTTTTCTGGCATCTATGCGATGCTAACAACGCTATGCACCCTGATGAATTGACTGCCCAAATTGGTCGGCGACTGCGTATTCCTCTGATTTAAAAAGGTTAACTTATGCCTGACTCAGATATTCGTCTAAAACTCATGATTGGTAGCACCATACCAACACCTGCGCCTTATGAAGTAATAGACGCGCTGATAGACTTAGAAGTGACTCAACAAGACCGCGATCGCAGTGCCTTTCAAATGACCTTTAGTCTTAGTAAAGAATTAAAAAACTTTTCAGATTATTGGTTACTTCAAAAAGATATTTTGAATCCTCCGAATCGAATTGTTATTCAAATCATAGTTAATGTAAAAGTCGGTGTAAGCCGTAGTCTTCAAAGCCCTATATTAATTGACGGCATTATTACCGATCATCAAATTGCCCCAAGTAATCAACCAGGGGAATCAAGGCTAATAGTTACTGGTGAAGATATTAGTCTTATGCTCGATCTGGAAGATAAAAATGAAACCTACCTAAACTTATCTGATTCTCAAATTGTTAAGCAAATTTTACAAAAATATAAAGTTAGATATGGGCTGACATTAGATGTACAAGATACTACTAGAGATTTTTCACCCAAAAAAGAAGAACAAATTACCACTCAGCAAAGTACAGACTTACAGTTTATTCAGAAACTAGCTCTACGTAATAGTTTTATTTTTGAAATCAAGCCCGATAAAACTCCTGGAAAAAATATTGCTTATTGGGGTGAGGAAAAAAAGAAAGTTACTCCTTATCAACCAGCATTGTCAATGAACATGGGGGCGTTTACCAATGTAAATTCATCTATAAGTTTCAATTTTAATGCTCTAGAATCTATTAAACCTCAAGCATCAATTAGCGATGAGAAAACTGGAACATCAATTTCGATTCAGGTTCCTAAATCGCCCGGTCAAGCTTTAGCTAACAAGCCTGCTAAATCATTACGAACAGAAGTGCTACGTTCCACCAATAAACTCGAAAAAATCCTAGCTCAAAAGGAAACCGAATTATTGGCTAGCCGTTCGCAGGAAAATGCCGTAACTGCTAGCGGGGAAGTAGATACTGTTCGCTATGGTTATGTCTTAGAAGTGCGTCAATTGGTGGGAGTGCGGGGTGTGGGAAAAACTTACGGCGGTTATTACTACGTCAAACAAGTAACGCATCGCATCAAGCGTGGCGAATATAAACAAAGTTTTACCTTGAAACGTGAGGGACAAGGTGCAACAATTCAGATGTTAAAAGTATGAACCAATCAAAACTTGATACTTATGGAAGTATAAATCAACAAAGACCTTCTTTTTACGGCAAATACCGAGGCGTAGTATCTGACAATAGCGACCCGTGGAAGATTGGTCGCGTGCAAGCAAAAGTGCAAGAAATTTTTGGCAACGATCCTAGCGGTTGGGCATTACCTTGCGTTCCCTATGCTGGGCAAGGAGTTGGGTTATTCCTCATTCCACCCAAAGGTGCTTTAGTGTGGATTGAGTTTGAAAACGGAGATCCAGACTACCCAATTTGGAGTGGCTGCTTTTGGGCAGATGAAAAGGTTCCAAACATAGTACCCGCTAATTCTTATGACCCAGAAACCAAGGTACTTAAAACCGATATTGGCAGGATTGAAATCAATGATAAACAAGGTAAGCAAAGCATAATTATTGAAGCCAAAATCGGGAAGCAAACTATGAAAATAGTGATGAATAGTTCGGGAATTGAAATCAACAATGGAAACAATGCCACTGTGAATCTGAATGGTAATAAGGTATCGATTAACAACTTTGATTTGGAGGTGACTTGATGCCAGAATATCTCGTAAATCTGCCCAGGCAAAGGAATGTCATCAACATCGATTTTCCCTTCCATTTTGATAGAAACTATCACACCGCCAGCACCAGCGATGAAAATCAACACATCCGCGACTTAATTGAACAACTACTGTTTACTACTCCTGGCGAACGAGTCAACCGCCCAGATTTCGGCAGTGGTGTATTGTCTTTAATTTTTGCACCCAATAGCCCGGAACTAGCAACAGCTATGCAAATTACTATTCAAGCATCTATTGAGCAATGGTTGGGCGATTTAATCGATCTGCAAACTTTGGAAGTAACAAACGTTGATTCCAGCCTTTACATAGTGGTGGAGTATTTGGTGCAAAGTTCTGGGGAGACACAAACAGCTACTTTTAGGACGACAGTGCCATGAATAGCCACACCTTAACTTCCCAAAACGAACAGCGCCGCCAAGAAATCCGCAGGCAAAGAAAAAACGGGCTAGATTATGTAGAAGTTAGCGATGATTTGCGATCGCTATATGTCTATTTTTTAGGTTCGATACCAGAAAACCTGAAAAAAGAGAATCTTTTGATTGAAGGCGGCCAGCGCATCCGCCATCTTCATGTGACTAATTTACAGGTAGAAAGTCCTCAAAATTGTGAGAGTTACTTAACAGTTAATCTTGACCAAACTGGCGATTTCTCTGTGTATACTTTGCGCTTGGTGTCATTAGATGAACAGGGCAAACCCACAGATCAACCATATCCCAATTTTGACCCGCGCTACTCCCAAGTAAAATTTAAATTCCGAGATGGGATCTGTAACACTGACATGGATTGCTTGCAACAGCAAACTTCTCCGCCAACACAATTAGTTGAACCAGCTATCAACTATTTGGCTAAAGATTATGCTAGTTTTCGCCAGTTGATTTTAGACCGCCTCTCCCTAGTAATGCCGGATTGGGAAGAACGTCATGTTCCCGATTTAGGAATTACTTTAGTGGAAATCCTCGCTTATGTTGGCGATTATCTCAGCTACTATCAGGACGCTGTAGCCACAGAAGCTTATCTAGAAACTGCCCGCCAACGGATTTCTGTTCGCCGTCATGCCCGTCTGATCGATTATCCCATGCATGAGGGTTGTAATGCACGTACTTGGTTGTGGCTGGAGACAAGTATTGATATTTCCCTGGAAACAAAAAATTTCTACTTTATTACTAATTATAAAAACGCGCCTCCCTTTGGCACTATCTTAGAAGATATTCGCCACCTAGATGATGTTCCTCCTAACAGTTATGAAGTTTTTGAACCGCTAACGCCCTTACCGATTCATCTCTACAACGCTCATAACAAAATCCTATTTTATACTTGGGGCGATGGTTCATGCTGTCTTTCTTATGGTTCCACAAGCGCTACATTAGTAGATGAATTTATACAACCCACACAGCCAGAGTGGGCAAATTCCTCTTCCCAACTTGAACATCAGCGAAAATTGCATCTAAAAATTGGTGACATCCTAATTTTTGAAGAAATTAGAAGTCCGAAAACAGGTATCCCAGAAGATGCAGATATGAAGCATCGCCATGCTGTACGCTTGACAAATGTCAAGGCAAGTGTAGACGAACTTTACAATCAGCCAATTGTAGAAATCGAATGGGCAGAAGAAGACGCATTACCTTTTCCCCTTTGTATTTCGGCAATAGTCCCACCAGATTGTCAGCTAGTTGATATTAGTGTTGCCAGAGGCAATGTGATTCTAGTCGATCATGGACGCACTATTGAACGGGAAGATTTAGGAACTGTACCGGGAAAAGAGATAATTCACGAGTGCGAAGAGGAAGGCGAACCTAGAGAAATTTTAGTAGTTGGCGATCGCTTCCGTCCTACCTTGCAAAAAACGCCTTTAATTTTCAGTCAACCTCTGTCTAGAAAAAACCTCACCCAAGATGCTAAAAGTCTCTTAATTCAAGACCCCCAGCAAGCATTACCCCAAATCCAACTTAGGAGTACTGGAAATCACTCTACTTGGACTCCCCAATACGATCTCATAGACAGCAACAACGAAGATCAACATTTTGTTGTGGAAATGGACAACGATGGACAAGCTCACTTGCGTTTTGGAGACGGTGAATTAGGAATAAAACCAGCACCCAATACTCACTTCCAAGCAACTTACCGGGTAGGTAATGGACTTGCAGGTAATATTAGTGCTGAAGCGATTTCTTATATTGTTTTTCACAATGAACCAATTAGTGGTTCGACATTGCAGCCACACCAGCCCTTAAGCGCTCAAGGTGGGACAGCACCCGAACCTCTATCTCAGGTGAAATTATATGCACCGCACCTATCTCACAAAAAATTAGAGCGTGCCATTACTGCTGATGACTACGCACAATTAGTAATGCAACATTTCCCAACAAAAGTTCAACAAGCAACAGCCACCTTACGCTGGACGGGCAGTGGGTATGAAGTCTGGGTGACAGTAGATCCCTTCAACAAAGAAACGGTAGATCGCAAATTACTGGAAAATATTACCACAGACCTAGAAAAATATCGTCGCATTGGTCATGATGTCATCGTTCAACGAGCAGCATACGTCTGTTTAGATATAGCGATGAGAGTTGATGTCAAATTTGACTATTTGCGCGGTCATGTCAAAGCTGCTTTACTGGATATTTTCAGTAACCGGATTTTAGCTGATGGTCGGCGTGGTTTTTTCCATCCCGATAACTTGACTTTTGGGCAAGGAATTGCATTAAGTCAGATTGTAGCTCAAGCTTATAGTGTTCCAGGCGTTGAAAGCGTCTCTATAACTAAGCTAGAACGTCTTTTTGCAGGTGACAATCACGAGATTGAAGCAGGTTTTTTACCCATTGGTTCTTCGGAAATTGCCCGACTCGACAACAACCCCAACTTTCCCGAAAACGGTAAATTTACACTCGATTTGCGAGGTGGCAGATGAAATTAAGTTGTAGCTGTAACTGTCATAACTATAAACCAAGCGATCGCTCTAGTTGTGGTTGCTGTGAAGGTGTCCAAATTATCACTCCCACATCAGTAGCAAATCAACCTGGTTTTTCTACCCTAGCTTATCGAGTTGGAACCCATGCAAGCTTTTTCGAGACAATGAAAGCGCGTCTGGGTGAGAGCAAGTTTCCCTCACTCAAACATCTAAAAACCCGCGATCCTCAAGACACGTCTTTAGCTCTACTAGATGCTTGGGCTACTGTCGCAGACGTTCTAACATTTTATCAGGAACGCATAGCCAATGAAGGTTACTTACGTACTGCGATTGAGCGACGTTCCTTAGTAGAATTAGCTCGATTAGTAGACTATGCACATAGTCCCGGTGTTAGCGCCAGCGTTTATTTAGCTTTTACCCTAGAAGATGGTTACAATTTGGAAATTCCTGTTGGTTTGAGTAGCCAGAGTATACCTGATTCTAACGAATCGCCGGAATTTTTTGAAACATCCGAAAAACTGCGAGCTTATGCCCAGTTGAATCAACTCAAGCCCCGGATGAGTCAACCACAACAAGTTAATTCAACAACCGTTACCGAAATTGATAAGATTTATTTAGATGGTATAAATGCGAATCTCAAACCTAACGATCCACTTTTACTGATCTTTGGTGATGCTAAACAATTCATTCGCAAAATTAAAATTATTGAGCCTCAAGCAGAGGAAAACCGGACAAAAATGACATTACAATTACTACCAAAAGTTACACAAAAATTAACTAATAAAAATTCAGTAAATACAATAGAAGAAAGAATAAAACAATTAATCAAACTGCCATCCTTACAACCTGCCAATGCTCTAGAACTTGAGCGGACAAAACAACAGATTTTCTCTCCCGAAAATATTGATATGAATTTTCGGTTAATTAATAATACTTTAAATCCCGCTTCAAACACAGCAATATATCAAATTTTAACCAACAATAAAATTAATTTTGCTAATCAGTTAAACCGAATTGAGTTTTTAGGAATCAAAGCTGCACCTTTCGGACATGACGTAGCTTTGAAGCCGATTTTTGACCAGCAAGGGCGAATTGAAAAATATGAGGAATGGCAAATTGCAGATGTAAATGAGTCAATATCAAGCTCCTCTAGCACACTACCATCAGAATTACGAAATATCTTAGCCTTAGATGCTCAATATGATGGAATTACACCTGGAAGTTACCTAGCGATTGAACGTGTAGATGTTAATGAAATTGAGATTTATCAAGTAATAAAAGTTGAAAACATCTCTAAAATTGCCTATAACATAGTAGGAAGAATTACCCAACTCACTTTAGATAAGCCTTGGTTAAAAGAACAGGATATATCTTTAGATGTCATGCGTAAAACCACAGTGTATCTCAAGAGTGAAGATTTGAATTTGGTGGAAAAACCAGTTGACCTTAAAGATGCACCAAGCGATCAAAATTATATATCTGACCAGATGGAAATTGAACTAGACAATCTCTACGAAAATCTCCAACCTGGACGTTGGTTAATTATCTCCGGTGAACGCAGTGATATATCTGATGTCAACGGTGTCTGGGCTAGCGAAGTTGTTATGTTAGCTGGGGTGAGACAAGATATATGTGCGAATTTATCCAATGACAAACCCCATACATTCCTAAAATTTGCTAAACCTTTAGCTTATTCTTACAAACGAGAGACTGTTACTATCTATGGCAACGTAGTCAAAGCCACTCATGGCGAGACTCATACTGAAATACTGGGCAGTGGTGATGGTACTAAAGCAAATCAACAATTTACTCTATCACTACCGCCCCTTAGCTATCTACCAGCACCTATCCCTAGTGGCGTTGCTAGCACCTTAGAAGTATATGTTAATGATGTCCGTTGGCAAAAAGTAGAAAATTTGATTGACTTAAGTCCAACAGACCACGCCTATATCACCCACACTGATAGTGATGGCAATACAACTATTATCTTTGGCAATGGTGAACATGGAGCTAGGTTGCCTAGTGGGATTGAAAATGTCAAAGCAATCTACCGCGCTGGCACTGGCAAAAGTGGTAATGTTGCAGCAGAAAAAATTAACCAACTAGCAATGCAACCTCTAGGTTTGAGTGGCGTACTCAACCCCATAGCAGCAACAGGAGGCGCAGACCCAGAAAGCGATTATGAAATACGCCGCAATGCACCCGTTGGCATAACATCTCTCAACCGTGCAGTTTCCGTGCAGGACTATGCCAATTTTGCGCGTACTTTTACTGGAATTGGCAAATCAAATGCTCAACGTCTTTCAAATGGTTCGGAGCAAATTCTGCATATTACCATCGCTGGGGCTGATGATATTTATATTGATAGAAATTCAGATTTATATCGTAGTTTCGTACAAGCATTATACCAGTTTGGCGACCCCTATCAGTCACTAAAAATAGATATACGGGAACTAATGCTGTTAATTATCAGCGCTAATGTGCGAATTTTAGCAAATTATCAATGGTCATTTGTAGCACAGGAAATTCGCACTGCTTTGTTCGATAAGTTTAGCTTTAAAAATCAGGAATTAGGAGAAAATATTGTCCTCAGCGGAGTTATCAGCACGATTCAACAAGTACCTGGCGTAGACTACGTGGATGTAGATATTTTAGATAGCGTTTCCGAAACTGAAGCCCAAAATCCAGGCATTTTAAATACCAAACTTCAAGAATTGGCAAAAGTAGGCAGCACTCGTGGAAATGGACAACCAAAACAATGGATTCCTGTAAACTTGGCTGTTTTTGATTCAACAATAAATCAACTTTTCCCGGCTCAATTAGCTATTCTCAACCCGAAAGTACCAGATACACTAATTCTGAAGGAGTTGAAATCATGAGCAATTCCCCAGACCGTCTTTATGAACTGTTGCCAGCCGTTTACCGCATACGTGATGCAGAACTTGGCTATCCCCTACGGGATTTATTACGTGTCATTGCTGAACAAGTAGATATTGTTGAAGCAGATATTACTCAACTCTATGAGAACTGGTTTATTGAAACTTGCCAAGATTGGGTAGTACCATACATTGGTGATTTAATTGGTTATCAAAGCGTTCATAGTTCTGGTACAAAACAGCAAGATAACAAGATTTTAAATCCTCGTCGGGAAGTAGCAAATACTATTCGTTATCGACGGCGCAAGGGGACGCTAGCTTTATTAGAATTGCTGGCTGATAAAATAGCTGGCTGGCCGATACGAGTTGTAGAATTTGATCGGCTAGTTAGCAAAACACAGCATATCAATCACCTACGTTCGTCAACCTCAACAACATTAAATCTGCGTCAGGTGGATGGAATCACAAAGTTAAATAGCCCATTCGATGAATTAGCTCATACAGTAGATATCCACCATATTTCTTCACAAGAGCAACCTGGAAAGTATAATACTCCAAATATTGGTATTTTTGTTTGGCGATTAAAAGCTTATTCTATGACTGTCACACCAGCTTTTTGTTTGGAAGAAGTTAGCTCTAACTGCTACACATTTAGTATTACGGGTAACGACACTCCGCTTTACACTCGTCCCCAATTAGCAAAAGATGCAACCCAAATTGATTGCGAATTAAATTTACCTATTCCCATTCAACGGCAAGTTTTGCAATCTCACAAAAGCGATTATTTTGATTCAAACCCAAATCCAGAAGAATTTACCAAAAGTTTGCAAGTCTGGAAAGGTGTTGGCTCAAAACTGCATCTAATCTCTCCAGAGCAAATTATTATTGCCGATCTGGGCGATTGGAATTATCAACTAGAGCAAGACTATATAGCAGTTGATCCAGAATTAGGCCGAATGATTTTTCCGATCCGCCAGTTACCAAAAAATGGTGTTTGGGTTTCTTATCATTATGGTTTCAGTGCTAATATTGGTGGTGGCGAATATGACCGAACTTTGTTAGATTCTACAGCACATTTCTTACTTGATGTTGGTGATATTCAAGAGCCAGCAATTTTTAGCTCACAACAAGATGCTTCTGCATTATCCGAGTTTTTGCGATCGCAATTTTCCAGTGATACCCAAAGGCTTTTGGATGTCTACACCAGTCCTCCTCCCGAACCAGCTTTAATTGCAGCTTTGCTCCTAGAGCTAAATCAATTACTTTTAGGTAAAAGCCTTTATGATGAACAACGTTTTGCGTCTATCACCTTGAGTGCCAAAACTAAACGTTTGGTTCAGCAAAATCTCCAAGGTAAAGAACTGATTCGCTGTAATCGTTTGCTATTAGAAGAAGCTTTTCCATCTCAAATCAGAAAGCATTATGCTCATTACAGCGTCAGTCAAACTTCACGAGGGTATTATCAAACTATTACTGAAGCAATCTCACAGTGGCAGCGAGACAAACCCCATAATGCTGTGATTGAAATTATTGATAGTGGTGTTTATGTAGAACGAATTAATATTGAACTGGAAAACAATCAAAGTCTGCAATTACGTGCAGCTAACCACAAGCGTCCGGTGATACGCATTCTCGATTGGAGAACTTCTTTAGGTGATGCTTTAAATGTTACAGTAGAGTCAGGAAGTTGCTTTGTTCTCGATGGTTTATTGATTACTGGTCGGGGAGTGCATATAGAAGGTAATCCTACTCAATTTGGAGATTATTCTACCTCTATTATGCAAAAACCAGCTGCGATTATTATCCGTCATTCTACATTAGTGCCGGGTTGGTCATTACATTGTGACTGTGAACCCCGACGTTCTAGCGAGCCAAGTTTGGAGTTATTTAATATCAATGCGTGCGTAACGATCGCACACAGTATTATTGGCTCCATTCAGGTTAACCAAGATGAGCTAGAGACTGACCCTTTACCTATAAATATTAGTGATAGCATTATAGATGCTATCAATATAGAAGGTGAAGCGATCGGTGCAGTGGGTTATTCTATAGCCCATGTGCGGTTGACTATTGCACGTTGCACAGTCATTGGTCAGATGCAAGTACATGCAATTGATTTGGCAGAAAACAGTATTTTTAACGGCATTATATTCGTTGCTCGTCGTCAACAAGGTTGTATCCGTTTCTGCTACGTGATGCCCAACTCACGCACACCACGTCGGTATAATTGTCAACCTGATTTAGTGGAGCAAAAGATTAGACAAGAAACTGAACTAGAGACAGAACAGTTAGATACAAACCTGCTTGTCATCAGACATCACTTACGACCTCAATTCAACAGTATACGTTATGGCACACCTACTTATTGTCAGTTAGCGTCAACCTGCGCTGATGAAATCAAACGTGGCGCTGATGATGAATCAGAAATGGGTGCTTTTCACAATCTATATCAGCCTCAAAAAGAGGCTAACCTACGCATCCATTTAGATGAATATACACCCGCTAATACTGAAATTGGCATTATTTACGCTAGCTAAAGAGGATTGTTATGCAAGGAGAATTTAGAGGCGATTTTACTCGTGATACCTACGACAAAAGCAAGCACTTCCTTCGAGTATTGATGCAACAAGGTAGAGTGCAATTAGATGCAGACTTCAACGAACAGACATCGATTTTACTAAATCGCCTGCAAACTTTGGCTAAAGATATATTTGGACTACAAGGTGGCCCAGAGCAGAATTGTGGTTTTGAATTTATCGCCACTGAAGAGCAGATTAATAATATTAATAACCTGAATGATGAAGAAAAACATGAATTAAAAAAACGGCTCCAATGCCAAAGCTATTTAATTAGCAAAGGCAATTATTATGTAGATGGTATACTTTGTGAAAATGAGGAATTTGTATCTTATCTTCAGCAGCCAGATTTTACGCCGGAAGTTATAGATCCTTGTAAAGTTCAATTAAATGGAGCAACATATCTTGCTTATCTTGATGTTTGGGAACGACATATAACTCCGATTGAAGATCGTGACGACTTCAAAATTAATATTCGTGAAGTTGCTTTAGGGGGAGCAGATACAGCAATTCGCTCTAAGTTAGTTTGGCAAGTCAAGCTCAAACAATTAAAAGATAATCAAGATATTGAAACGGTTGCCAAGCAAGTTAGTAAGGATCGTGACTATTTTCAGAGTGTGCTAGGTCAAGAATTATTGAAGCCTGGAAAAGGCGAAATTATTGCCAGAATTACAAAGCCTAGTTCTACAGGAATAAACGATCCATGTGTTATTCCGTTTAATTCCAAATTTCGTGGTGCTGAAAACCATCTTTATCGGGCGGAAATTTTTAAAGTTTTTACTGCTAAGAACACTAATCAACTATCATTTGTTTGGTCACGCGAAAATAGCTCAATTGTTTTTCCTATTGTGACATCTACTGAGAAAAATTCCTCAGTACTTGTATTCAAGCTAGAACATTTAGGGAAAGACAAAAATTCTAGTTTATCAGCAGGTGATTGGGTTGAAATCATCAATGATGATTATATACTTGGAGATAGCGATCGCCAACTACTAAAAGTTGAGCAAGTGGATCGCATTGAGAATCAAGTCATTCTCTCAGGAGATAGCAAGAGCAACACATTGCTTCCAGAAAAGCACCCTCTATTACGCCGTTGGGACTCTAAAGAAGTCGAAGTAAATTTATCTGAAGGGAGTAATAAATGGTTCCCCCTTGAAGATGGAATTGAGATTCAATTTCAAGTAGATACTCAGAATAACTTTTATCAAGTAGGTGATTATTGGTTAATTCCTGTCCGAACAGCTACTGGCAATGTAGAATGGCCTAAACAAAAAAACAAAGAAGGAAAATTAGAGCCTCAACCTCAACCACCGCATGGTATAGCGCATTATTATGCACCTCTAGCAGTATTTTTAGGTAATCCTAATAATGTAACAGTTTATGATTGCCGAAGAAAGATTGGTAGTCAAGAAAGCACTATATCACCTATAAGTAATAAAGATAATAATCCTATACTAGCGAATTCTCAGGAAAATCCTGCAACACCTATTAATCAGAAAGAAACCACTACACAAGCAATAACAGAATTCAATCGCATAATCAATGCTAGTTGGCATCACGATCAAGTTTTAGAAGCTACTATTGCAGAAACACAGGAAAATTCTAACAATGTTACAGAGGATCAATTATTTAATTTAAAATCTCAGAATTTAAGAAATTTGTTTACTAAACTAGGTCTAGTAATTCAGTTTCAAAAACCAGTAAGAATTGATAGTTTACATAAGAGTAGTATATCTGTTTTAGCTCATACGGATAATGTATTGAAAGGTGAAGTATTTTATATATTGCCAATGAAAGTTGAGCCAGTTCAAGTTACGAAAACTGAAATAAAATCTATCCGTTGGGCAATAGGCAATGATATATTAGATAGTAATATCAATCTAATTACAGAAGTTGAATCTTTGACAAGTGAAAATACTGCTTATACAGAAGCTGTTAGATTAATTACGCCTGATGATTGGTCGCAAAAAGCTGTCTTTCACCAAAGTAATATCTATCAGTTTACTGTCTCATTGCATGGCGACTGGATTATGAATGAGGAACCATTATTTGATAGCGAAAAATTTAATTTACAAGGATATTTAAATAAAGGGATGATTCCTGATGGATTACGTCAGCAATTTCAAGAAAAAGGAATTTCCCTTTCCCCAAATATTATTTTGTTTACGGAAAAAGAAAATTTAAAATGGCGGTTAGTCGATGGAGGTAAAATTTACATTCTTAAACTAGATAACAATAAATTAACAGTTAGCAAGATTCAAGCATTGGATGGTAACAATATTTGGCCTGGTGTTCCTGAGCGATTTAGTGGAAATGGCTCTGAAGGAGGTGACTGGGTAAGTATTATTCATATCAAAACTTGACTTGCAGAAATTGGCGCGAATGCAGGAATAAGACGGGATATTCAGAGAGTTCAGGGGATCATCTGATGCTATTCTAGGAAACGCTTAGAACAAACACGACACATCAGGCAATACCTGTGCCAAAAAAAGAGTATAAAGGGAGAGGGCTGATGTAGTAGAGTTATTGTCTTCCACAACGACAAGTCAAAAGCTACAATTCGCCCATGTTCGACATACTATCACTTTTACAATGCTTGCTACCGCAAAGAAATGCTACGACCATGCGGCAATTGAATCAGATAATCATAGCGATGTTAGCAATGAGCGGGCGAGTCACCATGTTGGGGATTTCTCGTTGGACAGGTATTGGTGGTAGTTATCGGACGATGTTGCGGTTTTTTCAGACAGTAATCCCTTGGGCGACGCTGTTCTGGTTATTCAATTGCTTGCATTTATTTCGTGTGAATGAGATATATTTGCTAGCAGGAGATGAAGTTGTAATAAGTAAATCAGGGAAACAAACTTACGGGCTGGATAGATTTTTTTCTAGCCTGGATAGCAAACTTATATTAGGACTATCTTTTTTTACATTATCATTAGTAAGTGTTGAGCAAAGATACTCATTTCCAATTCAGATAGAACAGGTCATAAAGAGTGATATAGAAAAAAGTAGGTCATCACCAGCTAAAGGAATAAAACCGAAAGAGAAACATCAGCGTGGACGACCAAAAGGAAGTAAGCCTATTTTATTAACTCAGATTTTTGCCAAGCTTACTGCTTTAGGTCGTATTCATCCCATTTCTACGGGCGTTGAACCCTCGTAAATTGGCAAAGGTATTGATACTAATTGATATAATTAAATTCATGCTATGCTAGCCTGCACTACTCAGCCTCCAGCTTTGACAAGACTTTCTGATAGTACTTGTCTGCCATTTCTTCTGCTTTTTCATACACACCCAACGGGTCTCTTAACATAAGCTGTTGCGTATTTAATTTGTATATGCGATGCGGGCAAGATGCCCGCACTACAATAATTTTACGTTTTCGTGTTATACAATTTAGCTGCACATCAGCTTATCACAAGGGGGGACGCTTGTTCATGGTAACGAGCTTCTTTCCTCAATTGTGCCGAACTACCCTGCGTTTGGGACTTATGGTATATCACAACATACAATAGATGTAGTGCTGAGGGCGATCGCAGGCGAATCTGTAAATTTACCCATTGATTGGACACCGCCCTCTGGCATCCAAACAGCAGTAGATGTGTTTGTTGGCTATCTTCTGCTAGATGCGTGGATTGGTAACGGCGATCGCCACCACGAAAACTGGGGAATTGTCCGAATGAAAACAGCATCGACTTCAGAAGAAACGGAACACCTAGCACCTACTTACGACCATGCTTCATGTTTAGGACGCGACCTCTCTGACTCTCAAAGACAGAAACGCTCAGTTGAGGCTTATGCAAACAAATGTTTCTCGGCGTTTTATGGCAGTGTTGATGATAGAAAGACTCTTAAAACTTTTGATGTGTTCTCACTGGTTGCTAATCGCTATCCCGAAGCTGCTTGTGTGTGGTTGGTGCAACTTGAAAATATTTACAAAGCAAATATTTTAGATATTTTTAATCGCATTAACCTCTCCCGCATCTCTCCCGAAGCCAGTAATTTTGCTCAATCCATTCTTGAAATCAATAAACACAAGCTAATTACCTTGAGGGAAACACTATCTTGAAGACAACGAAAACATTATTTTTAGCTTGGCAAGACCCTATTAGTCGCTTTTGGTTCCCCATTGGTCGGTTAACATTTGACCAATGTATCTATCAATTTGTCTATACCCAAGGTGTAAAAGAGGCTGAAGAGAAATCTGCTTTTAAAGCTTTGTCGTCCTTTCTACGCTTAGATGAAATCTATACATCAACTCAATTATTTCCAGTATTTGCTAATCGGTTAATGTCGCGATCGCGTCCCGATTACTCAAGTTTTATTGAATGGCTCAATATTCCGAATGATGAAAATGACCCAATTACAATTTTAGCCCGCAGTGGGGGCGAACGAGAAACAGATACACTCGCCGTTTTTCCTTGTCCAGAAGTTGATGAACAAGGACAATACCATCTTTACTTTTTCTCGCATGGACTGCGACATCTGCCAAGCAGTGCCATTGAGCGGATTAATCAGCTTGAATTTGGGCAAAAGTTATGGCTTGCTCACGAATTTCAAAATCTCTACGATTCTCAGGCTTTAATTTTAAACACCGAAGACCATTATATTGTGGGTTATTGTCCACGATATTTGCTTGCAGAAATTTTTGAGTTTCTGCGACAAAATTCTAACATAGAGGTGCAGGTAGAGCGTGTCAATAAACCTCCAACTCCGCTCCAATTTCGCCTGTTGTGTAAAATGAGTGTTGATGCGATCAATGATTTTCGACCCTTTTCCAATTCTCAGTATCAGCCACTTATTGCAGAGATGATGGCTGTGATAAAATCTACTTGAAAGGTAGCAAAGCTATAATTAGGATAAAAGACAAGCAGATAGCGCCGATGAAGAATCACATATGGCAGAATTAACGATTCAAATTTCTGATGAACTAGCTCAACGTTTAGAACCTCTGCAAAATCGCTTACCTGAATTGCTTTGGCAATTGTTAGACGTTGCTAATTTACCAACAAATTCTCAGCCAACAATCAAAACAGAGACGACAGATATTCCCGCAGTTTATCAAGAAGTTCTTGATTTTTTAATTAAGCGTCCAACTCCAGAAGAAATTATTGCTTTTAAAGTCTCACCTCAAGCTCAAACGCGGTTGTCAGAATTATTAGAAAAAAACCGAGCTGCAACACTTAGTCCAATGGAATTAGCTGAGTTAGATGTTTATGAGCAATTAGAACATATGATGATTTTATTAAAGGCACGAGCTTTAAAACGCGATTAGCTAAGATGACATCTAATTCAATTTCTGCGGAACTGCGTAAGCTTGTAATACAGAGAGCTTCAGAATGTTGTGAATATTGCCTAATACATCAGGATTTTTCAATTTATACCCATGAAGTAGACCATATTATTGCGGTAAAACATAGAGGTGAAACGACTGCTGATAATTTGGCACTTTCATGTTTATCTTGCAACCGTCATAAAGGTTCTGATTTTGCTACGATAGACCAAATTACTAAAGAAATTGTCCCATTGTTTAATCCCCGTCGTCAGGTTTGGGATGAACATTTCTATCTTGAACGTGCGAGAATTGAAGGGAAAACTCAGATTGGTCAAGGGACTGCAAGGTTACTTCAGTTGAATGTTCCTAATCGCCTACTTGAACGACAAGTGTTGATGAATCAAGGACTGTATCCGTAGAGGTAATTACATTGTTGAAAGATTTTATTTTGAGATTAGTGTTAGTTAAAAATTTGTAAATTGAGTTCCACAATTACGACAAATGTAGTTTTGTTTCCCATGCAAGTAACCATATTTGCCAATTTGAGTAGAAGTACATTTAGGGCATTTCATCTTTTTAGTAACACCACGCTGTTTGACTTCTGCCAAAGTTTTATTAACGGCATACTTCTGAAAGATGGAGTTGATTAGTTCCGTCTGATTGTGCTTTTGTGCAACGCCCCACAAGTCAGCGATTAAGTCATAAGAACCATCGGAATTTTGAGAAAAACCTATGTCACATTCGCCGTCAAGAACTGCAACAACATCAGAACGAACTCTTATATTAAAACCACGAACATCAGCCTCTGTTTTCACGACAATTCCCAAGTCTCGGAGAGTAGCTTTGAGAATTTCCGCATCTGTTATTTTGGTACGTAGGATACTAAAGTGACCCTGGTATCTAATATTTTCCCAATCAACATCTACAGCCTGACAAATTCTGATAAAATCATCTTCAGGAATTTTTAATCTATTCCAAAAGTTTTCTAAATTCTCTACTGAAGTTTTAGCAGCTTTAATCCAACGTTTATCGACTTTTTCCCAACGCCTTCTTTCTATAGCTTGTTCAATTATTCTTAATGCAGGTTCAGAGGCTTGAAGATAACGAATTTTAGGTTCTTTAGTTTCTAAAATTGCACTGATTATCTTTTCAGGAATAGGCAAACTTACACCAGCAACCCATAGCTGACTTTCTTCATCCAGAATTTCCTCAAATTGTTCAACCGCATTCTCTAGCTTGCCAAATATAAAACTCTTGGTTGCAAGTGAGTAAACCAATAAAGGCTCAAACCCAGCTTCCATGATAGGCTCCGCCAAAGTCTCCACGAAAGAAGCAAGCCGTAATACTTCTCCCACATCCTCCCCTGTTACCCTTTCACTCAACTTCTGCGCCAATTCTCGCGCTGCCTCATACGGCTTGGTATAAGCCAACGCCGTCCACTCCTGAGCTTGTGCTAAATCCTGCGTATCTGGATCATCCCCAACCAACGCTTGCGCCACATAATCCAGCAAAAACTCCCCCAATTCATCAAATCTTTCCTGTCCAAACTGCTCTTTCAATTCCCGCAACAACAAATTACGGTCAGCAATATCCATCTCATACATCTCATAACCCACCTGCCGACACAACCGCGACAGCAACACATGAGCTACCGCCGTCCAAGAGGCTTCAGGGACAAAGTTTGCCCAAATTTGGTAGAGTAAATCGGGTGTAAGTACCAAAGGAAACGCCGCATGACGAGCCAAGTTGCGGTGTGCTTCCCCAAACTGCTGGGCAAACCCTTCAACCCTTCTTTGGGCGATTCGTATTTCCCGCTCCTTGTTTGTGGTAGGCATCAAATAACCTCAACTGACTGCCATTGCAAATAACTCGTTCCAAATAAAAGGCACAATTAAATATTATCCCGCAGCCAATTTCTAAAAGCTTGAATTGCTTGGCTGCTACCAACAAATTGACTTTGCTGGACATATTGATTTACTAGCTCAATTATCGGAACATCTGGAAAAGTAGGACTGAAATTTGACTCTACATATTTTCCACCTTGCAAGACGTTAATTTGTAAGCCTTGTTTTCCATATCGCCAAAGTTCTGGTACTCCCAAAATTTGGTAATTATCCAATTGCGTGCGAGAAGTTAAATCAATTTCTATAGCTAAGTCTGGGGGTGGGTCTACACTTAAATTTATGCGATTTTTACCAATAACAGCCGCTTGATTTTGAATGTAAAAACAAGTATCCGGTTCTACTCCCTGACTCATTTTTTCGTTTTTTAGGGTGGTTGAACCTAAAGCATCATAATTGATACTTAGTTCATTCAGTAAAATTTTGACTATATCGCCAATAATTTCTTTGGCTTTTTCATGTTCGGGTAAGGGAACCATAATTTCTAAAAAACCATGACTATAAGAAATTCTGGCAGCGCGATGTTCTCCTAATTCCGCCAAAATATTTTCAAATTGCTGCCAGCTAACGTCCTCAAGTAACAGTTGCTGTCCCGGTTGAATCCTCAATTGTCTTAACTCTAATAGCATAAAGATTCATCCAACTCTTTTACTACAATATATCGACCCCGCAACACACTAATTGCCGCATTCATCCCCTGCGGACTCATTTCAAACATCGGCACAAAACGGGCAATTTCCCCAGCAGTTGTTTGTCGCCAGCATTCACTCGGCATCGGATTGAGCCAAGCATAATAACGCACCGACTGCTGTAACTGCTCAATCCATGCCTTAGTATTATCAACCCGTTCTTGGTCAAAATTCCCCCGTGCTGCGCCAGCATCGCTAATAATTAATACTGCCGCTCGTTCGCCAATTTCCTCCAACACTTCAGAAACAGCTTTGGCATCAAGCATTGCCGGATGACGGTACAAGTATTCATCCGGGTAGTCGTGAAAATAAAATACATTGGTTGTTTTCAATCGTCCTCCCCGTTCTGCCGTTTCCACTAACTGCCGCGATAAATCGTGAAATGGCACCATCGAGCCTTCCTGGTCAATTAGTAACACCAAATCAGTGCGATTTGTACGCGGACGCATCAGTACAGGTTGTAGTAAAATCCCCTCACGCCCAATTTTTGCCACCGTTGCTTCAATATCTAATTCTGTGGCTACTCCTTGGCGCACCGGACGACGCAGATAACGCCAGCATTGCTTCATTTGTCTTTTGGTAACAGGAAAATATTCTGTTAAAAGCATATAAATAGGGCGTTTCATTTCCCTATCTTTGCGACTATTTCGCACAGCTTGGACAGCTTGCACTGGTTCTGGTGTAATAGTGGGAGTTGTCTCTAAATCAGGTAACGGTTCATCAATTGAAGGTGCTTCAGATATTGATGCTTCGATTGAGGAAG
The DNA here is from genome assembly GCF_036918015.1 of Nostoc sp. GTDB lineage: Bacteria > Cyanobacteriota > Cyanobacteriia > Cyanobacteriales > Nostocaceae > Nostoc. The sequence goes on from NZ_JBALEO010000063.1 coordinate 186,025, forward strand.
ATTGGGAATTTTCTTGTATAGATGAATGTGAAATTGAATTTGGTATGTCAGTTATTGATGGGTTTTGGTCTATGAAATTTTGGGAATTTTCTTGTGTAGGTGAATCATAATCTACTGGATGTGATTCAATTTGCTTCCACATCTGCTCAAATAACCGACGAATCAGGCGATTTTCCTCCTCAGATTTTGCCCATAACATACAGCAAAGCTGCTCTAATTCCTGTTTATTGCTAATTCCAAAACCCGCTTCTAAACTACGTACAACCACCAGATATTCTTCTACCCCCAACGGCAAACCATGCCGTTGTCGCAGGCTGTTAAAAATATCCAACAGTGGTAGTTCTTCAAGCTTCATATTTCAAATACCGCAAATGGTCTTCCCATTTCTTCAACAAAACTTCCGGAAAAGGTATTTCTCCCTCTAACTGCTTTAACACCTCATCTTCAGGAAATTGCCGCAACACTGCAAACCAATCTAGCAACTCACTGGTACTAACTTTTTTACCTGCTTTACCCTTTTCCATTTTCCGCCGCAATTCGCTAAAACGCTTCACCGCAGCTTCCACTAAATCAGAGGAAGATTCCGAAAAGTGTGACTTGACAATATTAGCTAACTGTGGGTAAGGAAACTGAATATAATAAAACAGACAACGCCGCAGGAAAGCATCAGGTAAATCCTTTTCATCGTTGCTGGTAACGAAGACAATAGGAGGGTAATTTGCTTTTACTTCTTCTCCCTTTTCTTCAATCGTAAATCTCTGCTCATCCAACTCTCGCAATAAATCATTGGGAAAGTCAATATCAGCTTTATCAATTTCATCAATCAGCACCACAGTGCGTTGTTCATTTTTAAACGCACGCCCCAAAGGCCCCAGTTTGATGTAATTGTCTAAATTCTCGACTTTGGAATTGCTAGCTTCCCCCATGCGAGCAAGTTGAGCATCGTGCAAACGACCAACAGCGTCGTAAGTGTAGAGTCCATCCCTGGCTCTGGTTGTAGACTTAATATACCAACTTTCGTAGGGTAAACCCAACTCGTAAGCCACAGCTTGAGCTAAAGTGGTTTTACCGCATCCCGGTTCACCTTTGAGCAACAAGGGGCGTTTTTCTAAGAAAATGGCAAGGTTAACTGCTTTAATAAGTTCTGAAGATGGCAAGTAAGGAGAAAGCCTATACTTTTGACACTCTTGGGGTGAAATTGGCTTGCCTGCATAATATTGCTTACCATTGGCGGTGAGTACACTTGCTAAATCAACCATTTCGCCAAGCCTCCTTCCCAACTATGACCGCAGTGGCAGCAAATTTCTTCATAAACTAAACTCAGGAATCCCGTTTTCTGACTTTTCAAACAATATTTGGGAAGTTAAATCAACATGCATTTGTAGTTTTGGTATTGTCACTACCCTATCAATTAACTCATCCAAGACATCTAGTGTAAATGGGCTGATGGGTGGTAAATGAAGGGGCATGAGAGGATAGCTTGGTTCATCATATTTCTGTGCTAGCAAAATATCCGATTTGCAAACGCTGCCATTATTATCTACCAGAAACATTAACAGGTGTGTATTCCTGTGTCTTGATGGGCAATGTTCTTCTACCCTAGCTACAAGCGGTTCCCAAAATTCCTGAAGCCACCCAGATAATACCCTTGGTTGCATATCGTTTACCCTGTCGAAAATAAAAATTACATCTTGGGTTAATAGGCGATCGCACACTCGTTCTATAATTTGATGTGATTGGGCATGTTTGGGTAAACCAAACCAGGAAGTAAGTTGTTGCCATAAATAAGGGAGACGACCACCTACAGCCCTTTGTCCGACATCAACTTTAATAGGTGATATATTTTTCCACTCGCGTTTGAGGTGAGATAAACGAGTTACCAAAAGTTGCTGTCCGCAATATTGCTCCCCGTGAATCAAAAAAGCTGCTGTTTGGTGCTTCTGTATAACTTCTTTGACCACAGGTACTTGGTGTTTGAAGTCAGCATTGAGTATTTCGTGAAAAGTAACCGAAATTGGATGTTGACAGCATCCTCATTTTGCGATTCTGATCCGGGTTTTGCTTTTCCTTGCACCAGCTTAATAGCTTCCCTGTGGTTGCTAATCAGTGGGGTTTGGGGAATTTTTGCTAAATCGTAGTATTTTTGTAGGCTCTGCTCGACGGAAACCGCAAGCGTCCGATTTGTAATCCAATCATCTTCTGGGACTTGATGTGGGTTAAGTCCTGCTAAAATCGCACCTGTTAGTACCCCATGTTTCCCATCTAACTGCTGATAAGCTACTTCATAATCGCGGGATGCTGCGATTAAAGAGCGATCGCACCCAGAACTTTGTCTTCCCAATTCGCTATCTTTGAAATTGAGCAATTCTCCAGCGAAACAGCAATCTAACCTTAATGGTTCTTCGGTTATTTTTATGGAGAATTAATAGTAAAGTGCCAATTTAATAAACTGCGTAATCGAAAATTGCTAAAGTTACGAAAGCCATATCCTAGTCTTTTAATTAACTTGAGTTTATTATTAATTCCTTC
>NZ_JBALEO010000064.1:0-6154 GCF_036918015.1 Nostoc sp.
GATGATTATCTTTCAAAAAAAATGATAATTAGAGAGAAGTTCTCTTGTTTATACAGAGAACTTTATCTTCTTTTTTTTCAAAATGAGAATTGCTGATTGAAACTAGTCCAATTCCTACTAGTTTAACTGCTGGACAACGACGGCGATCGCAACAAAAACTAGACGCACTTCAGGCAGAATTTGACATCCGCAGCGAGAAGTTAAAGCAGATGAAGAAAGCTGTAGCTATTGAGGCTGGTACGGCAGTTAAGTTTCAATTAGAACAGCAACTTCTTGATGAAGAGACAAAACTGGCACATCTTAACGATGAACTGGAGAAACTTGAATCTGCATTACAATCATGAGACTTATGTAAATATACAGTTATTTGGTGCATTGAAATCAGGATTTACTCACCTAGAAACAAGGAAAATAGAGATATTCAGTTAATTGGTGTTTGTTTATACTATTTCAATTTTTTGTAGTCGTTATACTCATAACTTAGGTTCTACCTGGGAATTAGGAAGTGGCTTTGCCACTTCTTTTTATTTATCTACTAGTCCAGTAAATAATCGATTAAAAGTTAAAAGTAATTTTGTTGAACTTTTAACCTTTATTAATTGTTATACTATTTCACAAAATATCTGCTAGACATTAATTGGTAGAGGCGTACATCTATACGCCCCTACAAAAACTTCATTTCTTGCAAAGATTGTTGACAATAGTTATGATACCGTGTGCGTTTAATTGGCCAAGCAGTCTGACGGAATTTTGGTCATATAGACATGATGTTAGTCATTACTCATTGTATCTTCCCATCTCTCACGCCTGGGCTTGCTCTCCACATCGCGCGATCGCATTTCTTTCCAAGTCCCCCACATTAGGGATTGCTGTTTTTCAACATGGTTAATAAACTGCATAATTGAGTGATCTGCTTTGATGGGAGTTTTCAAATCAAACTGAATTGTTTGAAGAATCTTGATGTCACCCATGAGAAAGTACTTAGCTGTAATCTTAGTCAGCCATAGCACAACTCGATTGCATAACCAACCAAAAATTCCTTTACGTTTTTTAGTCATCAACAGAACTTGACCTTCAGTTTTTCCCCCTTCGTGGAGGCGAACTGCAACCATCATGTGGACATGGAAGAAATCAGGGCCAATTGTCACAATGCCAATGCTACCGTACCAATAGCAAATGCTGTAAGTTATGACATTTTTGTAGAAAAGACGGATGAGCTTAATCAAGAAGAAATTGTCTTTGATGGGTGTAGTATTACTGAAGATAATCGCATTTTCGTTCAGTTCATCTCTTTCAAAAATAATTTCTAGTGGCAATTTGTGAACTGTATTGAGGTGTTGAGCATCAATTGCATTAATCATCACCACATTGGGGTGACAGTTCAGCAAGAAGTGAGAATGGATGCCGACATCACACTCTTTTTGCTCTAACTCTGGAACAAAAGGTAGAGGTTGTTGCGGTATTTCTCCAGTCCAAACCCAAATCATCCCATATTTTTCAGCAGTAGGCCAAGTTTGTAATTTTAGGGAAGGTGGTATATCTAAACATGGGATATCAATACACATCCCCTCAGCATCAAACTTCCAGTGGTGGAAAAAACAACGTAGTGCATTACCCTCAACTTTGCCTTCAGCAAGATGAGCGCCCATGTGTGGACAGTAGGCATCTAAGGTAACTACTCTTTTATCTTTCCCACGGTAAATTACTAATTCTCTACCCAAAATCGTGACAGGTTTTACTTCACCCACCCGCAGATTTTGAGAGGGTATTACCCAATACCATCCCTCAATAAAACGCTCTGGATTATTGAAAATTTTAGGTTTACGGATTGAGCTAGAAGTCTGCGAGTTGAGATTCATTTTATGGTTTCACTTGAAGTGAAGCAGTTGATCTAGAAGTAACATGGGAACTTCAAAAAAACAGTTACTTTCAGTACCATGAGAAACAGCTACCCCATAAATGAATAAAAATCATCAGTAACATCTTGAATAAACATTAGTAAATATGTCAAAATTATGCCGATTTAATATCAGCTAAATCACAAATATCCATTTATAATAGATAATTGAAAATTTACAACTTAGTAAAATCTCTAATTAGATAAAAAGTTCTAATACTGATGATAATATTTTGCTTAACTCTCCAACCACTTGATATTTAGCAAAATATGTAATAATAATTACAATAGTTGGGAAAATCTACCATGTTAACTCAAGATAAAAAACTGCTTTTAATTGGTCAGGTAACAGATTTAACTGGAATACCCATCAGGACAATTCGTTATTACGAGAGTTTAGGTTTAATCAATTCATTAAGACGAACAGAGGGAGGCTTTCGCCAGTTTTCATTGGATGTGCTAACTCGTCTAGCATTCATTAAAAGGGCACAAAATCTTGGTCTTAGCCTAGAAGAGATTGGTAATATTCTTCAGGTTTATGACCAAGGGCAAACTCCTTGTGGTGAAATCAAAGAAAAACTTGAAGATAAAGTCTTGCAGATCGATCGCCAAATCGATCAGCTGTTAACTTTACGCTCTGAAATCAAGGGATTACTTTCAGGCTGGAAGAATATCAGCGACCATCATGAGGAGACAATTTGTCCGATTATTCAAAATACCTCTCAGGACTGACATCAATCAGGAATCAGGACTTTTATAGAGAAGAAACCACCACAACTCTAGTCCAATTAAAGCTAAACCTGCGATCGCAACACCGACTTTCAACCCCAAAGGTTGCTCAATGCGTTGAAATTGGCTGCTTTGCTCTGATGAATGGGCTGGCATTTCTGCTAATGTTATACCTGATGTACCAGTGAGTAGTACTAAAGCTATCAGGCTTCCCCAAAGCGTTTTTTGACTGAACATTTCCTCAATTCCCCTGCAATTATGAGCTAATTTTTGGTTGAAAATTACGCAATCTCAGGGCATTGCTAACAACAGAAAGTGAAGAAAGAGCCATCGCCGCCCCGGCGATAATTGGATTAAGTAACCAACCAAAGATAGGGAACAGAATTCCCGCCGCAATGGGAATACCAATGACGTTGTAAATAAAAGCAAAGAAGAGATTTTGCCTGATATTGTTGATGGTAGCGCGACTAAGTTGAATAGCTGTGACAATTCCTTGCAAATCGCCAGAAATTAGGGTGATATCGCTAGCTGCGATCGCAACATCTGTTCCCGTCCCAATAGCAATTCCCACATCAGCCTGTGCTAAGGCTGGCGCATCATTAATGCCATCACCTACCATTGCGACAATTGAGTGCTGAGTTTTGAGTGAGGAGTGAGGAGTTAGGAGTGAGGAGTTAGGAGTTAGAAGTGAGAATTTATGAGAATTCTTTCTCTGTGTCCCTCTGTACCCTATTTCCCCTTGCAAGGATTGAATAATCGCCGCTTTTTGATCTGGACGCACTTCAGCAAAGATTCGCCCAATACCAACTTGTAGAGCGATCGCATCAGCAGTTTTACGATTATCTCCGGTAAGCATTACTACTTCTAAACCTAACTTCTGTAAGGCTTTCACCACTGCTGCTGACGAAGGTTTTAGGGCATCAGCAATACCCATTATTCCTTGTAGTTCTCCATCTACAGCAATCAAAATAACTGTTTTACCAGCCGCTTCCCATACATCTTTATATTGCTGGAGAGTTATGGTGTTAATTCCAAGTTCTGTTAACCAGCGTTGTGTACCAATTTGCACAAGCTGATTTGCCACAACTGCTTGGACACCACTACCTGCATTAGCTACGAAGTTCTTTGCATCTATTAAACTCACTTTTTGCGACTGAGCGTATTTTACAACCGCTTCAGCTAAAGGATGCTCAGAATTACGTTCTACCGTTGCTGCTAATTGTAAAAGTTGGAGTTCATTACCATTAGCTGTGCCGTTGATAGTTACAAAGTCTGTAACCGTCGGTTTCCCTTGAGTCAAAGTGCCAGTTTTATCTAAAACGATGGTTTGAATTTTGTGCGCTAGTTCTAAGCTGTCAGCACCCTTAATCAAGATGCCATTTTCCGCACCTTTGCCCGTCCCTACCATTACAGATGTGGGAGTAGCTAGACCCAAAGCACAAGGACAGGCGATAATCAGTACACCTACCGTTGTCATTGTTGCTAGGGTGAGATTGCCAGTGAAATTAAACCAAATGACGAAAGTAGCGATCGCAATGGCAATCACAGCTGGTACAAACCATCCTGTCACTCGATCTGCCAAGCGCTGAATGGGTGCTTTAGAACCTTGGGCTTGTTGCACTAGTTTGACAATTTGAGCCAAAAATGTATCATTTCCGATTCGTGTCACCCGAAACTGAAATGCACCCGCACCGTTAATCGTGGCCCCAATTACCTCATCTCCTGGCTGCTTTTTGACTGGCAAACTTTCACCCGTCACCATCGCTTCATCTACCGTCGAAGCGCCTGTAATCACTTCGCCATCCACCGGAATCTTTTCACCAGGACGCACTAAAATCACATCGTTGATTCTGACTTCGGCGATGGGAACATCAATTTCTTTACCATCACGGATAACTCTGGCATCTCTAGCTTGCAATCCGATGAGTTTGCGGATAGCTTCAGAAGTTTGCCCTCTAGCGCGATTTTCTAACAACCGCCCCAGCAAAATTAAGGTAATCACAATGGCGGCAACTTCATAATAAATATGAGGTATCAAGCCTTGAGCAATAAAAAATTTTGGGAAAATGGTGACAAACAAAGAATATAGATACGCCGCACTTGTACCCAAAGCAATCAGCGTATCCATCGTCGCCGTATGGCGCTTGAGAGATTTCCAGCCATTGCGGTAAAAAGATCCACCACACCAGAACACGACAGGGGTTGTCAGCACTAACTGCACCCAAGAATTTTGCAGAAAGCTTGGAATTAAAGGTAAATTTAGCCCAGTCATCATGGGCAACGACCCCAAAAGTAGGAAAATGCTGATTACACCTCCCACCGCTACCTTGAGGGAGAGTTGGCGTTGTAATGCTTGCCTACTTGCTTTCTCTGCATCATCTTCTTTGGAGAGTAATTCTTTCTGGAGTGAGTCAGAAGAGTATCCCGCAGATGCGATCGCACTTTGAATTTTCTCTAAATTGGCTAGAGAGCGATCGTATTTGATGGTAGCTTGCTCTGCTCCAAAATTAACGTTACAGTCAATTACCCCAGAAACAGAGCGAATTGCCTTTTCGATGTTGCTGGCGCAAGCGGCGCAACTCATGCCTCGAAGTTTGAGTGTGAGAGTATCCATTACTAGATGAACCTCTGTGATTGATGTGGGAGGATCTGAAAGTAATTCGTAATTAAATTATTTGAGGATTTAGACCCCAACAGGTAAAAACCACCAAGTAAGACAATTACGCGAGGTGTTTCGCCAATAATTACGAATTACGAATTACGAATTACGAATTAGTTAGCAACTGGATAACCCGCAGCAGCTAACGCTTCCTTAATTGCTGTTTCTGATGCTTGAGTTTCAACACTGACAAGCTTGGTTGTTGGATCGGCCTGAACGCTAGCATTAGCATCGACTGCCTGAAGTGTTTTGGTAATGGTGCTTGCACAAGCAGAACAAGCCATGTTGGGAACTGTGAGTTGGAGAGTCATAGATTTACGGGATAAAATGAACAACTTAGCCAGATCGAGCTGGATGACTGAGACGTATCCCTCACAGAAATAACTGGAAAGAGAGTCGCCTTGAATTCATCCTAGACTCTCTAGCCGGCTGGAGAGTCTAGAGATTTTTAAAAGTTTTTCGCTAAACTTCAAATTTCTTTACAACTTTGGTTTGGGGCAGGGCTGTTTAATTCCCTAAATGGCTTGAAAAATCAAGGGTTCTAGCGATTAAAGATTGATTATTTTCTTACCAACGTGCCGATAAAATGAAAAATTTTACTCTTATTTAAGACGTAGGTTGGGTGGAGCGGAGCGCAACCCAACTGATTATCAGGATGTTGGGTTACGCAAAGCCTCCACCCAACCTACAATTTTTTTGCAACATTTTAGCTAAAAGTAGCAATATGGCAACGGCTGATAGCACATTCGTCAGTTGTTGACAGTTGAGAAATCTGGCGTTGCATAAATGCGGGATGAATTAACTAAACACAGGTATTTCTCTATACTTCAAGTAATGGAGTAACAAGCGAATTGAGTATTTCAGCATAT
>NZ_JBALEO010000065.1:0-22558 GCF_036918015.1 Nostoc sp.
AAATCCCTATCAGGGATTGAAACGTGCTTCAGGAGTATGGGAAGAATTTGGCACACTTATTGCAATTAACTAAAATCCCTATCAGGGATTGAAACCTGTAAAGTACAGTTTGTTGCGGAGAACAACCACTAATTGCAATTAACTAAAATCCCTATTAGGGATTGAAACCAGTGATTGAAAGTTGGAAAGACACAAACGATGCATTGCAATTAACTAAAATCCCTATTAGGGATTGAAACTTTCTATGATCCTACTCCCCTAAAACCGAAGTAATATTGCAATTAACTAAAATTCCTATTAGGGATTGAAACTTTATTCATTATCAATAATCTCATTTTCTTCATTAGAAAAATCAGTGTCATCCCAGACATGATGAAGTTTGCCCCCAGCAATCGAGATGATAGCCTTATAAAGTCCCAGAGTAGTTGAATCAGGATAATCAATTGTTCGCTTAATAGTTGAGTAGTTGCGGCGGATATTCTTCTGGTTAAGTTCATGTCCTTCTTGGGTTGTCATAACTTTAGCTAGATCCCATCCCGTAATGCCAAGCTGTTTAAGCCTTGCGGGTAAATCGATGTCCAAATCTTTATTTTCCATGATTACCAAATATATTGTCGCAATCAATTAAAATCCTTATCAGGGATTGAAACTTATCTTCTACCGTCTTGGTGCGATCTGCCGATGGTGCAATACGATCGCAATCAATTAAAATCCCTATCAGGGATTAAAACGTATACCGAGAATCAGCTTCTAAAAACTAGTATCAAAAAATACAAATATTACCTCAAGAGTCATTCCACATCCAGCTTGAGGGCTGTGATATTATAGGAGACTGCTGCATACATTTTAGAAAAACTAGAAACTGAATCGACCATGGCCCTCACGCAACTGCGGAAACAAGAAATAATCTCCAACTACCAAGTTCACGAAACTGACACTGGCTCGGCCGATGTCCAAGTTGCTATGCTAACTGAGCGCATTAACCGCCTCAGCGAACATCTCCAGGCAAATAAAAAAGACCATTCTTCTCGGCGGGGACTGTTGAAGCTAATCGGACAGCGCAAGCGTCTTCTAGCTTATATATCGCAAGAAAGCCGGGAAAAATATCTAGCTTTGATTGCTCGTCTCGGTATTCGTGGATAGGACTACCGCTTATGTCTGCTGAAGAATCTGAACGCAGTCGTTTGCCCTTTGAACCGAACAAAAAGCGCCAAAAACCCGCAAAAACTCAAAGTAAACCAGCAGCACAGCCCCAAGAATCAGTCAAACAGGCTGATAAAAAAGTGGTTTACACCAAACAAGAGATGGCAATTCCCCAAGTAGTCAGCCAACGGATGATCCGACGGGTAGCTGGGTTTTCTGGTGTACCAACAGCTTTGGGCATTAGCGCCTTGGTTGTGAGCTATTTGCTTGCTATCTACTCCGACATTCGACTACCTCCCATCGCCGTGTTATTGGTGAACATGGGATTATTTGGTTTGGGGGTTTTAGGGATAACTTATGGCGTTCTCTCTGCCTCTTGGGATGAAGAAAAAGTCGGAAGTTTGTTGGGTTTTGGTGAGTTCAACACCAATTTGGGACGAATGGTGGCAGCTTGGCGCGAAACTCGGCAAAAAAACTTATAATGAACGGCGCTCAGGTATTAAGTAACTGTGATATTGGGTAAATGAAAAAGTTAATGTTGAAGTTGAAATTTTATCACTTCAACATTGTAATTAAAATTATATAATCCTTTTTATACCCCATATCTAGTTATTTAGCAGTAAAAATACTGACTGAGCGCTACATTTTGTCTATTTATTTTGTAAACAAATTTTATTTTTAACTATTTGTAATTAGGCCAATAGGTAACAATAAAGTTAGCCTATTTACAGAAAATTTTACTCAATTAATTAATCAGGAACTTTCAGATGATTATAGTAATGAAAAGTGGTTCTCCAGAGGCGGAAATAAACCGCATTGATGAGGAACTAACTAGCTGGGGGCTAACTCCAGAAAAAATTGTTGGTCAACACAAAGTAGTTATTGGTCTAGTAGGTGAAACCGCCAACTTAGATCCGCTACAAATTCAGGAACTTAGCCCCTGGATTGAGCAGGTGTTACGGGTAGAGCAGCCTTACAAACGAGCTAGTCGTCAGTACCGCCACGGGGAAGCTTCGGATGTAGTTGTTAATACTCCCAATGGAGCGGTGGTATTTGGCGAACACCAGCCTTTGGTAGTTGTTGCTGGCCCCTGCTCCGTAGAAAATGAAGAAATGATTGTGGAGACGGCGCGGCGCGTCAAGGCTGCTGGAGCCAAATTTTTGCGCGGAGGGGCATACAAACCCCGGACTTCACCTTATGCCTTCCAAGGACACGGCGAGAGTGCTTTGGATTTGTTAGCGAGGGCGCGGGAAGTCAGCGGACTTGGGATTATTACAGAAGTGATGGATGCGGCAGACCTGGATAAAATTGCCGAAGTTGCTGACGTGATTCAGGTGGGAGCAAGAAATATGCAGAATTTCTCCTTGCTCAAAAAAGTGGGAGCGCAGCCGAAGCCAGTTCTGTTGAAGCGGGGAATGGCAGCTACTATTGAAGATTGGTTGATGGCAGCCGAGTATATTCTGGCATCTGGCAATCCCAATGTAATTTTGTGTGAAAGGGGAATACGCACCTTTGACCGTCAGTATACGCGAAATACACTAGATTTATCGGTAGTGCCCGTGTTGCGAAAACTGACTCACCTGCCAATTATGATTGACCCCAGTCACGGCGTAGGTTGGTCTGAATTTGTGCCTTCAATGGCAATGGCTGCGATCGCAGCTGGCACAGATTCCCTGATGATAGAGGTTCACCCTAATCCTGCCAAAGCTTTATCCGACGGCCCCCAATCTCTGACACCAGACCGTTTCGATAACTTGATGCAAGAATTGGCAGTAATTGGTAAAGCGGTAGGACGCTGGCAGCAACCAGCTGTAGCTCTAGCTTAAAATTCAGTTGCAACTTATTGCTAGGCATATATGTTTAATTATGCCTAACTATTTATTGTAAAAGTGAAATAATTCCCCTTTAGAATATTTCTAAAGGGGATTTTTAAACACTAACTAAAGCTATGAAAAAAGAAATCTGCAATCAATATTGATGGACAATATTTTTTGCAATTGTAAGACTTTTTATCTATATACAGAGCGAGCAGGTATCCAGCGGCGACCACGATTTGTTTGCACCCAACGTCCAGGAATCACTATTCTCCTTCTCGCTTGAACAGGGGTACGAACCCTAACTCGCACTGGTCTTCTGATTACTCTAGCTGGAACCGATCGCCTAACTGGTCGTCTGATCTGAGCATCGGCTTGAAAAGGAATAAAGGTGACAGCAATTGGTAAAATCAGCGCTGCACTAGCAAGTATTCTTTTAATACTCATTCGCAAACTTCCCTTTTATGATATTGATATCAAAGAGATTAATAATTGCCCAAATATTAATCTCTCTGACAAATAAATACTAGGACTAAAAAGAGCTATTCACTAGTGAAAAAGGTAATTAGTTGAACCGTGACTAATGTCATGGATAAAAAATGTAAATATGACTCTGCTATTGAATCAAACTATTTTTACAAATTCGATTTTGATGTTTGTGGCAGTGCCTACCTGACGGCAATACAGTTACTGCAACTCAATTGCGCCACCTAAAAAAAACGTGAGTTCGATGCACAGGATTTTGACCTCACCCCCGGCCCCTCTCCTAACAGGAGAGGGGAGCAAAAAGCCTAATTTTTCGTAGCTCCTCCCTCTCCTCGCAGGAGCTACGGTGTACACACAAGTGTTGGTGCAGTGTATCTATCCCGCCTCGGAATAAATTCCGAGTCTCATAGCGAAAGTCATCTAAAAGATGACTAAACAAGAAATTTAGTTCAGTCCACGCTTAGTGGACTTTAGCTATCAGCCCGGAACTTTAGTTCTGGGCGTAATATTTGCTCAGTGTGCGACTTTCACTTGAACAGAAATATTGTGTGGGTAGGATTTTTAGAGATGTGTGTACACCGTAGCCTCGCAGGAGAGGGAGGCTGGGTGGGTGAGGTCTGTCGAATTCACGTTAAAAAAAAGGACGGGCACAATACCCATCCCAGAAAATTCCCTTTTACTTAATTGACTAGCAAAACTTTTATTGCACTTGGGTGGGGAAAGCACCCGGTTGCACAGCTATGTTAAGATTCTGCCCATTGCGACGTAATTCCATACGTAAATCGCTCCCGACTTGGCTATTTTCTACTGCCCTTTGGACACTGCTGGCATCTGTGACTGCTTGACCTCCAAGCGTTTGGATCACATCACCAGCACGTATCCCTGCTTTAGCAGCTGGTGAATTTGGTACAACTTTTACAACTAATACACCTTTATCTTCATTCACACTCAAACCGCTATTGGGATCTGAGTTGATATTTTGTTTTAGCTGAGGTGTTAACCCCACCATCTGAATTCCCAGGTAAGGATGTTCTACTTTACCTGTAGCTATTAGTTGACTGGAAATGCGTTGTGCTGTGTTGATAGGAATAGCAAAGCCTAATCCTTGTGCCCCTTGAATAATGGCTGTATTCATGGCAATAACCTGGCCACGAGAATTTAGCAGGGGGCCGCCGGAGTTACCGGGGTTAATTGCGGCGTCGGTTTGAATATACTCTACTCGCTTATCGGGAGCGCCGATTAGATTGCTACTGCGTCCGGTGGCACTGATAATTCCGGTAGTTACTGTATTATCTAATCCAAGGGGGTTGCCGATCGCGATCGCCCATTCTCCGGGTTGCAGTTGATCTGAGTTACCCAAGGCTACTAACGGGAGATTCTCCGCCTGAATCTTGACAACAGCAACATCGGTTAACTCATCTTTTCCTAACACTTTACCTTTAAAGCTACGCCCATCTTTGAGTGTAACTGTTACGGTATCAGCACCATCAACTACGTGGGCATTGGTGAGAATACGACCATCAGCACTAATAATAAAACCTGAACCAGTACCCCGTTCTACGCGATTTTGTTGTTGTGGCATTTGAGAGCCAAAAAAGCGTTGGAAAAGTGGATCGTTAAATTCATCTGGTAACTGGGTTTTTACGGTTCGGGAAGAGTCAATTCGCACTACAGCAGGCCCTACTTTTTGCACCACCTGGATAACAAAGTTAGGATCTGTGCCTGCTGGTAATGGAGGAGCAGCATTTACTCGGCTTACTGCCAAATTAGATGCATTTTCAGACACCTGCTGAGAGTGTCCAGCCATATAACCGCCTGCCAATGTCATACCTGATCCCAGCAGCACCAGCGATAGAGAGGCGGCAGCCTTTCTCCAGGGTTTATGATATTTGGCATCAGCAGTGTTATGTGAAATGCTATTTGATGGGTGTTCTCTGTCGCGAGATTCGTTTTGCATTGCTGTCTGGAAGGATATTTAGATGTATTACTAATGTAGATATTATTTGTGACAGTTTTGTTGCGGAGGTATTGCGTTGTTGTGAAAGCTTTGGTATTTTATTGAACCGTATTGGAATATAGTCATTCGTAGAGACATACATCGCTCTTAGTGCTGAGTGCTGAGTGCTGAGTGCTGAGTAAATTAAGAATTACTCAGTAATTTATGTACTTGGGTTTGAGCAAGACCCCTTGTGGGCGGTCTTTAAACTCAGAACTCAGAACTCAGAACTCAGCACTCAGCACTCTTCATCATGCCTGAAGGAATAAAAATGGCACAGGGGAAAATCTTACTTAAACCTGGCACTTTATGGACAAGTGTTAAAGAACGGACTGAATATGCTTTGCAATGCGGGGCGCTACTGTCGATTCCGACAGAATTTGAATTTGTTGAACAGGATGGTGTGCGCTTTTTGGTGCGGATTTTGTCTAACCTGAATCGCAAAAAAGCAGCTAAGGAGAAACAGGAAAAACAATCTGCTACTTCTGGTGAAGAGTTTAATCCTTTTTTGCCCTACGAAGAGGATTTATTTGTGGCGGATATCTCCGATACCCATGTATGTATTTTAAATAAATTCAATGTTGTAGATTATCATCTGCTAATCATTACTCGTAGCTTCGAGGAACAGGAAAGCTTACTCACCCTGGAAGATTTTACGGCTATGTGGGCCTGTTTGGCTGATTTCGATGGTTTAGCATTTTACAACAGTGGCAAAACCGCAGGTGCTAGTCAGCGACATAAGCACTTACAATTAGTACCCCTACCACTTGCCCCTTCAGGGTTGCAAATACCGATTGAAGCTTTGCTAACATCAGCACAATTTCAAAACTCGAATGCAACTTTAGCAAAACTTCCTTTTGTACACGCTTTCGCATCACTAAATTCCAATTGGGTGCGATCGCCATTAGCAGGGGCCCAAGCAACACTGGAAATTTATCACACTTTGCGTCACGCTGTAGGTTTAGATGCAAAGCAATCTGGTGCTTATAATCTGCTAGCAACACGAGAATGGATGTTGATCGTACCGCGATCGCAAGAGCATTTCCAATCTATCTCTGTGAATTCATTAGGATTCGCTGGTGCGCTGCTGGTACGAAACGCAGCAGAAATGGAGATTCTCAAAACCCAAGGGCCAATGACTATCCTCAAAAATGTTGCTGTATCCTAATTGAGTTAGTGCGATATACAGCAGTTTTCAATTAGATGCGGTACAAAATGCAGGACTTAAAATCAGCCATAAAAAAAGTTTTACTCCCTTCCCCTGCTCCTCTGCTCCCCTGCTCCCCTGCTCCCCTGCTCCCCTGCTCCTCTGCTCCCCTGCTCCCCTGCTCCCCTGCTCCCCTGCCCCCTGCTCCCCTGCCCCCTGCTCCCCTGCTCCCCTGCTCCCCTGCTCCCTGCCACCTGCCCCCTGCCCCAATTTAATCATTCTCAAGTGTTAGTGTTTCCCAATCTAAATCTGATGCTATTTGAGCAAGTTTATCTAAATCAGTCAGATTATCTAGATAGGGTAAGCAGCCTAAAACTGGCGTGTTAGTGAGTGATTGAATCAATTGAAATGGTGTCCAGTCGGCTATTTCTGCATCCGTTCGGGGTTGTACGCAGTTCAGAACAATGCCTTTGAGATTGACGCGCGATTGTCTAGCTAATGCTACATTCGCCACTGCTTGAGCGATCGCACCCAATCTCACTGGTACTACCAATACTGTTGGTAAACGCCATTCCCCCGCTAAATCAGCTACCGTTAATTCCTCGGTTATTGGCGAACCTAACCCTCCCAAGGCTTCTACAAGTACAAAATCACGCTGCGATCGCAACTTAGATAAAGCTTGCCAAACTACTGCTAAATCTACTCGGCGATTTTCCCGTGCTGCTGCTATGGGAGGAGCCAGAGGTGCTTGAAAGTATAAAGGTGTAATTTCTTCAGCAGATTGTTCTAGCGCAAATAGCTTTTGATACCACTCGCGATCGCCAATCCCCGATTGAATCGGTTTCATGATTCCCCAGCGACGCTGCGGGTAATATTTTTGCCAATAAGCTGCTAACGCTGTTGTTAAAACAGTTTTACCAGCTTCCGTATCAGTTCCAGTAATTAGTAGTGTGTTTAACATTAATTTCTTTGCCCAGAAAATGGTTGTGTTTCATCAGCCGGCGGCAAAGTTGGCGCTTCAGTAATCGTCGGAATTGGCAAAGGTGTCTCTGTGGGAATTGGCAAAGGTGTTTCTGTGGGAAGTGGCAAGGGTGTTTCTGTAGGAAGTGGCAAGGGTGTCTCTGTGGGAATTGGCAAAGGTGTTTCTGTGGGAATTGGCAAAGGTGTCTCTGTCGGTGTTGGTTTGACTAGTCTTTCTAATGCAACATTGAGATTGTAATTGCTTTCGGCAACTCCTGAAAGCAGAGTTAACTCAATAGTATATCTACCAGTAACCAACAATGTGCCTTGATAAAATGTGACTTGTTGGGCAGTACTCTCAATTGGTTGTCCATTGGGACTTAAGACTGTTAGCAGAATGTTGCTTCCTGGATCAATAAACGTGTTTAATTTAGTACCTTCTCGCCCAAAAAAGCTGTATTGGATGATTTGATTTGCTTTGAGAGTACCTTCAACCGCGATCGGGTTAGATGTTGTAAGGTTGAGGCGCTTAGTAGATATAACAGGTTGGTTAGTAGGTGTGGGTGTTGATGTTGGTGTTGGTGTTGGTGTTGGCGTCGGTGTGAATGTAGTACCACTAGAAATTACTGGTGAAGGGAAATTTTGTGGAAGCGTCTCATCTGGTGTTTTCGACTGACTGCGGATGGAACTAACTAGTGCCCAAGAACCAAATCCTGCCACGATCGTGACAGCAATGGCAATGGCGGCGATCGCTAACGGATTATCCAAAATTGAGTTGGTGGGACTTGGTGGAATCACAGGATCGGGTTTCTTGGGCGAAGCTGCTGGTGCTACTAAGTCAGGACGGCGACTAACTGCCATTGTCTGCAAGTTAGACACATTTACATTAGGAGGACTGACTTCGTGTAAAGGTTGTAGTGCTTGAGATACACTAGCAGCACTTTGATAGCGATCGCTCGGTATATGATTCAACATTCGATTCAACACTACAGCAAATCGCGGGTTCACTTTTACCCACCGTTGCCAATTCCAAGTTAGTTGGTTTTGATCGAATAGATCCTTTGGTTCTTTACCAGTTAGCAAAACAATCGCGCTTACCGCTAATGCATACAAATCACTACTAGGATAAGCTCCCCCTGTTTGCATTTGTTCGCTGGGAGAGTAGCCTAATTTTCCTACGGTGGTTTTTGGTATGGGACTATCTGGCGATTGTAAACGCGTTGCCAGTTCCTTCACCACCCCAAAGTCAATTAACACAGGTTTAGCGTCACTATCTCGCAAAATAATATTTTCTGGCGAGATATCCCGATGAATAATTCCTCGACTGTGAATATGCTCTAAAACAGGCAACAACAACTCTATCAGCTGCAATACTTCGGCCTCTGTGAAAGTTTTACCCACAGCTTGACGTTCAGCCAGCAGAGTGCGGTACGTCTGACCTGCAATGTAGTCCTCCACCAAAAATAAGCGTTGGTCTTGCTCAAATCTTTCCCGGAATTTCGGCACTTGTGGATGTTCGATTTGATATAAAATGGCAGCTTCTCGGTGAAAAAGCTCTTGTGCCCTCTCCCAATCCAAAGCCGACCCTGCTGTTGAATTCAATTCCTTGATCGCGCAAAGTTCGTTAAATCGCCTCTGGTCTTCTGCCAGATAGGTTCTCCCAAATCCTCCTTGTCCGAGAATTTGAATTATGCGGTAACGGTTTTGCAAGACAGTGCCAACTGTAATCGGTGGTTGCATGATCGGTTGATTGAGTGTAGTAGCAACTGAGGAGATCGCCCACAAAGATTAAGTCCAAGAGGCTACGGACAGTTACCTGCGGCAATATTCTACTATACTCAACAAGTACAATCCACCAGAGCAAGGTTTTTCCTACTCTATAATTTCAGAGTCCCCAATCTTGCATTCAATTTCTCTTTGAGTGTTCCAAAAAATAAATGATCCAAAACCCGTCATTGCGTACTCCTTTGGAGAACCCGAAGGGTACGAAGCGAAGCAATCCCAGTCATTGCGATTGCTTCGCTTCACTCGCAATGACAATTGGGCATTTTTTTACTTGGAGTATTCTTTCTAGAAAAACCAGAGATTTTGAAATATGCAAAATTAACTTGAGAATCCAGGTTATACAAATCATTCTTCTGTTTTTCAATCAATTCTTGGATAAATTGAAGAAGAATGCAGAATTCAGAATTCTGAATCAAGATCGAGAATGATTCATTTAGCACTAAAAATCTTGATTTTGTGAATTTTTCTACTATTCGGCTATTTCCCTAATTTATTCGAGCGGCGATCGCCCCAACATCCCAAATTATCATTCGTTTTAATCGAAAGTCAGAGGCAGTTATCGCTACCACAACTGGAGCGATCGCAACCACCCAAAGATTAAAACAAACCCAACAGTACTAATTTTATCCCGGCAGCAATACGGATGCTAACTAATTCAACGGCAATTGGTAGCTTATACTTGACAGGATGCTCAGGTTCAGGCTCAACATTTACAATACAATGTTATTGATATTGAACAACTTTTCTAGATTTAATTAAAAACTTTTAAGTAAAAATATTTACATGAATTTACTTAGATAGGATTATTTTTATTGAGTCATATTTTTAGTATCAAAAAAATATCTTTATTTAATATTTATTTAATATTTATGCAAACTTTATCTAAAAATGTGCTTCTACACGGGCTAATTTGTCCACTGCTAGCCTCTTCTGGGCTTGTTATGATTGTCATTTTTGTCAATGCGTAAATCATAGAGTAATAAGCTACCATTTGACTACTTAGTGACAGGTGCTATACTGTGTGAGGACAAACTCTTTAATATCACTAAAGTTGTCAATGCTTTACTGTCAGCTATCAATGAGGTAATTAGAAGAACCTACCACACCAATAATGTTTAAGCAATTAGGGTTATTTACCTCAACCAAAAAATTGAACTATAGACCTAGTGCATTAACTTGATGTCAGTTAAGCTATCAATAGCTTGTTTGTCAAGAAAACTAGATAACTAGCGAATAATAATTTTATGCAAAAATGTTTAAATTTTGTATGGAAGCTTCAATAAAACTTACAGATGTTTTTTTAGGCTATTTCTTGGTTAAATCTATGAAATCTCTAATGATAATATTGCTATGAATGCACATAGAGGATCTGCTGTGCTCAGTTCTGCAACTTTCAAAGTGCAACCATCTGCAACAGGACTGAACGATAATCATCGCCTGCGGCTGTTTTCTGGCTCTGCCAATTTACAACTGTCTCAAGAAGTCGCTCGTTATCTGGGCATGGATTTGGGGCCAATGATTCGCAAAAGATTTGCGGATGGAGAACTTTACGTTCAAATCCAAGAATCGATTCGGGGTTGTGATGTCTATTTAATCCAGCCATGTTGTCAACCCGTCAACGATCATTTGATGGAATTATTGATTATGGTTGACGCCTGTCGTCGAGCTTCTGCGCGACAGGTAACGGCAGTAATTCCCTACTATGGTTATGCACGTGCCGATCGCAAAACAGCAGGACGAGAGTCAATAACCGCCAAGCTAGTTGCGAACTTGATCGTGGAAGCAGGTGCCAACCGCGTTCTAGCAATGGATTTACACTCGGCTCAGATTCAAGGCTATTTCGATATCCCCTTTGACCATGTTTACGGTTCACCAGTATTACTAGACTATCTAGCAAGCAAACAGCTGCCAGACTTGGTAGTTGTTTCTCCCGATGTTGGTGGTGTAGCACGAGCTAGGGCATTTGCGAAAAAACTGGGTGATGCTCCACTGGCGATTATTGACAAGCGTCGTCAAGCCCATAATGTTGCAGAAGTGTTAAATATCATCGGCGATGTTAAAGGCAAAACGGCAGTGTTGGTGGATGACATGATCGACACTGGGGGAACGATCGCAGAAGGAGCGCGATTACTGCGTGAAGAAGGAGCGCGTCAGGTATATGCCTGTGCAACTCATGCGGTATTCTCTCCACCAGCGATGGAGCGGTTGTCTAGTGGCTTGTTTGAGGAAGTCATTGTCACCAATACCATTCCCATACCAGAAAACAATCGTTTTCCGCAACTAGTGGTGCTGTCAGTAGCTAATCTGTTGGGAGAAACGATCTGGCGAATTCATGAAGATACTTCAGTTAGTAGTATGTTCCGCTAGACTGTTATTCGTGTTATTAGCGTAAATTGCCCCCACTGTAACCGTTCAAGCGGTCAGTGTGGGCTTTTGCTTTTAGTTATTACGCCAACACTAACGTCTCTTGTGGGCGAAAGCACCCCTAATCGCTGCACAAGAGCTTTTTGATATGCGGTAGTAAAATGGATGCAGCACTGCCAAATTAGAATATTTTGATTCAGTTTGGACAATTTGGGTAAAGAGGACAAAAGGATGGTTGCAACTCCTAAAAAAGTGATTTCAGTTTTACCTCTGGAAAATGGCGATCGCTTATCTCGCTGCGAATTTGAGCGGCGCTATCAGGCAATGCCGCATTTAAGAAAAGCTGAACTGGTTGAAGGAGTTGTGTATATCATGGCATCCCCACTCAGAATTAAAAGTCATGGGGAACCACATGGAAACCTGATCGGGTGGTTATGGAACTATAAAACCGCAACCCCTGGCGTTGTTTTGGGAATTGAACCCACAGTGCGTTTAGATGCGGATAATGAACCACAGCCTGACGCGGTACTATTTATTCCGGGCA
Organism: Nostoc sp.; assembly: GCF_036918015.1. Lineage (GTDB taxonomy): Bacteria > Cyanobacteriota > Cyanobacteriia > Cyanobacteriales > Nostocaceae > Nostoc. The sequence goes on from NZ_JBALEO010000065.1 coordinate 12,240, forward strand.
GACAGGCATTGATTAGTGAGGATGATTATATCCAAGGCGCACCTGAACTGGTGATAGAAGTGGCAGCAAGCAGTGCAGCTATCGATTTACATGATAAAAAACGCACCTATCGGCGGAATGGAGTACAGGAGTATATTGTCTGGCGAACATTAGATAATCAGTTGGATTGGTTTAAACTGCAAGCGGACGAGTATGTTTCGCTACCAACCGATGAGCAGGGAATTATTCGCTCTCAGGTGTTTCCAGGGTTGTGGTTGTCCGTATCTGCCTTGCTCTCAGGAGAAATGGCAACGGTGTTATCTGTGTTACAAGCAGGTTTAGCTGCCACTGAACATCAAGAATTTATGCAAAAGTTGAATGAGAATAACGGAAATAGGGAATAGATATATACTGACTGCGAAAAATTTATTTGCAAGCAACGGCTTGACAATAATCTCACCGATACAGCCAAACCCGGAGCAGTGAAAGTAGTTGCTCGGTATCTACAGGTTTGGTTATGTAGTCAGAGGCTCCAGCTTCGATGCACTTTTCTTTGTCGCCTGGCATGGCTTTGGCAGTTAAAGCAATGATTGGTAGTGAGCGAAACTGTTGTTGCTGGCGGATGGCGCGGGTGGTTTCGTAACCATCCATTTCCGGCATCATAATATCCATCAAAACTATATTAATTTCAGGATTAGTTTGCAGCTTCTCTATACCATCTCTGCCATTTTCGGCAAACAGCACTTGCATTTGATAGCTTTCTAAAAAGCTGGTCAGGGCAAAAATATTTCGCAGGTCATCATCTACAATCAAAATTTTCCGATTAGCTAGCACCGGGTCAGTTTGATGTAGTTGCTCTAACATTTGCCGCTTTGGTGTGGGCAAATTTGCTTGCACTCGATGCAAAAATAGGGCAGTTTCGTCTAACAACCGCTCTGGCGATCGCACATTTTTAATAATAATTGTCTCTGCCAGTCCCCGCAACTGGGTTTCTTCTTGTCGGCTGAGTTCTTTGCCGGTGTAAACAATTATCGGCAGTTTCAAAAGCTTGGGTTCCAGCTTTATCTGCTCAATTAGGGCAAACCCGCTCATATCGGGCAGACCGAGATCGAGTACCATACAATCAAAGTGATGCGATCGCAAAATCGAGAGAGCTTCTGCCCCCGTACCTACTGCTGTACTCTGGACATCGCCATTACCAATTAGTTCGATAATACTTTGGGCTTGTACGGGGTCATCTTCGACAATTAGGAGATTTTTTACCTGACGCTCAATAAAGCCTTTAATTTCAGTCAATACCTGAGTTAACGCTTCTGGAGACACAGGTTTCTGTAGATAGGTAATCGCTCCTAGTTGTAATCCCCGTTGTTGTCTTTCATCAACAGAAAGTATGTGTACTGGTATATGTCTGGTATCTGGTTTATGCTTCAGACGATCCAGCACCGTCCAACCATCCATCTCTGGCATATGGATATCTAGCATAATTGCATTGGGCTTAAACTGTTCCGCTAGTGCTAGACCTTGTTTGCTCTGTAAAGCAACGATGGTTTTAAAGCCCTGCTGACGTGCCATATCTAGTAAGATACGGGCGAATTTATCGTCATCCTCGATAATTAACAAAATGCGATCGCCCGATTGAATTATTTCCCGGTCATCTGGAATATCGTGGGGTAAGCTAGGAAGTACTTTCACTGATGGAGAGATGTCCACAGTTGGGGATCTGTTTTCCACCAGTGAGACTTCTTTTATGGTCGATGTTGTGCGGGTAGAGGTAGTTGGCTCAAGGGGTGGTGTAGTGATATTTGGGCCATGCTTTTCCTGTTGCCTGGGCAAGTAAAGGGTGAAGGTGCTTCCCTGTCCTGGTTGGCTGAGTAGTTCAATTCTCCCTCCTAACAGTTGAGCTAATTCACGGCTGATGGACAAGCCCAAGCCAGTCCCACCATACTTGCGGCTAGTTGTGCCATCTGCCTGCTGAAATGCCTCGAAAATAAGCTTCTGCTTTTCGGCTGGAATGCCTATACCTGTGTCGCTGACGGCAAAAGCGATCGTGGAATTATCAACTTGGAATATTTGTAACTTCACGCCTCCCTGTTCTGTAAATTTAAAGGCGTTAGCTAGGAGATTTTTCAGCACTTGTTGCAGACGTTTGGAGTCGTTATAAATTGTTGGGGGTAACTTCTCATCCCGTTCAATAGTAAAACTGATTTCTTTATTGTGGGCAACTTGCCGGAAAGTCTGTTCTAGAGATGTCTCCAAATCTGCAAGAACAATTTGCTCAATATCGAGCGACATAGTACCCGACTCAATTTTTGCCAAATCTAGAATGTCATTGATTAATTCCAGCAAATCAGTCCCAGCCGAGTAAATAGTCCGGCTGTACTCTACCTGTTTGTCGGTCAAGTTGTTAAGAGAGTTATCTGCCAGCAGCCTTGCTAAAATTAATAGGCTATTTAACGGTGTCCGCAGTTCGTGGGACATATTCGCCAGAAATTCTGACTTATATTTGGAAGACAAGGCCAGTTGTTCAGCTTTTTCTTCCAAAGACTTCCTCGCCCCCTCAACTTCCTGGTTCTTGCGGGCTACTTCTCGATTTTGAACTTCTAACAATTCTGCCTTTTCTTCTAGCTCCTCATTTAGTTGTTGCAATTCTTCGTTAGATTGCTTGACAAGAAATTGCGATTCCTCCAGTTCTTGCGTCTGTTCTTCCAAACGTTGATTGCTTTGCTGTAGTTCTTCTTGCTGGGTTTGCAGTTCCTCTGTTAAAGCAACAGATTCTTCAAGTAGTTGCTGTGTTTGCAATTGTGAGGCGATGTTATTTAAAAATACACCCAGATTTTCACTCAATTGCTCTAAAAATGTCAGGTGTAACTCATTAAAAGGCCCAAAAGAGGCAAGTTCAATTACAGCATTTACCTGTCCCTCAAATAGTATGGGCAACACAATAATATTTAGTGGTGGTGCTTCTCCTAAACCGGAACTGATGCGGATATAGTCACTGGGAACTTCTGTGAGGAGGATTCTTTGTTTTTCTAGGGCGCATTGTCCCACTAATCCCTCACCCAAACGAAACTGATTTGCTAGGTTTTTCCGCTCTTTGTAAGCATAACCACTCAACAACTTCAGCACAGGCTGGTCGTTGATGGAGTCCATCACATAAAAAACGCCCTGTGAGGCCCCAACTAGTGGTGCTAAATTCGACAAGATCAGATTAGACACGCTTTCCAGATTTCTTTGCCCTTGGAGCATCTGGGTAAATTCAGCTAAGTTAGATTTTAGCCAGTTTTGCTCCTCATTTTTTTGAGTTGTGTTTCGCAGATTAACGATCATCTGGTTAAAGGTGCGCGTCAACACGCCAATTTCATCTTGGCGATCGCTATCTGGTAAACTTACCGATAAATCCCCATCTGCCATTTTTTCTGCCAAATCAGAAACTTGCTTCAGGGGTACTGAAATATGTCTGGTCAGGGTGAAGCCGATCAAAGCTAAGAGCAAAGAAAAGAAGGGAATACTATAGACAATGCTAGCGAGAGTTTGCCGAGCAGCTGCTTGTGCTTTCTCAGAGCGCTGTTTTAGCAGTGCATTCTCTTCATTTTTCATCGCCTGGATAACTTTCTGGATATTATCCATCAGTTGTTTACCCTGGTCTGTCAGAACAGCTTTCTGAGAAGCTTCTAAACCCTGGCTTTGCCGCAGCTCTATGACTTCTTTCATTACAGCCATTCTCTCGGTTAGTAGTGGCTGCAAAATATCAAGCCGATTTTGTTGGTTGGGGTTATCTGCCGTTAACCTTTGAATTTCCCTAACTTTTTGATTTAGTACTTGAATGGCAGCGTTATAAGGTTCTAAATAACGCTGTTCTCCAGTAATAATGTAACCGCGTTGCCCTGTTTCAGCATTTGTCAGTTGCAAGTTGAGGTCTTCAAGCTGACTTAACACCTGGTAAGTATGGCTTTCTTTGCGCGAAGTTTCAATTAGCTCATTGGTGCTTTGGTAGGAGATTAGACCAATGGTGGTCAGAGTTGCCAAACTCAAAGCAAAACTTACTCCAATCTTGGTTCCAATCTTCAAACGGTTCAACATTATTCCAAACAAGTATTCAAATTATTTCTGTTTTTGAGACTATTACCGCAAGGCAGAATTAAAAATTAAAAATTAAAAATTAAAAATGAATACAGCATAAGAGTTTCGATAAATGTGAGGATATTTAGTTAATGTTAGGATATACTTAGTTTTTTGCATACCAACGATTACCGTTTCTATCCTAATTTTTCCCAATGTAACGTTAGTTTAAATAATTATATATTTATTTATTTAGATTTTGACAATTTTATTAACAATAAACCATTTAATAGTATAATTTATTTCCAAATAATCAACTACCTGATTTTGTAATTTAATCTCGCCGTGAATAACGAAACACTTGTGTTGAAATTATAAATTTAACATTCAATTTTACTAAAAAATGATATTTTTTAAAATTATCTTGTAATGGTTAAATAACTTTGAGCTTTACAAATAGGCTGGATAGTAAAATTAAACAGTTTGATAGTGAAAATTAAATTATGAAAACACAATTTAGTTAAACACTAAATATAGTGGCTTTTGCGGTTGGATATGACATCTATGACATTATACATCAATAATACAGAGCAACCGTAACCTTAGCGATCGCAAGCAGCATTCATTCCACAGGAAAGTTAAGGTTTCAAAAGACAACCTATACCCATAGAAGTATATACTTTATAGTACAAGCGTATTACTTGGACTATAAAGTATTAGGAATATGCACAATCATGATGTATCGTAAAAACTATTAATATTAACTTGAGGATTAACTAGAAGTTGGTAATAACCTGGCGATCGCTTCTAGCTGCATCAAGTTCAGATTGACTATAAATACTAAAATGTTGAATCTTGTTACTCTCTAAAATAGCTCTTGCGCCTGCTACATAGATATCAGTGCTTTTTAATACTAATAAGTAATGGCCAAGAGTCAAATGATGTTCATAATATCTAGCTAACTCATCAGAAAGTCCTAAAGTAGTATATTTATCTTGGGAACTGCTGATGTCTACCTCATAAATATCACTAAAGTTGCTTGTATTTTTAACAACTATTGATATTTGACTCATGGGGAAGTCAGCAGTTCTCAGTTCAGTAAGCGCTCTTTCTGCATCTTGACGCTGATAAAAAACACCAAGTGCGTGTTTATAGCGATTATTCGGGGTCGAGTATGGCTCAAATACTCCCCATTGTTGAATATCACGGCGATTAAAAATTCTCTTGGCGAGACGAATTTCTATGTCTATACCGGTTACTATCACCAAATAGTAACCCTTACAGACAAGATCGCTATAAGCCTGTGCTTGCTTTTCAGCAATTCCTAAACTTAGGAATAAACTAGGCAAACCACCTGCTAAAGTGGTAGCGATCGCAGTTACTTCCGCTCCGGCTAAGATGACTGGGCCTATACCAGGGATTACTAAGAGGACTAGATCGACTGATAAACCAGTAAGACCATCTAAAGCATCACTAGTAACGGCTCCAGCAGCATCTTCTGAGGATGTATTGCCAGTGTTTTCGATGATTTCAACACCAGCAATATCACTTTTTTGTTCTGTATTCCGTGCAATAACAGAAACTTTTTCCATTGGAAAATTAGCAGCTTTTAGTTCCTTTAGTACCAATTGTGCATCGGAATACCCAGCGAAAACTCCTATAGTTCTTCGCTCTTTTTCTAATGTCATTTTATCGGTTTATTGCAGTTAGAAGTGATTCCCAAGATTGTTACCTGAAATTGAGGTAATTACACAGCTCGACGAGTCAGTAAACCCCAAAGGAAAATTAGTATCATTGCACCAATAACAGCAAATAAAATGCTTCCCAGAGATAAAGCTCCTACAGATGCAGCTGCTGCCGAACTACTTCCTAGCAATACTTGACCCAAATAACCACCGAATACGGCTCCCAGGATTCCTAATACAATGGTAGAGATAATACCGCCGCCTTGGGTTCCAGGATAAAATAATTTAGCTAACGCACCTGCAATTAAACCCAAAACCAACCAAGCAATAATGTTAGTCATCGAATTTCTCCTTCACTGAAAATCTGCTTTGTTTGCATTTGACTAATTTCATATTAAAATTTGCCGACAAAATTCTTGCTCTATCTAGAGAACTAATATCAAAAATCTTTAGATATCATTTGTAGTTGAGCAATGGTTGAAGTGACATATTGAGGAGTAAGTTTACCCGCTTTTCCTAACTGCCAAGAACGCATGGAATAGATCAAAATCGCTATAGGAGAGCTATATTCCATCGCTGAGACACACACTTTTCTTGTATAATTATAGTCTAAGTGTTCAGTTAACAAAAACGCCTTCTATCCAATTATCCTACCCAATGGTTGTTGCCCCAACGATACCACTGTTCAACTAGCCCTAAGCCAGAAACCAGGAGACACCCGTAAAGAAATTGTCGTGTCTTTGGATTATCAAGATGGTCTGTAACCACACCAAAAGCAATAAAAAAGAAGGGTGTTGCAAATACAAATCGTGCCAGACTATAGAGATAGTGGGAAGCGGCTAGAAATCCAATTGCTGCATTGGCTATACAAATGGATAAGCAAAAAAAGAACACATAATTCGTTTGTAGTTGGGCAATGGTTGGAGTGACATATTGAGGAGTAAGTTTAGCCGCTTTTCCTAATTGCCAAGAACGGATAGAATAAATCAAAATCGCTATCGGAGGATAAAAAAGGGTTATCGATAGTAGAGGATATTTGGGTACATACAGCAAAATCTGCTTGTGTTTGGCATGAAAGTAAATGAGGACAACCACCAAAAACAACAGAATAAATGGAAAGTATAGACCGTGTAAGTCATTTAACAGCGACCTGGGAAACAGCAGAAACAATGGTCGAAACTGAAGAGTTCTTCCCCACTCCACTTGGGCTTGAAAGGGAGCCAAAAAGTTGCCTGTTGACAATAGACAATAAATGCCGTAGATCGAATAACCTGCCATAGCGCATATAGCAATCAGTCCAGTGGGGATAGTATATTTTTTCCACTCCCTATTTTGAGAATGGGTTTCAGACCCTAAGTGACTTCCTAAAAAGACAGAAGTGATCGCCGCCAATGCAGCAAAGAGAAGTTGCACTAAACTCGGTCGAGACACAGACATCAGAATCACGGACACCGCTAAGATACTATTCCAAAACACAGAATTTGAAAATAAAAGAGCTACCACACTAATGATTGCCCAGAGCGAGAACAAGCTCTCAGTGTAGCCAATACTATGGAAAATAGAATTAGGATTAATAACATAAAGTATAAGAGTGATAAAGCTCAAACTTTCTGACTTAATGACTTTTCGCAAGACAAATAAGACGATAGGTAGTGACAAGACAAAAAGGAAATTAGAGAGGAGAAAAGCATACCGAAGCCCAACGACGGAATTCTCTGGGGCAAACAAACGAATTACTTGTGACCAGAGTGGGTAGAAGGCTTGACAATGAGGATGCAAACCCAGATTGACATAATGAATTGCATCCCAGTACTGAAACTCTCTCCCCTCTTGTACCGCTAATTTGGCAATTCCATCCGGTGAAAGGAGGATACCTATACTACTACAAACAAAATAAAATACGAGAGCAAGAATAATTTGCTTCCAAAAGGAAAAACGAACTAAACTTTTCATGTGATATCTCGCTAGTAAAGCACGACCACTTTATTTATGATTGTGCTATTTTGCATATATTACCTTTATGATGCGTTTAAATATTACAATCAGAGTCTAGAACTATAGAAAGAGCTAGTTGATAAAGTTGGCGACGGGGAAGGGAAGTAAATTTTGCTAATTGACGGCTAGCTTGCGATCGCGATATTCCTTGACTAATTAACTGTTTCAATTCGGCTTTCAATTCTTCTTCTGTCAGTTGGGGCTGACTGGCTGGAATTCCCGCTACTACTAATGTATATTCACCTTGGGGTTCTCGTTGAGTGTAGTAAGCGATCGCTTCGGCAATTGTCCCCCGCCAAAATTCCTCATACAATTTAGTTAACTCCCGTCCTAGCACAATTTGGCGATCGTTTCCCCAAACAAGAGCTAAGTCTTGCAAAGTATCTCGCAAACGGTGCGGCGATTCGTAGAAAATCAATGTGCGAGATTCTGTTTGCAGAGATTCTAAATGTTCTTGTCTCTGCTGAGTTTTCGCTGGGAGAAAGCCTTCAAAGACAAACCGATCTGTTGGTAGTCCAGCTGCACTCAAAGCGGTAATTGCTGCACTAGCGCCAGGAATGGGAACTACTGGAATTCCCGCCTCAATACAGGCTTTCACCAGTTCATATCCAGGATCGGAAATTCCTGGCATCCCCGCATCACTCACCAGAGCGATCGCTTTATTATTAACTAAATGCTCTAATAATTCTGGAATACGGCTAGTACGATTGTGTTCGTGGTAACTCACCTGGGGTGTTTTAACTTGAAAATGCTGTAGCAATTTCCCTGTATGACGCGTGTCTTCCGCAGCAATCATATCCACAGTTTGCAAAATTCGTACTGCCCGAAAGGTGATATCTTCCAGGTTGCCAATTGGTGTGCCGACAACGTAAAGTGTTCCTGGTTTTGGATCGGTTTGCATGAGTAAGAGTTAGGAGTTAGGAGTTAGGAGTTAGGAGTTAGGAGTTAGGAGTTATATTATGTCCGCTTGATTGCTTATTAAACCCGAAGAACCCCACCCCGCCAAAGCTACGCTTTGTCTCCCCTCCCCGCAAGCGGGGAGGGGTTGGGGGTGGGGTGTAATGACTGTGGTTAGCATAACTAATTATGCGGACATGATATTAGGAGTTGGGAGTTGGGAGTTGGGAGTTAGGAGTTAGGAGTTAGGAGTTAGGAGTTAAAAGTTAAGAAGTCAAAATAATAATTTACGTATAATGTGAATTGAATATTGGCCACATTTCATACTCAAATTTTGGTTTTTTTGAACCGATGAAAGTTTCTAATTCATCAATTTCAGTGATTTCGGGTATTTCTGGTCTTTTAAGACGCGATAAATCGCGTCTCTACATCTGGGTTTTGTTGCTCATCTTGCGTCCTATCTTATTTCAATAATCTTAGTCCACTGAGGGTAACTAATACTGTGGAACCTTCATGACCAATGACGCCGATGGGTAGGTTAATATTTCCTAGAAAGTTGCCGACTAAAAGCAACATAATGAAACTCAACGCTACAACTATATTTTGTTTTACTATGAGTTGCGATCGCCTGCCCAAATGCATCGCTACGGCAATTTTTTCTAACCTGTCTGCCATCAGTACTATATCTGCGGTTTCTAATGCCACATCGCTACCAGATACTCCCATCGCTATACCCACGGATGCTTGCGCTAAAGCTGGTGCATCATTAATGCCATCGCCTACCATTGCCACAGTTTGATATTGTTCCTGTAAACGGCGGATAACATCCAGCTTATCTTCTGGTAGAAGTTGGGCATATACCCGATCGATTCCTACTACTTTGGCGACACTGTGAGCAGTTTCCTGATTATCACCGGTTAACATGACAATTTGTTCAACTCCCAGTTTCTTTAATCGGCTGATGGTTGCGGCTGCTTCGACTCTTACCTGATCTGCGATCGCAATTACACCCATCACCTCTACTTCCCGTGCAACCCAAACCACAGTTTTACCTTCTTGTTCCCAAGATTGAGCGATTTCTTGCAATTCTTCAGGTAAATTTGTGACATACTGCTGCACAAAAATGGCATTTCCAACAATTACCTGTTGTTCTTGAGCAATTCCGACAATTCCCTGTCCCGGTAACGCTTGTACTTGGATTGCAGCAACCCAATCTAAATCGCCAGCCGCCTGCACAATTGCTTTACCGATGGGATGTTCGGAAGAGGATTCTACACTAGCAGCGGCTTTTAATACATCATTCTTAGTGTATTCACTAGCTGAAACTACCTGAAATACCTGTACCTGCCCTGTTGTGAGAGTACCAGTTTTATCAAATGCGATCGCTCGGACTTGGCCAATCTTCTCCAACTGCGCCCCATTTTTAAACAAAATTCCCTGTCTTGCACCATTGGCGATTCCTGAAAGCAGGGTGGGCATAATTGCAGCCATCAGCGCACAGGGAGAAGCTACCACCAGGAAAGTAAGGGCGCGATAAATTGTTGTTTCCCAATCCCAACCCCAAAGAAATGGGGGTAAAGTTGCCAGCAATATCCCAGCTACTACAATGACTATGCTTTGAATCATAATGTGAGAAAAATTTTGATCCATAAATTAGAAAAAAGTTAACGAAAATTCAGGCTTTCGCGCTAATCACAAATTACA
>NZ_JBALEO010000066.1:0-111361 GCF_036918015.1 Nostoc sp.
TGACCAATGACCAATGACCAATGACCAATGACCAATGACCAATGACCAATGACCAATGACCAATGACCAATGACCAATGACCAATGACCAATGACCAATGACTAATTACTAATGACTCTTGACTCTTTTTTTATAATTAGCCAGCCGATGAGAACAAGTAGCGCACCGAATGCAAGAAATCCTATGTCCCAAGTTAACTCATTTGGGCCTGGTTTTACATGATGGACACCGAGAATTTGATGGTCAATTAAACCTTCAACCAAGTCGAATAACCCAGTCCCAATCAGTATCGATCCAATAAAGGTTTGTGATGACCAAGGAACATCATCACGTCTTCCAGCACGCCATAGTAACACTAGTCCTGCCACGGTGAATACCCAATTTATGGTATGAAAGAACCCATCCCATACCATGTTTAAATCTATATTCGCCCTGTTTGTTAGAGGTCTAATGTTACTCAGCATGTGATGCCACTGGAGGATTTGATGCAGTAAAATTCCATCAATAAACCCTCCAAGACCCACACCAAGAAAAATTCCAGCAGTAATTAGTGGTGCGCGTCGGTTGAGGGTTTCACTTTTCGCCTCCATTGTCAACCTCATAGATAGGCTTTTCTACCAAAATACAACTCTTTTGAGAGAAATATCTTCTATCTTGAGGCCAGTGCGATCGCTCAACTTAAATTAATCAATCTTCAAATTTAATCTGCATACCCGCTTTGGCTGGGTCGAAATCTTGGGGAAAATGGGTGTTGCCATCGCAGTCTGCTTTTTCCAGGTTCGCTCCTTTGAGAGCGGCTTGGCGGAGATTCGCTGACATCAATAATGCTCCCCTAAGATCGGCATCCTTCAGATTAGCTTGACTCAGATCGGCAAAGCTCAAATCACTTCCCCTCAAATTAGCGCTACTCAGGTTAGCTTCACTCAAGTCAGCATAACTTAGGTCAGATCCTTTCAAGTTAATGCCTTGCAAATCAGCATTACCCAATTCTGCTTTACTAAAGTTCCGTTTTCCTGCTGCATAACTCTCCACAAGAGTAGCGGCACTATTTATAGGCTGTTGAAAATTGACTTCAGGCATATAACAGCGTCACAGATTGTCTCGTTATTATTTTCACATACCCTTTTAATTACGAATTAGTAATTATTTGGCCATCCTTGTTAAATGTAATACATTAGCTCCTTCTGTTCTCGGATCGATCTTCGTTCACAAAGGTCTTGGAGTGTATATTTTTCCAAAACGGAGTTAGCAGCCTGACGTGCTTCTTGCCAAACTTCCTGAATTAGCTCACCTTCTACCGTGTTGGGAGTCGGCTCAGAAGGAGAGACAACAATATCTGATCCTTCCATGCAGCTAAAAGCATCCAACACTGTAATTTTTCCAGGATCTCGTGCCAGAACATAGCCACCTTTGGCTCCGCGTATACTCTTAATTAAACCTCCACGTCTTAATGTTGCTAGAAGTTGTTCTAAATAGCGGTTCGGGATATCTTGCAAGGCCGCTATTTCTCGAATTTGTAAGGCTTCACCCTTAGGGTAGCAGGTTGCTAACTCTAACAGGGCTAGAAGTGCGTATTCTGATTTGTTAGAGATTACCACAGGCGTAATATTTTAAGCTCATATTTAAAGATACAAAGTCTTTGAGTTCGTTTCCCTAAGCTACTGCGAAGAAAAACTTTACAATCAACCTATTGTTGACCGGCTTACTCTACTTTAAAGACCTTCCACCATACAAGCAAATACTTTTTTTTTTAAATTCGATAAATAAAAGTGATTGATTAGCTATATATGGAAATTTATTGAAAATGGCAGAATGACAGTAAAGGTAGTTCCCGTACCGATCGCACTTTCAACTGTAATCTCGCCGCCATGTAAATCTACAGCCTGTTTGACGATGGACATCCCCAATCCCATTCCTGCAATATTGGCTGTATTACTGGCGCGATGGAAGGGTTCAAAGATGTGTTCAATGTCAGAAGCGGGAATGCCAATACCAGAGTCTTGAGTCTGGAATATAGCTTGCTCGTTGGCAGTGGTTACAGAAAACCTAACCGTAGTACCAATGGGAGAATATTTTAGACAATTTGAGAATAAATTACTCAAGATTTGTCGGAGTAGTTTAGCGTCTAAATTGGCTGGTGTACATTGGCACTCACTGCTAAAAACGATCGCATGTTGGAAGCGATCGCTCTGTTGTAATTCTTCTAATAAATCGCGGCAAAATTCCACCAAATTTATGGGTGTTGGATTAAACTCTAACTTGCCTGTTTCATCCTGACTCACCATCAATACATCATTCAACAACTGGGTAATATGCATCACTGATGCTTGAATACGACGTAGATGGGTCTGTTGTCGCTGTTCGCTCCAGAGGTGGCGATAATGTTCTAGTAGTTCCGCAGAAGAGTGGATGGTAGCCAAAGGGGTGCGAAACTCATGTGAGGTAATGGTGAGCAAGCGGGATTTAAGTTCGCTAAACTCCCTTTCTTTGGCAAGTGCTTGTCGCATCGCCTCTTCTGCCCATTGCAGCTTGGCTTTGATTCGCTTGCTTTCGCTAATATCCCGCAATAGCCAGCGCAGACCAACTAACTCACTAGATTGATTACGGATAGCAGCAACCTTAACCGCAGCCATAATAGGTGTTTTGTCACGCGGTCGCAAGTTTACTTCCCACTCTTGCATTTTCCAGTCTGGGAATTGGGTGCGATCGCGCAGATGATTCAGTTTCAAATGAAAAGCAATTACTTCTTTCTCAAGCACAAAAATCCCTATGGATTTACCCAACAACAAACTTTTGGAAATGTTGAGCAGAGTGGTGGCGGCTGAGTTAGCTTCCTGAATTATCCCTTTTGTATCAGTCACAAAATAAGCGTCTGGTACTTCCTCAAATAATTCTTGGTAGCGTTGACCTTCTGCTACCAAAGCCTGTTGAGTTTTGGATAATTCTTCATTCTGTTGCTTTAAATCTTCATTCACTAGTTGGAGTTCTTCCAAAGCTAGGTAAACTTCTTTGAATACTGCGGTAACGAGTTCAATATCTGCTTGTGCTTTTTGCTGCTCACTTTGGCGTTGCAAGAGGGCGACGCGCTTACGCATGTTCTCTATCTGCAAAGCTAAATCGTCCAAATTCACGCTCTTGCTCCTAATTGCTCAAGTTGGGTTTTGTTTTAGATTCCCTACTTAGACGATCTTAGCTTTTGGAGTTTAGCAGTTATCAGTCATTTCAGTGTAGTTTTAGGTAGTTTTAGCAAGAAAGGCAGAGGGCAGGAGGCAGAGGGCAGGAGGCAGGAGGCAGAAGGCTCAGTTTAAATCCCCATAAATAAATTTAGGGGATTTAATAAGGACGCTGTAAATATGCGCTGCGCCACTCGTTATACATATTTTTTCTTTTTTTCATAAATAAATTTAGGGGCTTTAAACCCTTTTGGCAGAGGGCAAAAATTATAAATTATATTTTCTTCCTCCTGCCTCCTGCCTCCTGCCCTCTGCCTTTCTTCGGTAATCAAGCAGTTGTCGTTTGTTTAATGTTTTTGTCTGGAAATGTTACTCAATTGCTCTTGTAGGTCTGCCCATTTAATACCTTCTAGGCTGGGAAAAACAATATGAGCGGCTCCAACTCGTTCAACGGGGCCGAGTCCGACTGCCCACATCCCAGCAGCTAGAGCGGCTTCAACACCGGCTGCGGCATCTTCTACAACCACAGATTGCCCTGGTTCGATTCCTAGCTGCTTGGCTGCATACAGAAATAGGTCGGGCGCTGGCTTAGGTTCTTGTACACTGTAACCGTCTGCGATCGCATCTACTTTGTCCACAATGCCCAATCGCTCTAGCACTGGGCGGGCATTTTTACTCGCTGAACCAATACCGATCTTAATATCAGCTTGCCGCAATTCATTCAACAAGGCGATCGCACCTGGTAACAAATCCTGGGGTGTCATGTTTTGGATCAATTCGACATAGTAGCGATTCTTGCGCTCCATCATCTCCTCGATTTGTGCTTCCGAATACGGTCTATCCCCAACAATCAGCATCAGGGAAGCACGACGGGATACACCCCGCAAGGCTTCGTTAGCTTCCCGATTAAACGGTATACCCTCTTCATCAGCTAGCTTCTGCCAAGCTAGATAGTGAAGTTCTGCTGTATCTGTTAGTACACCATCTAAATCGAAGATGAATCCTTGGATGTTAAGCATGGGAGATGGGGCATCGGGTACAAGAGGCAGAGGGGCAGCACTTCGGCTACGCTCAGTGACCGAGGAGCAAAGGGGCAGAGGGGAAAAATTTCCTCCAACTTCTCCCCTGCTCCCCTGCTCCCCTGCCTCCCCTGCTCCCCTGCTCCCCTGCTCCCCTGCTCCCCTGCTCCCCTGCTCCCCTGCTCCCCTGCTCCCCTGCTCCCCTGCTCCCCCGCTCCCCTGCTCCCCAGTCCCCAATCCCTTCAAATCAAAGTCATGCCATTTCCCGCGCCAGTGCAGTTTAAACTTTAGGCGCGTCCAGCCAGGGGGTAGGTGGGGATTAGCTACGGGGCCATTTTCAGTTAGTTGGATACCGCCGAATCCAAAAATTACAGCTTGCCAAATTCCACCAGCACTAGCGCCGTGAATTCCGTCGTTGGTATTACCTCGGTTATCTTCAAGATCCACCATTAACGCCCGCATAAATTGTTCGTAAGCTACGGTTGATTTGCCCAAATCGGAAGCTAAAATGGCTTGAACTGCTGGGCCAAGGGACGAACCATAAGTAATATCGGTGCGGGGTGCGTAGTAGTCCCAGTTTGTCTGTAATGCTTTTTCGTTATAGGGAAAATCTGCTGATTCGCGCATTAAATATAGGAGCATTAATACGTCTGGCTGCTTTAGTACTTGAGATTTGTTGGTTTTATCAATACCCAAGATCGGTTGCATGGAGCGATCGCGTGGTTCATAATCTGCTAAGTTGATATCTTCCAATTGGAAAAATCCCTCGAACTGCTCGATTAGTTCTGTTGGTGGGTCATAGAAAAACAATATTTTGGCGACGATCTCTTGCCATTGCGTTCGTTCCTCTGGGGTCAGCTTTAGTTTCTGTTCTAGTTCGGTGGCTCGTTCGGGGAATTTGTGAGCCAGCCAATCATAGACAGCGATCGCTTTTTCTAAATGCCATTGCGCCATTCGGTTTGTAAAGGCGTTGTTGTGGACAAATTCATGGTATTCATCCGCTCCGATTACTCCCCGAATTTCATATTGGTCGCGCTCAGAATTGAATTCGACTCGGCTATTCCAAAAAATGGCGGCATCCAAAATCACCTCTGCACCGCACTTTTGCATCCAGTCATCATCACCAGTTGCTTGCCAATAGTTCCAAATTGCGTAGGGGATATCTGCATTGATATGAATTTCGCGATCGCGACACCAAATCCGCACGTCTTCACCATAAAAATCACTGCCGATAGCCCAACGTGGTGTCACTTCATCTCCAGTAGCAGCACTTTCCCAGGCAAACATTGCCCCTCTATAGCCGTAATGGGTTGCCTTGCGTCTAGCTCCTGCTAAGGTGTGCCAACGGTAACTGAGTAAATTACGGGCGATCGCTGGTTGAGTAAACAGAAATAGGGGTTGCATAAAAATTTCTGTATCCCAAAAAATATGACCGCGATAGCCAAACCCCGAAAGGGTTTTAGCAGGAATGCTCACCCTGTCATCATCCCGTGGCGCAGCAATCAGCAGTTGAAACAGATTGTAGCGAACCGCAAAAGTAGCTGTGCTATCCCCCTCAATCAGGATGTCACTTTGCTGCCAAACCTCATCCCATGCCTGCTCATTGGCTTTTAGTAATGTTACGTAGTCTGTCAGTTGTGCCAGTTTTTCTTGAGCTGCTAGAACTGGTGCTTCAATCTCCCGTGAGGTAAAAACTGTCACAAGTTTTTCCACCGTCACAGTCTGCTGCGCTTTACCCAAGAAGGTTGTACTCAAGGTAGGATAACCAGGTGCGGTATTGACTTGCAAAGATGCTTCAGTGCCTAGTATTGTCACCTTAGCTGCCATACCAAGTTCAATTCGAGAGTTGCGCGTGCGGCGTTGCAACCAGATTCCTTGGTTAGTCTTGCCCTGATCTAATTCTTCCCAGTGATTGAAACCCTGATTTTCGGGATAGCCATTGATGCTAGCTTGAACTTCGATTAACCCCTCGAAATCTATTGGTGTTAAATGGCAGCGTAGCGCCAACACGTGCGGATCTGCAAGACTAGCAAAGCGTTCAAAGCTAATGTCTATGGTGTTTCCACTGGGAGAGCGCCAACGCAAGGCCCGAGTCAGTAGTCCTTGGCGTAAATTGAGCTGGCGATCGTAGCTTAATATCTCACCTTGATCGAGACGGAAGCGATCGCCATTCACAATCACTATCAAGGGTAGCCAGTCAGGGCAATTTACCAGTTCAGTGTACACCACAGGCACATCATCGTAGACACCGTGGATAAAAGTAGCTGGCAATGTATGAGGATAACCTTCCTCAAAACTGCCTCTTGTTCCCAGGTATCCATTGCCGATTGTAAAGACGGTTTCTTTGGAGTGCAATTGCTCAGGGTCAAACTGGGTTTCGATTAATATCCAGTCTGTGTAGATAAAATGGCGAGAACGACCTTTTGTTTGCATAAGAAGTTGTGGGGATTGGGGACTGGGGATTTTGAGTCTTTGAGGTGGATGAACGGAGTTCCGAGGTGGATGAACGGAGTTCCGAGGTGGATGAACGGAGTTCCGAGGTGGATGAACGGAGTTCCGAGGTGGATGAACGGAGTTCTGAGGTGGATGAACGAGTATCTGAGGTGGATGAACGAGTATCTGAGGTGGATGAACGAGTATCTGAGGTGGATGAACGGAGTTCCGAGGTGGATGAACGGAGTTCCGAGGTGGATGAACGGAGTTCCGAGGTGGATTAACGGAGTTCTGAGGTGGATTAACGGAGTTCCGAGGTGGATGAACGGAGTTCCGAGGTGGATGAACGGAGTTCCGAGGTGGATTAACGGAGTTCTGAGGTGGATGAACGGAGTTCCGAGGTGGATGAATCCAGTTCTAACTCTCCCCTGCTCCCCTGCTCCCCTGCTCCCCTGCTCCCCTGCTCCCCTGCTCCCCTGCTCCCCTGCTCCCCTGCTCCCCTGCTCCCCACTCCCCACTCCCTCATCCCCCCTTATGCTTTTCCAAAATCTTTTCGACTCTGGGTTTATAAATGAGATGAAATAAGGTTTCCATGTAGCGATCTCTGGCTTCGTTATTTTCGGGAGCAACAAAGTTCCAAAAACTAAACATTTTAGCAAGCAGTAGTAATTGATTGCTATGTAAATGCCAATTATATTTGTGATGAATTCGCTGACTCATCCATTCTGAAACTTCTTGCCAGTATTCCGCACGAGCATCACAGTGTTCAAGGAAATCTAAAATTTTCGTTGCTGTTCCTTCTAAGTCTGTAGGATTAACATTAAATCGGTTTTCTTGGTTATCAAGAATTTCTAAAGAGCCGCCAAATTGGGTAGTGAAAGTAGGTAAGCCGGAAATCATGGCTTCCAAAATACTCCGCCCGAAGGATTCAAAGCGGGCAAAATGAATATAAATCCCCTGAGAATCTGCAACTACTCGGTAGGCTTCGCCAAGTTCATTGCTAGGGATACGCATCCCCACCCAGCGAATTTTGCCATAGAGATGATATTCATCAATAATGTTGTGGAGTTTTTGGATTTCTTCTGCTTCTTCTGAGTTTGTAGCTTCATCTGGACGCAGTTTACTAGTTAAGAGAATCAGATTGCAATGCTCTTGCAAAGCCTGACTTTTACCAAAGCATTCAGCTAAACCAGTGAGATTATTGATTGAGGTGACGGTATCAACGGCAAAGATTGATCGCTTATTAGGATCATCTAACTGACCAATAATTTGAGAGTCTTCGCGGGTAAAGAGTAAGTCGTGGATTTGTGTACGAAGGTTAGAGTCCCGATGTTCTTTTTGGCTATAGGGAAAGAAAATATTTTCATTTACCCCCGGCGGCACTAAGTTAAATTTAGGACTAAACAAATCAATGCCATCAACCACATGATACAACTGCGGCATCGTAAACCACTTGTACGACTCGTATTGACCTATCGTGTCAGGTGTGCCGACAATTTCTTGATAGGACGATGTAATAATGAAGTCGGCAGCATTCATACTAATCAAATCGGCGGTGAATTGTACGGAAAAGTGGTATTTATCTTCTAAATCTTGCCAATACAAATTGCTAAATAGATATTTAGGTTTTGCTAAGGAATGGGCAATATTGCACTGGGTGACTTTCATTCGGCGAGATAGGAGAAAAGCTACTAAATTACCATCACTGTAATTGCCAACAACTAGATTAGGCTTGCCTTGGAAATGAGCTAGTAATTCTCTTTCTGCATCTACAGCAAATTGCTCTAAATAGGGCCAAATATCAAATTTAGAAATCCAATTATTCGTAATTTCTGGATTGAATTCACCAAAAGGAACGCGCAATATCCAAGCATTCTCTGTATCTTGGACTTTTTCTAAGGGAAGGTTACAAAATGTTCCTTCGCAGTTAGGGATTAATCGAGTCAGAATAATTACATGAGGTTTAATGCCTAGCCGATCGAGTCCAGAGAGTTTGATTTGTTCGCGCAGTTCATTTTCTAAGCTGCGGGCTTGTTCGAGGACATAGATAACTTGACCAAGTGTTTCATCTCTTCCCAAAACATCTTCCTGTCCCACCCAGCCGTGAACGGAAACGAGAACGACGCGAAAGACGGCGGGGACGCGAGCTACAAATGTTTCTAAGATGCCAGGTTCCGGGGAGTAAATGAGTCGGTCGAGGAGTTCTAAAGTTTCAGAGACTCGCGCCGCAGTGTTACCCCAACCCGGCTCAAAGCCGAGTTCTTGGAGGTCGAAGCTAAATTTTTCATAAGGTTCATCAGGCGATCGCTCACTCAGCAATTTCAGCGCTGGCTTAATTTGTTTGGCTAACTCAATACCAGAAGAAATGCGATCGCTCAACAATAGGTCAATACCATTGCATTGCAACCTATGTAACGCTTTAAATAACATTTCTACCCAATATTCAGAGTCAGTCAACAATTGATTGCACAGGTAGCGGTTGAGGAAGGCTAAACCTTGACCTATATTTCTCGCGTCGTCAATTCTTGGAGAACTCTCATAGAAGGGGTGGAGATCGATTTCCAAAATATGGGGTTGGTAGCGGTTGACTAGACGATCTCTCACATCTAACAGCGCTTGAGGTGTCATCTGCTCGAACCTGCTAAAGTCGGCTGTCAGTTGCCAAACTTCTTGATTAGCAATCCTCGGTCGAATCACGAACCAAGTGCTTTCCTCTTCAAGAATTATTTCGTGGGTATATTGTATTAGTTTGCCAACAGCAGAAGAGTAGTAAAAATAAGCAGGCTTTTGGGATTGATGACAGTAATCAGCAAAAGCTTGCAAAATCTCATTTCTTAGGAAGTAATGCTTACCTGAAACACTCAACGCATAAATCAACTGATGTAGAGCAGTTTTTTCATCACCGTTGGAGAGAGCTTGAACTATTTCATACATGATGACGAATTCCAGAAATTTAGCTAGGTAACAACCTCATTTCTCTTTCCAGTTTTCGGTTTTGTGAGGTACATTTCCCCCATGATGGTAAATTACTATAAAAATCTTTGCGTCTAGCTATGGGATGAGAATCTGTAACCCTACATCCACCTTTTTTTTGCAAAGCCAAATTGGAGCGATCGCTACTAGAACATCACCCCATGAATAAATTAAATCCATCACAATACCTTTAGGTTAAGGGGAAAAGGGGAAGGGTAAAAGGGAAAATAAAAGCTTTTAACCCAAACCCAGTAACCTTTTCCCAAAGCCCAATTTCAAGTTAAAAATGCTTAACCGAACAGTATTCAAATCCAGCAATGTTTTATACCAATTCACGAAAATTCTGATATACCTGATACATATATATTTCTTGTAAGGGCATGGCAATGCTGCCCCTAATAGCGTATTTGTATGATTATTAAAGTGAAATGGTCTTAGCAGAATTAAATTATCTAAAAATACAATTTTATTTCTCAAAAATTCGTATATCTATAATCTTTTATTGCCTATTCCCTATCCCCTATCTTTTATCTCCTATCCTTACGAGTAGTTGAAAAATTCAAATCCTCGTCTTATATCAAGCCTAAATTAATAACTTTTTGCAGTGCTTTTTCAAATGCTATGCCTTGTTTGAGGGCGATATACAACAATACTATTGCAGCTGAACGAATTGAATTATCACAATGTATCAGAATCGGTTTGGGTAGTTCAGTGACGATCTGATATATCTGGAGCATACCTTGATGATTAATGTCTTCAGGTTTAGTTGGGATATTAACGTAATACAATCCCAAAAGCTCAGTCTTCTCCTGCTCATTAGCCAGCAAGCCTATTTCGTCGGGCAAACGTAGGTTCAGTACAGACTTATAACCCTCATCAGCTATTTGTCCCAGCTGATCTAGTGTAATTTGCCCTGCGATCGCTAAGTTATTATTAATCTTCCTAACAATATTCATCAGCCGGATAAACCCTATTTTGCCAACGTTGCCTACGCTCTAAATATAGGAAACCAATCTGAGGATCTTGTGAAGAATTGGGTATGGGATATGCTTATTCTTCTCGTCCCCCTTGTCCCCCTTGTCCCCTTTTCCTTACTAGCCTCTCAATAGGTGGTGTAAACTGTTCAATAATTCTCTGGCTGTATAGGGTTTTGATAAAACTGCTTGCACATTAACATCAGCAGCTTGAGCAAACACTTCCATTGAGTTCAGCCCGCTACAGGCAATGATTTGAAGCTGCTTGTTCATTTTTCGCAAGGTGCGAATAGCGGTAATTCCATCCATTTCTGGCATCATTAGATCCATCAACACAGCATTGATTTGATGCTTGTGTTGGGCATAAAGTGCGATCGCCTCAATGCCATTACTAGCAGTGAGTATCTGATAGCTATGATTTTCTAGGATGATTGTGGCAATCTCCCGAATTTGGGCTTCATCATCTACAACTAAAATCAATTCTCCCTCTCCTGGGAGCAAATCCAGGTCTTCTATCTTAAATGGGTGGGTTGCTTCTACAGCTGGTAAAAACAGGTCAAACTTGCTGCCTCTACCGACATTGCTAGACACTTTAATAAAACCGTCATGGCTTCTAATGATACCCAACGCTGTTGAAAGTCCAAGTCCCGTACCTGTGTTGACCTCTTTTGTGGTGAAAAATGGCTCAAAAATTCTATCTAATATTTTTGGCGGTATCCCAATTCCGTTATCGGCAACGGTAATCACAATATAATGCCCAACCTTGGCATCAAGATTCATTCTGGTATAAGCTTCATCAATAAACTTATTTTCCACAGAAATATTGATATTACCACCATCTGGTAAAGCATCGCGGGCATTTACTAACAGATTCATTAACACTTGATGTAGTTGTGTAGTATCCCCAGCGATCGCGCAAATGTCTTCTGGGATAATGGTGGAAAATTCAATAGATTTGGGAAATGTCTGTTTAGCAATTTGGATAATTTCTGAAATCAGATACTGGACTTGAATAATTGTCGGCTCTCCTTTATATCCCCGTACAAAGGATAAGACTTGCTTCACTAAAGCTGCTCCACGTTTGGCGTTGCTTTCTACGAGTGCCAGCAATTGCCCAGAATGCTCCTCGTCTTGGAAAAATTTTCCCTGTAATAATTGAGCCGATGCCAAAATTGGTGTCAATATATTGTTCAAGTCGTGGGCAATACCACCTGCAAGAGTACCAAGGCTTTCCAATCGCTGGGTGCGAAAAAACTGCTCTTCGAGTTGTTTCTTTTGGGTGATGTCAGTGTCAACAGTCAAGATGGATTTGGGTTCTTCCGCAGAATCACGCATCAATGTCCAACGGCTTTCCACAATAATTTTCTGACCGGATTTTGTAACTTTATGTAACTCACCTTGCCACGAGCCACTCTCAATTACGCTTTTTAGTGGTTCTTTCAATTGCTGCTGAATTCCGGCTGGGTATAAAATATCGTGGAGGTCTTTGCCAATAACCTCTGTAGAAAGCCAACCATACATCCGCTCTGCACCTTTATTCCAGAATAAGATTTGAGACTGGAAATCTCGAACTAATATGGCGTCGGTAGCGATATCAAGTAGAGCGGCTTGTTCGGAGATTTTTTGTTCCGCCAGCTTGCGCTCGGTGATATCTTCAGCAATGCCACCATAGTAGTTAACTTGTCCTTGGTCATTATAGACAGCAAAACCCCGATTCCAAATCCAGCGGATCGATCCATCAGGTCGCAAAATCCGATATTCTGCTGAAATGGATTGACTGCCACTAAGTAGTTGCTCAATTGATTGGGTGGCGCGATCGCGATCGTCTGGATGAACTGTGTCTACCCAAGATGTTGGCTGCTCAAATAGACCTTGGGAAGATCGACCCCAAATTTTCTCATAAGCAGGACTAATGTACAAAGGGTAGAATGAATCTGCGCTACTAATCCAGATCGTGGCGTGGGTGTTTTCGGAAAAAGTGCGAAATTTCTCCTCACTTTGGCGTAGTGCTGCTTCGGCAAGTTGGCGGTCGTGTAGCGCGGCTTGCTGTTCGGTAATATCTCTACCTACCTGTTGTATTTCAACAACCTCTCCTTTGTCATTATGGATTGCGATCGCATTCCATTGAAACCAGCGGATACCGTTTACTGTCAATGCACATCGTTCATAATTAGTCAAGGAATGGGATGAAGATCCTAAAGCTGTGATACTTTCCATCACTTGAGTCAAGTCATCTGGATGAAGAAACTGGAAATATGAGCGATCGCGAAACTCATCTTGTTTCCAGCCGAAGGTTCGACAAGCTGCCACATTGGCAAAGGTAATCTGCCCCTGCAAATCAATGCGGATAATTATGTCAGTTTGGCTTTCCACAAGCTGGCGATAGAGGTTTTCGCTCTGCCGTAATGCAGCTTCTGCACTTTCGCGTTCAATAATTTCTTGTTGCAACAGGACGTTAGACATCACAAGTTCTGCTGTCCTTTCCGTCACTCGTTGTTCTAACTCCTCGTAAGCTTGGTGCAGTTTTTCTTTCACAACCTGGAGTTCTTCGAGGGCTTGCTGAAGTTCCTGATTAACTTGCATCATTTGAGCCGATTGTGCCTCAACCCATAATTTTAAGTTATTTTGACTTTGGCTGCGGACTTGCTCTATTTCAATTGGCTGAATATTTTCTGACCGATCAAGACAATAGCTTCGACTAAAAAACTATCAGGGCTAATCGATCGTAGAGAATAATTAATAACATAATTTAAGCTATAGGATTACTATTTGATTTTTGAACAACACGTAGGGTGTGTTATCGCGAAGCGTAACGCACCATTCTCAAGGGTTTGGTGCGTTAGACTAAAGTCATAACGCACCCTACAAATACTTAATTTTTTTCAGAAATCAAACCGGATTCCTATAGCTAATTTAAGCAGTTACTCGTTGAATTTTATGGTTAATTTGTCAATTATAGTAATCTTCCGGGAATTTATCTGAATATAATTTGAGGATTTTGTGAAAAAACCGCTAAATCAGCCTGAAAGTATTACTTAATAAATAAGTATAAGTTTTGCTAAATAATTAAGTATTTTAACTATCCTCACAAGTTCTTTATATTTAAAGACTATAGTCAAAATATAGACAGTTTGTTTTAAATATTTACGGGCTTCTCAAGTAGCTGCCCTGAATTGCAATAACACTTTTATGAACAGGATTTGAGAAAAATATGAATTACTGTCCTTGCTGCTCAAGCTTACTTTTAGAACATATACGTGGTGCAGAGACTTACTGGTTTTGTCGCCACTGCTGGCAGGAGATGCCTGTTTATGATTGGAACGAATCCAGTTCATTCAGCGATGTTGTCATGGGTAAACTACTTAGAAAAACTCCAAAAGAAAAACGTAGCAGTACTACTGTTTACGTAAGCCAATGGCAATCTATTACCGAATGGATTGGGCTAGAAGAGTTATCTACTTAATACAACCTAATACAATTGACTGAAATAGGTTGGTATAATTATTTTCTCTTGGACTCAGTAATGAATTGCCATAAAATGCGAGGCTGCAACCCAACAGCAAGGTATTAACTGACACAACTAGAACAAGAAAACAGCCTTAATAGAGAATTATTGTATTGCTATGCTAGCGGTGGTTTTCTTCTCTTTTCCAGCACCTAAGCCATTCATCAAGATTTATTGCTGACTTTAATAGTCTCTTACTTATAACCCCCGATTAATTCGAGGGCTTTTAATGTTGAAAAATGAATTTGTAATTTTGATTTTATTGGGATGTAGCTAATGGTGGTTCAGCTTCTAAATGCAGTCTCAATCATCTTCCCATGATTCGTGATTCAGTAGGTCGATAATTCTATCTCTGAGTAAAAATTCATTTTTTTCTAACTCAAGTTCAAAATTAACCCAGTCACGATGAGGAATATATTTACAGATGGTGTAAATTGGGTGCTGACGGTTAAGAAGTCCCTTTTTAACAAGTTGAAGTGCCTCTTCCTTGATAACCTTGATGTCGTATTTAAGCGTAGTGGTAGTGTTCATAAGTCCTTCCTTTGTTTTCAATCAAGGAATTAAGACTCAAAACAATAGTTGCTTTGACTCTCCCTTAAACTTATCAAATAAAATTGGAGAGAATTGTGAAGAATCAAGACATTAATAGTTGCTATAAGTTAGATACAACAGATTTCAACTTCTCTACCAACGCGAACAGCGTGTAGGAGACAGAGGCTACGCCAACGTAAAATGCAGAAATACTCCATAACCTGGATTTCTCACAAGTGAGAAATCCAAGGGGTGTGGGAGGTGTGGGGAGTGTGGGAGGATGGGGAAGAAGTCTTACCCCCCACACTCCTCTTCCCGTGAAGCCTAAACTATGCGTGAGAAATCCGGGCATAATCTTCCGCTTAGTAAGAGTCGCCACTACGTTGAGCAGTCAGACTTGTTTGCTCTTAGCGTTCCCGATATTTAGCAAGTGGCGTGAGGGTTGGGTAGGGGTGTACTTTATGTAGTTACAAAACGTTGTATGTCATATCATTGCTACATCTCTTTACATTCTTTGTCACCAGATGTTTAGAGCAAGAAGGCTCCCACAACAAGCTGCAAAGACCAAAAGAGGATGTAGATGCTCTCTGGGCGACTTGTCAGAAGGTAGGCTAGGGTAAAGAATTCTCTAGAAAACTTATACTATGCTTCTGAATCTTGATAAAGTTCGTCAATATTTTCCGGCTCTAGCTGGTGAATGGACTTTTTTTGATAATGCTGGCGGGTCACAAACCCTGAAAAAGGTAGTAGATAAAATTAGCGAATTTCTCTTGAGTTCTAATGTCCAGTTAGGAGCTTCTTATGGGGTTTCTCAACTTGCGGGAGAACGATTGACTCTAGCAACTAGGGGAATGGCCACTTTCATTAATGCCAATTCTGATAAAGAAGTGGTTATGGGCCCATCTACTACAATGATGTTGAAAGTTCTCTCAATGTGTCTGGGTCAAACCTTTACACCTGGTGATGAGGTTATTGTTACTAATTGTGACCATGAGGCTAATATTGGTGCTTGGGTCGCTCTTGAAAAACAAGGAATGAAGGTTAAAGTGTGGAAAGTTCGCCCAGATACTTTAGAACTTCATTTAGCAGATTTAGAACTATTGATGAGTCATAGCACCAAACTGGTAGCCTTGACTCATGCTTCTAATGTTCTGGGAACCATCAATCCAATCAAAGAAATTGCTGCATTTGTACACGATCGCAACGCTATGATTTGTGTAGATGGTGTAGCTTATGCACCTCATAGATTAGTTGATGTCCAAGATTTAGATGTTGATTTTTATACTTTGAGTTGTTATAAAGTCTATGGGCCACATCATGCCTTACTTTATGGCAAAGAAGAACATTTATTAAGATTACCTGGTCTTAACCATTATTTTATTGACCAGACAGACATACCTTATAAATTTCAATTAGGCAATGTCAATTTTGAATTAAGTTATGGAATGTTAGGTTTATGTGATTATTTAAGTGAATTAGCACAACTGCACTACGGAAGTGAAACTGCACCTGATTTGAGAAATCAGATGGTGCAAGCATTTGATTTAATTAGCATACATGAAGAAAAGATTAGCGATCGCCTTTTAAATTACCTCAACAGTAAGCCTAATGTGCGAGTGATTGGTCAAGCAAAGGCTGACCGTCAATTCCGTGTACCAACTATATCTTTTGTCGTTGATGGAATAAATAGCTCAACCATTCCGGCAAAAGTTGACCAACATTATATTGGGATTCGCTACGGAGACTTTTATGCCAAACGGCTCATTGAATACCTGGGGTTAGCGTCCCAAGGTGGAATAGTCCGGGTGAGTATGGTGCATTACAACACCCTTGAGGAAGTTAACAGCTTGATTGAGGCTTTTGAGCAGATATTTTAGGATTGGGGATTGGGCATAGTTATTAGACCTCTTGCATAAATCAAAAATAAGAAAGAACCCCACCCCGCCAAAGCTACGCTTTGTCTCCCCTCCCCGCAAGCGGGGAGGGGTTGGGGGTGGGGTGTTAGGGACTTTTGCAAGAGGTCTATTCTCCTTGTCCTCCTCATTTCCCCGACTCCTTCTTACCCATTACTAAGCTGCAAAACTTGTACCTCTTCTTGTGGAGAAATTAATGTTGTACCAACTGGTAGAACAGCTAAGGCATTGGTTTGAGCTAAATTAATTAAATTCCCAGAACTGTGACTACCACCAGCTTTGTGAAATTCGTAAACACCATCAATTAAATGCAATTTACCCCAAAGGTAAGTTTCACGTTTGCCGTTCGATCGCAATTCATCATGCGATCGCACTTTCAAAAATACTGGTTCCCAACCTTCAGTAATTCCCGAAAGTTTCTTGATTGCTGGTAGCACAAATCGCCAAAATGTTACCAACACAGCAGCAGGGTTTCCTGGTAAACCAAAGTATAGTGCTGAGTGGGGAGTGGGGAAAGTGGCGACAGTAAGAGGTTTTCCTGGACTAATTTCCACAGCCCGAATGTGGATTTTTGCTTTTAGTGACTCTAGAATTTTGTCAATATAGTCATAATCTCCCACCGAGACACCACCAGAAGAGAGAACTATATCAGCGATCGCAATGGCGTGAGTAATAACTTTCTCCAAAGCAACTGGATCGTCTTTCACAATGCCTAAAATTAACGGTTCTGCGCCACTTTGTCTTACCAAAGCTGCCAGTGCATACTGATTAGAATCCACAATTTGCCCTGGTTGCAACGGTTGATCGACTGTCACCAACTCATCACCAGTGGAAAAAATTGCCACACGCGGACGACGGTAAACACTTAATTGCGGACACTGTGCTGCTGCCAATACGGCAATTTCTGAGGCATTTAACTTAATTCCTGCTGGTAGTAGTTGTGTTCCAGCTTGATAGAAAGATGCTTGGTGTCTGACAAATTCTTGCGGTTTTGGCGCATCCAGGATAAATACGCGGTTTTCCTCACGGCGTGTCTTCTCTTGCATGATTACAGTATCCGCACCTGCTGGGATCACCGCACCTGTGAAAATTCGTGCGGCTTGCCCTGGTTGAATCGTAGACTTGGGCTGATACCCAGCCGGAATCTCTTCAACAATTTCTAAAATAGCTGGTTGTTCGGCGTTAGAGTGCTGTACATTTTCGTAGCGAACTGCGTAGCCATCCATTGCCGAATTATCCCAATGGGGAAAATCTAGCGGACTGGTGACAGGTGTTGCCAAAATGCGACTATCGGCTGTCAATAAATCTACAACTTCTGTATCCCGTTGACGATCCAACGGCTGCACCAAATTTAAAATAATTGCTTGTGCATCGCTGACTGATAACATAGCGATCGCCTCCGACTTTTCTTTTATTCTTGGGTAGTTTTGTCTAGATTTCTATAAGCAGTAAGTCCCAAACTACACACTGCTAGTAAACCGATAATTATGCTTCCTTCGGGGACTTTGGATACCTGAACCGAATTGTTGCTTAAATCTAATATTTGCTCTGTGCCTGCTGCATCTCTCTTGTTCAAATGAAATTCTTTAGCTAGAACCTGATTGCTAAAACCTTCATCTATGAGTGCGAGATTATTATTAAGCCATGTGTCGCCAGGAAGCCCATCATCCTTGCCAAGATCAAAGGGGCCAAAGATTTGCTCTTTAGTGCTATCAAAGTTGAATCTCAAAAAGCTGTAGTTAGATATCCCACTAAGCACTGGAGTGAAACTGTTGATGAGATTACTCAAAGGATCGAAGAAGGAAATTGAGAGAGATTGCAAGTTCTTCGTAGTTCCCAAGCCTGTTTCAGAAATGACGCTGGGAGCAGTAGTTGTATCGTAGTTAAATGAACCTTTAGCTAAATAACCAGTGTCTCCTTTCCAGTTAAAGTTGAACTCAGCAGCATGAGCTAGGTTGTTGGTGGTTATGGCGATCGCTAACGCTAAAGTAGTAGTCGTCACCAGACTAATAGCTGTTTTAGTAAACAGATGTGTCATAGATACAACTTCCAAATTAATTAAAATAGTCCAAGCAAAGATTTTATCTTTTCTTAGTACACATTACCGCGAAAAGGGGTCGGAAATAAAAACTGCAATCCTACTAGACAAGTTTCATTCAAAAAGTGAATTCTGTACCTTATTTGTGGTGATTTATACTAAAAGGAAAGCCTATTTACAAATGAACGATTACGCCCTTGTGCTTTTGCTTGGTAGAGAGCTTGATCGGCTGCTTTGATTAGATCGAGAGTAACCAAATCAGTAACAGGTATTACTGTCGCAATTCCTATACTCAGCGTGATACATTGCTTTACAGACGATGCAGTATGCGAAATATTCATCTGTTGGATAGCTTCATGAATTTGTTTGGCAACATGGATAGCCCCATCCCTGTCAGAGTCTGGTAAGATAACAGCAAATTCTTCTCCTCCATAACGAGCAACCAAATCTGTAGAACGTTTAACAGTTTGTTTGAGAGTTTGGGCAACGAGGGTTAAACAAGTGTCTCCAGCAGCATGACCATAGGTATCGTTATATTGCTTGAAATAATCAATGTCACATAGGAGTAATGAGAGAAAAGATTTCTTTCGTAGGAGATCGTGCCAGATGTGATTCAGCTTGATATCAAAAACTCGTCGATTGGCAATCTGAGTTAATTGATCGACCATAGCGAGATTTTCCAACTGCTGATTGGCAAGCTGTAACTGTTGACAAAGTTGTGATTGTTGAATGGCAATTGCTGCTTGTGTTGCTAATTGCTTAAGTAGTTCACTTTCCCAAAGTTGCCACTCACGAGGAGCGCGGCAATGATGTGCAATTAACAAACCCCAAAGACCATCGCCTTGTAAAATTGGTACAACCAGCTTGGCTCTGACTTGCAACTGTTCCAATAACTCTAGATGACAAGCAGTTAATCCGCCGATGTAGATGTCTGGAGTAACCTTGATCGTACCCTGTTGATAGGACTGTCCCTGTGTCTCGACAAAATAGGTATCTGTAATTTCCATATTCAGGATTGCCTTCCAGCCTTCTGCCACAGACTCTGTGACGACGGTACCACTCCAATTGGCATTCAGGCGGTAAATAATCACGCGATCGGTTTGCAGAAAATGTCGCACATCAGCAACGGTTGTATTCAAAATTTCATCTAAATCTAACGACTGGCGGATGTGTTGAGCGATCGCAAAAACCATACGTTCTCGTTCTGCCTGGTTTTGCAGTGCAAGTTCAATCTGTTTCCGTGCTGTGATATCTGTAAATGAGGCAACCACTGCATAGGGTTTTAATTCATTGAGTCGAAACAATGGTTGAGAATTAATGGAAATCCAAGTTAAGCTGCCATCAGGTTTGTAAACCCCCATGACAACACTAGATTGTGGTTGTCCGGTGTGTAACGTAACGATGGCGGGATGGGTTTCTCCTGGAAAAGGAGTACCATCTTCATGAATGGCTCTCCATCGCGGATCGATAGAAGTTAGCCGCATCATTTGCTCAGTATTTAGCCCCAAAATTTTTTCTGCTCTTTCGTTACAAGCAGTAATGCGTCCATCAATTTGTTGCAGTACAATACCTTCTGCCATTGCTGTAATGACAGAACGATAGCGTTCTTCGCTTTCTCTGAGTGCGATTTCTGTACGTAAGCGTTCGCTGATGTCTTCAAAAATATATAACCTGCCAAAGTACCGATCTTGAATATCCCGAATCTGGCTGGAGAAACGCCGAATCGTGCGGCCATCTACAAATAAAATTTCATCCTCAACTATGGAACGATTATCCTCAAACTGTAGTGGTTTACAGGATTCAGCAAATGCTGTTAAATCTGCAATTAAGGGTAGACAATCAGGAATTATGTCATTGTTTTTCAACTCGCCAATTTGCATCTGGGTTTTCAAATGCTTAATACCCCAAATTTCACAGAAGCGATCGTTAAAATAAAGAATTTTATCTGTACGATTGTCAACAACATAGAATCCCAACAAAGAAGTGTCTGTCATGGAGCGCAGCAAAGCTTGCTGCCAGCGCAACTCGTCTTCCCCACGCTGGCGTTCTTTGATAGCAGATTGCTGGAGGGCGATTTCCAGTTGTGTTGCTACCAGTTGTAAAAACTCAATTTCTAAACAACTCCATTGGCGGGGACTACTGCACTGATGAGTAATTAGTAAACCCCACAATTGAGGAGATGAGGTAGAAATTCCATGCAGTTCCTGATTATTTACTAAAATTGGTACTACTAAATTCGCTCGAATCTGTAACTTGGTTAATAGCTGTTTGTAACAGGGAGCGAGTGGTTTAGTATCAATATCTTCAATCACACCGACTCGTCCCTGTTGATATTGCTTTACCCATTGGGCATTAAAGCAAGGATCGTAAATTAATTGTCCCTGAATTGGCATCCATTCTTGGTTGACAGATTCTTCAGCGACTACTCCATCTCCATTAGGTAAGAAGCGATAGATAATAGTGCGATCGCTATCTAAAGTTTTCCTAACTTCGGTGACGACTACCTTGAGAATTTCCACCAATTCTAATGACTGATGTATTCGCACAGTCAGCTTTCTAATTTGATGAATAATTTGCTCTAAACTAATTTCATTACCCGATAAACGATTAAAGGACATGGCAGCATGAAAGTATTAATATATAATACTAACTAAATAATGTTCTAATTATAAAAAAATATTTAAACTTACTTATTTAACTGATTATTTAATTCCAATATACTCAAATAATAAATTAAATATGAGCAAAGTTTTTAAGGTTTGCAGTAACTTCAAACTATTGCGTTTGCGAATCGATTTAAATAATCTAAAAAATAGAGATAAAGTCTTTTCTGAAGGATTCAAACAAATTTTTATTTATATTTAGAGAATCTCTCCGAGATATCACCAACATTACTAAACGATAATCGCTCAAAGGCTGAAAATACGTATGTATTTTCGTTAATTCACAAGATAATAAATTTGTATAGTGCGTAAGTCCTAATATATTAAAAACAGGAGCGATCGCTATTTCCCAACCCCTAAGTAAAAATACTTATTTTGTATGACTATCGAACGACTTCCCCAAAAACACTATCCCAAGGCTGAGATTGGGCGGCGAGGTATGGCATTGGGACTTGATTTCCTTGGTGTCTGGTTAGTCAGTTCCCTACTGGGAGGCGGCGATATCGGTATTCAATTTGTTGAAATTTTAGTTTTTGTAATACTTTGGCTGTTTTTGCGGGTAGTGGTGGTATACAACAATCAAGGGCAAAGTTTAGGGCGTTGGGCATTCGATTTAAAGGTGTTGGAAGTCGAAGATGGGGAAGTAGTAGGCAGAATTCCCGATTTGCTCTCACTAGTGAAGCGAGAGGCGATTATCGGTTTGGGTGCTTTATTAGTGTCAATTGCCCTGAGCAATATTAGAGCCAATCCCACTGCTATACTGCTAGTAATTCCCCTAGCCATTGATTGCGGGACTGCTTTCTCTGATACCCAGATGCGGCAGGCTTTACACGATCGCTATTGTGGAACTTTCATCGTTTCGTCGCGTCGTGGCTACTCGCTCGATATAAAAATTAAAAGATTAGTTGAAAATATGCGGCGGAATGTGAGAAGATAGTCATTTGTGTTAATTCTCTTCAGGCTTCACTGTTTGTAAGATTATGGCTAAGAGTAAAGGTGCCCGCATTATTATCACACTAGAGTGTACTGAGTGCCGGACAAATCCAGATAAGCGTTCTGCTGGTGTTACCCGTTATACCAGTACCAAGAATCGCCGCAACACCACCAACAGGCTAGAACTGAAAAAGTTCTGCACCCACTGCAACAAACATACCGTTCACAAGGAAATTAAGTAAAAAAGATGAGTTATTTCCGTCGTCGCCTGTCTCCGATCAAGCCAGGAGAACCAATCGATTATAAAGATGTTGATTTATTGCGTAAGTTTGTCACCGAGCGGGGAAAGATACTGCCACGTCGGATTACCGGGCTTACGTCTCAGCAACAGCGAGAGTTGACATTAGCAATTAAGCGATCGCGGATTGTGGCTCTGTTGCCATTTATCAATGCGGAAGGCTAAAAAGAGTGATGAGTTATGAGTGATGAGTGATGAGTTAAGAATCAAAACTCCTAACTCCTAACTCCTAACTTAAAACTATTTAAACTGTTCACCAAATTAGAGTGCGAGAGTTGTGGAGAAGGGGACGCTAGTTGAATTTAGGGTTCAAGGCGATCGCCGTCTGGGCATCGTAGAACGTCCAGACGGTAAAACCCGCTGGTTTGTGGTAGACGAACGTGGTCAATCCCACAGCCTCGCGCCTAGACAAATAACTTATACAGTTACAGGACAGACTTACAAGGCTTCTGAGATTGCCAGCTTTTTGGAGCAGATCAAGCCTTATTTAGACCCATCTAGCTTAGAAGTGGCTTGGGAATTACTGGTTGAAGATGGGGAAACAGTTACCCCAGACCAAATGGCGAATCTGCTATTTTCAGAATCAGCCGCGCCTCCTCGTTACGCCGCCTATTGCTTGTTATCAGACGACAAACTTTATTTCAAGCAAAAAGGAGACGCTTACGAGCCGAGAACTGCCGCTCAAGTGGCAGAACGCAAGCACCAACTGGAAGTAGAGGCACTAAAAGCTAAAGGACAGCAGGAATTTTTAACTCGCGTAGAGCAGGCGCTCAAAGGTGAAGCAGTAGAGTGGCAGCGCCACGATCGCCAGCGCTTAGAAGGACTAGAAAAATACGCAGCGCTAATAGCTGACACGGTGCGGACGGGAGTTAATTATGACTCCTTGGCTCGTGCTTATCCGCCCAGCGCTCCAGTATTAGAAACTATGACCATGCTGGGACGGCCTACAACGCCCCAAGGGGCTTTTCAACTATTAGTAGATTTGGGTTGCTGGAGTCCTTATGAAAACTTGTTCCTGCGTCGTTCTTCAATTCCGATTCAATTTCCTCATAAGGTATTAGAAGTGGCGCAACAGCGTTTGGATTTCCCGCCGATTGACTCAGATGCAAACCGCCTTGATCTGACTCACCTGAAGGTTTACACCATTGATGATGAAACTACCACAGAGATCGACGATGGTCTAAGTTGGGAAGTATTGCCTGATGGACGGGAACGCCTTTGGGTGCATATCGCCGATCCCACTAGATGGTTAGTACCGGAAGATGAATTAGATTTGGAAGCCAGAAAGCGCGGTAGTACAGTCTATTTACCGACGGGAATGATTCCCATGTTTCCAGAAGTGTTGGCAACTGGGCCAATGAGTCTGATCCAGGGAAAGGTTTGTTGCGCCCTAAGTTTCGGGATTATTTTAGGGACAACTGGGGGAGTAGAAGATTACAGCATTCATACCAGCTTCATTAAGCCGACTTATCGCCTCACCTACGAAGATGTAGATGAAATGCTGCAATTGCGGGTACAAGCAGAACCGGAAATTGCTGCGATCGCAACTTGGGCACAGCGGCGCAGAGCTTGGCGTTACGCCCAAGGGGCAATTAGCATCACCATGCCCGAAGCAACGATCAAAGTCAAAGGTGAGGAGATCCACATTGATATTTTGGACGATTCCCCATCGCGGCAATTGGTAGCAGAAATGATGATTGTTGCCGGTGAAGTTGCGGCTCGTTATGGTAAAACTCATAACATACCTTTGCCTTTTCGCGGTCAACCGCAACCAGAATTACCTCCAGATGAGGAATTGCTTCTACTTCCAGCTGGATTCGTTCGCGCTTGCGCCATGCGTCGTTGTATGCCCAAGAGTGAAATGAGCATTACACCTTTGCGTCATGCTGGTTTGGGCTTGGATACTTACACTCAAGCAACCTCTCCCATCCGCCGCTACAGTGACTTACTCACCCACTTTCAAATTAAAGCCCATTTGCGGGGTGAAGTTCTGCCATTTTCCGCAGATCAACTTAAAGAAGTGATGATGACTGTCACCAGCATCACCCAAGAGGTGACGATGGTGGAACGACAAACTAATAGATATTACGCTTTAGAGTATTTACGCCGTCATCCAGAAGAAACTTGGGATGTGACAGTATTGATGTGGCTGCGAGAAGACAGCAACTTAGCCCTAATTTTGTTAGAAGATTTGGGCTTGCAGTTGCCAATGGCTTTCAAACGTTCTGTGAACTTAGGTGAACAGATAGTGGTAAAAGTTAGCCACGCCGATCCACAAAAAGATATGATCCAGTTCCAAGAAATAATTTATCAAGAAGCTCAAACAGCGGCGAATTAATTAATTTGTCATTTGTCATTAGTAATAATCGCCTAGTATTATCAATTACGAATTATTTTAGCCTTGCTCCAACTCCTTTCGGTTAGGATATAGAGTAAACGGAATGAGGTAATAATTGTGAATGTATCTTTGACCCCAGAGCTGGAGCAGTTGGTTAAGGATAAAGTTAATAGTGGTCGATATCACTCAGTGAGTGAGGTGATGGGTGAAGCATTAAGATTGCTAGATGAACGCGATCGCCTTCGAGAAAAACGTTTAGCAGAATTCAGAATTGAAAGCTAAAATCCAAGTTGGTATCGAAGAACTCGAACGTGGTGAAGGAATTGATGGTGAAGAGGTATTTGCAGAAATAGAGGAAGACATTCGACGCGCCCAAGCCCAAATGCAACAAGCTGAGGCTGCTAAATAATGAGTAGGTGTATTTTAGCGCCTTCAGCTAGATTAGATTTGAAAGAAATTAGCAGATATATTACCGGCATCACCGATTTGCTTGATGGGATGTTTTAGCAGGCGATCACCCAGGTTGTAAAACATAAAAGGTTGTTGGAAACCCAGGTACTTGAGTTTCTTTGAACCCTCTTCTAATCAACCATGAAATAAATTCTTCTTTTTTAGTTGGGGAAATCTTAATATGGCTGCGTTTTATACTCCACATCTCCTGACTTATATATTTGAGAAGACAAGAACCATACCCGTTGCCTTCTTCATCTTCATAAATTAAAAATCTATCTATTTGCCAACAAGCGTAACTATTATTATACCGATAACTGGCGTTACCCACCTTTTTACCTTCAAAATAAATATTGTAGTAAGTGTAATCATCAGGATTTGAATCATCGCCTAGTGATTCTTTGTAATCATGTTTAGAGCCTTTTTTTATCTCAATGCCTTGTGGACACCTTTGTGGTAATTCATTGCTATTCATAAGTGGCTAAGTTGGGTAAATTACTAGATATTTTTTTTACTTTAGATAATACCAGATTCTACACGAGAGAAATCACACGGGTTTATTTACTGAAAAATATACCAAGCTGAATGCTCGACTTTGATTGAATTTTGATTGGGAGGATTTGTGATAATAAAACAGATTTTGGGAATACTATGCGTAGTGTCCTTTTAAAATATTAAAATGAGTTCTCATCACAGAAAAATTGCATTAAAAGTATTTTTAGATTCTTTGCCAAGCAATTATCCAAAAGATCCCTTGTTTTTAGCCATATATTCTTTTGTTTGTATTTCAATGGATAAAGCTAACTTTTATTATTGGTTTTATTGGTTTCCTATTTATAAAGCCTCTTGGCTTTACGGGAATAAGAGATTTGATGTATGAATGTAATACATTGGAAAATTTTAATCAAATATCAACAACTTGTACAACCAGAGAATGGGTTGGATTTTTTTCTTTCTTATTAACAGTTTTAATGTTCCTTACACCAGTAAGACCAGAGAATTGATAGATTTTATTGATGAATACCCGTTTCTTAACCTCATTGGCATTCAGCACATCCTCTAGAATAACTCCTGCTGGTACATATTCCTCTCCCTGTGACGTTGATATAGTTTTCTAAGTAACAGGTATTACACAGGGGACTTTCCCATTACATTGTTTGAGAACTATTATTTTTTATAGATAAAAAAAGATGGTGCAGCCAGAAAATCTATATTTCGATATCTATAAAGAGCTTGTGAGTTATTGCTATAGATTGATAAAAATTGACGAAGAATCGATCATATCAAGAGTTGATAGTGATTTTGAAAGATATTTTGAAAAAAATGATTTACGTAAAAGTATACAACATTGCTTTAGGGATGTTAGCATTTTTTATCAAGATATTGATGTTTTTGATATTTCATTAAAACGAAGTTGGTTAAGTAATTTCCGTCACCAATATACTAATTATGATGAAGTATTAAACTACCACACTACTCAGAAAGTAAAAAGCCTCACATCTCTTAGGTATGTTCAGATAAAGGACTTAGTTTATTATTATTACAGATATGATATATATGACATTGATGACTTAGATGAGCTATCTAAGTTTGACTCTATTCCTGTTAGACAGGCTATTTATATAGATATAAAATCTGCTATTAGCGGCAGTATAAACACAACTTGTACGTTACGGATTTATGAAAAATACAAAATTTTAGAAAATGAGCGATTGAGCAAACAGGAGATAGCACGACAAAGAGACATAGAGAAAGAAAGACTTTTAGAAGAATCCATTAAAATTCAGGAAGATATAACCAATGTAGAGAACATTTTACATGAAAATTTTAACAGCTTTTGTCTCAATACCACTTATCCAATTGAGTTTAAGAGAGATGCAAGCAAAAGCTTAAATAATGCCATTATTTGGGGTATATTTTTACCTACATCTTGGTTATCATTGATATTTTTATTTGTAATTGCTGTTACTATTTCAAATCCATCATCAGCAACATCTCAGGATATACCAAGAATGTTTGGTATTTTTATTTTTTCCATTATTCTTGGCTTACCCTATTTAATACCTCTTACAAAATGCTTGATTTTTTATTTTCAGTATCTAGAGCAAAAACCAATTTATCTGATAAATTTACAAAAATATAGAAATTCTTGCTACTATTTAATAAGTCAATATGATGAAAAAAATGATAGATTTTATCGTAATACAGGTAAGCGTCCTCAACATAAATATTACTTATATAATCTAAAGGAAATAGATATAAAAATAGAAGAATTGCAGAAATAATACCTTGAATTTATAACAAATTTGGCGAGCAGGGAAAATTTGAGTCCGCAGTTTGGGGGGAGTAGGGGAGTGGGTAGGTTGCGATCGCCTCCAGCGTGACTTTGCCCATCGAGCATTAAGAAAGGCAATACCGCGCAGAGATGTTGCGCGATCGTAACTCCGAATTTTTCTTAGCGTACAATTTTCCCAAATTGGCATGGTGATGCCTTACCCGATTTAATCCTGATGCGGCTCGAAGACTCAATGAAAAAATTAAACAGCAGTGTAAACTGTTGGTTGATTTTCCTAATATGGGGCAAAGTTTCAATAATTTTGCCCGCTGGTTACGGAGTTTTCCAGTAGAAGATTATTTAATATTTTATCGTCCCATTGATGGCGGTGTGGAAGTTGTACGTATTGTCAGTGGTTATCGAGATTTAGAGACAGTTTTCTTAAGTGAGGATATTCCTTAAGATTGCATTTGATGTAAGCGATCGCTATCTCTAGCCAATATGTCAGAAAATAATCATAAAGTAATTATTTTTGATACCACCATGCGTGATGGAGAATTGACGCCTGGTGTAAAGATGAATTTACAACAAAAAATCATCATCTCCCAATTGCTCGAAGAAATGGGAGTAGATATTATTGAAGTTGGTTATCCAGCAAGTTCTCAAAAAGATTTTGATGAAGTCTTTAATATTTCTAAAATAATTAAAAATTCTACTATTTGTGGACTAGCTAGTTCAAATTCAAATGAAATAATCACTCTTGCTGAAGCAATTAAACCAGCAATCAGAGCTAGAATTCACACTTATACTCCGGTAAATCTGAAAAATAAGTCTAAATTAACCAAAGAAGAAGTATTAGCAACAATCAAAGAGAGTGTTTCTCTGGCACGCAATTACTGTGATGATGTAGAATGGAGCGCTTTTGATGCTCCTAGAAGTGAGCCAGATTTTTTGTGTAAATCTATTGAAATTGCAATTAAGAGTGGTGCTACTACTGTTAGTATTCCTGATAGCTTAGGTTTGGCATCGCCAGAAGAGTTTTCGCAACTTCTGCAAATGATTTTTAATCGAGTACCAAATATTGATCGAGTTGTCGTTTCAGTACACTGTCATGATGATTTGGGTATGGCGGTAGATAATTCACTCATTGCTTTAAGTTGTGGCGTAAGGCAAATTGAATGTGCAATTAATGGTTTGGGTGCGAGGAAAGGTAACGCAGATTTCAGTAAAGTTATGATAGAGGTTTTAAAACAGGAGAATTATCAAATTGATATTGACACCTCATTAATTAATAGAGTCTCAGATTTAGTTAACGGAATAACTGGAATTAAAAAGAAAGAAGAAACCTAAAATATTATCAATACAGGTTCAGCTAAACTGAGGTCAGTAGGTATGGCTAAAGCGATCGACTGCGAAAGGACTCAAGTCTATCGAGACTGGTCTGTTAAGCACCAAATCGGCAGCGATCGCACCAGAGTAGGGCCCTACTTGCAGCCCATACCCACCGTGTCCAGTGACAAAATACACATTATCAAAGCCAGGTACTTGCCCAATAAAAGGTTTAGTATCCTGGCTCTGCGGACGGAAACCGATACGCACATCCTGTACAGTAGCAGACTCTAGTCCGATCGCCATTCGCAGCCCCTCGTTGATAATCTCCCGCATCCCGCCCATAGTCACACGATAGTCATAGCCGACATTATCGCGTGTTGCACCCACTACTATGCGATCGTTCGGGAAAGTCAGGATGTAGTGTGTAAATCCCATAACAATAGACCATCCTCCAGTCTTGGTCTTGGGAACAACTAAATGGGCGATTTGGCCACGCTGTGGATACACTGGCATCGTTATACCGAGTTGCTTGGCTAGGGTGGCTGACCAAGCGCCAGCAGCAACAATTACTGCTTCGGCAGCTATAGTCTGGCCTTCCACCGTGACAGCTGTCACTTTTCCTTTATCAACCACCAACTCAGCACGACCATGAACTAGAGATCCACCGCGCTGCCCAATTGCCCGTTCCAGTGCGCTACAGAGTAGTTGACCGTCAACACGAGCAGCTTCAGGAATATGAATCGCAGCCTTAACTGGGCTGAGGGCTGGAAAGAAGGATCTAGCGGTGTCGGAATCGACTATTTTGGCATCTCCGATGTGATTAAATCCAGCTGTTTGGCGTTCCTGGATTTGTTCCAGTAACTTCGACATTTGGGACGCCTCTTCGTCGGTAGTAGCAACATGAAGTGCCCCCACCTTCTCATACCCAGTATGGTATTCACCGTCCTCAGCCAGACTTGCAATCAACTTGGGGTAATAAGCGTGGGCTTCCT
Source organism: Nostoc sp. (assembly GCF_036918015.1). Taxonomy (GTDB): domain Bacteria; phylum Cyanobacteriota; class Cyanobacteriia; order Cyanobacteriales; family Nostocaceae; genus Nostoc. Next base: position 29,841 of record NZ_JBALEO010000066.1, read on the forward strand.
TTAAAAGCGGCAGAATCGGATCGCTAGACGGGAACCGATTGCCCGGCGATAAAATTCCTGCACCCGCCGTCGTAGCTTTGCCTTCATCAGCCTGATCAACCAGGACTACTGGCACGCCATAACGCGTTAGTTGGTACGCAGCGCTCATACCCACAAGTCCACCACCGATTACGACTACCACCTTGAAGTCCTTCTGCAATGGGATATTGTTTGATTTGGAAGTTATTAACTAACTACCGCTTCCGCTTTTTCCTCAGCTTTTTCCTTAACTAGAACATAAGGCGTTTCTGCACCTTGTGCTAAATACTCAGCTAGCTGACTTTCAATCTGATCGCGCACAATTTGGCGATACTCTAGAAAATGCTCGTTGTGGGCGCAAGCAGAGATGTAATGCTCAATAACTCCAGGGTTCCGTTTGAGAATGCTGAACAAATGATGCCAGAATTTCCAACGGGTTTCCCGTTTGATTCCTTGTCGCCAAATCACAATTAGCAACGCTTTTACAACTACCCACTCTGGCATTTTTGCTGGGGCTTTCCAAGTCGGCAAACCCATCATCAAGAAGCAGCGATAGGTGCGATCCAAGTACTGTACTGGGTCGTATAAAGTACAAAAGGCTTCAATATATTCTCTAGCAAGTTCTTCCAGGGGACGAGTGGGCAGGAAGTTCATCAATGTTGTTTGGTTGATGTTGCCATCTTGATTTTCCCGTAATCGTCCTTCCTTTTTCAGGCGATGCCAAAGCGCGGTGTTAGGTAACGCTTGTAACATGGCAAAGGTAGTTGAGGGAATTGCTGCTTGTTCCGCAAAACGGACAATGCGATCGCCTGCGCCGGCTTTTTCGCCATCAAAGCCAATAATAAACCCAGCCATTGGGCGCAATCCCGCTTTGATGATGGTTTCCACTGCCTCAGTTAGAGAACTGCGAGTATTTTGAAACTTCTTGGTCATTTGCAAACTATCCTCATCCGGCGTTTCGATTCCCAAAAACACCGCTGAGAAACCAGACTCAACCATCAACTCCAACATTTCTGAGTCTTGTGCTAAGTCAATTGAAGCTTCCGTGTCAAATCGGAAGGGATATTTGTGTTCTGCCATCCAGACTTTTAACTCTTTCAGCAACAACTTCACATTTCGCTTATTGCCAATAAAGTTGTCATCCACCATGAACACACCCCGCCGCCAACCCAATTCGTACAGGCAATCTAACTCTGCTAACAGTTGTGCCGGGGTTTTGGTGCGTGGTTTGCGCCCGTAGAGAACAATAATGTCACAAAATTCGCACTGGAAGGGACAACCACGCGAAAACTGCACCGACATCATGTCATAAGCATCCAATTCTAATAAATCAAAGCGGGGTATTGGTGTGCTTGTGACATCAGGTTTTTCTGTGGCGCGGAAAGTGCCAGAAGTTTCACCCCGTTGAATTGCCTCAATAAACATGGGCAGCGTGATTTCCCCTTCATCCAGAATCAGAAAATCTGCGCCAACATTTTCAACTTCGTGAGGTACAGAGGTAGGGTAGGGGCCGCCAACTGCGACTAACTTGCCACGTTTTTTTGCTTCCTGAATTTGGTCAAGTAAATCTTGTTTCTGGACAATCATCGCAGAGAGAATTACTATATCTGCCCATGCCCATTCTGCTTCTGTTGCGGGGCGGATGTTGCGATCGACCAGCTTGAATTCCCATTCTTGGGGCAGAATCGCCGCTACTGTTACTAAACCCAGAGGTGGTAGTAAAACCTTGCGATCGACTAACTCCAAGATTTTTTCATAAGACCAAAAGGTTTTGGGAAATATTGGATACACTAACAAGATTCGCATGTAGTATCAATCCTCACACTTTGATTGTTATCCCACTCTAACGAAAATAAAGACTTATTGACTTTTTATTAAAGTTGTTTTATTTTACCATTGATATTTTTAACTCAAATCAAGGCACTGGGGAGCAGAGAGGAAAGAGGTAATTTTCCATTCTTCACTCATACCCAATGACCCCAGACGCTCTCTACGAGATGAGGATAATTTTCTGCTAATATTTTCCAAACGTTGTCAAAAGCCACAGATTATAATCAATTTTTAGCCTTTTCAACACCGCTAATTTTCAAAACATCACTCATGGTTGCACAATAATTTGGCAAGCCGAAACTATCGGGATTAATGAATTTTTCATAAGTAAAATGCCGATAGTTCATGCAAAACCGATCCCAAGCGGCCATGCGAATGCGGAACAGAACAATAATCAAATTAGCCAATGCTATAGATATGGGAATGCGAAAGTAAATCTTTTTGCCCAGATAAGCACAAACTTGTTTGACTGCTTGATCGGCAGTTAACGGTGCTTGACCTAAAACCAGCCGACGTGGTTGATTATCTTTAGTAGAATGATCGATCAAATATCGCACGACAGTGGCAATATCTCGTGCGTGGATAAAGTGAAAACTGCCATCTGCTTCTAAGAAGCGAATTATATTAATATATTTTGTCACTTCTGTAATACCAGATGTGACAGCAGAATAAGGTTTATTCGCATCACCGCCCAATACTACAGTGGGAAAAACTGTGGTAATTTTGGGTGCGATCGCTAATTTTTCTTTTTTCTCTAAGCACTCATATTTAGAACGGATATAATCTGTCCCAATTTCCCCGGCTTCTTTCAATGGTTGATTGTAGCGATCCAAAACGCTAGCTGTCGAAAAATAAATTACCTGTTGGCAACGTTCTGGATCTAGCAGTTCGAGTAATTCTATAGTCTTAACGACATTAATATCAAATGTCTGATCGCCACCCCAAGCTGTGGCTGTGAGTACCGCTGTATCAATTGTGGATAGCAAATCGGCAAACTGGCGAATATTTTGCATATCACCTTGTAAAACGTTGATGCCTGTACGTGCCTTGGTATCAAATTGTAGCTTGCTTGGGTTTCTAACTAATAGATACAGTTCGTGATTTGTTTCTTTAATTAAGGCTTCTGTTAAATAATGACCTACACAACCACTTGCACCAGTCACTAAAATCCGTTTCTGGCTCATACTAAGATTTTAATAAGTTAGGAGTTAGGAGTTAAGAGTTAAGAATTAAGTTAAAAGTTCCGAATCAGGAGTTAAAAATAAAGTTAGGAGTGAGAAGTGAGGAGTTAAAAATAACTCTGTACCTCGCAACTGATAACTCCTAACTGATAACTCCTAACTCATAACTCATAACTCATAACTCCTAACTCTTAACTCCTGCAAGGTTAAGTTCCTTTGCCGTTTCAAAGAAGAAAGCGACATTTTCTTCGGGAGTTTCTGGTAAGACACCGTGACCGAGATTGAGAATATGACCCCAATTGCCAGCTTTGCGAACGGTATCGAGAATGCGATCGCGGATAAACTGTTTAGAGCCGAATAACACACCTGGGTCAAGATTTCCTTGAACTTTCATTTGTTTGCCCAATCTGGCTCGTGCATCTGCCATATCTACTGCCCAGTCTACACTGACAATATCAGCGCCAGATTGTCCCATTCTTTCCAACACACCCGCACTACCGCTAACTAGCAAAATCAAAGGTGTATCGGGATGGGTTTGCTTGACTTGCTGGAAAACTCTCTGTTGATAGGGAAGAGCAAAGGTATCATAATCTTGAGGACTCAATTGACCCGCCCAAGAATCGAACATTTGCACAACTTGCGCGCCAGAGTCAATTTGGTAGCGGGCATAAATGGCGATCGCATCTGCTAATTTAGCTAACAGTTGATGCAATATCGTCGGATCTGAGAATGCCATATTTTTGATGATGGAGTAGGTTTTAGAACCTTTTCCTTCCACTGCATAAGCTGCTAATGTCCACGGCGCACCCACAAAGCCCAACACTGTTGACTTGTCGCCTACTTCCGAACGCAGCGCTTGCAAAATTGTCTTGATAAATGGTAAAGCTGCTTCTGGTTCTAAAGGATGCAGAGCATCGATTTGTTCTTGAGTGCGGAGGGGTGAGTGAATGATTGGCCCTTTACCTTCGGCAATATCCATGTCAATGCCCAAACCAGGTAATGGGGTGACAATATCAGAAAATAAAATTACTCCATCTGGTTGGAAGGCTTTCCACGGTTGCAAGGAAACTTCAATTGCTACTTCTGGAATTTCGGAGCGATCGCGAAACGAAGGATACTTCTCTCTTAAGTCTCGATATGCTTTCATATATCGTCCCGCTTGTCGCATCATCCATACAGGGGGACGATCTACTACTTCACCACGAGCAGCCCGTAAGAGATGAGGAGTCGTTGAATAAACACCCATTTATTACTTCATCCTATTTATGCCACTGTTTAGCTTATCATTCTGGGATTACGCTTTTCCAGCAGGTTTTCAGGAAAAGGTGAATAGCAGGGCATAATAGTAATATTTTATAATATTTTGATTATTGGATATGAGCGATCGGTTGGCTTGACTAGAGTATTAATGCCAGCAAGCGCTACAATTTATTGTTTTTTTGGCTTATCCCATGAAATCATTGCTTTGAATTCCACGTAGAAATGCACCTCTGGCTTCTGCGTCAAGGGAACGTATGAGGAAAACTGCATAAAAAAATGTGTCTCTATGTCATGCATAGAAACACATCCTTAAGGATTTTCAACAGGGATCTGGCTGGATAAATTTATGCTTTCACTGTCGCTTTATGTTGTGAGCGTTTGAAGAGTGACATCATACCACAAGCACCTATTGCTAACACACCTAACATCCCACTAGGTTCAGGAACGCTGGCTAGTCTATAGGCGTGGTTATCTGTTTCAAAGGCAATACCATTTGAGCGCATCACAACTCGGTCAAATGTTTCTCCTGTATCAGCTACAAGATTGACAAACATATTAGCTTCAGAGCTAGTCCAACTACCATTAGCTATAGCAGTTGGCACATCTTTACCACTAAAAGTCTTTAACAACTGATCGCCTTTGTAAATGTCAACAAAGTTATAATCATCTAATGAACCTGCATAAAAACCGAAGTAATTAACAGCTTCTTTGAACTTAATATTGACCAAACCACTGTCGCCTGCAACATTACTACCTACTGGAGCAATTGTGAGAAATTTGGTGTTATCCCCATAAGGTGAGGCGTATTGACTAGATACGCTACCTTGAACAATGTTACTAGTAATATTAGAGTAAGTAACAAATCCATTAGGATCATTTGCTGTGCCATCGTCAAAGGTGACAGTTTTGGCATCCGCGTAGCTAGAAAAAGGGCCACTATTGACTTGCAGAGTTATTGCACTAGCTGGATTCGCACTCATAACCACAGCAGTCATTCCGAGTAAAGCCAAAGAGATTTTTTGCAGCATTCTAGTAATAAACCTTGAAGAACACAAAGATAATTAAGACTGAACTTTTCTTGAAACCTAGCTATGAAAAACTAGTTTCCTTACTCCAACAACTTAGAAAAAAAAATCACAAAGAGTTATTAGGTCTTTATATATGATTGATGTTGGGTAAAACAAGCTCGAAGATGTAAGTTTATCTTGATGCTTTGTAATCCTATTTTGATTTTTATAACTCGCAAAAGATACGGTGTATATACTAAAATATCTTTAAAGATTAAGTGAAGGCTCTTGTGCAATTGTAGTGGACAGGACAAACGCATCTAAATTACTCTTGATTGCAACCAAGCTTAAGAACCAATACAGTTCAGTTAAGAAAATAATCTGTTGAGGCAGGGGAAGCAGGGGGAGAGAAAAATACTTAAGTAAACCGTATTTGGGTTAAGAACCAACAAAAAATCACTATTTATCGTTTGGTTTAGTTTTCCAGACTCAAAGCGATGTCTACGATGGGCTACCCCTAAATCTTTAGTAAGAAGAATAGGTTAGGGATCTGCGGGTTAATAGTGTCGAAACTCGGTTTATTGGTACTTTATTTTCACGCAAGTCTCTTAAACAGATTCTATTGAGAATAGACCGTTATTATTGACATAATATTCTCGCCTTCAGGAAGTGGCGAGTGGGGAATGGAAAATAGGGACTGGTGATTGAGAAATAGAGTAAAACAAGAATCAATATTTAATTGAGAATTGGGCAAACAGGGCATTAGTTAATTCTCCCCCTGCTACCCTATCTCCGCGATCTCCCTATTCCCTCACTCCCTTAACTTCTTATGCAAACTGACTCTAACAGTCCCGATCATCTTGCATCTACTAATAACGAGCCTCATCCAGGAAAGTATTTGATTCCGCGATCGCAGCGACAGAAGTTCTTTATTCAGTTTACCTTAATGACGCTCATCGGATGGGTTGTCGGTGGTGTTGCCAGTATCGCCTTAGAGAAAATTATTCTCCAAAGTCTCTCATCTAACGTTGCTAATCAACCACAAACATGGAGTATTTTGGTCAGAAGTCTCAGTAACGTTGTATTTGCCGTGATTTTCGCTGCTGACCAGAGCCTTGTGCTTTACCGATATTTACCGGGTTGGCAGTGGCTATTTGCTACTAGTGTCGGTTGGCTGATTGCCAACGGTGTTTCTACAGCCTGGATTAACTACATTTCAACCATTGCCTCATCATCTTCTGAAGATACTTTGATTTTTGGCTTTTTGTCTGCGATCGCATATATAATTTCTGGAATTTGGCTAGGGATTTGCCAATGGCTGGTGTTGAGACGATATACAGCAGGTATCTGGTGGTGGAATTTTGTACCCTCAATCTCTTTTTTCTGCATCACTATTTTGGTTTGGTTGCTTTTTATTATGCAAAATTTGATTCCAGAAACCTACCGTACTCCCATACTATATTGGAGTGGACAAGGACTGACAGCAGCGATTTTAGGAGCCATACCAGCAATTAGTTTGTGTACATTAAAAAGAAATTTACATCCCAAAACTGAAATTTCTACCTGACTTTTGTCGATATATTCTATAACCTGAATATTTATGACTCGCCCGCGCATTCTCCAACTCGGTCAAAGTTATAAATTTAGTAAGTATTTTGAATTACCATATACCCCAGCAGATATCTTGGTAGAACTGGGATGTAGTTACGAGCGCACATCGCTACAACTACCACAATATTCAGGTGTAATTGACTATTTAGAATTTTTACAGCGTTACTTACGGCGCAATATCATGCGCGTAAATCCTATCACTGAAGCTGCAAAACGTGAAGTTTTAATTGCTCCTATTTTGTTGGAAATTTGCGACAAAACGCAAACTCAACTAAATATTGAGTACCCCATTAATGTTAGTGAACAACTCAAAGGAAGTTTTGATTACTATATTTCATCTTCCAATTCACTGTTAGTAGTTGAAGCCAAGCAATCTGATTTAAGCCGGGGGTTTACTCAACTTGCAATTGAATTGATAGCACTCGACCAATGGACAGATTCTCAAACACCAACTTTATATGGTGCTGTAACAAATGGAGAAAATTGGCGATTTGGAATATTTTATCGGCAAGATAAACGGGTCATGCAAGATATCAAACTTTATCGCGTTCCCGAAGGTTTGGAAGAATTAGTGCGAGTGCTTGTAGGAATTCTTACCAATGCTAATAGTTAATTATAGCGTTTCCTAATCACATGAGGTACATTTAAGCCCCCTCCTCGCTTGCGGGGAGGGGGTTGGGGGTGGGGTTCTTGTACCTCACTCAACCGAGAACCGCTATATATACTCAAGCCACTGCACCTCAAAGGATACCACGAGTTACCCAGTACCAGTTAATTGTTATCCCAAATAGTTTCTAAACGCTCTTGTGCTATTTTGAGAGCTTTGTCGGGAGATTCACCCAGCAATGTAGCCTCGATAGCTCGACCAAGACTGTCAGAAAGACGGCTATATCCGGCAATAATCGGTCGAGCGCCAGCTAGAGGAATTTGTTCCATAAACACTTTTAACCAAGATTTTTGGTTGAGGAATTGCTGATAAGCTTCACTTTGTGCAGCTTTAAGATTAACTGGTAAAAAACCGGTACCGATACTCCATTCTTTTTGGAATTCTTCACTCAAAACATATTCTAAAAACTTGAGTGCAGCTTGCTCTCTGGCTGGTGTAGTCTTCATCACATAAAGATTTCCGCCACCTGTCACCGTAGCTTGACCAACATTTGTAGGTATGGGAAATGCGTCGTAATCAACGTTAGATTTCGTAATATAAGTCCAAGGTCCCGTAATTTGCATAGCAACGCGACCCGCTATAAAGGCATCTTCTTCATAACCACGTTCTGGAGAAGAAAGCATTGCTGAACCATCTTTCAACAGCTGCTGCCAGAATTGTAAAGCTTTCAGCGCTCCAGCGTTCGTTAAATTCGGTCGGTTATTTGTCAGTACTTCTCCGCCAGCGCTCAATAAAAAAGGAAACCAGCTAAAAACAGTCCATTCTCCCTTCCCTAAAGGCAGTAGAATTCCGTACTGTTCTGGTCGGTTGTCGCCATTGCGGTCTATGGTTAATTTTTTGGCAACTTCCCTCAATTCTTCCCAAGTCTTGGGCGTTTGTGTAATTCCCGCAGCTTCAAAAAGCTTAGGTCTGTAAAAAATACCGATGTTACTTGTATATAATGGCGCTGACCAAAGATGACCATCTAATTGCAATTCTTCAAGTAGGTTCGGGGTGATTTCTGACTTTAGGGGCAATTTTTTCAACCAATCTTCTAAAGGTATAATTGCCCTTAAATCTGCTAACTGACCTGTAATTTGCGGATAGAATGCCAAGATATCTGGAGGCACATTACCCACAACAGCTGTTAACATTTTCGGCAAGTGGGGTTGAGCTAAAAATACAGATTCTACCTGCACATCAGTATGAGTCTGATTAAATTTGTCTACCAGTTTTTCAAACACATCCCGATTAGCAGGGGGATTGATTGCTTGCCATAGGGTTAAATGAATTACTCCATCATCCTTCTGTACTAGTCCCTGACAACCAGATAAAAATATTAGGAACGAACTTAGAACAATCCCTATAAGTAACATCTGCCAAACAGAAGCGATGACTCGGCGAGAATAATGGCTTATTTGGGATAGAAAAAGGATAATCTTCATACCAGGTAGTTAATCAGATTAAGAAATATTCTCCAAAACACTTTTGGTAATACTAGTTTCTGCTCTTGTGTAAATATAAGTTTGGGGTTCGGTTACTTTTTCAGTTCTGAATATTTTTGCCGCCCGATACCAAAAGTCTGTATCTTCTCCATAAGCAATATTATTAAATCCTTTCACTTCAAAAAATACCTGTCTCTTTCCAAAAAATGTTGGTCCTAAAACACATTCTCGGAGATTAATTTTTTGACCTGGTTGAAAATAATCTGCAACCCAAACCTCTTCTTCTGTGGCGAATCCACCTTCAATCAAATCAATTTCTGGATTAGCTCTCATATATTCAATTCGCGCATCCAGATGATTTACTTTGTACGCATCATCGCTATCTAAGAATGTTATGTATTTGCCAAAAGATGCCTGTATGCCAACATTTTTAGCATACCATAGCTTCCTATTTTGATGTTTCAAATACCGGATATTTTGAAATTTTTGAATATAAGAATTGACAATTTCAAAGGTATTATCTTGGCTGCCATCATCAACTATAATCAGTTCCCAATCTTTAAAACTTTGAGCAATAACACTATCAATGCAATTGTTTAGATATTTTGCCCGATTATAGGTACAGAGGATAATTGACACTTCATGATTGAAATCAAAAACTACAGTTTCCATTTTTAAATCATTATCGTAATTGTTCGCACAATAATCCCACTAATAAAAGAGGAATTTTTAATTATTGAGTAGTAAAGTATTAAGCTGTGTTGAACAGAACCAAATTATTAACAGTCTGAAAAATTACTCCTTAGCTGTGTAAGTTTATAAAATCGTGCATAATATCATTATAATGATAAATTATCCGGCTATAATCAAAGTTTTCTCGAACATATTCTAAAATTTGTGGACGATAATATTGGTTTTTCTCAATCATCTCGCTAATTGTATCGGTAACAATTTTATGAGCTTCTGGTGTGGTATCAGTTAAAATATTATCTGGCAAAATTCTAATGAATTCTTGGTGATGCAAATTAGCGCTAGCAGATTCGGAAACAACTATACATAAACCTGCTGCCATTGCTTCTAATACTACGAGTGGTGCAACTTCTCCTTCACTAATTAAAACTAAACAGCTATAATCTGTGAGCCGAGAATAAACTTGTTCTAAACTCCATACGCCTAAATGTTTTGTGGTTGTTCCTTCAACAAAATCAGGGTCATCTAGAGGGCCAACAAAATCTATTGCAATCTTTCCATCTATAATTTTTGCTAGTAATTTCTGCTGTTTTCTTGGCTGAATCCAACCTAAACAAATAGCTTTATTATTCCCTTTAGGTTGAAAATTTACTTTCTGAGTATCAATACCGTTTACTTGCACTGCTATGTATCCAGAATACCCTGCGTTCAGTAAAAAATCTTTTGTTAAATGAGAAAGAGCAATTATCCCAGGTGCATTAAAATAATGTTGATATGCTTCTCTAAATTCTTCATTCCATTTATCAGTTTTAAACAAATAACCATCATGGCAGGTAAAACAATACTTCTGTTTAAGGTTTCGATTAAATTCGCTGACAAAACTGTAGGCGTGTAAATGCACAAAATCATAATTATTATTATTAATATATTCTATGACTTCGTTAACATCTTTCTCGTTTAAGATATCGGCTTGATGTCCAATTGTTTCTAAAAAATTTTTGTATTCATTTATCACAGTTAAAACAGAATGTGATAAGGGGGGTTCAGGAATATACCCCCAGGCGACAAGAGCAATTTTCATAAATAATTTAATTTCTCCTCACACTTTTAGATTTACTTTTCAGCCAAAATACAAGTTGCGACGGGATAATCTGGATGGTAAGCGTCTAGTTCTTCAGATGTTAGTTCTTCTACGGCTATTCCATGATAACTAGCTATGACACTGGTAGGGTTGCCATAGACATACAACTTCTGTTGTGAGAAGTTTCTAAACATCCAGGCGAAAGCATCAGGTAAAGGTCGCCAATAGTCAACGGGAGTAGCATGAACTCTAATCGCACTTGGTACCATTGCAAAACATTTTCCACCAGGTTTTAGCCAAGTGTGGATATTTTCCACCACTATCCAGGGGGCATAACAATGTTCTAAAACGTTAAAAATGATCGCTGAATCCAAAGATTCTGGTTTAATAACGGATACATCGTGAGCATCCCCAACTATATCTACTCCTGGGCCTGCTTCTAAGTTGAGAATCTGATATGATGCGCCTGGATTAATTTGATAAAAATCTTTATCTTTTGGTGTTCCTCCTATTTCTAAGATATTGCCACCAATTTGGGTTTGAGTTTCTTTCAGAAATTTGCTGAGGTAGTATCTATCGACGGGTGTACCTCTTGTCAATCCAAATGCTTGACAAATGGGAACTGTTTTTTTCAAATCACCCCAATCTATCGAACCTGTAGCAGGTGATAGTAAACCAAGATTTTCTAGATGTTCTACTAATTTACGAAAGTCTTCTATATTCTCAATAGATTCTAGGTCATCTTCTAATTTATATTGGGAAAATAATTGTGGCAATACTTGGTAAGTTTCTCTACTTAATGAACCAAGTTCATATTGCATTTCCTTTTCGATAAAACTCCGAAAGCCTTTACCAAAAATTGTCAGGCTACCATCTGCTAAAAAAACTAGGGCGTTTTGAAGAAGCTGCTCATATTTTTTGATCTCCTGAATAACTTTCTCTGCTATAGGTTCTAATTTAATTTTTTGAAATATTTGGTAAGCTGTCTCTAATGAATGTTCGTGAATAAATATTTCCAGGATTGTCAACCATGATTTTGAGGGAATAATTTCTGCGGTTCGCTGACTCCAAGCAAAAATTGCATATAACTGTGAATCTTCAACTTTTAAAAAGGCATTAGGTACATATTGTTTTGGCATATAATTAATAACTCGAAGTTTTATAATCAGGAGGATGACTTGGGTATTATAAGCTATTTTCGATTTTATTTATAATGGCATCGCATTTATTTTAAGCTTGGCTGAAAATAACAATTTAGCGTTCTTGGAAGATCCTCTTTTCCAACCCTTCCCCGGTTGCAAGAGGCAAGTGTTGCTCTACTTCTCTGGTAAGTAAGGAGTCTGGAGGGTTAGGTTTGTGATTCCTGAATCGATGCTCTGCTCTAATTGCCGCAGTACCACACTAGAGGCGATTATCTTTATTTGGATAGTCAAGTTGGTCTTAGTATTAACTATTGAACCATAGTATGTTACTGTTAATCCTAATTTCCGTAATTTAATTGGTAAAGCTAACAAAACTAGTACATAATTAATCTTGGGAGAAAAATTAATAATGGCAAAAACTAATGAAGTTGTTCCAAATATCTCTTTGTCTAGTTGGGACTATATTTCACCTGAATTTGAGATAGTTCATCCTGATTCAGCTTTTCCCAATATGATTCTTGGAGACATCAATAATTGTTATTGGTCTTATTTACGTCGAGATATTCCCCATAAATGGTATGTGGATATAGATGAGCCATTTATAGGGTTCCTCAATAGAGATGAAGCACATATTTTATATAATACGGCACTCAGATTTGCCGGAAAAAAAGCTTTAGAAATTGGTTGTTTGCGGGGTTGGTCTGCCTGTCATCTAGCATTGGGTGGAGTGGAATTAGATGTAATCGATCCTTTTCTAGCCAGAGAAGATGTTTATGAAAGTGTAAGTAATTCCCTACGACTTGCTAATGTTCTTGACTCAGTTAATTTAGTAGCTGGTTATAGCCCACAAAGGGTAGAAGAGTTAGCTAAAGAATTACAACACAAGTGGTCATTGATTTTCATTGATGGCGATCATGAAGCACCTGCTCCGCTCAATGATACGATTGTTTGTGAACCATTGGCAGAGGACGATGCTTTAATTTTGTTTCATGATTTAACTTCCCCTGATGTAGCACAAGGTTTAGACTACTTAAAGGAAAAAGGTTGGAATACAATCATTTACCAAACTATGCAAATTATGGGTGCTGCTTGGCGAGGAAATGTTGAACCAGTAAAACATCAGCCAGATCCGAAAATTAATTGGAATTTACCAAAGCATTTAGAACATTATTCTGTGAGTGGATTATGACTGTTTAACTAGAAGCGGATCTGATTTTAACTTGGATGGGGATGCGCGATCGCTAATATTCCTGCATCCCCATCTAAAGTTACCTCTACACCCACTGGTAGGGCTGCATTGGGACTATCATGGCCAAAAGGCAAATCGGAGACAATGGGAATCCCCAAATCGCCCAAGCGATCGCGCAATACTTCTTCTACACTAAAACTAGATATAGTTGGCGGCGCTTCACAACGAGTAAAGCCGCCTAAAGCAATACCGCAGACTTGAGACAAAGCACCACTCAAACGCCACTGTGTCAGCATCCTGTCAATCCGATAAGGTGCTTCGGTAACATCCTCCAACGCCAGAATTACACCATCCAGATGTGGCAAGATTGGTGTACCCAAAAGGTGAGTAGCTACCGTCAGATTACCTGGTAACAAAGCACCAGTAACCACACCACCACCCCAACCGCAACCTTTGAGAGGTGTGAAAGAACTACCTTCTACCCAATCAAATAATCGTTTAATAGACCAATCTGACTCATCTGCCAAAGTTGTCATTACAGGTCCGTGAACGCCGGAAATCCCTGCTGTATAAAGGCTCCATAATAAAGCTGTGATATCAGAAAAGCCTATAAGCCACTTGGGAAGCCCTGAAGTTGGCCAATTCCAATTTTCTAAGATGCGGGTGCTGCCAAAACCACCTCTGGCACAGAGAATACCACGACAATCAGGATCTTGCCATGCTGCTGCTAGCTGTTGACGACGGGTTTCGTCTGTTCCCGCTAGATAACCCCATTTGTCATCTATCTGGGGACTGATTTCTAATTGATAACCACGCGATCGCCAAATTTCTAGACTCTGTTTAAATTCCTCAAATTCTCGCAAAGCACCACTAGGGGCAATTACTCGTAGTAAGTCTCCAGGTTTTAGGGGCGGTGGTAAGATTTTGGATGGCATGAAAAAAGTTATGAATGAAAAGTATAATATTAACAATGCTGTAACTGTGTTAACAACACAACAACCTCATCAATTGCCTGTCGTACAACTGTTGCAGACTGATCCGACTGATTCACGATAATACTAAAAACTAGCGGCTCATATTTCGGCGCATTCATATATCCAGATAGAGAAACTACACCCGTTAACGTCCCTGTTTTTGCTTGCACAATGCCCTCAGCAGGTGTATTTTGAAAGCGGCCTTTCAGAGTTCCACTTTTACCAGCCACGGGTAAAGATGCGCGATATATATATGCTGCTGGAGTTTTTGCCATTCCCCGCAAAATTTGGACAAAAGCTTCTGGTGTTACTAAGTTACGACGTGATAAACCGGAACCATCCACTAAAATATAATTTGCTGGATCGACCCCCAATTTAGTTAAACTTGCTTTGACAACTTCTAAACCGACATCAGCACTAGTCTGATTTTTCAGTCTGGTTTTTTTCACAGCTAATGCTCTCAGCAATGCTTCAGCATAAAGATTATTACTATTTAAATTAGTTTCTGCTAATAATTCAGCTAAAGGTGGTGACTCTACAAATGCTATTTCCTGTTGATTCACACCACCATTGACTACTAATGTTTGTCCCAAAGTAATTTTTTTTGTTGCTAAAGCAGTACGGAAACGTCGTAAGAAGTAATAATTAGGGTCAACTACAGGCAAATCTATTAAAGATTCTTCAGAATTCGTTGCCAGTTGTCCTTGAATTCGTAATACTGTTCCTGATAATTCGCGGGTGACATTGACGTAGCTCGGTTGATTTTGAGGGACGGTTATTGACTGATTAATTATCCGCCACTGTTTTGCTTCGCCAGCATCAATCCACAGCACTTGCAAAGATTTGCCTACAGCCTGTGGTACAAGTTTAAAGCTAAAAATATTTTGATTCAGAATAAAGCTGCTGACTGGTACGCCATCACTTGACTGCACATCTTCCCATTGCCAGGTGGGGTTAACAATATCACCTTGAATATAACTATCATCAGCACTCAACTGCTGAATTTGAGTAATATCTTTCTGTTTTAACTGCTGTGCCAATTTTTGCAGTTCTGTATCGCTTAAGCTAGGATCTCCCCTGCCGACAACACGTAAAACACCATTGCCATTCTGATAAATAGAGGTACGAATCCGAAAATTAGCGCCCAATTCCTGCAACGCTGCTGCTGTTGTCAGCAATTTGAGGTTAGACGCAGGAGTAAAATATTTTTGAGCATCTCGACTGTAAAGAGTTTGTCCAGTTGACAGAGGTTGTATCAAAATTCCCCAGCGCCCCCGACTAAATAAGGGACGATTGATTACAGCATCTATCGCTGTTCCCAGTTGGCTAGAGCAAATTGATTTTGTGGTAGTTGTTGGTGCAACTGGGGTTTGTGCTTTTGCAATAGAACTAAATCCTATCTGGCTAGTCAAAAATATTAATAAAACACCCAGTGGTTGATTTAAAATCTTAAGTCTCACCAATTTTCCTTATCCCAAAGACAGATATTTTTACTTTGCGAACAACTTCTTTCCGGAGAGAGAAGACTTGGCTCAGTAAAGTTACTTAATTAGTATAGGGAAGATGTTCACATATTTCATACATAGGCGATTGCACAAACATAATTTATGGGACTACAAAATAGAAACCCAAGTCAACCTGCATATACAGAAATACGAAATCGAGGCAATGGTGTGAGTACATTTTTATCTGGTGTAGCTGTATTACTCTCTACTTTGGCTTTGGGATGTAGCGGCTATGTAGCTTATGAAGTTTTTACGTTGCGGCAGACACTAAATGCTACTAGTACAGCCAGTAACACCATTCCCACTCAAGTTCCAAGTTCTACAACTACAATTTCTCCACAAGCAACAATATCACCATCCCCAGCTAGTGCTACAACTTCAGCAATTAGTCCTGGTCAATTTGTGCAGCCTGCTTTTGGCAAAAAGGCAGAAGTTGAGTTGCTTTCAGCAAAACGAATTAAAGATCCAGAAACTGGAAACCGTGATGTGGTAAATCTGCAAATGCGGATTCGTCGCCTTGCCACAGATGGAGTTGTTGGTAGCGATATTATCTCGGTGGCTAGTACAACAGCCCGCAATCCTGACACTAGCGTAACCTACAAAGGAGTTGCTCTTAATCGCTCAACAGGAAGCGTTTCTTTGTTCCAAGTACGTCCACAAGCCTCCGCAGATGCTTATATCTGGCTAAGAGTTCCCGATGGTATCAATAATTTGGACATTTTTATACCAGATACAGCCGCATTTAAAAATGTACCAATTTCATTTTAGCTAGCTAACTGATATCAAATGACTCCCCATGAAGGGGAGTCATTAGTCGTTGATTATACAAGATAATGCTTTAGTTCTCTAAACAGTAGCCTGCAACCGTGAGTAGCAGTCTGAGACATAATAAAATTTCCAAAACTTTTTTTAATTACTTTCTCTTCACTTCAGGAGGAATGTCGTTGATTGCCATTGATGCAGTTTTAGTGTTGTTTATAACTGAGGTTTAAGTTCTTTAATAACCATTGGTAAGAGCGTATCCCAAAATAATTTTAAATATTTTAAATAAACAAGAATTCTAACGTCACAAGGTTAGCGAATAGGTAACACGGGATTCTAATTAGTATAAATTGTCCAGTATAGAAAATAATCCGACGCGCTAACATCAGCAGTTTTGCAGCAGAACTGTGATTTTCAGCAGTAATCAGGGAAATATAAGTTTGATTAACTTTGCAATGATCGCAATGCTGGTTCGGGGTGTTATCAGAAATGTTAACTCAAGGTTAAGGATTTAAAGTATGTTGGCTATACATACCATGACAAATGCTAATAATCTGAACTTGCGATTAGAATCTACTTTGCAAGAATTACCACTTTGGTCTGTTTACGTCGAAGCAGATAGTCCAGCAAATGATTTGAATACACTCTTTAAGCAAGAGCCTTTACTACCAGGAATTATCCTGGTGAAAAATCATGACTATCTGGGGATGATTTCTCGACAAAGATTTTTTGAACACATGAGTCGTCCTTATAGTTTCCCACTATTTTCTAAACGACCTGCAATAAATCTGATTAACTTTCTTCAGCCAGATGTGTGTATAATTTCTGAGGATACGCTCATTGTAGAAGCAAATAAGGTAGCTTTGCAGCGAGAACCTCAATTTGTATATGAGCCGATTTTAATAGAAACTCAGGCAGGTAGTTATAAGCTACTCGATTTCCATCATTTACTTTTAGCTTATTCCCAAATTCATATTTTAACATTAGCTCAACTAGAGCAAGCACAAGAACAATCTAGAATCACCAAAGTAGGTTTTCGTACCCTTAAAAATAACTATGCACGATTAATTCAGAATGAAAAGATGGCGGCTTTAGGGCAACTCGTTGCTGGTATTGCACACGAAATCAATAACCCCGTCAACTTTATTGCTGGCAACCTTGTTTATGCGATTAACTACACCCAAGATTTACTACAATTAATTAGCCTATACCAACACCATTATCCTGCACCAGTAGCAGAAATTAAAGCTGCGATCGCAGAAATGGAACTAGAATTTTTAACTAGTGATTTCCTTAACCTTCTTAATTCTATGAAATTTGGTACTGAACGTATCCAAGAGATAGTTCTTTCTTTACGCAATTTCTCTCGCCTCGATGAATCTGAGAAAAAAATCGTTGATATTCATGAAGGTATTGATAGTACTCTAATAATATTACAAAGCCGTCTAACAAACCAGCAAACAGGTCAGACAATTACTATTGATAAACAATATGGAAACCTACCCCTAGTAGAATGCTACGCTGGGTTAATAAATCAAGTATTTATGAATATTATAGTAAATGCGATTGATGCTATCTTCGAGAGTTTTGAATCAGTTTCTTCAACTCTAAAATTACCTTTAATTCGTATTTGTACTGAAGCCACAGATAATCAACAAGTAGTTATTCGCATTGCCGATAATGGTACAGGAATTCCCAAGGATATACAAAAGCGATTATTTGACCCTTTCTTCACCACTAAACCCGTTGGTAAAGGCACTGGATTGGGGCTATCCATCAGCTATCAAATTGTTGTAGAAAAACATTGTGGTCAACTGCAATGTATATCTACTATAAAAGAAGGAACTGAGTTTATTATTACAATTCCTATCGAACTTAATTCCTGACAAGTTAGTTAAAAACCTTTATTTTGGGTAAATAGTAATCGCTCTAGGCTTTTTTGCGAGTACTTCGACGCGTAGGCGCTGGGATAGCTGGTTCATAAGCCTTGAGTCCCCCATCGCCCGTAAAACCGCGATAATAAACCCACACTAATATCACCCTCATGAGGATTGGTAATAATTACAGTAACATCACCTCGCCGCATTTGTGGGTGCTTTCATCCGGCATAGGGGCCTTCAAAACCCAATTCTTGCAGACGTTTTACTAAATCACGCCAAGAAACAGGAGTTAATCTAGACATTTTTATACAGGTTTAGTCAGTTCATTGAGGTTGATACCACCGATTACAGGAATCGTTAACCTCAAATGTAACCGTAGCGCTAGCCAGTCACTTAAAGCTTCTCTTAATTCCTGTCTACATCCTTCTAGAGTTTGATGATTTGCCCAGACTCCTTGTAAGCTTGGAATTTCACCCCAATAAGTTTGATCATCTTCAATGATCTCATAAAGCGCTAGTTCCATTGCTTGGTCAATGTAGCTTGCTAGCATAATAATTAGACAATCCAGTACCTATCTAAATTTAGCTCCTAACAGTAGCTAGGTAAAGCCCAACCCAGGCATCGCACAATTTTTTCATCCTTCAACATCCCATCCAAAAAACAGCAAAGCCAGCAGACAAAGTAAAAAATTGCGTAATTACTCTATCTAACTGGCTACATCTCACTATGATTTTGGCGATTTATTTTTCTGGCGGTAAATCTACACTGTAAACAGTCTTCCCAGCCAAGTTACGCAATGTTACCGTCATCACCTTTGTATTTCCATCAATTTTCACTCCTCCAAAGAATTGCAAACCTTCACTTGGCGGTCGATTTGCTTTTGTACCTGGAGGAAGACTTTGAAATACTAATTGTGGGCCAAAAGTATTTTCTAATTCGTTTGGCCCAAATGTACCAGAGTTAAGCGGCCCGGCAACGAACTCCCAAAAAGGCTTAAAGTCGGTAAACTTTGCTTTAGCGGGGTTGTAATAGTGGGCTGCTGCGTAATGTACATCAGCAGTTAACCAAACAACATTCTGGATATTCTTGTTTTTGATAAATCGTAGTAAATCGGCAAGTTCTAATTCTCTTCCTAAAGCTGGGCCATCTCCATTTGCCCAAGCTTCAAAATTAGTGCTACCGTCTCGAACTAGCAGTCCCAAAGGCATATCACTAGCAATCACTTTCCATGTTGCTTTTGATGACAGCAATTGCCTTTTCAACCATTGCACTTGGGTTTTGCTCAAAAAGTCTGTTTCTTTACTTGGTACTGGCTGATTATTGGGGGAATTTGGCCCCCGGTAGGTGCGCTCATCCAGCATGAAAATGTCTAATAATGGGCCATAGTTGAAAGAGCGATAAATTTTCGCTTTATCTGGATTATTGCTTTCATATCCAATAGGCAGATATTCTAAAAAGGCTTGTCTTGCCCTTTGAGCTAGCAAGTTAACATCCTTAACTGTATAACGGTCATCGTTGAGGATAATTTGTCCAGGATACCAATTATTTCTTGTTTCGTGGTCGTCCCACTGCGCCAATATGGGAACTTCAGCATTGAAACGCTTGATGTTTTCATCCAGCAAATTGTAGATATAGTTACCACGATATTCTGTGAGAGTTTCTGCTACTTTTGATTTTTCTGGTGTGGTGATGTTTTTCCAAATTGTGCCGTCGTCTAAAGTTACTTCTGATTGAATCGGGCCATCAGCATAAATATTATCGCCCGAATGAATGAAAAAGTCGGGATGAAGTTGGCGCATAGTTTCGTAAATTTTCATCCCACCAAAATCAGGATTAATACCCCATCCTTGACCGGCGGTGTCGCCACCCCAAACAAAGAATATATCTCGTCCAGATTTGGGGGGAGTTCGGAAAGTACCATAAAAAGGAGCGCTGTAGGTGCGTTGATAATCTAAATCTTGGAAAATCACCCGATAAAATAATTTTTGGTCTGGTGGTAGATTCTTCAGATAAAGTCGTGCTGTAAAGTCGCTATTCTTTAAAGCATTAGGCCCGACAACTCGCTGCACATTGCGAAAAGATTCGCTAGTAGAATATTCTACAATCATTTTTGCGGGGCGATCGCTCCGACTCCAAATCACGATGCTATCGTTAGATATATCTCCGCTTGCTACACCATAAGGTATGCCAGGACGCATTCTATCAGAGGTGATAATTGCAGGTGCTTCGCCAAAAACTGGTGATTTAGCGACAAAATTTGTGGAAATAATTCCACCAGCAGTGATAGCTGAACGTAGCAAAAACTGACGCCGATTTAGCTTCAATGGGTGATGAGATTCCATACTAAATAACAGCAACCTTTAACTAAAGTATTACAGGATAAGTGTTTACCACACCTTGTTATGTCAACAAGTAAAGATTGAGTTATCTAAGGGTTAATAAAATATATTTAGTTTGATGTAATCAGAATGGTAGTCTTGATTATGAACTGGTGTGAGCAAATTTATCCATGACCGAACAGAAAAGGATACAGAGCAACTAAATTTATTTATGAGTTGGTTAATTTTTAATTTCTAATTTTTAATTCGGAGCGAAGCGACGTGACTGCTGCTGTCTTTCTAGAAAATGTCTACAAGTTTTACAACAATGTACCTGTAGTTAATGACCTATCATTCCAAATTGAAGCGGGGGAGATATTTGCTCTACTTGGCCCGAACGGTGCGGGTAAATCAACCACAATTCGGATGCTGACTACACTCACGAAACCGTCCCAAGGACGCATAGAAGTAGGTGGATATGATGTTACAAGCCAAGCAACGTTGGCAAAACAGAGTATTGGCGTAGTCTTGCAACAAGTCAGTGTGGATAACGATTTAACCGTCTGGGAAAATATGGAACTGCACGGGAGACTACATCACATTAGTAACCCGCAGCGACAAAAATTGATTAATCAATGGCTAGAGTATGTTGAGCTAGCAGAAAAACGTGATGATTTGGTAAAAACCCTGTCTGGGGGTATGAAACGACGGTTGCAAATTGCGAGAGCCTTATTGCATCAACCGCAAATTTTGTTTTTAGATGAACCAACGGTAGGACTAGACCCCCAGACTAGGCGACGCCTCTGGGAAATTATTCGGGATTTGAATAAACAAGGGATGACGATGCTACTGACGACCCACTATATGGATGAGGTCGAATTTTTGTGCGATGCCTTTGGTTCTACCAAGCCAGGACGCATCGGTATTATGGATAGCGGTAAGCTGATTTCTTTGGGAACTTTACAACAGTTGCGTTCTGCTCACGGTGAAGGTTTGGTGATGAAACAATTAGGTGTATCTAATGTGGCAAGTGATGGCGTTCGTAATTGGGAATATCTGTTTTTCCCATCCTTGGAAGCAGCAAATATCTACTTGAATGAACAGCCCGATAAAACCGGTATGATGGTGCGTCCCTCTAATCTGGAAGATATTTTTGTGGAATTAACGGGACGCCAGTTAGATTAACCTCATCCTCCTAACTGCCGCAGCATGGCTTCTACCCTTTCTACGCCATCTGAGTCATTGCGTCGTTTGTACAAGTCACGGGCTTTCAGAAGCAAGCTGTTTGCTTGTTTGGCTTGTCGTCGCTGTTTATACATCGAACCCATTAACTCATAAGTCTGGGCGTTGTTTTTATCCAAGTCGATTGCTTGTTGGTATGCCCAGGTAGCGGCATTATAGTCTCCCATACGCGATTGGGTTACAGCCAATCCTAAATAGGCGTTGACGTTGTTACGGTTCAGCTGTATGGCACGACGATAACCTTCCTTTGCCCCACGTGTGTCGCCCAAATTGGCTTTGATGTAAGCCACAGCGTAGTAAAAATCGCTATTGTTTGGGCTGATACCGATCGCCCGACGATAAGCTGTTAATGCTGCCTGGTAATTTCCCTGTTGAGCGTATAAATACCCAATACCTGAATGGATTTTAGCATTCTTCGGGTCTATACTAGCTGCTTGCTGATAAACAGCGATCGCACCACCATAATCCCCGGCATTCACTAACCTCCGTCCTTCCTCCAGTAATTGCTTTAACTCTGGGTTTTTGGCCTGCGCCACTAATACCTGAGCTTGAGCCACTGAAGGTATGGTGAAAGCAAAACATCCTAGTAACACCACACTAAACACGAATGATGTTGGTTTGTACACAGTAAATTTCCTGAAATTTTAGAGGACTTTTTTCTTGTACATTAAAACAAAAATATGGACTTTTGAAAACTGTATTTCTTCGTATTGATTAAGATGTTAATAGTTCATTCTTCTTTCCTTTACATTTAGCACTACATAACAGAGTTTTTACTGAAGGATGAAGTGTAAGCGATCGAGCAGCAGGTAAAAGTACCCTACATCTAAACCAGTACTATAGCAAAACGACACATTTTTTAATCAGTAGTTATACGTGTTAGCGAGAAAAACTCAACAGGCATTTGACTTAATCTTAGATTCTGATGCACCAAGCTTATAGGCTTTGACATTTATTCCTATTTTTATTTCATTTCAGAGTTTGGTGATTCTGTATCCAATTTTTCTGACATTGTTAATCATTGATACTACCATTTGAGAACTTATCATCTAGGCATTTACATCCTTTTTTGGTCATTCAAAGATAAGATAAATTTAAACTGTCAAATGTTGGATTAATCTGTTTAGGACAACACTAAACCCCAAAGCGCAATCTAAAATTGTGTGAGAGGATGTTTATCAAACCTGTATTCTGTAATAATAGTTACAATTATTAAAATATTTATCCAAATACTTTAATAATAAATATCAAGATATATCCCATATAGGAGGTTAACTTATGATTATAACTACCACTGATGTCATTCAAGGAGCCGTGATTGAGTCATATTTAGGCATTGTGACAGCAGAAGTCGTCTACGGCAGCAATTTCTTACGAGATTTTTTGGCTGGAATTCGAGATATTATTGGTGGACGCACTGCTAGCTATGAGCGTCTATTTGAGCAGGGTCAACGCAAGGCATTAGAAGAATTAGAACAACGCGCACAACGTTTAGGAGCAAATGCTGTAATTGGGATTGAAATTGATACTGGCACAATCAATCTTGACCAGTCAGGAGTTCTTTTGCTGATTACTGCCACAGGCACTGCTGTGAGGATGCGTTAGTTTTTGATGATTTTTACTTTTGACATTCATTACAAAGCTTTAGTTAGATTAAGTCTAATGGCATACATCGTTAAAGCTGGTTTTTGATAGCTAGATAATAGTTATATTTTAAGTTAAGAGTTTTTAGATGGAAATTTTAGGAAAAATACATAAATAAACATTAAACTATATTAAAAATTGTTAAAAAAAGTTTGTTTTTTCTGGCTAAATATAGACCTATTAAATCTTTCTATCGATAGAGATTAAAACAGAACATTTAGTTATTTAATTTGAAGCATAAAGATGAATATACCTGAGCAGGAACTTTGCTGAAACAGCACTGGAGAACATAAGCGATGTCATACGTAAATCGGACAGGCAATGACGTTATATCTACTGATACTGTGGTAGCAGGTCGAGTAGCTGAATATCACGACCGTGTTCGCTGGGGGCCAATTATTGCTGGTTTGTTGGTTTCTTTAGCTACACAATTAATTTTGAGTTCTATCATTGCTGCGGTTGCGGCAGGCACAGTTGCAGGTTCAGGTGCACCTAGAACAATTGCTCCTAACGCTGCGGGTAATGCGGGGCTTTGGTCAACTATCGCTTTACTAATTTCCCTATTTACTGGTGGTTGGGTTACAGCCCGTGCTTGTGGCCCGATGAACCGCAATACAGCTCTTCTGAACGGCGCAATTCTTTGGGCAACGACTTTGGCAGTTAGCTCATGGCTTTTAGCAAGTGGAGTATCTGGTGCTTTTGGTGTTGCTGCTTCTAACGCAGGAGAAGTCATAAACCAGGTACAACAGCAAGGTGGTGTTAATGTACCACAAGCAAACATAAGTGCCCAACAGGCTCGTGAAACGGCAGCTAATTTACGTTCGGGATTGTGGTGGTTTGTGTTTGGTTCTTTGTTGGGTTTAATAGCCTCAATGATTGGAGCCGTAACTGGCGCTCGTAATCCTCGGACTAACAATTACAATGCTTAAATAATTGTTTGAAAAATCAAATGTTATTTATTTTAAATAAAAGCACCTTATCTCAAGGTGCTTTTTATTTATTATTTTAAGCTTGGCGTTTGTAGCGTCCGAACCATGTAAATTACCACAAATACAATGATACACCGTACTTTTCTTGTATGTATTTTCCTTTTCATCGGAATACCATTAAGCATTTTAAGCATATACTTTAGCTTAAATTCTTCAGGGTTCTGCTTTGCAAAGATGCGTTATCTCAGCGATTATGAGAAGCTCCAAGGAGCTTTCGATTTTCAAAATCACCGAAACAAAATACCTGCAATAATCCCAGGAAAAAAAGAACAGCTTTATGACTACATCAGATATAAAAGTTTTGATGAATATGTCAAACAAAATCCAGACTGCTGCTCTATCAATCCTGGTGGCCCTTACGATCTTCCACCGCCTGACTTTTTAGATCGTATATTTGGATTTCATTCTGGCGATGCCATTGTTATTAACTTTAAGGCACGTTATTTAGATGAAACCGGTAAGCAAAGAATAAAAGAATATAAAGTTGAACATGCTGTGCAAAACTGCGGGCAGTTCAAGTGGTAGCTTTTCCTATTAAATAACTCAAAAACATCGGAAAAAAATAATGACACAGTTCAATATAAATGATATTACAAAATTGTACTTGTACGGGCAATTATCAACTCCTACAAATCTTGTAGCAAGTATTTTGTTATTTATAGCGCTTGGCTGTACTAGACTTGTAAAATTTTTTAGACAAATTACCATTTCAGGTATGAACCTTCAATGCCCTGTTCACGTCGAATTTTGCCATCTTTTTCAAACCAGGCAATTACTTGCTGTGTTGTCAAATCTTCAATAGCAACACCGTACTCTTGGGCAATATGCTTCAAAAGCTTCAGTGATGAAATTGTCAATCTTGTTAAAAACTTTTCTGGGGAAGACAACAACGCGGCATCTACTTTTGCTGACTCTTCCAGAGTTAAAAATTGTGTTGATGGTTGCTGTGGTGGTACATCCATAAATGAAAAAATGAAATGCTATCTCAAAGTTAATTGGGTATTGGGTATTAGAAAATGACAAATGACTAATGGCGAATTTGTACTAAATACCCACAACGGTGTTCGCCATCAATAATCCAGTGGGTGCGTTCTACGGTACAATCTGGTAAGACGGCTGCAAACATTTCTAATTCGTGGCCACAGATGCTGGGGAAAGATTCGGCAACGTTAGAAATGGCACAGTTATGCTCCATTAAGATAAAGCGATCGCTCTCAAAGCAATCATTCACATCAACAGCATGATACTCTGCCATGAAGCCTTCTGCTTTTCTCAATTCTACTAAGTTGGCTACACGTTCTCGCAGTGAACCGCTACCCACGCGATCGCGATACTCTAGAGCTTTGCGCTGCCACTGTTTCTCTAAAATCGATTTAAATTGGTCATGTCCCACCGTTTCGGCTAAGGTGTCTAGCAGCGAAACCGCAAAATTTCCGTGGCCATCACCAAAGCGATCGCTCATTGTTCGATGCAAGCGATCGCGTCCTTGACGACTCAGTTGATAAAGATGCTGCGGACGCCCCATCCCTGCCGCCTGCACTGATGTCGAATACAAAACTAGCTCCTCCGTCTCCAAATCTTTGAGATGGCGACGAATAGCTTGGGGGGTAACGTCTAAAACTTCAGCTAGCTCCAAAGCCGTTGCTTTTTCGTGTTTGTGCAGATACTCTAAAATATCTTGCTTGGTTGAGGACTGGTGGGTAGTCGCCATCTTCATTTGGTGCGAGACGTTCAGCGAACATCACAAAAATTTTTTGGAAAATTTGACTTTGACAACATTGTTGTTGTTAATTTAGCGTAAAATGAAGATACGTTAAACAACAAAGCTGTTGTTTTAGTCTCCACCACTATTCTAGCAGGCGTGTAACCATTCCGTAACGGGAGATGGGAATCGGTTAGCCGCAGCCCGTCTCCCATCCTAAAAGAGTTCAGAACACGAGAGATTATTACTGATGAGTGCCACTGTCAAAACCTTAGTCAACCAACCCTACAAGTACGGCTTTATTACAGATATTGAAGCCGACACTATTCCGCGTGGACTAGACGAGGACGTTGTTCGCTTGATCTCCTCTAAGAAGAACGAGCCGCAGTTCATGCTGGACTTTCGCCTCAGAGCTTATCGCCAGTGGCAAAAAATGACGGAACCAACTTGGCCGAATGTCAAGTATCCGCCAATCAATTATCAGGATATCATTTATTACTCAGCGCCAAAACGCAAGAAAGAAAAACTAAACAGCTTGGATGAAGTCGATCCAACCCTTTTAGAAACCTTTGAAAAGTTAGGCATTTCCCTATCTGAACAGAAGCGACTAGCAAATGTCGCCGTCGATGCGATTTTCGATAGCGTTTCTGTCGCTACTACATTTAAGGAAAAGCTAGCGGAAGATGGCGTTATTTTCTGTTCGTTTTCGGAAGCGTTGCAAGAACACCCAGAATTAATCAAAAAATACCTGGGTAGTGTTGTTCCTATTGCTGACAACTATTTTGCCGCCTTGAACGCCGCCGTATTTAGCGATGGTTCTTTTGTCTACATTCCTAAAGGCGTAAAATGCCCAATGGAACTATCTACCTACTTCCGCATCAACTCTGGTGACACGGGACAATTTGAGCGGACTTTGATTGTCGCCGAAGAAGGTAGTTATGTTTCTTACCTCGAAGGTTGCACCGCACCGATGTATGACAGCAACCAGCTGCACGCCGCTGTGGTGGAACTCGTCGCCCTCGACAACGCCGAAATTAAATACTCCACCGTGCAAAACTGGTACGCTGGAGATGCCAACGGTAAAGGCGGTATTTACAACTTTGTCACCAAGCGCGGTTTGTGTCAGGGCGTAAATTCCAAGATTTCCTGGACTCAAGTCGAAACAGGTTCGGCAATTACTTGGAAATATCCTAGCTGTGTTTTGGTGGGTGATAACTCTGTGGGTGAGTTCTACTCGGTGGCGCTGACAAATCATATGCAGCAAGCTGATACGGGTAGTAAGATGATTCACGTTGGTAAGAATACCCGCAGTACAATTATTTCTAAAGGAATCTCCGCAGGTAATTCTAGTAATAGTTACCGGGGTTTGGTGAAAGTTAACCCGACAGCTAAAGGGGCGAGAAATTATTCTCAGTGTGACTCAATGCTGATTGGGGATAATGCCCATGCAAACACTTTCCCTTATATCCAGGTGCAAAATAACGGTGCGAAGGTGGAGCATGAAGCTTCTACTTCTAAGATTGGGGAAGATCAGTTATTTTACTTTGCTCAACGGGGTATTTCTTCAGAAGATGCTATTTCGATGATGATTAGCGGCTTCTGTAAGGATGTTTTTAATCAGCTACCGATGGAGTTTGCTGTGGAAGCTGATAAGTTGTTGAGTTTGAAGTTGGAAGGCAGTGTTGGATAAAGGGAAGCAAGGATAAACACAGGGGCATCGGCGTTCTGTGTTTATCTTTTGGAAGAATGACGAACCGCAGAGGCGCAGAGAGCGCAGAGAAGGGAGAGAAGATGATTATTGAAAATAGTGAAGTTGTGCTGTCGGTACGGAATCTGACGGCTAATGTTGATGGGACACCGATTCTGAAGGGTGTGAATCTGGAGGTGCGATCGGGTGAAATTCATGCGATCATGGGGCCGAATGGTTCTGGTAAGAGTACTTTTTCTAAGGTGTTGGCTGGGCATCCGGCGTATGAGGTGACTGGTGGTGAGGTGATTTTCCAGGGGCAAAATCTACTGGAGTTGGAACCGGAGGAACGGGCTAGAAGTGGTGTATTTTTGGCGTTTCAGTATCCGTTAGAAATTCCCGGTGTGAGCAATTTGGATTTCTTGCGGGTGGCGTACAATTCTCGTCGTAAGGCGCAAGGTTTAGAGGAAATAGACGCTTTTGATTTTGATGATTTGATTGAGGAAAAGCTGGATGTGGTGAAGATGAATCCCAGTTTTCTCAGTCGCAGTTTGAATGAAGGGTTTTCTGGTGGCGAGAAGAAGCGGAATGAAATTCTGCAAATGGCTTTGCTGGAACCAAAGTTAGGAATTTTGGATGAAACGGATTCGGGTTTGGATATTGACGCGCTCAGAATTGTGGCGAATGGGGTAAATCAATTGGCAAGTCCAGAGAATGCCACAATTTTGATTACTCATTATCAACGGTTACTCGATTATATTGTGCCTGATTTTGTCCATGTGATGGCACAGGGGCGAATTATTACCAGTGGCGGTAAGGAACTGGCACTAGAATTAGAGTCTCGCGGTTATGACTGGGTGCTGGAAGAATTTGCAGCTGAGGTGGGTGTGTAATGAGTATTCAAGTATCTCCCAGTCCAATACCAAACTCGAATTTAGTCAGTTTGACATCGACTCTGTTAGATAAAGATACCTATCTAACTGAATTGTTAAATCAGGTAACTGTACCCAAAACAGAGGGGTGGTTACAGGAATTACGTGAAGGTGCTGCTAGTTGGGTACGCCACTCAACTATTCCCACCACCCGCGAGGAAGAATGGCGATTTACTGATTTGTCGTCTCTGCGAAAGGTGCAATTTAATGTAGAGACGGGAAATTTTGCGTCTCTACAATTTGATATTTTGCCAGAAGCGGCTAATAGCCGTTTGGTATTTGTTAATGGCGTTTTTGCGCCGGAGTTATCAGCAGTTTCAGATTTGCCATCTGGAATTGTGGTGAGTAATTTGGCTGGCTTATCTGCGGTTGAGCAGGAGGGTATACGGCAGTATTTAGCTCAAGCTGAGGGAGCGCAGGAAGTTTTTACGGCTCTCAATACGGCTGGGATAACTGATGCAGCTGTGGTGTGGGTGAAGAAGAATGTGGTAGTTGAAACGCCAATTCATCTTGTGTTTATTTCGGTTGTGGGTGAGACGGCGACAATTTCGCAGCCTCGTTGTTTGGTGGTGGCGGAAAGTGGTTCGCAAGTGACGTTGATTGAGGAGTATACGAACCGCAGAGGCGCAGAGAGCGCAGAGAAAGAGGGAGTATATTTTACGAATGCGGTTACGGAAGTTTGGGTTGGTGACAATGCCCAAGTTAGTCACACTAGGGTTGAGCAAGAAGGTGCAGAGGCTTTTCATATTGGCAAAACTGCTGTGACTCAAGCTCGTGATAGTCGATATACTTGTCATGCCATAACTTTAGGTGCAAAGTTGTCACGGCACAATTTAGAAATTTTGCAAACTGGTGAGCAGACACAAACTACTCTCAATGGTTTGACGATAATTTCTGGTAAGCAATTGTCTGATACTCACAGTGCGATCGCACTCAACTATCCCCACGGTACAAGTGACCAATTGCATAAATGTATTGTAGGCGATCGCGCTCACGCAGTCTTCAATGGTAAAGTGTTGGTTCCCAAGCGAGCGCAGTTGACAAATGCAGCCCAATTGAATCGGAATTTGCTGCTATCATCGAAAGCCAGAGTTGATACTAAACCCCAATTGGAAATTACTGCGGATAATGTAAAGTGCGCTCACGGTGCTACCGTTAGCCAATTGGAAGATGATGAAATATTCTATCTGCAAAGTCGGGGAATTGATGAAAACGATGCTCGGAAGTTATTAATCAACGCCTTCGCTGCCGAAATCATCAACCAAATACCCGTTCCTTCTCTGCGAGAAATCCTTTTAAACACAGTCAATAATCTTAAGTCTCTGACTAATGACTAATGACTAATGACTAATAACTAATCTACCAATGACTTTCACCTCTACCAAAACCCTTGCTGATAAAGTTCGCGCTGACTTCCCGATTTTGCATCAGGAAGTCAATGGTAAACCCCTGGTTTATCTCGATAATGCTGCAACATCGCAAAAGCCTTTGTTGGTGTTAGATACCCTACGAGATTATTACGAACACTATAATGCTAACGTGCATCGCGGTGCCCATTCCCTGAGTGCTAAAGCTACCGATGCTTATGAAGGTGCTAGAGATAAAATTGCCAAATTCATTAATGCTGCATCCCGTCAGGAAATCGTCTACACCCGCAACGCAAGCGAAGCGATTAACCTAGTCGCCTATAGCTGGGGAATGAATAATTTGCAGCCTGGAGATGAAATTATTCTGTCGGTGATGGAACACCACAGTAATATTGTGCCTTGGCAATTCGTGGCGCAAAAAACGGGTGCAGTCCTGAAATTTGTAGAATTAACACCAGAGGAAACCTTTGATTTGGAACAGTTTAAAAAGCTGATTTCCGAAAAAACAAAGTTGGTGTCGGTGGTGCATATTTCTAATGCTTTGGGTTGCATTAATCCAGTAGAAGAAATTGGTGCGATCGCTCACCAATACGGTGCTAAATTTTTAGTTGATGCTTGCCAAAGTGTCCCTCACTACCCCATTGATGTACAGAAAATAGATTGTGATTGGTTGGTAGCTTCCGGTCACAAAATGTGCGCTCCAACTGGGATAGGATTTCTGTATGGCAAGTTAGAATTGCTAGAATCAATGCCCCCATTTTTTGGCGGTGGTGAGATGATTGCAGAGGTGTATTTAGACCATTCCACATACGCAGAATTGCCCCATAAATTTGAAGCTGGTACACCTGCAATTGGAGAAGCGATCGCACTTGGGGCTGCAATCGATTATCTTAGCAATATTGGCATGGATAAAATCCACGCCTACGAAGCAGAATTAACAGCCTATTTGTTCCAACAATTAGAGCAAATTCCCCCAATACGGATTTACGGCCCCAAACCAAATGCAAAAGGAGAAGGTAGAGCCGCTCTTGCGTCGTTCACCGCCGGAGAAGTTCACGCTAACGACCTATCTACATTATTAGATCAAGAAGGCGTTGCTATCCGTTCTGGACACCACTGCACTCAACCATTACACCGTTATTTAGGTCTTGCTGCAACCGCGCGAGCAAGTCTATCTTTCTACAACACCCGTGAAGAAATTGATATTTTCATCAAAGCACTGAAAGAAACTCTGGATTTTTTTGCGGGTTTCCTTGCTTAAAGTTACAAAATATTCAGACAGTAATTGTGCCAATTATCAGCAACATATCTTGCTAATAGTTGGCACAATTTAATTATCTGGATTATTTATAGGAGAACTCAAGTTTTTGAAAATTATTTTCTTGGTCAAATGGTTGAAATTGACTTGAGCGAATATTATATTAATGACATAGGTAAAATTATCGGGATTTTATCTAACATCCTGACAGAAAAAGTATTGTAATATGCTTGTCAAGTCAACGCCTGCTGAACAAAGAACAGTACTACAGAACATTAGCTGGGAAACCTTTGAAGCCTTGCTGAGAGATACAGGTGAAGATAGAGGTTCTCGGTTTGCTTATGACTGCGGTGTTTTAGAAATCATGACTCCACTTTTTGAACACGAGAATCCTAAAATTCAGTTTGACAGATTTATATTCGCTTTAGCAGTGGAATTAAAAATTAAAATTAGAAGTGCTGGTTCTACAACATTAAAACGTCAACCAATAACCAAGGGAATAGAACCCGATACTTGCTATTATATTCAAAATGAGCCATTAATTAGAGGTAAACAAGAATTAGATTTAAGAACAGATCCAGCACCAGATTTAGCAGTTGAAATTGATATTACTAGCAGCTCTGTTAATAAATTCAATATTTATGCGGCTTTAGGTGTAGGAGAATTATGGAGATATGACGGTGAAGTTTTAAAATTTTATCAGCTAGTAGCAAGTGAATATATTGAAATTAAGTCGAGTATCGCTTTTCCTTTAATTTCTGTTAGTGATATGAATAAATTTATCCAGCAAAGTAAAACTATGGATGAAATTGATTTGGTGCAATCCTTCCGCGCTTGGGTGCAGGGGAAGATAGGTTAAAATCATTAATTAATTACGAATTACGAATTACGAATTACGAATTATTTTAATATGCTTGTAAAGTCAACGGTTGCTGAACAAAGAACAGTGCTACATAACATTAGCTGGGAAACCTTTGAAGCCTTGTTGAGAGATACAGGTGAAGATAGAGGTTCTCGCTTTGCTTATGATTGCGGTGTTTTAGAAATTATGACTCCACTTTTTGAACACGAAAACCCCAAAATTCAATTTGACCGTTTTATTCTAGTTTTAGCCGAAGAATTAGGAATTGAAGTGAGAAGTGCTGGTTCAACAACATTGAAGCGGAAAATATCAAAGCGGGGAATAGAGCCATATACTTGCTACTATATCCAGAATGAACTAGCTATTAGGGGTAAGCAAACTTTAGATTTAGAAAATGATCTGCCGCCTGACTTAGCAATTGAGATTGACATTACCAGTAGTTCAGTTAACAAATTGGGGATTTATTCAGCGTTGGGGGTAACTGAACTTTGGAGATATGATGGGCAAAATTTAAAATTTTATCAGTTGAGAGAAGGGCAATATGTCGAGTGTAAGTTTAGTATTGCCTTCCCTATAGTATCAGTGAGTGATATAAGTAGATTTATGGAGCAAAGTAAAAATATGGGAGAAATTGCTTTACTCAAATCCTTTCGCGCTTGGTTGAGGGAGAAAACAGGGTAGTTTACAAGAGCTACTATAAACTAAGAAAATTAACACTAGCTTTGATAAAATATTGTGAAATAATACAAATTTAGAATATTTTTATAGGTAGCTATTAATTGGAAAAGTTCTTATGATAAAATTCAAGATAGATATTGACTGGATAATAGAAGTATTAAAAAACTATAACGAATTGGGTGAATTGATTATAGATATGCAAAGCAAAGTCATTCACCTATCTAGAGATAGTGAAATTAATGATTTAGATTTTGAAGAATTAGAGTCTGGTAATCGGTATCTCCAAATACCAGATTTATGTGATGGTAGCAATGACATGGAACTTTTCATCGAAAATATTGAAGATCCTACACTACGTTTACAGGTGGAAAATGCATTTCATGGAGGAGGAAGAGGACATTTTAAACGAGTAAAATATCTTGTTGGTGATACTTGGAGTGAATTTGAAAATGAACAAATAAAAAAGCGGTTAATAGATTGGTTAGAATCAGTAGGTATTGAGATAATCAATGATGATGCTCTAGAAAAAATAAGAAGTTCTAGCAGCATTTCAAATAACAGTCAAATTCAAGAAGAAATTCGAGAGCCTAATAATACTGACACTTTAGATAATATTATTGATGATTTTGATCCAGAAAATATTCAGGATGCTAGAAAAAAAATCGCGACATCAATTACTCGTCGCCAAGGTCAGCCTAAATTTCGTCAGCAGTTGCTTATAACTCATAACGGTAAATGTGCTATTTCTGGAAGTGATGTAGAACAAGCTCTGGAAGCAGCACATATTATTCCCTATCTTGGTTCTGAGACTAATCATCCTTCCAATGGTTTGCTTATTCGGGCAGATTTACATACTCTGTTTGATCTGAATTTGATTGCAATTGACCCAGAAGAAATGACGGACAACAAATCAAGCAGTTGGGAGAGCCAGATGGGATCAGAAAAAATCCATATTTCAAGAATGGGCATCCAATGAAGTTGTATTCGGTAGATAGAATTAAAAACCTATTTTCCATTTAATGAGAGGTTTACTCTACATTACTAATCAATATCAATCCAACGCATTCCAGCGCTTACAGGGTCAAACCCTGGATGATCGTCTCTGGAGTAAATCCTTTTTTCATATATATATGTATCTTTAAGTCTTTAGCAGCAGACATTAAATATATTTAACCAGAAAGATTACCAAAATCTACGCTTGTATTTCTTTGTCCGAAATTACTCAACTCAAAGTATTGTATTCTTGTATCCCTAGATTCATCTGTTGACTACTATAGAGACATAATAGAAATGGAGTATATGGGAGCAACAAATATTGCCCCAGGAGAAGATGGCTATGTGTTCAAATTCTCAAGAGACAACGCCGCAGCCTTCACCAGAAGACACGAAAGCCAATCTTGATGCTTTAGTTGATTGGGAATAAAATAAGTAATTTATAATCTAAAGTAAGATTTATCTAAGTAACTAGATTAACAACAACTATGCACCCCATATTAAAAGTCGATATTTCCGAACTAAGTGTATCTGAACGTATACAGCTTGCCGAGGACTTATGGGACAGCATTCTTACAACACCCGAAGAAGTTCCTCTTAGCGATGAGCAAAAACAAGAATTAGATAGACGCTTGGAGATGCATCGCCAAAACCCAAACCAAGGTTCAAACTGGCAATCCGTCAAGCAAAGACTAGGTTTAACTGAATGAGCTATCAGTTAATAATTAGTCCAGAAGCAGAACTAGATATTCAAGATGCTTTTGAATGGTATGAACAACGTGATTCTGGAGTAGGTTCGGAGTTTGTACGTGCAGTTGATAGCTGTTTAGCATTAATCGGACGTAACCCTTCGGCTTATCCAGTGGTGTATCGACAAGCGCGGCGATTATTAATACGTAGGTTTCCCTATGGTGTTATTTATATTGTAGAAGAAGATATCATCAATATAATTGCTTGTTACCACGTCAAACGTAATCCTAAACAATGGCAGAGCAGGAATATTTGAAGGCTTTTATGATATCGCCTACAATCACCTGAACCATATATAATTCCTGCTCTCAAATGCCATTAATAACAGTGTAATCAAAGCGATCGCACCCCACGAAATCAACTCAAAGAATCTGGATCGATCCCCAACTTCCGCAATTTTTGTGCCAGTCTTTGAGTGCGTTGTTCAGCAGTGATTCCTTGTTTGTCAT
Organism: Nostoc sp.; assembly: GCF_036918015.1. Lineage (GTDB taxonomy): Bacteria > Cyanobacteriota > Cyanobacteriia > Cyanobacteriales > Nostocaceae > Nostoc. The sequence goes on from NZ_JBALEO010000066.1 coordinate 64,933, forward strand.
ACCAATACAACCAATCCCGCGTAATTCCCTGATAGGTTCCCCGTTCATAACCAATTGCTAAACCTATCTCTGATAACCAAACGAAATTTCCTGGTTGCAATACATATTCACCATTTACAAACCGATAAACTTCTAAAGGTGGTTTTCTCCGGCGTTGGGGATTGTAAACAACATAATACAAAACCTCTATATCCTCTTAGTCTCTCGATTTTCACAACTCATTTAGGATTGCTATAGTTAGAAAAACCTTTAGCTTAACAGAGTAAAAAAGATAAGATCGGCAAAAATGTTAATTGCTGATTGGGATGTGCAATCAGACAGACACCAGGGGTCTTTCTAGAAAATTGCTGCAACTGTGATTTTGGGAATGTTTTGTGCTGTGACATTCACGGAATCCATGCCATAACCCATAAATATATCGAACCCCCATCGACAATTGAGTACCACTGGGAACCTACATACCACTCTTTTTCATAACTACAGTTTAGATGTAGTTTTTGTAAATATCGGTGGCGTAGGCGCAGCCCGTGATAGACATCGCCTACTATAATGCCCCCTGTTCCGCTTGTGCTATCTAGTTTGTACTAAAGGTAACTTTATCCAATCGAGAATTACTAGTTGACGCTTGGTTGCTGTTAGTACAAGCAGCAATAACGCTGCTATTAATCCAGATAGAAGCATATTGAATAAAACTGCGGCGACTAAGGCGATAAATTGCTGTTGATGAGGGTGATAACGGATTTATAAAACAGTATGATGCTCTCTCCTATCTGCCATTGTAGCTGAATCTAAAAGTACATTCTAGAATCAACTTTTGATTCACTAGAGAATAGGGCTGAATTTCTAAAGCACGTTGAAAAGCTCGGATAGCTTGACCATACTCTCCTAGTGCTGCATAACATAAGCCCATACCATGAAGCGCCCCAAAATGTATTGGATTTATCTGCACAACCATCTGACAATCTGCCAGAGATTTTTGATAATCGCCAATACTGTAATAGAGGAAAGCTCGACGATTCCAAGCTTCGGCAAAATCTGGCTGGTCTTTAATTAATGCCGTCAGCGATGTTTCAGCTTCAGCAATTTCACCTGCATCCAGTAACTTTTGACTGCGGTCAATTATTTCCAGCCCATAGATTCCCTTTTGCTGAAACCAGATCCGCCAGATTTTTCTGGTTGCCTTGTCGCGCACTGTGGCATCCGGGTTTTTCAACTCTTCAAGTAAGGAATTGATAAATAAAGAATCCATGAATTTGAGATCAGTGAATATACCTTTGTATTAACTTTCTCACAAAATATATCGATTAAATCATTTTTAAAGTCATCTTTAAATTAGGCGTGATTAATCGCTAATTATGAAATTCCTGTGTGATTGATTGTGTTCAACAATACGACTAATACCACACTAGATATTTAGAGTCATAAAAATAAAAATTGACTAGAGGTAGCTGACAGATCCCTTTGGCACTATTACTCAAGCTCACATCAATATGCCAGAACTGCAAGATACACTAGACAAAGGTTGTTTGCAGGTAGATGGCAAGATTATGAAACCAGGCGGTAATTTGGTTATCATCAAAGCTGTAGTTGAGTTAGTTTGGTATTTACCAGCAATTGCCAAGCGCTTTGGCATTGCAGAATCACAGTCAATACTTTTCGGATAAACCCAACAATCTCTCTTTTGGGCCGAGGAAAGGTTACTGGGGCTGGGGTAAAGGTAAATTTAAACCCTTTCCTTTTTCCTTTTCCCCCTTAACCGAAAAGTGATGGAATCACAGTTGCTTCGGCCGTACAGAATGTGTCGCCAGAGTGGAAGATATGGGCTTCTAAGAATTAATGCCAAATATGTTGTATTGGTTTTTCACAAATTGTCTCAGTGGCTAACACACTCTTTATTAGAACCTAAGTTTGTCTGCTTATTCGCTGTACTGGAAGGTATAGAGAGTTTTGTAATGTACATTACATTCTGATGTGACGCTGTATGCGGCTGCCATTGATGACCATTTGGATGCACATGGCTATATTATTCCTGGGTTCGGAGATGTAGGCACGGCGGGCTACGCGGGTGCTTATTTGGCACAAAATAAGCTAATTACCTATGAGCAAATGACGATCAAATCCAGTTATTAGCTGAACACTCCATAAATCGTTAGTTAACAAATTTTACTCCGTCAAAATTGGAAATATTCTTAAATAAATACATACTAAATACATCACATTGATCCACTAAGTTCATATAAAATAGTGATTAATTTTATCAGACTATTCCATAATCATCTACTATAATGTTGGATACTTCAACTTTTGGTTTATAGCAATAAATATTACATAGTAGGTACTAATGGTACAACCGACTATTGGACAATTAGAAACAGAAATATCACAGCGGATTATAAGTTTATATAATGATAGGCTAGGTAAGTCTCCTAGCCAAATAATTTGTCATTTTTTTGATACTGAAATCGTAATTTCTTTAGAAAACTCTGTTACCCAAGCTGAACAAACTTTACTAAAAGGTGGTTATGATACTTTAGCTGAACAAGTACGATTATATTTAGAGAAAATAATTAAACCAGATTTAAAAAATTTGATTGAGAAAATTATTGGTCAACCTGTCCTCTACCTGATGACAAACACCAATTTAGCAACAGGACGTACTGGGATTGTTGTAATTCTCAAGGAATTACCTGAAGTTCGTAATCCCGAATCTATTTCTAAGATAAATGTTAGGAATTTAGCTGACTGATGTGGCGACTGATTACCACTTCTAATTGATTAAAATCATAGGGTTTAGTAATGCAATCATCAAATGCTGTGAGCATCGTGGAGCGATCTTCTTGTACCGTTCTTAGAGGTGTGACTGCAATGATTGGAATGGTAGCAGTTTTTGAGTCATGCTTGAGATCGTCAATGACTTGGTTTGCACTCAAGTTAGATAGCTTCATATCTAGCAGGATTAAATCTGGTTGATGAGTTTGTGCCAACATCACAGCCCTCACCCCTTGTTTGGTACAAATACATGAAAAATTTAATATTCCTAGATGAGAATTAAGTAGCTCTAAATCATGTAAACTCTGTTCAACAACCAAAATTAAAGGCTGTCCATTCATAAGCAGTTAGTCCTGTCCAAGAAAAGCTATTCATAAAAACTCCACCCATCAGAAAAACCTGAAAGTCTTTGTTTCTAATAAGTGTTTAATTTAATGTACGAGAGTATCTTCAGGCAACCAACTAAAGCATAAAAATGAATAGGTTAGTCTATAGTTCATTCGGTTATCCATCGGGGCTAAATTTTAGGAAATAATATAGCAAAGCAGTGCTAACATCAAGCAAATATTAGCATAATTGATGTATGTAATTGCCAGGATTGGCTATAAAGATCGGTATTTTATGGTAAGTAGGGGATATTTAAGGTACTTGAAGTTGCAGATTTATTAGCCTTAGCCAGGAGTGCCAAAATTGCGTAGGCATCGCCTTTGGTACATTACCATAAATTAATTAAGTATATTTAACCATCAAGAAACTGACGTGCATAAGCGATCGCCTCTGCTGGTGTTGAAAGTTTCCCCTCGGCTTGTGCTACACCAATTTCAGTCAGCAGTTGACCGATAATTGGCGAAGCTGGAATATCTAATGTTGCGATCAACTCCTTCCCGCTTACTAGGGGAGTGGGATGAGCGATCGCATCGTTAGGGTTGAGGTAGCGGTCGATCAAAGGTGCTAAAACTTGGTAGCTCAAAGATTTAGTTTCCACTGCTGTGTGTAGTGGCTTGTCACCAGATATTGCCTCTATCAAATTATTAATTGCTACAGCTAGCACTGCCGTAGCGGGGAACACAATATCTGCGTTATGAAACAAAAAGTATTGTTCTCGCAACGACATATCAACTACTTGAAATTGCGGTAACAATTTCAGAACAGTAGTTACACCTCGGATTTCGGCACGACTATAAGTTAGTTCCTGTAGCTCTATTTCTGCTAATTCGGGATCTGAGTTGACGAGACAAGCAAGTTTGGCAATAGCTAGCCAAGTGGTTTTAATACTATCGCGGACATATTCTTGCAGTTGTGCCCCTAATTGTTGCCAATTTTCTGTGAGTAAGGCGGCGGCTGTGTCAACTGCTGCTAGTTTGAGCAAGCTTTCAGGGGTGGCATTTTTGAAGAAAGGGGCAAGTAAACCATCTTCCCAAGCCGTTGCGATCCAAGGAGTACCCTGAGAATTTGCCAGTAGATAGCCAATTTCTACCCTAACTCTTTCGGCTGCAACTTTGCTGATATGCGATGCCAAAGAACGAATTGCAGCTTGGGTAGCTGGCTCAATAGTAAAACCTAGTTGAGCAGCTTGGCGATAACCTCGCATTAACCGCAAAGGATCATCTTCAAAGTTCGCGGGTGATACCATACGCAAAATGCCTTGTTGTAAGTCTACATAACCTTGCAGAGGATCGATAATTTCTTGCGTATGGGGATTATAGGCGATCGCATTTACTGTAAAGTCTCGTCTGTGCAAATCAACTTCTAAACTATCTCCTTCTTGTTGGGCAAAGTCAGCCGTGGCGTGGGGAAAAACCACACGCGCAATTTGTCGTTTTGCATCGAGTAACACAAAACCAGCTTTGTAATGATGAGCGATCGCTCTCGCTACCTTTACCGCCTTGGATGGTATAACAAAATCTAGATCCAGATATTCGCGAGTTCTGCCCAGGATCGCATCTCGGACAGCACCACCTACCATGTAAGCGGGTTGTGGCAGGAATTCCAAACTAAAAGGCCAATTTTCGGGAGCGAGGGTAGAAGGAATTGATTCAAGCATTGTAATAAAAATCAACCCAGCAACTCATGAATAACAGTTGGGCTTACGTTAGATTAACAATAAAGGCCCCTGGAGTTGGTTCTATTATGTGTATTTGCGTGAATTGCCACTATGTAGACAGCTGTGTTACCTATCATGCCGTAGAAGGGCAGCACCAACAGCCTCACTTGACTGAAACACCAGATTTTGATCCCAATGAACCTTCTATCAATGTCAATATTCGGACTACAGATGATGTAATTGAAATGGAATGGGATGTTGTTGGTTGTCTGAGCTTCAAGCGGGAAACGGGTAAGTGGTCGAAATTGCGTCCTGGTGAATTAGTGCCGACTTGATAGAAAATGATTGGTGTATCTTACAGCTATTTTCAGGTAAACAGACTACGCGCTAGGGGCGCAAGGTCTTGCGCCCCTAGAACCGATATGGTCAAAATACATGATTTCTGCTGTAATGAGATTTTGTCCATCAGCGATCGCGAATTCATGGTATGGAGAGGAAATGTCAGGAAAGCGATCGCAGAAGATAAAAAAGTCAGCCAAGCAAAAACAGCATGACCAACGCACAGCGATTAGACCATGTAGAAGATGAACTCGAAACTGTTAAGCGATTGCTAGTTTCTACTGCTAGCTACGCAGAATCAGCAAACAGACGGCTTGATGAGTTGACCATAAAACAAGACCGCACCCAATCTCACCTTGATGAGTTGACCATAAAACAAGACCGCACCCAATCTCACCTCGATCAATTAGGGGCACGTGTTGACCAGATAGGGGAAAATGTTGACCAAGTTTCTGATAAGGTTGATAGTTTTATCACTCACACGCAACGCCTATTTACAAAGGCAGGCAGTGAAATAGAGGAAACAAAGGCACGAACTGAGCGATTAGAAGCACTTATGCTAAAGCTTGACCGCAATTTTGAGGAACAAAAATCTCAGTTTCAGGAGTTTCAACTGACTACAGGTGCTGCCTTGGAGCGAATTGACCGAGTTTTGGACTATCTATTGAGACAACAAGGCGGTAATCCAAATCCCCCATCCTAGCCGCGATCGCTTAACAGCATTGGTTCTCACAAACCTTGTAACAAGACTATTTGACTGATTATTACTCAGTAGTTTTTCAATTAAGAACCGCTATGTTATATGCTTAAATAAATCGCGTTAACTCTATAAAAATAGATATTTTAAATAATTTTGACAACGGAACTAAAAGACATTGCAATAAATAAATACGCTTTGGCACTACATACTACCACACCAGAATTAGGTTTGGTAATTAGTAATTTTGATGGTGAAACTCGCTCTCAAATTTGGAATTTAGGGCGTGATTTATCTAGCTTGGTGCATCAATATTTAATTGAATTTATCAAACCACAAACTTGGGCAGATTTGTCCTTTATCGCAGTTGCAAAAGGCCCTGGCGGCTTTACGGGAACTCGGATTGGTGTTGTTACTGCTCGTACTTTGGGGCAACAGTTAGATATTCCTGTATTTGCGATTTCAACTTTGGCTGCGGTAGCTTGGTCAGAAGCAGGCAAAAGTCAAAATCCAAAAACTATTGCTGTGGAAATGCCAGCGCAACGAGGTCAAATTTTTGCTGCTATTTATCAGTTTGAGCCAGATAGTTCTAAACTAAAAGTGTGTTTACCAGATAGAGTATTTACACCAGAAGCATGGCAGGAAACTTTAGCAAATTGGAACACTAATTATCAGCTGATTCAAGCTCAATCTGGTCTAGCAGCGACGGTGACAAGTATTTTGGAACTAGCTAATCTCGATTGGCAAGAGGGTAAGTATCCTAATTGGTCAGAGGCTTTACCATATTATGGGCAACATCCAGTAGAGGGTGCATAATGCTTGTAAATTTTCTTTCTACCTCTTTTTTTTTTACAGGGGTAAGATTTATTTTTTCAAAACACGTAAAATACATAATCTCATAATTTACAGAGCAAATTTATTTAACGCGAATTAATTACTTAATTAAAAAAAAAGCATTTGTTTAAATATATCTAGCTCTGTCTGAATAAAGATTTTAGCCATTTTGAGAACTAAAAAAACATCGTTTAAATATTACCAGCATTAAAAATCTGTTCTGCGGTTAAATTAAATTCTGGAAAAGTGGGTGAGATAATGCACTCGCCATCACGGAACTGGCTGATTTGGTATTCGCCTTCTACCAGTGAGTAGATTGATATTGTTGGCTGTTTGGGATTGCCAATGAATGATTTACCAGCCAGAGCTAAGTAATCTACAATCCAATACTCTTGAATACCAATTTCTTCATACATACCGCGTTTAGTGTAGTAGTCGGTACGCCAATTATTACTAACTACTTCGATCGCTAAAGGAATTGATGCGCCCAGAGTTACTGTAGATTCCTTTTTCCAGAGAGGTTCATTTACCAAATTGGAGCGATTAATTATTAATATATCTGGTGAATAACCGGATTCATTTTCAGGTGGTTTGACTAGTGCTGTCTTTGGTATGAAGTAGGGAAGTTTAAGTCGGTCATATTCGACTGGAAGCTTTGTAGCTAAAAATCCTGTAATCTCTTCATGATCTCCAGTTGGTTGTGACATCTCGACCACTACTCCATCATGCAGTTCGTAACGTTTACCTGTGTTATCTGGGTATCTGGCAACGAATTCATCGAATGTAACTAGTTTTCTCTGTAGGGCTTGAGCCATATATTCCTCCTATGAGTTTTGAAATTTTGTAACTAAGTCCTTGTTGATTTAGATTTTCTTTCAGGGAATTCACCTTTTTCTTTGGCTTACCTGATAGACACTTCAATTAAAAAAGCTAACTATTTGAAACAGGGGCACACCAAATATTAGTATTAAAGCATCTTTCCCATCCAGCGTAAGGGCCTCTCCACCACACTACAGCAATCTTACCATCATGATTTTTAGGGCTGTAAGGACGACCATTAATAATATTAGGTAAGGAGTTTGTAGTGATATCTCTGACTCTTACTCTGAAATTATTTCCAGAGCCACTTAAAGATACCCCTCTAACTGAATTAATATTGACCGAATTTACAAATGCGATCGCGTTACAGTGCATAAATCCAAAATCAAAACAGCCACAGCCAAACAGGGAGAGTAACCAGCAATACTATAGCCCCAGTAGCTAAGGCTGTAACTGCCAGATCGCGATCGAGATTGAATGTCTCAGCAATTACCAGTGTGCCGAAAGCTGGAGGCATAGCCATTTGTAAGACAATTACCTTTGCTGTAGAACCAGTTAATCCAAACAGTGGTAATATGCTGCCCAATATCAAGGGAACTAGCAACATTTTGATTCCCAAGCTGATTCCTGCTTGTGGTAGGCTACCCCAAGATTTAAGCAGCCCTAGTCGCATTCCGATTAACACTAGAGATAAAGCTACACTACACCAAGCAAATTTTTCCAAGTAGAATTCTACTACTGTGGGAATTGTCGCTTCTCGAACCAGCAAGCCAAATCCGAAACTCCATAAGGCAGGATTAATTAAGATGGCCTTAGCAGTCTGCCAATGATTCTGGACACCAACGCCAAAACGCGCTGCTAGCAACACACCCAAGCCGTAAGTTCCTGGGAATGAACCTAACAAATCGTAAAATAGTGCCCAAGCAAAGTATTCCTTGCCTACCATTGCTAAGGTAATGGGAAAACCAAGATAACCAGTATTACCCAACATTGCGGCTAATATCAAGCTAGCCTGAGTTGGTGCTTGGGGGACAGTCTTTCTAAAATAGGCTTGTGCTTTAATCCCTAACCAAGCTAAAAATGCTCCTAGTAAAATAGCTAGGTAAGCGATTGCAGGTGCAATCCAAATTTGCCCTGATAAACTAGATTGACGCAAAAACGATACTATGCTTATGGGTACTCCTACCCAAAAAAGAAACAGTCCCAAGCGTGTAGGAACTGTCACAGGTAGTTTGCGTCCCAGAATAAAACCTATCAGGACTAATCCTCCCAGCTTGACGTATAGTTCTAAAAGGTTTGTCAAGATTGCGCCTAAGAACCACAGATGTAAAATGCTACCTGTTACGTTTACTTTTGTCCAGTGCAAAATCTGTTATGGCTATTCCACAAAAACAGGAGTTTACCCTTGAATAAGGCAGGGTTTTCTGGAAAACCGCAAAACTCATCGAATGACCTTGGTGATGATATTCCAGTGGCTGTACGCGATACCCCTGTTGCAGCACCTAAAATTTGGTTGCAGCCCCGAATTATGCTGATTGGGGGAGTAACGGGATTTGTCCTGCTGACTTTAATTAGCGGTTTGTTGTTTTTCGTCACTGCACCCAAAAAAACCGCTGATTCTCAACCTTTACCAGCTACTTTTCCTCCTACAACTCCAACTCCGCCAGCATCTAATAATTCCAGCGATACTGTATTAGGGCATTTTCCATACCCAGAAGCCCCTGAGTCAGAACTAGTAACCATCTCCGCAAATAGGGGCATTAGAATGCGAAAAGCTGCTGCCCAAAAGTTTGAGGAGATGGTAGCAGCAGCCCGGAGTTCAGGTGTAATTTTAGTACCAATTTCTGGCTTTCGCTCAGTCAAAGACCAAGAGCAGTTGTTTTTTGCTGTCGGTGCCCAGCGAAATCAAACGCCAGCAGAAAGAGCTGCCCTCAGCGCTCCTCCTGGTCATAGCGAACATCACACAGGTTATGCTGTGGATGTTGGAGACGGAGCAGTACCAGCAACTAATCTTCAAACAAACTTTGACAATACCAAGGCTTATCGGTGGCTGCAAGCAAATGCAGCACGTTTTAGCTTTGAAATGTCTTTTCCCAAAGATAATGTTCAAGGTGTGAGTTATGAGCCTTGGCACTGGCGTTTTGTAGGCGATCGCAATAGCTTAGAAATGTTCTATAAAGCCAGAAACTTAAAACCCGCTAAGATATCGCCATAAAAGACAATAATCAATGCCCCATGCCCAATAAGTAGTCGGACAAAAATATTTACAGTCATTGCGAACGCTCCGCTCGCAATGACATTGTGTAATTAATTCTGTCTGACTACTTATACCAATTCTGTATTAAGATGCGCTAAACCATATTTAACTACAAGAAAGAAGAAAGAGAAACGAACCGCATACCCCTCCGGGGAAGCAAGCTACGCGTTAGCGTCTCCCCTTCTCCCAAAGGGAGAGGCTAGCGCCAAGGGAGAAGGACGCATTCGCGCAGCGTCTCGTCAGAGAAGGACACAAAGAAAGAAGTTAAAAGGGTTTGGGTGCAGACTCATAAAGAAATGGTATTACCTAATTTCATCTGCTATTTCCTGGCTTTTCAGATGCTGGTTTCTGATACTTACCTGGATACTTACGCTGAAAATATTCTTCCATAATTTGTAAGATCATCGGCGCAGCAATGCTACCACCACCGCCGCCGGAATGTTCAGCAAATGCCACAATCACAACTTCTGGCTGTTCAGCAGGTGCATAGGCTCCAAACCAAGCGTGATTTTGCTTAACACGGCCTTTCCACGCTTCAGCCGTGCCACTCTTACCAGCCACTGGGGGAACTGTTGGCTGCTTCAAAGCTTTACCCGTACCTTCAGCTACTACTTTCCGTAGTCCCTGACGGAGAACACTTATGGTTGTCGGCTTCATATTTAAAGATGCTCGCCAGTTTTTAGCTTCTTCATTGTCTTTAAGCAAATGCGGCTGGACTCGATAACCACCATTAGCGGGCACAGCAAACATGATGGCGACTTGTAAAGGTGTCGTTTGTAAAGCACCTTGACCAATTGACATATTAATGCTGTCGCCTACAGTCCAAGGTATCTTCCAAGTTTTCTGCTTCCATGCCTCGTCTGGCACTAAACCTTTTGCCTCTTCGTTGCCAAACTCAAAGCCAGTTCTTTTACCAAATCCATACTTGCGAGTCCACTCAATTAAAGTTGGGCCGCCGACTCCGCGACCAATTTGATAGAAGAAGGTATCACTACTCCACTGTAATGCTCCGACAAAACCCAATGGCCCGAACCCAGCGTGATTCCATTCACCAAATCGCGTGCCGCCAAAACTCAGGGAACCGTAGGTTTGCAGAACTGTGCTAGGAGAAAATTTACCTGATTCTAGACCGGCTGTGGTGGTAACAATTTTGAAGGTGCTAGCGGGTGGAAAGGCGCTGAGGGCGCGATTCACCAAGGGATGATCGGCACCTTGGACAAATTCCCAATCTTTTTGGGTGAGCTTCTGTTTCGAGAAAATATTTGGGTCAAAGGTGGGATGAGATACCATTGCTAAAACAGCACCGTTCTTGGGGTCAAGAGCCACGATCGCACCGTCGCGATCGCCTAAAGCTTTTTCTGCTATCTTTTGCATATTTAAATCTATGGTCAAGTGCAAATCGTTACCAGGTTTTGCCTGTTTCTCACCCAAAACCCGGAGCGGGCGACCTGCACCATCCACTTCTACCTGCTGACCGCCCCATTCGCCCCGCAGAGTTTTCTCATAAGCTTTTTCAACTCCCATTTGACCAATTACATCACCTAATCTGTAGCCTTCCTGCTTCTTTTCTTTTAACTGACCGCCGGTGAGTTCTCGCGTATAACCTAATACATGGGCTAATTGCTTGGCGTGGGGGTAGTAACGAACGGCTTCTGTATGAATTTCTACGTCTTTAAGTTCAGTTTGATACTCTTTCAATGCTGTGATTTGCGCTTCATTCAAGTCACGAGCAATTCGGATGAGTGAAGAAGAGTTAGCACCTGCCTCTTCTAGTTTCTTTTCCATCTCTTCTTGGGGAACGTCGAGAATTTGAGATAGACGCGCTCCCACTAATGACCACGCTGGCTTGGTATGTGCCATCGGCCACAAATATACAGAGCGAGGATAGCGAGTACTGGCTAAAAGTTTGCCGTTGCGGTCAAAGATATTGCCTCGTTCTGGTTGTTTGGGAATCATCCGAATTCGATTTGACTCGGCTCTTTTTCGGTGGCTTGCTCCTTCAGTAATTTGCAAATATGCCAAACGAATGCTGATTCCTGTCAGCATCAATAGAGTAAATATAATTAAAAATATCGGTTGGAAACTTTGTCCAACAGTACGTGTATTTTTTTGTCCGCCAAGTGGAGATGGTTTCAGGAAAGTCATAAGGAAAAGAGGATTTCAAAATTAAGATTATCTGTAAATAACTCTGCTAATACCAATTCTGTATGAAGATGCGCTAAACCATATTGAAGTACAAGAAATAAGAAAGAGAAACGAACCGCAAAGGACGCAAAGGACACAAAGAAAGAAAGAAGTTAAAAGGGTTTGGCGCAGCCTCACAAAGAAATGGTATAAATTCTTAGCAGGTATTTAAGGGCAAACTAATTGGCAGTAATTACTTGTTTTCAATTGATACCATAAGCTCATCTATTCTATTGCCTCAACCAAAAGCTTCTTGAATTTTGAACTTTGCACACTATTACCGCAAGGCGGAAATCAAAAATAAAAAGTCAAAAGTATTATGGAATGGGCTTTTTAGGTATTTGAAATAGTTCCTCTATTTCCGCCGTGGCGTACTATTACACAAGAAAGGCGGAAATAAGCTACCAATTTTAAATGTCTAAAACCCTTACGCAATCGGAATTACGAATTACGAACTTGTACTGAGCGTAGCCGAAGTATTACGAATTACGAATTAGACCCTGCGGTACTAATCTCCAGTGCCATGTCCTGAACTTTGAGTTTTAGCTTCTGATGGGTCAGGCTGAGGTTTTTGATACTTACCTGGATATTTGTGCTGAAAATAAGCTTCTAATACTTGTAAAACCATCGGCCCGCAAATAGTACCGCCATGTTCGCCAGTATTTTCCCCAAAGGCCACAACCACAATTTCTGGCTTATTACTAGGCGCATAAGCACCAAACCATGTATGATTTGGGCGACCAACACCAGCTTCAGCTGTACCACTCTTCCCGGAGGCTTGGGCAATTGTCGGCACGTCCAAGCGCTTACCAGTGCCTTCACTCACCACCTTCCGCAGTCCGTCGCGGAGAACTTTGATAGTTGTCGGCTTCATATTTAAGGATTCTCGCCAACTTTTTGCTTCTTCGTTATCTTTAAGCAAATGCGGTTGAACTCGATACCCACCATTAGCAGGGACAGAAAACATAATCGCTGATTGCAGAGGTGTCACTTGCAAAGCGCCTTGACCAATTGACATATTAATGGTATCGCCAACAGTCCAAGGCGTTTTCAAAACTTTCAGCTTCCATGTTTCATCTGGAACCAAGCCTACTGATTCTTCATCACGAAATTCAATACCAGTTCTTTGACCAAACCCGTATTTGCGACTCCATTTAATCAAAGTTGGGCCGCCAACTTTTCTGCCAACTTGATAGAAGAAAGTATCACTACTCATAGCGATCGCTCTGGGAAATCCTAATGGCCCGAATCCGGCGTGGTTCCACTCACCAAATGTCACCCCACCCACGGTAAGAGAACCAAAGGTTTGTAGTATTGAGTCAGGAGAAAATTCACCTGATTCTAGTCCAGCTGTGGTAGTCACAACTTTAAAAGTACTGGCGGGCGGAAAGGCACTCAGAGCGCGATTCACCAAGGGATGATCTTTACCTTGGACACTTTCCCAATCTTTTTGAGAGAGTTTTTGTTTGGAAAAGATATTTGGGTCAAAGGTGGGGTAAGATACCAACGCTAAAACAGCACCATTGTTTGGATCGAGTGCTGCGATCGCACCTCGATGATTTCCTAAAGCTTTTTCGGCTGCCTTTTGCACATCCAAATCTATGGTTAGGTGCAAATCATTACCAGCTTTTGCCTGTTTCTCCCCTATAACCCGGATTGGTCTACCTGCACCATCCACTTCCACTTGCTGACCGCCCCATTCGCCCCGTAGAGCTTTCTCATAAGCCTTTTCCACGCCCATCTGACCGATGACATCTCCCAGTCGATAGCCTAACTCCTTCTTGCCCTTTAACTGGTCGGGGGTCAACTCTCGTGTATAACCTAATACGTGCGCTAATTGCTTGCCGTGGGGATAATAACGTACAGAATCCGTATTTATTTCCACTTCGGGAAGTTCATTTTTATACTCCTTTAATGCCGTAATTTCTGCTTCATTTAAATCGCGAGCAACCCGGATGAGTGAAGAAGAATTAGCCCCTGCTTGTTCTAATTTCTTTTCCATCTCATCTTGGGGAATGTTGAGAATTTGCGCTAGACGCGGGCCGACTACAGACCAGGAAGGCTTAGTATGTGCCATCGGCCACAAATATACAGAGCTAGGATAGCGAGTGCTAGCTAAAAGTTTGCCATTCCGGTCAAAAATATTGCCCCGTTCTGGTTGTTTGGGAATCATCCGAATTCGGTTTGCTTCGGCTCGTTCCCGGAGTTTTGGCCCTTCAACAATTTGCAAGTAAGCCAAACGAGCCTCAATCCCACAGGCCATTAATAGGGTAAATACGATTAAAAATATTGATTGGAAACCACGTCCAACTGTACGTGTATCTTTTTTGCTGCCAAGTGATGGGAATAATGACATAAGTATCAATTCAAAATTCAAAATGAATAAACGCAATTCCAGCCAGACTTTTAGCAATTGCTAAGATGCAATTTTAAGGTTTGTTAACTTAATCGCAGAATCTCTAAGTAAAATGAGTATATAAATTTACCATAATTTTATTCTCGTTACTGGGTATAAAAGAATCGGGCGAGTATATTCTTGAACAATTGTTTTTGGCGGATACAATAAACCAAAGTGTCAAATTATAGTCTGCCCAAAAGACTAGAGCAATTGACAAAATAACGTAAAATCACGGCATTCTACTGAGGATTATGGCTCAAATTGTCATGCAAAATCAGAGGGGGATAACAAGTTTTCAGCCACTTGATGTTGAACTGCGTAACGTCTTCAAGTTTTTTAACCAAGAACCAGCAGTAAATGGAATTGATTTGGATGTCAGACAAGGAGAATTTTTTAGTATTTTAGGCCCCTCCGGTTGTGGTAAAACAACAACACTGCGCTTAATTGCTGGGTTTGAAATTGCTGACGCTGGTAAGGTGTTTATTCAGGGTCAGTCCATGACTAATGTGCCCCCTTACCGCCGACCCGTCAATACTGTATTTCAAAGTTACGCCCTATTTAACCACCTGAATGTCTGGAATAACATCGCTTTTGGACTGCGGTTAAAAAAAATACCCAAATCGAAAATTGAAGCTAGAGTCCAAGAAGTTTTAAAACTGGTGAAAATGGAAAGTTTGCGATCGCGTTTTCCCAATCAACTTTCTGGTGGTCAACAGCAGCGAGTAGCTTTAGCCAGGGCTTTAGTCAACCGCCCCACCGTGGTACTACTGGATGAACCTTTAGGGGCGTTAGATTTAAAACTACGTAAGGAAATGCAGGTTGAGTTATCAAATTTACACAAAGACTTGGGGTTAACCTTTGTGATGGTGACACACGACCAAGAAGAAGCATTGTCTTTGAGCGATCGCATTGCCGTGATGAATCAAGGCAAAATTGAACAAGTTGGCACTCCCAGCCAAATTTACGAACGTCCCTGTACATCTTTTGTTGCTGATTTTATTGGTGATACTAATTTATTCAGTGGTGAAATCGTCACGGTAGACTCCTCTAATATTAAAATTTCCACAAAAATGGGACTCTCAATTGTTATTAGCCGCGCTGAAGATACACCAACTGAATTATCACAAGCTGTAGTAGTGAGTGTGCGTCCAGAAAAAATACAGCTTTCGTTGTATCCACCTAATTTGCCAGTTAACTGCTTTGAAGGACGGCTTGTCAACGTTATGTATTTGGGCACACACGTTAATTATGTTATGGAATTAACAAATGGCATTAGTATTAATGTCTTGCAACCTAATACTTTGGGCACTTTACCAGACCGCGACACACCTATTTACGCCTGGTGGGCAGAAACTGATTGTTTAGCTATTAGTCAATAGTCAAAATAATTCGTACAGGGGCTTGAAACCCGAATGAATAAATTATTAATTTTATCCGTAATTACGAATTATTTGGTCAATGCTGAATTGGAATTGTAATTACAAACTCCGTTCCTACTGCTGGTGTTGAATGACATTCCAGTTTGCCACCATGTGTTTCTGTAATGATTTGATAACTGATGAACATTCCCATACCTGTTCCCTTACCTACAGGCTTGTTGGTGAAAAACGGATTAAAAACTTGTTTTTGAATCTGTTCTGACATACCTATGCCATTATCAGCGATCGCAATTTTTACCCAACCAGCATCTATCACTGAGGTACGAATGGCGATCGTGGGAGTTAACAACCCCGATGTTAAATTGTCTATTCTTAATTGTGCATTTTCAATTGTGCATTCTTCTAAAGCATCAATGGCATTCACTAATATATTCATAAACACCTGATTGAGTTCTCCGCCATAGCATTCCACTAAAGGTAATGTGCCGTAGTCTTTGATGACTTGAATGGCTGGAAGCTTTGTTGTTTCTTGGAAGCGATGTTGCAATAGCATTAGGGTACTGTCGATGCTTTCGTGAATATCTACTTCTTTAAACTCGGCTTCATCTATGCGTGAGAAGGTTCGTAACGACAGCACAATCTGACGGATGCGCTGAGTGCCAACTTTCATCGAACTCAATATTCTTGGTACATCTTTCTGGATGTACTCTAGGTCAATTTCCTCACACAAAGCCTGAAATTCCAACTTATTACCAGCCTCTTGCTGCTGATGGTGAATTATTCGTAACAGGTCTTGAGTATATTCCTCAAGATGGCTGAGATTACCGTGAATAAAATTAACGGGGTTGTTGATTTCGTGGGCAACTCCAGCCACAAGTTGACCCAAACTGGACATTTTTTCTGCTTGAATCATTTGTGCTTGAGTTTGTCTGAGTTCTTGAAGAGTTTGTGCTAAATGTTCTGTTTGTTGTCGCAATTGGTCTTCCATCTGTTTGCGCTCACTAATATCCCTGGCGACATAAACAACGGTGTTTTCGGTCATACTGGCAATATTCGCCTCAAACCAAACTTCTCGGTCGCCTATAGGCAAGCTATATTCTACCTTCACAGTTTTTTTAGTTAAGAGTGCTTGTTGAATAGAATTGAGAAAATAGTCGGCACAAGCAGAGGGTAAAACCTCATGTATTTTTCTGCCCAGCAGTTCCGCAGGAGGTTGGTAGAGTAAGGGCGCACTACTAGGAGCGATTTTTAGGTATCTTCCTTCGACATCTAAGACAAGAATCACATCCTGCATAGCGTTGAACAAGGCGAGTAATTCTGATTGCGAGGCTTTGATTAATTCTTCAGCTTGTTTGCGACTGCTGATATCGCTAATAGCGCCATGAAGACCAATAATTTCACCATCTGAGTCGAAAATTGGCGAAGCCACTGACCTCATCCAGCACCAATCTCCATCCTTTTTTAGGTGGCGAAATTCTATTGCGATTCGCTGTCCCTTGGTTTCCACCATTTCTTGAATTTTTTTCTGAGCTAGAGGGAAATCATCAGGATGAAGCAAGGGGGCAAAGGTTTGACCAAGTAGGTCTGAAGGTTCCCATCCTAAAACATTTTTATACTGTGGTGATACATAAGTAAAAAGACCTTCCACTGACATAGAAAAAATCAGATCGCTGATATTTTCCACGAGTTGGCGATACTTAGCCTCACTCTCAGCCAAAGCAGTGGCCGCCGCTTGATGATCCTGTCCGCGAATTTTCTTTGTTGATTCTATAAAGGTAGAATTATCTACCAATTTCGACTGTAATTCTATCAGTTGTAAATCCTGTGGGACTTCATCAGGAACTAATTCCCAAATTTGATGTTGTTCGGCTAACAGCGTAGTTGAATAAAGGTCTTGCATAGTTTCTAGCTGTTGCAGCAATTGGGCATTTTGCTGACGTAAAAGCGATATCTCTTCATTGATTTTTTCAGTACACATATTCAACTCCGATTTACTCCGAACCTATTGCAACTGGGGTGACAGAATCTTCTTAGCTAAAGTTGGTCTACTCAGTACTGTTTATCGAACAGAATTCAGGAGTCAGGAGTCAGAATTCAGCAATGTTTTCTGTACGACACTTCTCTACGAGACGCTCCGCGAACGACAGGCTCAGTGCATCGCTGGCGGCGCAGCGTTAGCGAGTCTTCTCCCTTGGCGCTAGCCTCTCCCTTTGGGAGAAAGGGAGACGCCAAGGGCAACCGAGCGTCACGAGCGTCTTGATTCTGACTCCTGAATTCTGACTCCTGAATTCTGACTTCTGAATTCTTCTTCAATGCCGCACTGGAATTACGATCGCAAACTCTGTACCTTTTCCTGGGGAGGAGTTGCAGTGTATTGAACCCCCGTGTTTTTCCACAACAATTTGACGGGCGATCGCTAATCCTAAACCCGTTCCTTTTCCCACAGATTTCGTCGTAAACAAATGGTCAAATATCTTTTGCTTGACTGCTTCATTCATGCCATTAGCATTATCAGCAATCGTTATTTTCACTTGATTATCTTGCAATGAGGTTTGAATTGTAATCTTGTTAGGTTTTTCTTGGATTTCTGCAAAATTCCGCCCAGTATTCGACTCATCCAAGGCATCAATGGCATTAGCTAGGATATTCATAAACACCTGGTTTAATTGTCCTGGAAAACATTCAACTTGAGGCAAATTGCCATAATCGGTTATTACTTCAATTGCTGGACGTTGCTCATTGGCTTTGAGGCGATGTTTGAGAATTAAAATTGTACTTTCAATCCCTTCATGAATTTTAAATGGCACTTTATAATCTTTATCAGCGCGGGAAAAAGTTCTTAAACTAGTGCTGATATTTTTCAGGCGATCGCACGCCATCACCATTGAATCTATTGCCTTGGGTAAATCTTCTAAACTATAATCTAGGTCAATTTCTTCTGCATGGTCAATAATTTCAGCACCCGGATTAGGTAAAGTTTCTTGATAAAGTTTCAAGTGTTGCACAACATCAGCAATCGTGGGTTTAGCTTGTTTGAGGCTTGCAGCAATAAAGCCCAAAGGATTATTCATTTCATGGGCTACGCCAGCAACTAAATTACCTAGTGCTGACATTTTCTCACTTTGAACAATTTGTAATTGGGCTTGTTGTAAATCTTCTAAGGCTGTTCCGAGTGCTTGAGATTTTTCTGTAACCGCTGATTCAGCTTGTTTGCGATCGCTAATATTAATAGTTGTTCCAACTATGCGATAAACTTTGCCCGTCCGATCTTTTAATGGACTGAGTGTGGTTAACCACCAAGTTTTTTGATGATTAAATGTTAGACATTCTTCATAGGTGATGGGTATTCCGGTTTGGAAACAACGCAGATAATTTTGAGATACTGCTGCACCTTCATCACTATGTAATTCTTGGGGAGTTTTACCTAGTACTTCCGAAGCAGGTATACCAACTGCTAATTCGCACGATTTACTCCATCCTGTGTACTCAAACCTACCATCATCACGGATATCAGTCACAAATATCAGACAGCCAACACCTTCGTAAATACTACTGAGAAACTTTTCTCGCTCCTGGAGATGATTATATAACTGGGCATTTTCTAAAGAAATTGCGGCTTGAGTGCAGAGGAAATTTACAAGAGAAAGGCGATCGCTAGTAAATACCCCTTGAGTCAGTTGATTTTCTAGGTAAAGAATCCCTATTAAACGCCCTTGATTAATAATCGGGGTACATAATACACTCTGGGGTTGTGTTCGATGCATATATTCCCCAATCAACCCAGTAGTATCTGTTTTGCAATTGTCTATAACAACTGTTTCTTGAGTATTTTTGACGTAATTGATAATTTTTACGGGAATCTCTTGACAAGTATTTAGTGATTGTGGTTCAAGAATGGTTTGTATTTGATCATGATCGATCGAGGTAATTGCCCTAACTTGCCAAGTATCATCTTGGGGAAGAATTAGTACAGCTTTTTTGGCGCCAGAGTTTTCTAGGATAATGTGGGTCAAGCTGGCAATGAGTTGATCTAATTCCAGAGAACTGGAGATAGCTTGAGCGGCTTTGAGGACAGAGGTAAAATCTAGTGTCTGGGAAATACTAGTGCTGCCAGTGGTAGAAGTGCGAGTAGATGAGGAAGTGCCACGAAAGCTAATAGTTTCTAAAGTATTAAAGTTGATTCGTTGCTGTTGCAGAATTGATTGGAGTAGTTGGGGATAGCGTTTTTCTAGGTCTTCTATTTTGGCTTTTGCGCCCCAACGAGCGTAACAGTAGTATGCTTCTTGCATATATGCTTGGGCAACTCTTTCTTTATCCCAATCGAAATAAAATTTGGCTACCAATTCATTGCTAAGTGCTTCTTCTTGGATGTAGCCGTTAGCTTTAGCTAGAGTTATGGCGCGATCGTAATTTTCAAGTGCTTCTGCTTTATTACCCAACACTCTTTGTTTTTCAGCCTCAACTAAATGCCATTTATGCAGATGATTTGTGGGAGCATTTTGCGCACAACGGTACAGAGTGGTTTGATGGATTTCTACCTGGGCGAGAATTACGGAAAGTTCAATTTCTGGCTGGGTGGAAAATTGGGCTAGGTACGTCAGGGCTGCGTAGAAATGGGAAATCGGAACAAAAATCAATCCTGATACCGCAAGTAAATATTTTTCCCCTTCCTCAATGTAAGCGATCGCAGCTTTGTAATCACCAAAAGAATAAGCAAGCAACAGTTTGTAGATATACAACTCAGCCATCACCGTGAGTTCATTAGCCTGACGATGTTTGGGAATCATCACCGTTTCATCGTAGATACTGCCGCTCAAACAATCGGGCTGAATTTGGATTTCCCTGAAGTTCTGTGCCGCCTGCCGCATAATACTTACATAAGTCTGGGCAGAATGTTGCTTCGCCTGAGTTAAGGCAGCGTTGTAACTTGCGATATCTAATTCCAAATTGCTAAGTTCAGAGCCACTCCAAAAGACCGCATAGCTGTAACAACATACGTTATAGCCAGCGTGTAAAAAATCGCCAGTTTCCATACCAGAGGTAAAACCAGCTTTCAGCAACGGTATCGTTGCCAAGAGAGCTTCTTGGTGATGTTGAATAAAGCCACCAAACAACATGGAAATTATGGATTTGAATTCCCGTACATTGAACCGATCTAGCAAATTCAATGCCAATTGCCCAAAATCGTAGCCCCCTTCAACCTCTCCCAAAAAGGCACACAGCACCATTCCGTGCAGCGCATACCCCACAGTGGAGGCGGGCGTATTCCCAAACTGAAGCGATAGGCTGACCATTGTGCAGCTAATCAGGGGCAATAAACCCGGCATTCCTTGAAAAACGGGTGCAAACAACATTCCTAACAGTTGCATGGCTGCCTGTGCTTCGGGATCGGTCATCACTGGTAAGTCAGCTAGTTCCTCAATTCGTTTGCCTGCGAGTTGATTAGCAAGGACTTGTAAAGCTTTACCAATCTCAGCATTGTTTGGCTCGATGGGTAGCTCAACCCCCAATTGTTTTAAAGCATCTCTGCCAACTGCGATCGCTTCTAATAGTCTGCTCTGGGCTGTCTGGGCAGCAATTTGAATTTCGTAAATTTTAACTTTGTCTAAAATCGTCTGGGCTGATTGCAACACCTGTACTGCTATCTGTTCCATGCCATCAAAGTCAGCATTTAAATAGGCGGCTTCGGCGGCGGCAACATAGAGACTCAGGGTTAATTCATATTGATCTTGCCAGCAATTCACTGTGAGCAACTCAATTCCAGTTTGTAAATAGGCTCTGGCAGCAGCATAAGCAGTAGAATTTTTAGCTTTACCTGCTGCTGCTAAGTTAAGTCGGGCCAAGGCTTCTTGCTGGTGCGGTTGGGCAATCAACTCTTGCCCTAAATTCAAATGTCCAACAATATCAAACAGTTTTTCTTCTTGTTCTATTTGAGAGGAATTTTCTAGAAGTAATTGACCAATTTTGAGATGAGTTGCTTGTTTTTGGTTATCAGGAATTAGAGAATAGGCAGCTTGTTGTACTCTGTCATGTAAAAATCTATATTTGGCTAATTGTTTATTGGTATTCCCAGTTGACAGCGCCAATCGATCGTCATTTTCTCCCTGATAAAATTTATAAACATCACTAATTGGTAAAATCAACCCTTCTTGTAAAGCTTTCCATACACTAGCAGCTGTTTCAATTTCTGATGACTCCCAAACAATCGCCAAGGTTGCTAAATCAAATTGATTGCCAATGCAAGCGGCTAACTGCAATACATTTTGAGTTGATTGAGGCAGTCTTCGTAATTGAAATACCATGAACTTAACAACATCATCTGTCACCGCTTGCTGATTTATTTGGGTAATATCACATTGCCACCCCCCCGTAGCCCCCCCTTGGTAAGGGCTACTGTGTACACACAAATCGGAGTTACTTTGAGATCCGGGTTTTACCCCCCTTAATCCCCCCTTGTCAAGGGGGGAAACAAGAAAATCTAGTTCCCTCCCCTTGACAAGGGGAAGGTTAGGGTGGGGTAATTCGAACACCGTAGCTTGGCAAGGGGGGGTTGGATAGTTAAATTCAATTAATCCATCTTGGTGTAATGCCTTGAGAAACTGTATGGCAAAAAACGGATTACCCTGAGTTTTCTGAAATACTAATTGAGAAACAGGTAATGCCGAATCTTTTGTACATTTAAGTGTGTCAGCCACTAATTGATTCACTTGCGATTGACTTAGAGGCGCTAAAGTAATCGTATTAATTGTGGCTGCTGTTTTTTGGATATCATTCAAAGTCAACATTAATGGATGTGCTGAATTGACTTCGTTATCACGATAAGCACCAATTAAGAAAAGATGTTTTGTATCAGCCATTAATAACTGTATTAACATCAACGATGCTGAATCTGCCCATTGCAAATCATCTAAAAACATCACTAATGGATGTTTTTCACTGGTAAAGACTTGGGTAAATTTCTGAAATAATAAATTAAACCGATTTTGGGCGGCAGTTCCTGATAATTCTGTAGCAGGTGGTTGTTGACCAATAATTCTTTCTAATTCGGGGATGACTTCAATAATCACCTGTCCATTATCACCTACAGCCGCTAAAATATTGGTTTTAAATTGCTGGATTTGAGCATCGCTTTCGGTTAATAATTGCCCCATTAAATCGCGGAAGGCTTGCACAAAAGCACTAAAGGGAATATTTCGTTGAAATTGGTCATATTTCCCTTTGATAAAATAACCGCGTTTTTTGACGATTGGTTTATGAACTTCGTTAACTACAACGGTTTTACCAATACCCGAAAAACCAGCCACCAGCATCATTTCTGTCGCACCTGTACTAACGCGCTCAAATGCTTGCAGGAGAGTTTCTACTTCGGTTTCTCGTCCATAAAGTTTATCAGGGATAATAAAGCGATCGCACAGATCCCTCTGTGCAATTTGAAAACCCTTAATTATACCATCAACTTGTAGCTGATATAAACAATTTTCTAAATCAAACTTCAATCCCAAAGCACTCTGATATCTGTCTTCAGCATTTTTTGCCATCAATTTACTGACAATCTCTGAGATTACAGCCGGGATTTGTGGGTTAATTTCATGTATTAAAGGCGCTGGTTTGGCAATATGAGAATGTACCAACTCCATTGGATCGTTTGATTGAAATGGCAAAACTCCAGTGAGTAATTCGTAGAATGTCACACCCAAAGAATAGAAATCTGTGCGGTAGTCAATCCCCCGATTCATCCTTCCTGTTTGTTCTGGGGAAATATAAGTAAGTGTGCCTTCTAAGACATTGGGATTGATTAGTGTCTGCGTTTCTCGTGGTAGTAGAGATGCAATACTAAAGTCAATTAATTTGACTTGTTTAGTTGCGGGATTAATTAAAATATTGGCAGGTTTGATATCTTTATGAATAATCCGCTCTCGGTAGAGTATATCTAAGGTGTTGCAGAGTGCGATCGCTATTTCTAAAAATTCTTCTAAAGACGCGATATATTGCATCCCTGGTGAGGTGAAATAATCTTTGAGAGAAATCCCCCCAAAGTCTTCCATCACCAGCGCATAGCCATTTTGGTAGGATTCTAGGCTATAAGTTTGGACGATTAACGGTGAGTTAAGATTTTTAGCTATGGTGTACTGATTGCGAAACGACAAGAGTTCGCTAAAACCCGGATATGGATTTTTCAGCAGTTTAATCACTACCGGTAATGAGTCAGTCTCTCGAACCCCTCGATAAACCAGAGTTCTGGAACCATTGTAGAGTTCTTCACTAATGCGATATCCGGGAATATTTATAAAGATACTCACCATGTTACGTTACTAAATCTGTGAAACTTCCAGATTTAGTATTCCCAAAAAAGATCCCCGACTTCGCGAAAGTTGTCGGGGATCTGAACCCTAAACCTGCATTTCTCACAAGTGATAAATTCAGGGAGTGTGGGAGGTGTGGGGAGTGTGGGGGGTGTGGGAAGATAAAGAGGAGAGCGGTCGCAATTAAAGATGATGGAAGAAAAAGGGAAAAAGTATTTTAGAACTCATGAGGATTTAGCCATTTATCAATTGGCATTTGAAACAGCGATGCAAATTTTTGAACATTCTAAAAAGTTTCCAGTTGAAGAGAAATATTCATTAACCGATCAAATTCGTCGCTCGTCTCGTTCAGTCTGTGCTAATTTGGCAGAGGCTTGGAGAAAACGGAGATATAGAGCTGCTTTTGTCGCTAAACTGAATGATTGTGAATCGGAAGCGGCAGAAACTCAAGTTTGGTTAAAGTTTGCCGTGAAATGTGAGTACCTTACAGTTGAACAAGGAAGAGAACTCTACGCTCCTTACAATCAAGTCCTTAGTGGGTTAGTCAAGATGATTACCCATCCAGATGATTGGTTACTTGACTAAATTCCCACACCTCCTACACTCCTCACACTCCCCACACCCCCCACACCTCCCACACCCCCCACACCTCCCACACCCCCCACACCTCCCACACCTCCCACACCTCCCACACCCCCCACCCTATGAGTGAGAAATTCGGGTACTATAACGGAATTTCAATGATAAATTCTGTACCCTCTCCTGGTGCAGAAATGCAACTTAAATTACCCCCATGTTTTTCTACCACAATCGAATAGCTAGTTGATAATCCTAAGCCTGTACCACTACCTACTGGTTTTGTCGTAAAAAATGGATTAAATATCTTATTCTGCACTGACTCGCTCATCCCTATGCCGTTGTCTGCAATGCGGATAACTACCTTTTTCGCTTCTCTGAATTCCGTATGAATTATAATAGTTGGTTGGCGATTTCTATCTGATTCTTCTAAAGCATCAATGGCATTGTTGATAATATTCATAAATACTTGATTCAGCGCCGAGGCATAACAATTAACTAAAGGGAGTTGATCGTATTTTTGAATAACTGCAATTTCTGGATGTTTACTATTACTTTGAAGTCGATGCTGCAAAATCAACAGCGTACTATCAATGCCAGAGTGAATGTCTACTGATTTTATTTCTGATTCATCCAAACGGGAAAAATTTCGTAGTGACAGCACAATTTGCCGGATGCGATTTGCTCCTACTCTCATCGATGACAGGAGCTTTTGTAAATCATCAGATATAAATTCTAGCTCAATATCGGCAATTTTTTCGGCAATTTCTGGCAATGGTTGCGGATAAAGTTCTTGATATAAATTATTTAATTCAATTAAAGATGTAACGTATTCACTTGCTGGTTGTAAGTTGCCATAAATGAAATTAATCGGATTATTAATTTCATGAGCAATCCCAGCAACTAACTGTCCTAAACCTGACATTTTTTCGGCTTGAATTAGTTGGGATTGAGTCGAGTAAAGTTTCTCTAGTGTTGATTCTAGCTGAGTTGCTTTTTCTGTGATTTCCTGGGTACGCTTTTCTACTTTTTGCTCTAGAGTATGGGAATAGTCCTCTAATTTGTGATATAATAGTGCGTTTTCTAGAGAAATTGCTGCTTGAGTAGTGAGAAAATTGAGAACTTGTAAGCGATCGCTCGTAAATGCCCCCGTCACTAAGTTATTTTCTAGATATAAAATGCCCATCAACTTACCTTGATGCAAAATCGGGCTACACAAGATACTCTTAGGCTGCTGACGAATGATATAGGGGTCATTGGCTAAGGTCGGATCGGCACTTGCATCAATTAACATAGTGGTCTGCCTGTTGTGCAAGACTTTGTAAATCAACTTCAGGGGAATATCCTGGCTCTCTTCAACGGGAAAACTCTGCAACACCACTGGCTCTGTCCCCAAGGTAATTGACCCTTTGATCGATAGGCGCTTGTCTTGCAAGAGCATTAATACGCATTTATCAGCCCCCGCATTTTCAATGACGATCGCCAGCAATACTGAGAGCAATATTTCGAGTTCGATTTCGCCTGAGATAGCTTGGGAAGCTTTGAGAATGGCAGCTAAATCTAAAGCAACAGAGACATTGCTGTTGGAAGTGGGGGAACTACTGGATGTGACATTCCCCAGTGCCAAGATAGTTTCATTAATTGACAGGGAAGAACGGGTTTGCTGGAGGATGGGAGCAAGCAGTTGGGGATAGCGTCTTTCTAAGTCAGCAACTTTGGCTTTCGCACCCCAACTAATATAGCTGTAGTAGGCTTCAATCATGTATTCCCCAGCGATACGCCGTTTGCCCCAGTCAAGGTAAAATTTTGCCGCTAGTTCATTGGCTAAGGCTTCTTCATTAATAAACTGATGTGTTTTAGCCAGAGCAATGGCTTGGTCATAATACTCACTAGCTACGGCTTTTTCACCCAACACTCGATACCGTTCAGCCTCCACTAGATACCATTTATGCAAGTGATTCATCGGGGCATTTTCTGCCCATTGATGCAGAGTTGTTTGGTGGGTTTGCGCCTCAAGAAGAGTCTGGGCTTGCTCTGCTTCTGGCTGGGCCTTTAAGAGTGCTAGGTATGTGAGGGCAGCATAAAAATGGAAAACGGGAATATGTACCGCTCCTGCTGCTGCCATAAAATAGGGCTTGATTCCGGTGATATAGTCAAGGGCAGCCTGATAATTGCCCCAGAGAGCAGCAAGCATCAGCTTGTAGGTGTAGGCGTAGGCGATCGCTGTGAAATCGTTATCCTGCTGGTGCTTTGGCAGCATAATTATTTCATCGTAGGCAGTGCCCATTAAGCAATGGGGTTGGCTCCCTGTTTCTCTCAAATTCTCCACCACTTGCCGCACTGCATCCAATAAAATACACGCCGCATTTTGTTTCGCCTGAGTCAGAACCACACTGTAAGGAACTAATTCGGCTGACAACGTATTTAAATTTACACCAGCGAACAGCGCTATATGCCCGTAACATTGTATGCTGTAGCCAGCGTACAGAAAACTGCCTGTTTCCATACCATTGGTGTAGCTATCTTTCATCGTCGATAGGGTTGCCAAAAACGATTGCTGGCGATGTTGGATGAAAGCCCCAAAGAAGCTTAAAGGGAGACACTTTATACCCGGATCGTTCAATTTTTCCAGCAACGAGAGAGCTAAAAGACCAAACTTGTAGCCAGCTTCAACTTCGCTCAAAAAAGCACATAGCACCATGCCGTGAATCGCATATCCTACCGTCGAGGCGGGGGTATTGCCAAACTGGAGCGACAACCGCACCATCGTTGCGCTCAACAGGGGCATTAAACCCGGATTTCCCAGTAATACTGGTGCAAACAATATTCCTAATAATTGCATTGCGGCGATCGCCCTGCGATCGCTCATTACGGGTAAGTCAATCAGTTCAGAAATTTCTCTGCCTTGGAGTTGCTCTTTTAGGTATTCCAGGGCTTTGCCGATTTCGGCTTGCTCTGGCGCACTCGGTAAATCCACCCCTAATTGACTCAGGACATCTGCACCAACGGCGATCGCCCCTAATATTTGGCTCTGAGCAGTTAGTGCCACAATTTTAATTTCGTAGATTTTCACTTTGTCAAAAATGGTCTGGGCGTTCTGCAAAACCACTCCAGCCATCTCTTCCATGCTCTCAAAGTCACTATTTAAATAGCTGGCTTCGGTTACTGCCAAATGGAGGTTCAAGGCTAATTCGTACTGTGTTTGCCAGCAGTTGGGCTGGAGTAAGGCGATCCCAGTTTGGAAATACACTCTGGCGGCGGTGTATGCAGTCGCATTTTTGGCTTTACTACCAGCTTTGAAGTTGAGTTGAGCTAGGGCTTGGCGATAGCTGCGCTGACCTTCGGTATCGCTTGCTTGACTAATTAACTCAATTCCTAAATTCAAATGCCCAACCAAATCGAAGAGTTTTTCTTCAATCTCTAACTCAGATAAATTTTCTCTCAGTAATTGTCCAATTTTGAGATGAGTTGCTGCTTTTTGTGCATCAGAAATCAAGAAATAAGCCGCTTGCTGTACTCTGTCATGTAAGAAGGCATATTTAGCGATTTTCTTCTCGATATTCTGAGATGACAGTGCCAATTGCTCGCTTTCTTCTCCTTGATAAAATTTATAAACCTCACTAATTGGTAAAATCAATCCTTCTTGCAATGCTTTCCACAAAGCAGTTGCCGTATTAACTTGGCATTGTTCCGAAACAATTGCCAAAGTTGCTAAATCAAAAGAGTTGCCAATACAAGATGCTAACTTGAGGATATTCTGGGTTTCTAATGGTAACTTCTCTAACTGCAACGCCATAAATTCAACGACATCATCTGTAACTGCCTGTTGATTAATTTGGGCAATATCACATTGCCACCCCCCCGTAGCCCTGCCTTGCCAAGGGGGGGTTGGGGGGGTAAATTTAATCAGTCGATCTTGATGTAATGCCTTCAAAAACTGGAGAGAAAAAAACGGATTTCCTTGAGTTTTTTGAACCACTAATCGAGAAAGAGGTGATGCCAAATCCTGGGAACATTTAAGTGTGTCAGCAACTAATTGATTGACTGTTTTTTGATTCAGTGGTGCTAAGGTAATTGTATTAATCGTTGTTTGGTTTTTTTCAATCTCATTCAAAGTCAACATTAATGGATGTACCGGGTTGACCTCGTTATCACGGTACGCACCAATTAACAAAAGATGACTGGTATCAGCCATTAAAAGCTGCATTAACTTCAGTGATGCCGAATCTGCCCATTGCAAATCATCTAAAAATATTACTAAGGGATGTTCAGCAGTGGTAAAAATTTGGGTAAATTTTTGAAATAATAAATTAAATCTATTTTCTGCCGCCGTTCCTGATAATTCTATGGCGGGAGGTTGTTCACCAATAATTCTTGATAGTTCGGGGATAACTTCAATAATTACTTGTCCATTTTCACCAACTGCTGATAATACTTTGTTTCTCCATTGCTGAATTTGTGCATTGCTTTCGCTTAACAATTGTTCCATTAAATCTCGGAATGCTTGCACAAATGCACTGAAGGGAATATTGCGTTGAAATTGGTCATATTTGCCTTTGATAAAATAACCGCGCTGTCGCACAATCGGTTTATGAACTTCGTTGACAATCGCCGTTTTCCCAATTCCTGAAAAACCTGCTACCAGAATCATTTCTGTTGCACCAAGGCTAACTCGCTCAAATGCTTGGAGTAGGTTTTCTACTTCGGTTTCTCGTCCATAAAGTTTGTCTGGGATAATGAAGCGATCGCACACATCCCTTTGCCCAATTTCAAAGCCTTGAATTATACCATTAACTTGTAGCTGATGTAAACAATTTTCTAAATCAAACTTCAGCCCCAATGCACTCTGATAGCGATCTTTAGCATTCTTCGCCATCAATTTGCTGACAATTTTTGAGATTACAGATGGAATTTCTAAATTAGTTTCACATACTAACGGTGCAATTTTTGCAATGTGACAATGCACCAACTCCATTGGATCGTTTGATTGAAATGGCAAAACTCCAGTCAGTAATTCGTAGAAAGTTACACCCAAAGAATAAAAATCAGTCCGGTAGTCAATCCCCCGATTCATTCTGCCTGTTTGTTCTGGGGAAATATAAGCTAGTGTCCCTTCTAACACATTGGGATTTACGAGTGTTTGCGTTTCTCGTGGTAGCAAAGATGCAATACTAAAATCAATTAATTTAATTTGTTTGGTTTGGGGATTAATTAAAATATTGCTAGGTTTAATATCTTTATGAATAATCCGCTCGCGGTAGAGTACATCTAAGGTATTGGAGAGTGCGATCGCTATTTCTAAAAACTCCATCAAAGATTCTAAGTTTCGCCCAATTTTCCACTCCCCACTCCTTAATCCCCAATCCTTGAGAGAAATCCCCCCAAAATCTTCCATTACCAACGCATAACCATTTTGATGCGGTTCTAGGCTATAGGTTTGGACGATCAGAGGTGAGTTGAGATTCTTAGCTATGGTGTACTGATTACGAAACGACAAAAGTTCGCTGAAACTCGGATAAGGATTTTTCAGCAACTTAATCACTACGGGTAATGAGTCAGTCTCTCGATACCCTCGATAAACAATGGTTCTAGAACCATTGTAGAGTTCTTCGCTAACCTTATATCTGGGAATATTGACTCTCGTACTAACCATACTGCTAAATCTTTAAGACTCCAGATATAGTGTTCCCAGATATAAAGCGAACCCGTCGCTTTGCGACTTGAAATTTTGAGGATTTAGAGTCAAAGAAAATCGGCGCTAATCCCATCCCTTCTCTACGAGACGCGCTGCGAACAAAGAGTGTCCGAGATTCATACCGGAATTTCAATGATAAATTCTGTACCCTCACCTAGAACCGAGTTAAAACTTAATTTTCCGCCGTGAGTTTCTTCAACGATTTGCCGAGCGATCGCCAACCCCAACCCCGTACCTTTACCCACAGCTTTTGTAGTAAATAAATGGTCAAATATTTTTGATTTGACTTGTTCGCTCATCCCTTTACCATTATCAGCAATAGTAATTTTAACGCTATTGTTTTCAACCGAGGTTGTAATGGTAATGTAGTTAGGACTAGTTTGAATTTCCTGAAAACTGTGTCCCTGATTAGATTCATCCAATGCATCAATAGCATTTGCGAGCAGATTCATAAATACCTGATTTAATTGCCCTGGGAAGCATTCAATTTGAGGTAAATCACCGTAATTTGTCACAACTTCAATGGCGGGACGTTGTTCATTAGCTTTGAGACGATGTTTCAAAATTAAAATCGTGCTATCAATACCTTCGTGAATGTTAAATGGCACTTTGTAATCTTGATCGGCACGAGAGAAAGTTCTTAAACTGGTGCTGATATTTTTCAACCTGTCGCACGCCATAGACATAGAATCAATCATCTTAGGCAAGTCTGATAAGGTATAATCCAAGTCGATTTCTTCGGCGTGTTCAATAATTTCCTCGGCTGGATTTGGTAGATTTTCTTGATAGAGTTTCAAGTGTTCAACAATATCAGCTAGGGTGGGTTTAGCTTGTGTGAGACTAGCAGCAATAAAACCGAGGGGATTATTCATTTCATGAGCTACGCCTGCGACTAAATTACCCAACGCAGACATTTTTTCACTTTGCACTATTTGTAATTGGGCATTTTGCAGTTCTTGCTCTGCTCGTTTGCGATCGCTAATATCCAAAAACAATCCATCCCAAACCATAGACCCATCAGCAAATCTTTGGATTTGAGATTCCCCATGAATCCACTTGATAATTCCTGATGGGGTGATAATTCGCCCTTCCCAATGCCAGGAAGATTCGGTTTGAATGGTGTGAGTTTGGGACTGCCGATAACTCACGACATCATCTGGATGCACCATATTGGTGAAAAACTGCCAATTGGACATAGCTTGTTCTGGGGTAATTTCCAGCAAGTTGTAACAATCGGCACTAATGTAGCTCAACGATATAACCCCATCGGCACTCATGGGATATTGAAAAACTACCCCAGGCACATTGTTTACCAAGCTATGGAAGCGAGAGTTACTCGCACTCAATGAGTTCAGTGATTCCTCTAGCTGTTGGGCATAGTTCTGCGATCGCTCATAAAGTCGGGCATTTTCCAAAGAAATCGCCGCTTGAGCGCAGAGTAAGTTGAGAAGTTCGACGCGATCGCTTGTAAATGCTCCCGTCGCTAAATTATTTTCTAGATATAAAATCCCCAGCAATTTACCTTGATGCAAAATCGGACTACACAAGATACTCTTTGGCTGCTGACGGATGATATATGGGTCGTTGGCTAAGGTTATATCACCTGTCGCATCCAGCAGGACAAGAGTATGTTTGTCGTGCTTGACTTTGTAAATTAGCTTTAAGGGAATTTCCTGGCTGTCTTCAACGGGAATTTTCTGCAACACAACTGGCTTTGACCCCTCGGTAATTAAGCCTTTAATTAACAAGCGCGAGTCTCGCAACAGCATTAACACACATTTATTAGCCCCCGCATTTTCGATGATGATGGAAAGCAAGGATGAAAGTAGTTTTTCGAGTTCGATTTCGCCTGAGATAGCTTGGGAAGCTTTGAGAATTGCAGCTAAATCTAAAGCTACAGAGATACTGCTACTGCTGGAAGTGGCGGAACTGGTGGAGGTGACACTCCCCAAGGCGAAGATAGTTTCGTTAGTTGAGAGGGAAGAACGATTTTGCTGGAGGATAGGGGCGAGGAGTTGCGGATAGCGTCTTTCTAAGTCAGCAACCTTGGTTTTAGCACCCCAACGAGCATAGTCGTAGTAGGCTTCGGTCATATATTCCCCAGCTATGCGTTGTTTGCTCCAGTCAAGGTAGAATTTAGCTGCTAGTTCGTTAGCGAGGGCTTCTTCTTGAATGTAGCCGTGTTCTTTAGCAAGAGTAATACTGCGATCGTAATATTCTATGGCCTCAGTTTTATTTTCCAGAATACGAAACTGTTCTGCGGCAACTAAATCAAATTTATGCTGAAAATTCATCGGTGCATGATCTGCCCATAGCTTCATCTTTTCTTGGTTCTTAGTCACTCGACTTAGTATGTCTTCTTGCTGGGAACCTGGTACAGAAGGATAGATGGCTAGATGGGTTAAAGAATCGTAGAAATAGAATACTGGAACTGACATAATTCCCTGTACCCCATCTAAATATTGTTCGCATTCCAGGGAATTTTCCTGTGCTTGTTGATATTCTCCCAGCAGGTAACAAAGAATTAGTTGATTAAGATACAAGTAATTAACTCCACTTCGATCATTAACCTGCTTCATAAGTGGCAACCGGGTTTCCTCGTTGAAAACTTCACCCCGTAAACTACATGAATTTCCTGAGGGATTTAACAAGTTCAATACTGATTGTTGAGTAATTTGATGCCAACTTAAAGCATTTTCTTGCTTAATCCGAGTCAGAGCATCACTAACAAAAGCTATTTCCTGTGCTAAAGCTGTTAGTTCCTGCCCCATAAAATAAGCATATTCATATCTGATCATGGCAGAGATGCCAGCGTATTCAAAATTTCCGCATTCCATTCCACTTTCGTAGCTATCCCAAAGAATTGACAATGTTTCTCTGATGTGAGCTTTGCCATGAATCGACAAAGCTCCTACCAAATGGAATATATGTGCTTTGATCTCTAGAGAATTAAATTGTTCTGCTAGGTTAATCGCTAACTGGCCAAATTGATAACCAGATTCAATGTCCTGAAATACTGAATTTAGTAACATTCCATAAAAAACGTAACCTGAAGTAGAGAAAGGTGAATTTCCATAATTGATGGATAAATTCATCAATTCACAGGTTACTAACGGTAGCAGTGCTGGTGCAGCTTGATAGGTAGGAGTAAAGATACTGGCTAACATTTTTGTAGCTGCTAGCTTTTCCATATCTGTCATTAGCGGTAGGTTAATTAAATCTTCTATTTTCTTCCCTTGGAGATTGCTGACAGTTTGAGTAATGGCTTGCTGAATATCTGAGGGTTGAGGTGATTTAGGTAAACTTACCCCGACTAATTCCAGTGCTTCTAAGCCGATATTAACTGCTTCTAGTTTTTTGACTTGCGCCATGTAACCTTGGACTTTGACGGCATAGACTTTCATTTTGTCCACAGCAGTTTTTGCCTGTTGCAAAACAATCTCTGCCCATTTTTCTATCTGCTCAAAAGTGATGCTCATGTAGGCAGCTTCTGTTGCCAATTCATGGAGTGCCAAGGTGAGGTTGTAATGTGTCTGCCAGTTGGGGGAATTTAGCAAAGCTATACCTGTGGTGGCATATTCCAATGCCGCACTATAAGCTGTGGCATCTCTAGCTTTTTCCCCAGCATTCAAATTCAGTTGAGCCAGTTCTATTTGCGCTTCTGGCTCAATAATTAGGGATTTGCCGATATTGAGTTGATTGACAATCTCAAACAGATTTTCGTTCTGTTCTGTGACTGGGGCATTATTCAGTAGGAGTTGTCCAATTTTCAGGTGAGTTGCCTGTTTTTGCTCATCAGGGATTAGGGAATAGGCGGCTTGTTGGACGCGATCGTGCAAGAATTTGTAGGTGACAGTTTCTTGATTTTCTGATGGATGTGCAAGGGTTTCTTGACTGAGGTAAAACTTATAAACATCACTAATCGGTAAAATTAACCCTTCTTGTAATGCTTTCCATAAATCCGCAGCCGTGTCTACCTCTGATTTTTCCGAAACAATTGCCAAAGTTGCTAAATCAAACTGGTTGCCAATGCAAGCGGCTAACTGCAAAGCTTGTTGGGTTGATGGTGGTAATTTTCGCAATTGAAAACCCATGAAAGCAACAACATCATCTGTAACTGCAAGAGTTATCACTTGTGCTATGTCACATTGCCAAAAGCCTGAATGAAAATCAAATTGAATGAGGTTTTCTTGATGCAATGCTTTGAGAAACTGTGTTGCAAAAAACGGGTTGCCTTGAGTTTTTTGAGATACTAGTTGAGAAAGAGTCAATGCCAAATTTTCTGGACATTTGAGTGTTTCAGCAACTAATTGATTCACTTTTACTTGATTCAGTGGTGCTAAAGTAATCGTATTAATCGTTGCTTGGTTTTTTTGAATTTCAGTCAAAGTCAACATTAATGAATGTCCCGGATCTACTTCATTATCACGGTATGCACCAATTAATAAAAGATGATTTGTATCAGCCATTAATAACTGGATTAATTTCAGCGATGCTGAATCTGCCCATTGTAAATCATCAAGGAACATCACTAAGGGATGTTCAGCACTGGTAAAGACTTGAGTGAATTTTTGAAATAATAAATTAAATCTATTTTGTGCCGCAGTTCCTGATAATTCTATGGCGGGTGCTTGTTCACCAATAATTTTTGATAATTCGGGGATGACTTCAATAATTACCTGTCCATTTTCGCCAACTGCTGATAGTATTTTCTTTTTCCATTGCTGAATTTGAACGTCACTTTCTGTTAGCAATTGCCCCATTAAATCCCGGAAGGCTTGCACAAAGGCAGAAAATGGAATATTCCGTTGAAATTGGTCATATTTACCTTTGATAAAATAGCCCCGTTGCCGCACAATCGGTTTATGAACTTCGTTGACAACAGCTGTTTTACCAATTCCTGAAAACCCAGCTACCAGCATCATTTCTGTTGCACCCAGGCTGACTCTTTCAAATGCTTGGAGTAGAGTTGATACTTCGGTTTCTCGTCCATAAAGTTTGTCGGGGATGATGAAGCGATCGCACACATCCCTCTGTGCAATTTCAAAGTCTTCTATCCTACCAGAAACTTGTAGCTGATCTAAACATTTTTCTAAATCAAATTTCAGTCCCAAGGCACTTTGATATCTAAATTCTGCATTTTTCGCCATCAGTTTGATCGCGATATCACACAAAACTCGTGGAATTGTTCTCCCCTTTATTTCACTTAAATTCGGTGGATTTTTGGCAATATGACAATGGACTAACTCCATCGGATCTGTGGATTCAAAAGGTAACTTTCCTACCAGTAATTCGTAGAAAGTTACTCCCACAGAATAAAAGTCGCTTCGATAGTCAATCCCCCGATTCATTCGACCAGTTTGTTCCGGTGAAATATAAGCGAGTGTCCCTTCTAATCCATTGGGATTTATCAAAGTTTGCGTTTCTCGTGGTAATAAAGATGCAATACTAAAATCAATTAATTTAACTTGTTTGGTTTCGGGATTAATTAAAATATTCGCTGGTTTAATATCTTTATGAATAATGCGTTCCCGGTAGAGTACATCTAAGGTATTGCAGAGTGCGATCGCAATTCGTAAAAACTCTTCTATAGACGCGATATATGGCGTCTCTGGTGAGGTGAAATAATCTTTGAGAGAAATCCCCCCAAAGTCTTCCATCACCAGCGCATAGCCATTCTGATAGGGTTCTAGACTGTAGGTTTGGACGATTAGCGGTGAGTTGAGATTTTTAGCAATGGTATACTGATTGCGAAACGACAAGAGTTCATGGAAACTGGGATAAAGATTTTTCAGCAGTTTAATGACTACAGGTAATGAGTCAGTCTCTCGAACCCCTCGATAAACTAGGGTTCTCGAACCATTGTAGAGTTCTTCACTGATACGATATCCGGGAATATTGACAATAGTGCTAACCATGCTGCTAAATCTGTAAAACTTCCAGATTTAGTATTCCCAAAAAACATCCCCGACTTCGCGCAAGTTGTCGGGTATCTGAGGACTAAACTAAACCTCATCTATGTTGAAACCTAGAGTTTTTTAAAAGATATATGTAGGTTGGGTGGAGTGAAATGCAACCCAACATTACCACCAAATTTTATGTTGGGTTACGCGATCGCTGCACCCAACCTACAAAACTACGGTTCTCAAGGTAGACGAGGTTTATAACGGAATTTCAATGAAAAATTCTGTTCCCTCTCCTAGTTTAGAAATGCAGCTTAACTGACCTCCATGTTTTTCTACTACAATCGAATAGCTAGTTGACAATCCCAAACCTGTAGCACTACCAATCGGCTTTGTAGTAAAAAATGGATTAAACATCTTATTTTGCACCGACTCGCTCATCCCTACACCGTTGTCTGCAATGCGGATTAGTACTTTTTTGGGTTCTAAAAATTCCGTCCGAATTCTAATAGTAGGTGTGCGATTTACCTTTGATTCTTGTAAAGCATCAATGGCATTATTTATCAGATGTATAAACACCTGATTTAAAGCTGAAGCATAACAATTGACTAAAGGCAGATTTGCATATTCTCGAATAACTGTAATCTCGGAATGCTTGCTATTGTTTTTAAGTCGATGTTGCAAAATTAACAGCGTGCTATCAATACCAGAGTGAATATCTACTGATTTTATTTCTGATTCATCCAAACGGGAAAAATTTCGCAGTGACAGCACAATTTGACGGATGCGATCTGCTCCTGTTCTCATCGACAAGAGTAGCTTTTGTAAATCATTCACCAGAAATTCTAGTTCTATATCGGTGATTTTTGCGGCAATCTCTGGCAACGGTTGGGGATAGTATTTCTGATATAAGTTATTTAATTCAATTAAGGAAGCAACATATTCACTGGCTGGTTCTAAGTTGCCATAGATGAAATTAATCGGATTATTAATTTCATGAGCAATTCCAGCAACTAGCTGTCCCAAACCGGACATTTTTTCAGCTTGAATTAGCTTGGC
This sequence comes from Nostoc sp., assembly GCF_036918015.1. GTDB lineage: Bacteria > Cyanobacteriota > Cyanobacteriia > Cyanobacteriales > Nostocaceae > Nostoc. Next base: position 102,189 of record NZ_JBALEO010000066.1, read on the forward strand.
TTGAGTCGAGTATAGTTTTTCTAAGGTTGATTCTAGCTGAGTATAAGAACGTGTGATTTCCTGGGTGCGTTCTTCGACTTTTTGCTCCAAAGTATGGGAATATTCCTCTAATTGGCGATAAAGTTGGGCATTTTCTAGAGAGATCGCTGCTTGAGTCGTGAGGAGTTTGAGAACTTGTAAGCGATCGCTCGTAAATGCTCCCACTGTCAGATTATTTTCTAGGTACAAAATGCCAATCAATTTGCCTTGGTTGAGAATTGGCGCACAGAGAATACTCTTAGGTGAATGGCGAATAATATAAGGGTCAGCCGCTAGGGTTGGCTCAACTACTGCATTCTCAATTACAGTCAAGGTGAGGGTATTTTTGACCCGATTGATTAGGGTAACGGGTACTGTTTGACCATCGTCAAAGGGCAGCGAATGCAAGAGAATAGCAGGTTGATCGAGTTGAGATAATGCCTCAATTACCCAGCGTGAGCCTGAAGGCATCAGCAACGCACATTTATCCGCTCCCGCACTTTCCAGTATCACCTCAAGTAGGGTTGAGAGTAATTTATCCAACTCAATTTCACTCGACAGAGATTGAGAAGCTTTGAGAATAGTCGCCAGATCCAGGGCTTCGGAGAGGCTAGCATTATTGAAGCTAGAAGTCTGAATCGTGTGAGAAGAGATCGCAATCATCGTTTCCGTAGATGTAAAAGATGGTTGCTGTTTTTGCCAAATTGTGGCGAGTAGTTGGGGATAGCGGGTTTCTAAATCAACAACTTTAGCTTTTGCTCCCCAACGGGTGTAACAATAATAAGCTTCAGTCATATAGGTTTGAGCGATTTTTTCTTTGCCCCAATCCAGATAGAATTTAGCGGCTAGTTCATTGGCTAATCCTTCTTCGTTAAGGAATTGATTTTCTTTGGCGAGTTGAATGGCGCGATCGTACTGCTCCATTGCTTCCAATTTGTTACCGAAAACTCGACACTTTTCGGCCTCCACGAGATGCCATTTATGCTGATGATTCATCGGGGCATTGTGCGCCCACTGATGCAGAATAGTTTGATATGTTTTAAACTCGGCGAGAATTACAGAAAGCTCAATGTCTGACTTTGTGGGAACAAGTGCCAAGTACGTCAGGGCTGCATAGAAATGGAAAGTGGGAATATGCACCATTCCCGATGCTGCCATCAAATAGGACTTGCCTTGGATGATATAGTCGAGGGCAGCCTGATAATTACCAAAGTAGTAAGCAAGCAGCAGTTTGTAAGTAGATACAAAGGCGATCATTGTGAGATTCTTATCTTCGTGGTGCTTAGGAATCATCACCGTTTCATCGTAGGCAGTGCCTATTAAGCAATCCGGCTGGCTCACCGTTTCTCTGAACTGCTGCACTGTTTGCCGCACCATGCCCAAAATAATCCGCGCTGAATCTTGTTTCAATTGAGCCAGGGCAGCACTGTAACCAGTCAATTCCGATGCCAACGTGTCCAGGTCTACACCTGCAAAAAGCGCAACATAGGCGTAATTTGCTATGCCGTAGCCAGCAAAGAGAAAATCACCTGTTTCCATACCAATGATGTAACTATCTTTCATGGTTGGTAGCGTTGCCAAGAATGATTGCTGGTGATGCTGAATGAAATTCCCAAACATGTTGAGAGTGCTGCATTTCATCGACTGAGCATTCAACCTCTCCAGCAAGGAGAGTGATAATTTACCAAACTCGTAGCCTGTTTCGACTTCGCAAAGAATTGAACATAGCACCATGCCATGAATCACATAGCCGACTGTCGAGGCTTTGTCATTGCCAAACTGGAGCGACAATCGTACCATCGTCGCGCTCAACAGGGGTAGTAAACCTGGCATTCCCTGGAACACAGGTGCAATCAACATTCTTAACAATTGCATCGCGGCGATCGCGGTGCGATCGCTCATCACGGGCAGATCGATCAACCCAGCAATCTCTCTGCCATTTAGTTGCTGGTTAAGTTCTTGTAAGGCTTTGTCAATCAAAGCTTCGTCTACTTCCGTCGGGAAATCCACCCCAAATTCTGCTAAAGCCTCTGTTCCCACTGCCAGCGCCGTTAATATTTGGATCTGAGCCGTCTGTGCCACGATTTGAATTTCATAGATTTTCACTTTGTCGAAAATGGTCTGTGCTTGTCGCAATACCACTGCGGCTAGCTGTTCCATACCCTCAAAGTCACCATTCAAATAAGCAACTTCCGCAGCCGTCACATACAGATTCAGAGTTAGTTCATATTGATGTTGCCAACAATCGACCTCTAGTAAATCAATTCCAGTTTGTAGATACACTTTGGCGGCAGTGTATGCAGTTGAACTTCTGGCTTTACTGCCAGCTTTTAAGTTAAGTTGCGCTAAGGCTATTCGTTCCTGTTGTTGATTAATTAATTCAATTCCTAAATTCAAATGAAAGGCAATATCAAACAGTTTCTCTTCTCGTTCTATTTCGGAAAAGTTTTGTTGAAGTAACTGTCCAATTTTGACATGGGTTGCTTTTTTTTGGTCATCAGGAATTAGGGAATAAGCTGCTTGTTGAACTCGGTCATGCAAAAACCGATAAATCGGATTAGCTGCGGCATTAGAAACCGAGGTACTGTCAGATTGAATAAAGAACTTATAGATTTCCGTATTCGGAATAATCAGCCCTTCTGGCAACGCTTTCCATAAATCAGCCGCCGTTGTTTCTAGGGATTGTTCTGAAACGATCGCCAGCGTATTCAAATCAAACTGCGCTCCAATACAAGCTGCTAGTTTGAGAACATTCTGAGTTTTATTCGGCAACTTCTGCAATTGCAGTGCCATAAACTCGACCACATCATCAGTAATTGCTAAGGCTCTGACTTGGGCAATATCACACTGCCACCCCCCTTTTACCCCCCTACCAAGGCTACCGTGTACACACAAATCGGAGTTACTTTGAGATCCGGGTTTTACCCCCCTTAATCCCCCCTTGTCAAGGGGGGAAACAAGAAAATCTAGTTCCCTCTCCTTGACAAGGGGAGGGTTAGGGTGGGGTAATTCGAGAACTGGTAGTGATTCGATAACTTGTGTGTACACCGTAGCCTTACCAAGGGGGGTGGGAGATTGAGGGGGGTCAAAGGTAATTAGATGATCGTCATTTAATGCCTTGAGAAACTGGGTAGCAAAGAAAGGATTACCATGAGTTTTTTGATAGACTAATTTTGTCAAAGGTTGGGCTAGCAATAATTCGCAATTCAGCGTATCTGCCACCAACTGATTAATATCTGGTTCGCTTAACGGTTGCAGAACAATCGTATTAACCACTGCCCCAGTTTTGACGATTTCATCTACAGTCAGGATGAATGGGTGAACCGGTGAGACTTCATTATCCCGATATGCACCCAAGATTAATAAATGTCCTGTTTCTGACATCAATAATTGCAGCAATTTCAGCGATGCAGAATCTGCCCATTGCAAATCATCTAAAAACATCACTAAGGGATGTTCAACACTTGTGAAGATTTGCACAAATTTCTGCATCAGCAGATTAAAGCGGGTTTCGGCAGCACTCCCTGATAGTTCTATAGCTGGAGGTTGAGTACCAACAATGCGTTCTAGTTCGGGAATTACGTCAATCAAGACTTGTCCATTGTCGCCAACGGCTTCGAGAATTTTAGTTTTCCAGGCTTGTAGTTGTGCATCTGATTCTGAAAGCAATTGCCCCATTAAATCTCGGAATGCTTGCACAAATGCCGAAAAGGGAATATTGCGCTGGAATTGGTCATATTTCCCTTTAATAAAATAACCGCGTTGCCGGACAATGGGTTTATGAACTTCATTGACAACGGCCGTTTTCCCAATCCCAGAAAAACCTGCTACCAACATCATTTCTGTTGTCCCAAGGCTGACTTTTTCAAATGCTTGGAGGAGGGTTAATACTTCGGTTTCTCTGCCGTAGAGTTTTTCGGGGATGAGGAAGCGATCGCTAATATCTCGCTCTCCTAATGTAAAATATTCAATATTTCCAGTGGCTTGTAATTGACTTAGACAAATTTCTAAATCATGCTTGATTCCCAAGGCACTCTGATAGCGCTCTTCGGCATTCTTCGCCATTAACTTGCTGATGATTTCAGATAAAACTAAGGGAATATTGGGATTTTGATGATGTATGGCAATAGGATTTTTGGCAAGATGACAATGCACCAACTCCATCGGATCGTCTGAGATAAATGGTAAAACTCCAGTAAGTAATTCATAAAATGTGACACCTAATGAGTAGAAATCACTGCGATAATCAATTCCCCGATTCATCCTTCCAGTTTGCTCTGGCGAAAGATAAGCAAGCGTGCCTTCTAGAGCGTTGGCATTTTGAATTTCTTGGGTTTCTCTTGGTAGCAAAGATGCAATACTGAAGTCAATTAATTTAACTTGTTTGGTTTCGGGATTAATTAAAATATTACTGGGTTTAATATCTTTATGAATAATGCGATGACGAATGACAATATCTAATGTGTTACACAGAGATATAGCAGAGAGCAAAAATTCCTTTAGAGAGGTTATATGTAACCTCTCTACCTTGGCAAAATCCTTAAGGGATATGCCCCCAAAGTCTTCCATCACCAGCGCATAGCCATTTTGGTATGGTTCTAGGCTATAAGTTTGAATAATTCCCGGATGGTTAAGATTTTTGGCAATGGTATATTGATTGCGAAACGACAAGAGTTCAGAGAAGCTGGGATAAGGATTTTTCAGCAGTTTAATCACTACAGGTAACGAGTCAGTCTCTCGAACCCCTCGATAAACCAGGGTTCTGGAACCATTGTAGAGTAAATCATAGATGCGATATCCGGGAATACTGACTAAAGTGCTAACCATGCTGCTAAATCCTTAATACTTCCAGATTTAGTATTCCCAAAAAAGATCCCCGACAACTTGCGCGAAGTCGGGTATCTGAGTCCTAAACTATACCGGGATTTCAATGATAAATTCTGTTCCTTTACCCAGAACCGAGTTAAAACTCAATTTTCCGCCGTGGGTTAATTCGACAATTTGACGAGCGATCGCTAACCCTAACCCTGTCCCTTTCCCGACAGCTTTCGTCGTAAATAAATGGTCAAATATTTTTGATTTCACCTCTTCACTCATCCCCTTACCATTATCAGCGATCGCAATTCTAACTAGACTATTTTCGACTGAGGTTGTAATTGTAATGCAGTTAGGATTGAGTTGAATTTCTTCAAAGCTACGTTCCTGAATAGATTCATCCAAGGCATCAATAGCATTTGCTAAAACATTCATAAACACCTGATTTAATTGACCGGGGAAGCATTCAATTTGAGGTAAATTACCGTAATTGGTGACAACTTCAATGGCAGGACGTTGTTCATTGGCTTTGAGGCGATGTTTGAGAATAAGAATAGTACTATCAATCCCTTGGTGGATATTGAAAGGTACTTTGTAATCTTGGTCTGCACGAGAGAAAGTACGTAAACTCGTGCTGATGTTTTTGAGGCGATCGCACGCTATCGTCATGGAATCAATCATTTTTGGCAAGTCTTCTAATGTATATTCCAAATCAATTTCTGACTCGTGAAAAATAATGTCCTCATTTTTGTTGGGTAAACTTGATTGATATAATTTCAAGTGTTCGATAATATCAGTAAACGTTGGTTTAGCTTGTTTTAGACTAGCAGCAATAAAACCGAGAGGATTATTCATTTCGTGAGCTACACCAGCAACTAAGTTACCCAACGCAGACATTTTTTCACTTTGCACCATTTGTAATTGAGCTTGTTGTAAATCTTGCAATGCTTGTTGCAAATCTTCTGATTTTTGCTGCGATTCGGCGAATGACTGCTCTAGCTGTTGGGCATAGTTCTGCGATCGCTCATACAATTGAGCATTTTCCAAAGAAATCGCCGCTTGAGCGCAAAGTAAATTGAGCAATTCCACGCGATCGCTGGTGAACGCTCCCGTTACTAAATTATTTTCTAGATATAAAATGCCCATCAACTTACCTTGATGCAAAATTGGGCTACACAAGATACTTTTAGGCTGCTGACGCATGATATACGGGTCATTAGCTAAGGTCGGATCGGCACTCGCATCAAGCAGCACAGCAGTCTGTCTGTTGTTCTTGACTTTGTAAATCAGCTTTAGGGGAATATCTTGACTCTCCTCAACCGGAAGGCGCTGCAACACAACCGGCTCGGAACCCTCAATAATTGACCCTTTGATCAGCAGGCAATCGTCTCGCAAGAGCATTAGCACGCATTTATCAGCCCCCGCATTTTCGATGACGATAGAAAGCAACGATGAGAGCAGTTTTTCCAGTTCGATTTCACCTGAGATACTTTGGGAAGCCTTGAGAATGGCAGCTAAATCGAGGGAATCGGAGACGCTGGAGGAAGAACTAGAAGAACTAGTGGAGGTGACTGTTCCTAATGCGAAGACGGTTTCGTTAACCGAGAAGGTAGTGCGAGTTTTTTGGAGAATCGGAGCCAAGAGTTGGGGATAGCGTCTTTCCAAGTCAGCGACTTTGGCTTTTGCACCCCAACGAGCATAGCCATAGTAAGCCTTCGTCATGTATGCCTGGGCAATCTCCTGTTTACCCCAGTCGAGGTAAAATTTTGCAGCGAGTTCATTAGCCAGCGCTTCTTCCTGAATATAATCATTTTCTTTGGCTCCAATGATGGCGCGATCGTAATGTTCAATTGCTTCGGCTTTATTGCCAAAAATCCGATGTTTTTCTGCCTCAACTAAATACCATTTATGCAGATGATTCATCGGGGCATTTTGCGCCCACTGTTGCAAAATGGTTTGATGGGTTTGCGCCAAAGACAAAAATTCGCCTTGCTCTGACTCTGGGTGTGTGGATAAGAGTGCCAAATGCGTCAGGGCTGTATAAAAATGAAAAATGGGAATAAAAATCATCCCTGATACTGCCATTAAATACTGTTTGGCTTGGGCGTTATAGTCTAGGGCAGCCGTGTAGTTACCAAAAAAGTAGGCAAGCATCAGCTTGTAAGTGTAGGCAATAGCGATCGCCGAGAGATCCTTGTCCTGATGGTGCTTAGGAATCATCGCCGTTTCATCGTAGGCAGTGCCAATTAAGCAATCCGACAGAATACGGGCTTCCCTCAAGTTCTGCACAGTCTGCTGCATTATATCTAAATAAGTCTGGGCAGAATGTTGTTTTACCTGCACTAAGACAGCCCTGTAAGCTGCTATTTCCGGTTCCCAAACGTCCAGTTCTACCCCAGCAAAAAATTTGGCAATGAGGTAATTGAGGGAGTTATAGCCAGCGTTGAGAAAATCACCAGTTTCTATACCAGTTGCATAGCCATCTTTCATCGTCAGCATCGTTGCTTTGAGAGATTCCTGATGATGTTGAACCCAAGCCGCAAACAGAAGTAGAACTTTACACTTAAATTCCCCGACATGAAATCGATCGAGCAAGCTGATTGCCAATCGCCCAAAGCTATAGCCTGTTTTCACTTCTTGCAAAAAAGCACACAACACCATACTGTGAATCGCATAACCCACCGTTGATCCTGGTGCATTCCCAAACTGAATTGATAAACTCACCATCGTTGCGCTCAGTATGGGCAGTAATCCGGGCATTGCCTGTAGAATCGGTGAAAATAATATTCCTAACAGTTGCATAGCTGCCTGAGTCTGGCGTTGGCTTTGCCCGCCGCAGGCATCGCTCATTACAGGTAGATCGACTAATTCCTCAATCCCTCTATCACCTTGAAGACTAGCTACGGTTTGCAGCGCTTTAGCAATTTTGGCTTCGTCAGGTGCAGTGGGGAGTTCAACCCCCAATTGCCAGAGTGCATCTCTTCCGACTGCGATCGCTTCTAATATCTTGCCCTGGGCTGTCTGGGCGACGATTTGAATTTGGTAAATTTTGATTTTGTCTAAAATCGTCTCAGCTTTTTGTAACACCAGTGCTGCTATTTTTTCCATGCCATCAAAATCAGCATTCAAATAAGCGGCTTCGGTAGCAGCAACATGGAGATTCAGAGTCAATTCATATTGATCTTGCCAGCAGTTGACTGTGAGTATTTCAATCCCTGTTTGCAAATAAATTTTTGCCGCAGTATAAGCTGTAGAATTTCTCGCCTTCATTCCAGCTTTGAAGTTAAGTTGGGCTAAGGCTTCCCGTTCTTGCGGTTGGGTGATTAGCTCAATTCCTTGGTTTAAATGTAGGGCAATATCAAACAGCTTTTCTTCCAGTTCTACTTCTGAGGAACTGTGCAGTAGTAATTTTCCAATTTTGAGGTGAGTTGCTTGTTTTTGATCGTCGGGAATCAGGGAATAGGCAGCTTGCTGTACTCGGTCATGTAAAAATCTATATGAAGCTGTTTTTTGTCCTATGTCATTTGTCATTTGTTTGTTGTTTTCTAATGACCAATGACAAGTGACTAATGACGAATTTTGATAAAACTTATAAACATCACTAATCGGTAAAATCAACCCTTCTTGCAACGCTTTCCACAAATCTGAAGCCGTTTCAATTTGGGATTGTTCAGAAGCAATTGCCAAAGTTTCTAAATCAAAAGAGTTGCCAATACAAGCAGCTAACTGTAATATCTGTTGAGTTGATTGTGGTAGTTTTCGCAATTGAAAACTCATAAAAGCCACAACATCATCTGTAACCGCTTGCTGATTTACTTGTACGATGTCACATTGCCACCCCCCTGCTTGGTAAGGGGGGATTGGAGGGGTAAATTCAATTAGCCTATCTTGATGCAATGCTTTGAGAAACTGGGTGGCAAAAAACGGATTACCTTGAGTTTTTTGAGAGACTAATTGAGAAAGAGGCGATGCCAAACTTTCTGTACATTTAAGTGTATCAGCAACTAATTGATTTACTATGATTTGATTCAGTGGTGCTAAAGTAATCGTATTAATCGTTGCTTGGTTTTTTTGAATCTCACTCAAAGTCAACATCAATGGATGTGCTGGGTTGACTTCGTTATCACGGTACGCACCAATTAACAGCATATGCTTTGTATCAGCCATCAATAGCTGCATTAACTTCAGTGATGCTGAATCTGCCCATTGCAAATCATCTAAAAACATCACTAAGGGATGTTCAGGACTGGTAAAAACTTGGATAAAATTTTGAAACAAGAAATTAAATCTATTTTCTGCCGCCATTCCTGATAATTCTATGGCGGCTGGTTGTTCGCCAA
>NZ_JBALEO010000067.1:0-79569 GCF_036918015.1 Nostoc sp.
AACCAATCAATCATTGACTCTGAAGGTCGTGTGATTGCAACTTGGGCGGATGTAATCAACCGCGCTAACCTGGGTATGGAAGTAATGCACGAGCGTAACGCTCACAACTTCCCTCTAGATTTGGCTGCTGGCGATTCTGCTCCTGTAGCTCTTACTGCTCCTGCTATCAACGGTTAATTCTGAAGTTTAGCTAAATGAGAGAGCGCCCTCTGGTAACGGAGGGCGCTTTCTCATTTGTACAGGTAAAAGATAGGTTAGATAGCAATCCTAAATGAGTTGTGAAAAATAGTTTTCTAATCGAACCACAGAGGCGCAGAGAACACGGAGAGATAAGAAATAGAGGTTTTAACAAATAATTTAGGAATGCTATACGTCAAACATTCGCAGTGCCAAAGCATATAAATTAACTTTTGCACAAACTCTAGGTAAAATACATAAGCCTCATCCTTTTTCTTTAAGATCATGGGCAACACTTTTGGTCATCTATTTCGCATCACTACTTTTGGCGAATCTCACGGCGGCGGTGTGGGGGTTGTGATTGATGGTTGTCCTCCACAACTAGAAATTTCGGCGGAAGAAATTCAAGTAGAATTAGATAGAAGGCGTCCGGGACAAAGTAAAATTACGACCCCTCGCAAAGAAGCGGATACCTGCGAGATTTTATCAGGTGTATTTGAAGGCAAAACCTTGGGAACGCCTATAGGGATTTTGGTACGGAACAAAGATGCTCGTTCGCAAGATTACGACGAGATGGCCGAGAAGTATCGCCCTTCTCATGCGGATGCAACTTATGATGCAAAATATGGGATTCGCAATTGGCAAGGCGGGGGTAGATCGTCAGCACGTGAGACAATTGGCAGAGTAGCAGCTGGTGCGATCGCAAAAAAAATTCTCCGTCAAGTTGCCAATGTTGAAGTTATCGCTTACGTCAAGCGCATCAAAGACTTGGAAGGTGTAGTCGATCCAAATACTGTCACCTTAGAACAAGTAGAAAGCAACATCGTTCGCTGTCCCGATGCTGAATGTAGCGATCGCATGATTGAATTAATTGAGCAAGTTGGTAGACAAGGTGATTCTATCGGCGGTGTCGTAGAATGTGTAGCGCGTAACGTGCCGAAAGGTTTAGGCGAACCAGTATTTGATAAATTGGAAGCTGATATCGCTAAAGGTGTGATGTCTCTCCCTGCTAGCAAAGGCTTTGAAATCGGTTCCGGTTTTGGGGGGACGGTGTTAACGGGAATTGAGCATAACGACGAATATTATATTGATGAAAATGGTGAAATTCGCACTGTAACTAACCGTTCTGGTGGTATTCAGGGGGGAATTTCCAACGGGGAAAATATAATTTTACGAGTTGCATTTAAGCCGACGGCGACAATTAGAAAAGAGCAAAAGACAGTAACTCGTGAAGGTGAAGAAACCCTATTGGCTGCAAAAGGACGACACGATCCTTGTGTGTTACCTCGCGCAGTTCCAATGGTTGAGGCGATGGTGGCGCTGGTGTTGTGTGACCATTTATTACGGCATCATGGACAGTGTAAGGTGTTGTAGGGATTATACTTGGACTTTCATAAAATATTTATGCTTCGAGGGTGAGTGTCTGACTCGCCCTTTTTTATCTGTATTGCTATAGTAGCGGATAACACATTTAACTACGTGCGATCGCATCTACTATCAATATGGATAAAGAGTCTCAAAATCGCTTAGAACACTTTGCTGCTTTAAAGTCCAAATACCAAGCAACTCAATATGAGGATTCATTACCCCCTAGTTTGCTGTATCTCATACTACGAAAACTTGACTTAGGAATTGAACTCCTTGACTTAGAATCTAATTGGTTGGGAGAATCTCGGCTTGAGGAGACCTTAGAAGCTATCAAGCAAAAGCAGAAATATAAAGTACAAGAATTCGGAAATTTAGAATTTGAATTCTCCAAGTTGAAGTCTAAGTATAAAGCTACAAATTATCACGGTTCCTGGCAATCTAGTCATCTCTATTTCATTCTTTTGAAACTGGAGTCAGGAAATTTCCTTGCTGATTCAGAAGTTCAATGGCTGAGAGGAACTGGTTTATATGAAACAAATCAAATTGCTCAAGAAGTAAAGCGATTTACTCAACTTAAATCTCAGTACAAAGCTACTCAATATCAAGACTCATATCCTGATAGTTTCCTGTATCAAATACTAAAAAAGTTAGAGGTTACAGAACGTTTAAGTAATTCTGAATATAATTGGCTGATCAATAACGAACTATTTGAAACAGCAGAGATTTTTCAACAACAAGAGTCAGTAAAAGAAACTCACTTTGCTCAATTACGAGATAAATACCAAGCTAATAAACACCTGGAATTATCATTGTCGAGTCCACTATATCCAATACTGCAAAACATTGACGCAAAAGATAATTTGAGTGAGTCAGAAATTAACTGGCTAGAACAGCAAGGACTTAACGAAACAATTATCATTGCTCAAGAATTGGAACAAACACGAGAATTTGCTGCCTTGAGAGTTAAGTATAAAGTAACTCATTATGAGGATTCATCGCCTAAAAGTCACCTGTATAAAATTCTCAAAAGGCTTGATTTTTCTAATCAGTTAGGCGAGCAGGATATTAACTTCCTCAAAAAACGCAAGCTGACTGAGATTATAGAAATTGCAAATGAAAAATACGCCTCTACCCTAAAATCTAAGATCGATTTAGGAGAACTACTTAATGAATCAGAAATTGATTGGCTACAAAATAATAGACGTGAAGATATTATTATTCTCGCTCAACAAAAGCACTTCGCTATTCTCAAGAGAAAATATGGATTGATAGATCCTTCACTTCCGCTAGAGCCATTTTACGCGATCATGGTCAAATTAGAGAAAAAAGAACGGCTAGATCCTAAGTTGGTTTTGCAGCTTATGGAAGAGAAACTATTATCTCCTGACGGGAAAATTGCTCTTGCGTATTACAGGCTAGAAGCAGAGTTTTATGAGCAGGAATTTCACCGCACTGGAAATAAATGGGATATTCCCACCGCTAGTAGTTATTGGCGCAAAGCGGATGAACCTGAACAGGCATTAAAACTTACTAACTTAGACTTAAGCCAAATTAGAGACAGCAAGCTAAAGTCAGCAATTTCAGTTACTAGAGGTGCAGCATTCAGAGATAAGGATAACTTAGCTGATGCAGAGATTTGTGCGACAAAAGCTATGGAGTATCACTCTGATAGTCATCAACCTTATACCTTAATGGGTGCTATATATTATGACAAAAGTGACTATCCAAAAGGAGATTATTGGTATGAACAAGCAATAAAACGCGGTGCTAAACCTGAAGATATAGATGATGATAGAAAACGAGTAGTCAGGAGTACAAAAGATGAGAATAAACGACATGAAGCAGCAGAATATTTACTGAAAAAAGATTCACAACGATATGCTTGGGCTAAGTCTTATCTCAAAAAATCGTCAGACAATCGTAAATAAACTGGTTTGCATCATCAAACTACCAACATGACCAGATTCATCCATGACCAATTTGCCAAAGACTACCTCGAACAATTACTCACTCCTTACGGCGAAGTCCAAGCAGCTAGACGAGTCGCAGGAGAAGTTAGACAGATTGATGTTTATTTCATTCCCAAACCACAACCAAGAGACATACCAGGAACACTGGGATTATTAGGTCAAATTATCACTACCCCTTCTCTACTCGAACCATTTCGTAACGCAGCCTCAGCTACAGAAATTTGCGATTGTCTCTTAAAATTATTAGAGGTGCGTGGCGATTTACAACGACAAGCAAATCGGAATAAAACTCGTATTTTAGAATCTGATTTACCAAAATTATGGATTCTTACCCCCACAGCATCAGCGCACCTCTTATCAGGATTTGGTGCTAACCCAAAAGATGACTACCTGCCTGGAATATACTTCATGCCAGAATATTTGCGTACCGCGATAGTAACAATTCATCAGTTGCCATCTATCTCAGAAACCTTATGGCTGAGAATCATCGGTAGGGGAAACGTTCAAAAGCAAGCAATTGACGAACTAGAAGCACTTACTCCTGATAATCCTTTCCGAAAAGCAGCGTTATAATTGCTGTACAACTTGCAACAAAACTTACAAGTCACTCAAAATCAAGACGAGGAAGATAGGGAATTACTTATGCGATTAGCACCACTTTACCAACAAGATCGAGAACAGGCTAAACAACAAGGAATTCAGCAGGGAGAACGCTTGGTGGTAGAAAACTTGCTCAAAGTTCGCTTTGGTGAAATAGATAATGAGCTTCAAGCAATTATTGAACCTTTATTATCGTTACCGCCAGAAGAGTTTACGCCTTTACTGTTGCAGTTGTCTCGTGAAGAATTAATTCATCGGTTTTGCTAGTGTTTATCACATATCCTTTAATGAGTTTTATTTTGTCATGCTAATTGCATTTATAATCGGTTTTTTTGGGGGTTAATATACATAAATTACAATTGTCACCGATTATTCTTGCTAAGAGTGCGATCCATTTTTAGATTAGCGACTTATTCAATAAGTCGCTAATCTTGTTGTTAAGGTATTGTAGCGATCGCTCAACACTGTAAAATGTCTAGTATAGCGTTGCGTTAAGCAGATAAGGGCGATCGCTAATGTATAATATTGCAACTTAATATAAATAATTAAATATGGACTTTCTGACAGTTTTAGGATTAGCTGCCGCCACAATAACCACAATCTCTTTTTTGCCACAGATGTTTAAAACTTGGCAAACAAAATCAGCAAAAGATGTTTCTTTAGTTACGTTAATTACATTCATAAGTGGTATTTTTTTGTGGCTAATCTATGGAATTTATTTACAATCCTTGCCAATTATTCTTGCTAACGCCGTAACATTGGTTTTTAACTTAATTATTCTATGGCTTAAAATTAAATATAGATAAACTTGCCTCTAACAAACACCTGTGACATCATCTGTATTTGACTCTGAACGCCTTCTATTTACACCTACCACCCCAGATACCAATGCTATCCCCATAATCTTCGCTTTTCCCAACGAGTACAGCATAGGTATCACAAGCCTTGGCTATCAGGTAGTGTGGGCAAATTTTGCAATGCGTGATGATGTGCAGGTGAGTCGCCTGTTTACTGATATTCACGAACAACTCCCCAGAACACCGGAAATTGTGGGATTTTCGATTTCGTGGGAACTGGATTATGTGAATATTTTAAATTTGCTGGAATCTTTAGAAATCCCTATTCGGGCAACCTCTCGTGATGATTCTCATCCGATAATTTTTGGTGGTGGCCCCGTTCTTACTGCTAACCCCGAACCTTTTGCAGATTTTTTTGATGTCGTTTTACTGGGAGATGGTGAAATCTTGTTAGGGAATTTTATTGAGGCTTATAAAGAAGTCAGAAATGCCTCAAGACAAACTCAACTAAAAAGACTTGCACAAATACCAGGAATTTATGTACCCAGTTTGTATGAGGTGCAATATCACACAAGAGATGGTGAAGTAAAGTCAATTAAACCAATTTCTCCCGAAATTCCCGCAGTGGTGCAAAAGCAAACTTACCGGGGAAATACTCTATCGGCATCGACTGTAGTCACCGAAAAAGCTGCATGGGAAAATATCTACATGGTGGAAGTGGTGAGAAGTTGTCCAGAAATGTGCCGCTTTTGTTTGGCGAGTTATCTCACACTGCCTTTTAGAACAGCCAGTCTGGAAGATTCATTAATTCCAGCGATCGCAAAAGGTTTAGAAGTCACAAATCGGTTAGGATTATTAGGGGCTTCAGTTACTCAACATCCAGAATTTGAGACTTTGCTAGATTATATTAGTCAGCCAAAGTATGATGATGTCCGTCTCAGTATTGCCTCAGTGCGAACTAATACTGTAACAGTCCAGTTAGCAGAAACTTTGACGAAACGAGACACGCGATCGCTTACCATTGCTGTAGAGAGTGGTTCCGAAAAAATCCGCCAAATCGTCAATAAAAAGCTGCATAACGATGAAATTATTCAAGCAGCCATAAATGCCAAAGCTGGCGGATTAAAAAGCTTGAAACTCTACGGAATGGCAGGAATTCCTGGTGAAGAAGCAGAAGATTTAGAGCAAACCGTGGCGATGATGCGTAATATCAAAAAAGCTGCACCGGGATTGCGCTTAACATACGGATGCAGCACCTTTGTACCCAAAGCACACACACCGTTTCAATGGTTTGGGGTGAATCGCCAAGCCGAAAAGCGGTTGCAGTTTTTGCAAAAACAGCTAAAACCACAGGGGATAGAGTTTCGCCCAGAAAGCTATAATTGGTCAATTATACAGGCTTTATTGTCGAGAGGCGATCGCAGACTCTCCCAACTTCTCGAACTTACTCGTGACTTTGGCGATTCCTTGGGTAGCTACAAACGTGCTTTCAAGCAACTCAAAGGACAAATCCCCGATTTAGATTTCTACGTCCACGCCGAATGGTCAACAGAACAAGTATTACCCTGGAGCCACTTGCAAGGGCCTCTGCCACAGTCTACACTACTAAAGCATTTGGCTGATGCTAAGAGTTATATCAACCCATCTCCAAAGGAATTACAGCCATTGAATTCATAGCTGAAAACTTGATGCAAAACACAGCCGAGTATTACTGCGCCTATTGCGGCGAACCGAACTTAACTTTTATTGATTTGAGTGCTGGAGGACAGCAATCTTACGTTGAAGATTGTCAAGTTTGTTGTAACCCAAATATTTTGTATGTGCGGGTTGATGAAGATACCCTAGATATCGAAATTGATACCGAATCCGAAAGTTGAATTTTAGGTTTTTCTTTCCATGCTGCACTTTAAACATTCCTCAATCATTAACGCCTCACCAGAAGTAGTTTGGAAATTTCACGAAAGGCCAGATATTTTGCAACTGTTGAATCCACCTTGGCAGCCAGTCCAAGTGGTTCGTCGTGAAGGAGGGCTGAACGTGGGCGCTATCACCGAATTTCGCTTGTTTCTCGGCCCATTACCCTTAACTTGGTTAGCGCGTCATACTGAATGTGAAAAATATCGCCTGTTTACCGACGAACAGATATCTGGCCCCTTTGAATCGTGGGTACATCGACATGAATTTGAATCAGAAAATGGCAAAACCAGATTAACTGACGCTATTTCCTTTTCTATGCCTGGTGGAGGAACTGTTGAATTTGTCAGTGGTTGGCTAGTACAAGCGCAATTAGAAGCGATGTTTCGTTACCGCCACTATGTGACTAAACGAGAATGCGAGTAATTATGAGCATTCTCTTGTAGTAAGTGGCTCCAGATTTTGAGCTTACTAGGAGCCATACTTATTATTTTATCTTTGTTAGTTTGGATAATAAAAATCAGTAAATTTTCTAATTGACATTATAAATACTATTTCGCTAACTTCAAAGTGTTTCCTGAAAAACTTGGAAATCTTATCCTTAGAGTTAAAGTTTAATCCTCAGTCTGAACTTTGGAGCGATCGCTTGGCAAAGATCGGTTTTTAGCCTACATTAGTTTGGGATCTCAACGGCTACAGCATCATGCACGAATTACTCCACTTCATTCCCTACTCTTGCCGCTAATTATGTGACCGCCTTTTTCCCAGACTTCGGCTGTTTAAAAAGCCCCATTTTAAAAACACTAGTTATTATAATCACCAAAGCTATCAGTACTATAACTTACATAATCCAACCGCTATACCAAAAACAGTTGTTGGTATGGCGGTTGTATGTGTAATAATAGTTAAAGTATCTTAATATTTCTAAATGTATTAAGTATTGGCACTATCCAATGCAAAACACTGACCACTAATAAAGTTTTCTGGCTGGTGGTTAGTGCTTTTTGTTGTGGCTTATTTTACGAATTTTCACTGGAATACTAGGCGGAGTAAAAGCGTGATTCAATTAGAACAACCACCCAGTCATCAAACAAAACTGACTCCAGTAGTGAAAAGTAAATCTCAGTTTAAAGGACTTTTCATTGCTATTGTCATTGTTAGTGTATGGGTCATTAGCTTGAGTTTATTACTTCCCCTTGACATCTCCAAGTTAAAACTTTGGATGCTATTGCCTAGCATAGCTTGGCAAACATTTTTATATACAGGATTATTTATTACATCTCATGATGCTATGCATGGGGTAGTGTTTCCCCAAAACAGCAAAATTAATCATCTCATTGGGACATTAACCCTATCTCTTTATGGTCTTTTACCATATAAAAAATTATTGAAAAAGCATTGGTTACACCACCACAATCCAGCAACTCAAATAGACCCAGATTTTCATAATGGTAAATACAAAAACTTCTTTGCTTGGTATTTACATTTTATGAAAGGTTACTGGAGTTGGGGACAAATAATTGCTCTTTCCATTATTTATAACTTTGCAAAACATATACTCCATATACCCAGTGATAATTTAAATTATTTCTGGGTATTTCCTTCAATTTTAAGTTCATTCCAATTATTTTATTTTGGTACTTTCCTCCCACATAGTGAACCCAGCGAAGGCTATATTCAGCCTCATTGTGCCCAAACGATTAGCCGTCCAATTTGGTGGTCATTTATTACGTGTTATCATTTCGGCTATCACGAAGAACATCACGAGTATCCTCATATTCCTTGGTGGCAGTTACCAGAAATTTACAAAGCAAAATAGTTTCTGTTTATCTAATAAATAAGTGGGCATGAATAATTAAAGGTTTGTAGTCAGTGTCTCCAGCCCTTAAAATAAATCTTGGGCTGCTTACTAAGAGCAAATTTATTCTGCTTATGCCAATTAATAATTCTCGTCTTGTCACTTATAGCCCTGCTTATACAATCGTTCCCACTTACGAGTGCTTTAATCGGTGTAGTTACTGTAACTTTCGCAGCGAACCGGGTAAAAGTCCCTGGATGAGTCTTTCAGATGCAGACAGTATTTTAAAACCACTTCAAAACGAAAAAGTCTGTGAAATTCTCATACTTAGTGGTGAAGTACATCCCCATTCGCCAAAGCGTCAGGCGTGGTTTGAGCGAATTTATGATTTGTGTGAATTAGCGCTTTCAATGGGGTTTTTACCTCACACAAATGTGGGGCCACTGAGTTTTGAAGAAATGCAAAAGCTCAAGCGTGTAAATGTTTCGATGGGGCTGATGTTGGAACAGTTAACGCCAAGATTGTTAAATAGTGTACATCGGCACGCACCGAGTAAATTACCAGAAGTTCGTTTACAACAATTGCAATGGGCGGGAGAGTTGCAGATTCCCTTTACAACTGGGTTGCTGTTGGGAATTGGGGAAACTGTAGATGATTGGTGGGAAACGTTAACAGCTATATCTCAACTACATCAACGTTATCACCACATTCAAGAAGTTATCTTACAACCTCATAGCCCAGGATATCAGCAAACTTTTGATGCACCACCTTTTGACCCTCATCAGC
The DNA here is from genome assembly GCF_036918015.1 of Nostoc sp. GTDB lineage: Bacteria > Cyanobacteriota > Cyanobacteriia > Cyanobacteriales > Nostocaceae > Nostoc. Next base: position 9,411 of record NZ_JBALEO010000067.1, read on the forward strand.
TACCAGAAGTAATTGCTAAAGCACGTCAGATTTTACCACCAGATATTACTATTCAAATTCCGCCAAATTTAGTTAAAGATGACCGATGGTTACTCGCTTGTATCGAAGCTGGTGCGAGAGATTTAGGTGGAATTGGGCCAAAAGATGAGGTGAATCCTGATTATCCTCATGTTCAGGAACAGGCATTAAGAGAAATTTTACAACCTGCGGGGTGGGAATTGGTAGCCCGTTTGCCAGTTTATCCACAATTTGACAGCTGGTTGTCGGGAGAATTACAAACAGCGGTGAAGCGCTGGCGCAAGACTCTAACCCCAGTTTCTCTTTTGTAAGAATAGGGAAGTAGAGATTTTCCCATCTCGTAGTAGTTTTTTTGCTGACGAGTATTTGAACTGGATGAATCCACCTCTGAACTCCGTTAACGAGTCTTTGAACTGGATTAATCCACCTCTGAACTCCGTTAACGAGTGTTTGAACTGGATTAATCCACCTCTGAACTCCGTTAACGAGTGTTTGAACTGGATGAATCCACCTTTGAACTCCGTTGACGAGTATTTGAACTGGATGAATCCACCTTTGAACTCCGTTGACGAGTATTTGAACTGGATGAATCCACCTTTTATCTCCGTTAACGAGTATTTGAACTGGATGAATCCACCTTTTATCTCCGTTGACGAGTGTTTGAACTGGATGAATCCACCTTTGAACTCCGTTAACGAGTCTTTGAACTGGATTCATCCACCTTTGAACTCCGTTAACGAGTATTTGAACTGGATTCATCTACCTCAATTCTGTATGATCTCAATTATTATGAGCATCATTGCTATATTTTTTACCTATGGTTTATAGTACTGACTTACTTGCAAACCTCTACAACGCCTTTAACCCCTTTGAACCCTTACCCGCAGGTGATCCAAAATATGTAGATTGTCAGGATGTGCGGGGAGATGCCGATATTTTGCAAGAGTTGGGAAATCGGATGCAACTGGCAAATACAAATACTTGCCAATTGTATTCTGGTCATCGGGGTGCGGGGAAGTCTACAGAATTACTTAGGTTAAAGAAATATTTAGAAAATCGGAAATTTTATGTAGTCTATTTTGCGGCTGATGAAGAGGATATCGATTCTGAAGATGCCCAATATACAGATATTCTCCTCGCCTGTACCCGCCGTTTGCTCAAAGATTTAAAAGGAATTGCTAGTCCTCGTCCGATACTCAACTGGTTGAAAGATCGTTGGGTAGATTTAAAAGATTTGGCACTGACTCCTATAGAGTTTGAGAAGATGGCTGTAGAAGTGCAGCTTGCTCAATTCGCCAAGTTGACTGCAAATTTAAGAGCTGTTCCAGAATTACGCCAGAAGATTCGCCAGAAAATCGATCCTCACACCGTCACTTTAATTCAGGTGTTAAATGAGTTTCTGGTGGATGCAAAACAGCACTTACCTAATGGCTACAATAAACTGGCGGTAATTGTCGATAATTTAGACCGGATGGTGTTAGTTAAAGACGGCGACGGCCGCACCAACTATGAGGAAGTCTTTTTAGACCGTAGCGAACAACTCCAAGCTTTAGATTGCCATTTGATTTACACTGTCCCCATTTCAATGGTCTATTCTACCAGGGCAACAGACCTCAGAGATATCTACGGCGACCCCCAAATTTTGCCGATGATTATGGTAAACACTCTCAAGGGGGAAGTTTATCAGCCAGGACTCAAGAAAGTTAAGGAAGTAATTAACAAGCGAGTCCGGCAAATTGCACCGGAACTATCACTAGAAAAGGAAATTTTCGACAGTCCCCAAACCTTAGACAGACTTTGTTTAATGAGTGGAGGTCATGTGAGGAATTTGCTATTGTTAACTCAAGATGCTTTTGGACGCACTGAAGAATTACCTGTTTCAGAAAAGGCGGTACGACGAGCAATTACTCAAGCCAGAGATACCTATCGCCGCGCTGTGGAAAATCATCAATGGTGTCTGTTAGCGGAAGTGTCTTGTTCTAAGCGGATTATTAATGATGACTTGTATCGGAGTTTGATGTATAACCGTTGTCTTTTAGAATACCGCTATTTGGATGATGATGGAGAGATGCAGCGTTGGTATGATATTCATCCATTGATTCAAGGAATTCCAGAATTTAAAGAAGCCGTAGCGAAACTTTCATGAACCCAAATTTAAGTGATTGGGATGATGATTTACCCCCAGAACCAGAAGAAGCTTATCAAGACTTACTTCGCGCACTGAAGCGTAAATCAGGATTTGGTTTATTTTTTGTCCAATGTACACCTGGGGAAGCAGACAAGTTTATTGTCAAACTTCCCCAGGAGATTCCCCAGAAGAAGATTGCAGTTTTGCGCTTTGTTGAGGCGATTGATAATTTATATCAGCCAGTAGCAGAGTTTGTTAAAGACAAGCAAATTGATATTTTATTAATTAAAGGTTTGGAATATTCTTTATATAAATATGAGAAAAGAAATTTTGGGGAAATTACCGAAGGACAATTTAGTAATTTAACCAGTGTACCGCATATTCTAAATCATTTAAACCAGCAGCGAGAACGCTTTAGAGATGATTTCCCGATCACCTTTGTTTTCCTTCTGCGTTCATTTTCAATCAACTATTTTATTCATCGCGCTCCAGATTTTTTTGATTGGCGTTCTGGGGTGTTTGAATTACCCACAACACTAGAGGTGGTAATTGAAGAATCATATCGTATACTTTATGAAGGAGAGGATGAAGAATATGAGCAACTCAATTTGGAACAAAAAATAGAGAAACTTCTGGAGATTCAAGACCTGCTACAACCAAAATTTCAGACCGAAACTCGAAAATCGATTTTACTACTTGAACTCGGAAAATTATTGGTTACTATTAATGAATATGAGGCAGCACTTGCATCTTATAATAAAGCTCTAATAATTCAACCAGATTTCTACAAAGTTTGGCAAGAAAGAGCTTATATTTTTATATTTTTTGCTCGTTATGAAGAAGCAATTATTAACTATAAAAAAGCTTTGGAAATCAACTCTGATTCCTGCGAAGCTTGGTTCTATTGCGGCTTTGCGTTACAAAATTTAGGAAGCCATCAAGAGGCAGCAAAATCCTACTTGCAAGCAGTGAAAATTAAACCTAATTCCTACAAAGCTTGGTACTATCGAGCCTTAGCTCTAATGAGTTTGGGAAACTATAAAAAAGCATTAGTATCCTTGGAGCAAGTTTTGAAAATTAAACCTAATTTTTACAAAGCTTGGTATTCTCGGGGCTTATTGCTAGAGAGATTAGGACAATTTGAAGAAGCGCTTGTGTCCTACGACCAAGCTGTGAAAATTAAACCTAATTTTCTATTAGCTTGGTACTACAAGGGTATTGTACTACGGAATTTAGGACGCTATGAAGACGTACTCATATTTTATGATCGAGCTGCGAAAATCAAACCTAATAACTACGATGATTGGTACTGCCAAGGCATTATACTAGGGAAGTTAGGACGTTATAGAGAAGCGATCACATCCTACAACCAAGCCTTGAAAATTAAACCTACTTCACACGAAGCTTGGTACGAAAGTAGCCATGTACTACGCAAGTTAGGACATTATCAAGAAGCAATCAACTCCTTTGCTCAAGCTGTGAAAAACGACCCTAATTTCTACAAAACTAATTATATCAAAATTATTATATTCCAAATATGCAAATTACTATTAATAGTAGTAAAAATTTTACCTAAACTAATTAATTATTTTAAAATCTTGTTAAAGTTGATGATTTTGAGACGTTGATTTAACAACTTACTATCAGTGTCTGCTATTTAGTTAATATTGAGTAATTTCTTAGTAGCGATCATCGTTACATTTTCAGATTAAATAATAAATTAAACTAAAAGCAATGCCGATAGATACATTACTAAATATAAAGAAAACCCATCTTCAAGAACATAAATACAATGTCAGAAAATGCCAAAGAGCAAAAAAAGCTATCTCTCAAAGAAACTGCTAGCCTATCTTTGGCAGAACGTCACAAAATACTAGAACCTTTCATCGCCGCCACAGCCAAAGATTTTTTAAACGACCCGAAATTAACAGAATTTTCAGTTTTAGATGGTGAAGAGTGGGAAACCGAGAATGACAACATAATTTATATAGAAGAACCCGAAAGCACCCACAGCCATGAGGCTTTTTTAAATGGCTACGCACCAGAAGATGAAGGGCTTTATGACAACTGAAAATTAAATGCGATTATCTTGATAAAAATTATGTCACAACTTAAAATTGACTATCCAGACACTTTACCAGATGCCTTACAGCAAACGCGAGAACAGTTTGAACAAGAAGCAAAAATGGCGATGGCAGTTAAATTATTTGAAACGAAACGTATTTCTTCTGATTTAGCTGCACAATTAGCAGGTATAGATAGGGTAACTTTTTTACTTAATTTACACCGTTATGGTATAGCGATGATTGATTTAACAGAAGAGGAACTTATGTCTGATTTAGCAAATGCTTGAAAGTAATATACTCAATTTGTGAGTTACACCACCAAAATCGCTTCAAATAAATACCCACCGTGAACTAATTCATAACGCATCCCTCAAAGGAGATAGATAGGAGCCTAAACCCTGTTGTAAAATAGACATATAAGGATTCGGGGGGCCATTTAACTGGTCATAAACGCCTATAGAAACTATTTTTGGAAATCTCCAAGGTCTGAAGTCCAGCCAGCTGAAGCAACTACAGCGGCTGTATCACCAGCGCATACCAGGCGATCGCATCACCACGCCTGAGTTTTCCCAGCGCTTGGCAGCAATTAGCACAGAAGTCAATCAGCCTGTGTGTGCCTACGTCAACCGTCGCGGACAAGTGATTCGCGTCGGGGTAGGCACACCGCGCCAAACGCAAATACCACCGATGGAATTGCCCCGCTATGGTGCAGAACGACTCAGTGGTATTCGTTGTATTGCCACCCATCTCAAGCCAGAACCGCCCAATGAAGCGGCACTCACGGCGATGGCACTGCAACGCTTAGATGCCCTAGTTGTCCTAAATATTACCGGAACGGGATTTACACGGCGGGGAGGCGGTGCGACTGGGTATGTGAAAGAAGCTTATCTAGCTCATCTGACACCCCAAGACTCTCGCACCCTGATTCCTAGTCCTGCTGCTGTCAAAGTAGAGGAAAGCCAATTCGGCTTCGCTCACTCTAAGCAAATCCAATCCCCAAGTTGGAATATATCACCACCTTTGGATTTGGACGATCTGGCAGACCAGGATTTAGTAGACTTGGTAGAAAATCTGGAAGCGGAATTCCAGCGCGAATTTATCGCCCAGGAAGTAGATGCTGACCACGATCGCGTGCTGATTGTGGGGCTGATGACCAGTGAGATGACTCCCCTACAATTCCAAGATACCCTAGTAGAATTGGCACGTTTAGTTGATACCGCTGGGGGAGATGTATTACAGACAATACAACAAAAGCGATCGCGCGTTCATCCCCAAACCGTAGTTGGCGAAGGTAAGGTGCAAGAAATTGCCCTAACAGCCCAAACACTAGGAGTCAACCTCGTTGTCTTCGACCGCGACCTCTCACCCTCCCAAGTCCGCAACTTAGAAATGCAAATTGGTATCCGGGTAGTTGACCGCACCGAAGTGATTTTGGATATCTTTGCCCAACGCGCCCAGTCTCGTGCCGGTAAATTGCAAGTAGAACTAGCACAACTAGAATACATGCAACCGCGACTGGCTGGTAGAGGTCGCACCATGTCCCGATTGGGTGGTGGTATTGGGACTCGTGGCCCTGGTGAAACCAAACTGGAAACAGAACGCCGTGCCATTGGGCAGCGCATTTCCCGATTGCAAAAAGAAGTAACCCAGTTGCAAGCCCATCGTTCGCGGTTACGGCAACGACGACAGCATCGGGAAGTTCCTTCAGTGGCTTTAGTTGGATATACCAATGCTGGTAAGTCCACTTTGCTGAATGCTCTCACTAATGCAGAAGTTTATACAGCCGACCAGTTATTTGCCACTCTCGATCCTACCACCCGCCGTCTGGCTATTCCTTATGGCGAAACCAATGAACATCAGGAAATTCTGATTACAGATACAGTAGGGTTTATACACGAACTGCCTGCATCGTTAATGGATGCCTTCCGCGCCACCTTGGAGGAAGTCACAGAAGCCGATGCCCTACTCCACTTGGTAGATTTGTCTCATCCAGCTTGGTTGCGTCATATTCGCTCAGTCAGAGAAATTTTGGCACAAATGCCAATAACTCCTGGCCCGGCGCTAGTGATTTTTAACAAGATCGATCAAGCCAATAGTGAGACACTGGCTCTAGCTAGAGAAGAATTCCCTCTCGCTGTGTTTATTTCTGCGAGTCAGCGCTTGGGATTAGAAACCCTACGTCAGCGCCTTGCCAAGCTGATTGAATACGCCGTTGATTCCCAGTAAATACTGAAATAAGTTTTTAATTTATAGTTGAAAATGCCGTAGTTAATAGTAACTATGGCATTTTTTATTGAAAATAATAGATATTTCTACTTTACTAAAGCTTTATCGGGCTATGTGGAATTTGCTGAATGACAATATTATAAAAGACGTGCTAGAACAATTGATTAATGGTATTTGTCTGTTTATAACTGATACAGGAATTGAATTTATTCACAAAATCAATTCAATTATAGCGTTTCCTAATCACATGAGGTACATCTTAGCCCCCTCCTTGCTTGCGGGGAGGGGGTTGGGGGTGGAGTTCTTGTACCTCACTCAACCGAGAACCGCTATATGTATAAAGATTTAAGCATTGAACTTGTTCTTAATTAATTTTCTACAGCAGAATTCAGAATGGGCTGCGCCCCGCTGCACTAACAGGAGTAAAACACACTTTTTATCTGGGTAACAGACTTAGCTTGTGTACCTTACAACTTCAAATCTGCTGTAAGTAATGTATTAACCTTTCAGAATGACTTTTAGAGTTATCTCATTTATCAACATTATATAAAGAAAGGTATATGCAATTAGCTTCACAGCCATTTGAGTCGAAAGATGTCAAAGTACAGCTTCTTTTAACTGGAGGACATCAATATACCGTTTATTTAAAATCGGATGCACCTTTACTGCATAGCCTTTTAACAACAGTTGTGGCTCGTGCTTACAAACAAGAATCTGAGTTACAGAATTTATTCCAAATTCCCATCAATGAAGGTCGCTCGGTTTTGTGTTTTCCTAGCGAACATCTTATAGGGGTGGTTACAGAACCCCCAATCTTTGTACAGCAATCAGAGAAAGTAGAATTGCAAAATGATTATATTTTGGATTCTGATTATATACAAATAGATAATTTTCTTAAACCAGAAGAACACAAACACTTACTCAAATATGTCCTAGAGAAAGAGTCGGAATTCTTGCCAAGCAATACTTCTACAAAGGATATTAACTATCGTCAATCAATGGTTATCTATTCATTCCCTGAATTTTCTGAACTGATATTAAAGAGAATTCAAGCAATGATTCCTGATATCATGAGCAAATTAAACTTACCATTATTTTCTGTATCACAAGTTGAAAGCCAACTAACTGCACATAATGATGGGAACTATTACAAACTTCATAATGACAATGGTAGTCCAGATACTGCTACTAGAGAATTAACATACGTTTATTATTTTTATCAAGAACCAAAATCATTTTCTGGTGGTGAGTTGTTGATATACGACAGCAAAATTGAAAATAACGTATATGTAAATGCTGAGACATTCAAAACAGTCGAACCTCGCAACAACAGCATTGTATTTTTCCTCAGCCGTTATATGCACGAAGTACTGCCTGTGAATTGCCCCTCTCAAGCTTTTGGAGATAGTCGATTTACTATCAATGGCTGGGTGCGTAGATAAGTAACTTCAGTATAATCACTGTAGGCTGCCACCATGAATATTTAATTTTAGGTAAGGCGATCGCCTTACCTAATTTATTGCAAACTCATATCCAATCGACTTTCTGAGTAATATCTTTCATTGCATTATAAATATTCTATTAATCTTACTTAATCAATTTATTTATAAGTTTGAAATAAAGATTTAGTTCGCCAATTAAAACTAGAAATATTACGTAATCCAACAAAAATGATTTTCATAGTATAAACACTTAACGCTCGTAATTTGATCGCGTAAACGTCATTTATTTATGCTCTATTAAATTTTTGATAAAGCTTAAATAAAACAGTAATATATCTCTTTTTTTGTGGCAATTTAGATCAGCGAATGATGTCAATGATGCTCGTATAAACATCATTATTAGGAAGCTTTTCCATATCTTGTTTAAGACAAAGAGGTTTGATTTACATGTCTCAAGCATATTCAAAAAAAGTAATTGGTTATATAAGTTGTGGTCTATTATCATTCACCTTAGCTTTAGGATCACAAATACCTCAAGCACAGGCCGGTAACGGTAACGGTAACGGTAACGGCAACGGCAACGGCAACAAAAATACACCAGCACCTGCGCCAGCGCCTGTACCAGCGCCTGCGCCAGCGCCTGTACCAGCGCCTGTACCAGCGCCTGCGCCAGCGCCCGTACCAGCGCCTGTACCAGCACCTGCGCCAGCGCCTGTACCAGCGCCTGTACCAGCACCTGCTCCAGCGCCTGCGCCAGCACCCAAGAGTTTAGGGTCTATAAGTTTTTCAGCTACAGGAACCAATACCTACGACAAATCCAATGATCCTCTGGCAGCGTCAGTCCTCTTTAATTTCCTAGACAATGGTTTATTGTCACTGACCCTGACTAACAAATCTTCTGTAGGAATCTCAAACCCTTCTGATGTTCTGACATCAGTCTTCTGGGACTATGCTGGTTCTGCCCTAAACAATTTATCGCTGGTTTCGGCTTTAGCTCCGACAGTGACCTCAAGCGCAGGTTCCACCACTACAAATAATGTTGATCTTCTAGCTCTAAAAGAATGGAAATTGCCAAACACGAGTAATACTGGAGGACTTCCTGGCATTGACCAACACTACGGTCTGGGTACAGCTGGGTTAGGCATTTTCCAAGGTGGTGGTGGACAGCAATTTAATTACGGCATCATCAGTGGCTACGCTAATGATGCAAATCCAGCCGTGAGTTCGGGGACTTTTATTCAAGGTTCAGCTACTTTCCTGCTATCAGGGCTAACCTCCGACTTTGACATCACTAAGATTGGCAACATCCGTTTTCAGTACGGTACATCACTAGACGAAACTAGTATAAAACCTGCGCCAGCACCTGCACCTGCGCCAGCGCCAGCGCCAGCACCTGCACCTGCGCCAGCACCTGCACCAGCACCTGCACCTGCGCCAGCACCTGCGCCAGCACCTGCGCCTGCACCTGCACCAGCACCTGCACCTGCACCAGCACCTGCACCAGCGCCAGCACCAGCGCCAGCACCAGCGCCAGCGCCAGCGCCAGCGCCAGTACCCGCGCCAGCACCAGCGCCAGCGCCAGTACCCGCGCCAGCACCTGCACCTGCGCCAGCACCTGCACCCTCAGTACCGCCTTACTATCAACCCCCTGCACCTCAACCGAAAAAAGTACCTGAACCTAGTACAACCGCAGCGTTAGGATTATTAGGCTTGGGTGTTTTCGGACTCCAGAAGAAAAACAAAAAAAATCTTCCCTAAACTTAAACCGCACAGCTAAGTTTTAGTAGGAAGGGTCTTAAATACATGGGTTTAGAGGAGCATAAGCACTTCTAAACCCATATTTGTTAGAAATAAGAAATGCGAAATTAAAACTCGCCTAGAAAATTCCTGCTTTTTAACTAGCGCTTAGTACTCAAAAAAAAGTTGAATGATAGAAACAATCTCAATACAATTACTGGTATTCCCAGCATTTAAACTGAAATATTATTAGTTTTTTAAGTCGGATAAAAAATAACAACACTCTACATATTTGGCTAGCATTAACTTTGCAGTCCACATTCACTGCTTCTGTAAATTAGGTTATGAAGGGATAAAGCAGCCACAGTCAGTGGCAAAGCTCTAAAATTAAAAAGTATTAAATCAAGTTGAGGACATCATGGCTGCAAAAGTAGAAATTTACACTTGGAGGACTTGCCCGTTTTGTGTTCGTGCCAAAAGTTTGCTGAAAAACAAGGGTGTTGAATTTATCGAATACAGTATTGATGGAGATGAAGCAGCCAGAAATAAAATGGCTCAAAGGGCAAATGGACGGCGCTCTTTACCGCAAATTTTCATCAATGATAATCATGTAGGTGGTTGTGATGATATCCACGCTTTAGACAGTCAAGGCAAGCTGGATGAGTTACTAACTTCTAGCAATAGCGTATAGATTCAGAAGGTATGGCACTAGCGACAAGCCGCTGCAAATTACACGGCAGTCGCTACAACTATAGAAAAACAACGTGCTGCCTTGTCTACGGGCTTTTTCCCGACAAAACCGATATCTGTCCACAAGACTTTACCCTCCAGTTGTACTCAGTAGTACAGATGTACATCAATTGCTAAGATCATCAAGGGATAATAATTGAATAACGATTTAATTTCTTGGTGATTGAGGTATAAAGGGTGAAACTGGCTTTTATCATTGATTCCATCCATCTACTTGACCCGTGTCATGATACCAGTGTTGCCCTAATTGAAGCAGCGCAAATTCTGGGACATGAAGTTTGGGTGACTCAGGCAAATCTGCTGAGTGTAGTGGAGGGCAAAGCTTGGGCTGTTTTACAGCGAGTCGAACTTGTACCAGTGCAGTTGGTGGAGGGACGCTGGGTAGCGGCGAATCCTTGGTATAAGTTGAGCGATTCCTTCTTAACTTCTTTAGAGATAATGGACGCCGTATTTATGCGGACAGATCCACCTGTCAATGATTCCTATTTATATGCTACCTACATTCTGGATTACATTGACCAAAATAAAACCCTGGTGATTAACAGTCCCAGTGGCATCCGAGGGGCAAATGAAAAAATGTATGCCCTCCAGTTTACCAAAGCGATTCCAGAAACGATTGTCAGTGCTGATAAGCAATTTATCCGGCAATTTGTGGAAGCAAAAGGGGCAGGGGTTCTCAAACCACTGGGTAATAAAGCTGGCGAAGGAATTTTGTTTTTGCAATCAGGCGATCGCAATTTTAACTCTATTGTTGAACTCAGTACCCTCCAAGGTAAAGTGCCAGTAATGGTACAAACCTATTTACCAGAGGCAAAAGAAGGAGATAAGCGAATCATCTTGCTCAATGGTGAACCAATTGGCGCGCTCAATCGCCTCTCTAGTGGAACTGATTTTCGCAATAATATGGCAACTGGTGGTACAGTCGCTCAAACTGAAATTACCCCAAGAGAGTATGAAATTTGTACCCAACTAGCCGAACGCTTACGCCAAGACGGCTTAATTTTTGTGGGTATTGACGTTATCGGTGGCTATCTAACTGAAGTTAACGTCACTAGTCCTACCGGCATTCGTGAGATTGACCGCCTAGATGGTACTCGCCTTGGTCATCAGGTTATTCAATGGATTGAACAGGCACTAAAAATTCAAAAATAATTTACATTTATTTTTTTTGTTTGATGTCCTATTCTCCAGCAAACAGACTTCTTTCGGACACTTGCGTAGGCTGGTTCCCTAAGCTATTTGTTTTAAGTAAATATACTTGCTTATACGAAATATAAGTTTAGTGGATCGCGAAGGGTAGATGCATTCATTTCTATGATTGGCTGTGACGCTAGTGACGCTCGATGACTCGCTCTAAGCGTTCGCGCTAGCGTCTCGTAGAGAAGCCATGCTGTTGTCGTTCGCGTAGCGTCTCCCTTTCGGAGAAGAGAAGGCTTTACGCTGCTTGGCATCTCCCTCTGGGAGAAGACTCTAACACTGTGCTATCGGTGATGCATCCATAGTTGGGCAGGTATTTCTATTGTTTTGTTCTGAAAGCATAGCTGGACATGCAAGCCAGTAGACTCCTGCCCAAATTAATTCTATAAAGTAGCGTTGACAAGTTTTTTTACCAATTGGCAAAATTGGGTATGGCAAAAGATTGCTTATCCCTGTCCTTGGTAAAACCCTGGTGGAAGTAGCAGATTTTATACAGCGTTCAGTCTGACCTGAGACTGCTAAGTTAATCTAAAATCCCAAATCCCAAATCTTTTAATTCCTTGGTGTACGTCGGTTTCTTAGAAAATCAGGTATATCTAATCCAGGTTTTTCTTTTGGTTCTGGAATTGGAGTTGGGGTTGGAGTTGAACTTGGAGTTGAGGTTGGAGGATTAACTGTCGGTTGCTGTGTTGTTGGACGCTTCGAGGTATTAGGTGCTACTCGAACGTTAGCCACACTTTGTTGTACCGCAGCTTGCACTTCACCTGTAAATCCGGTGGCAATTACAGTAATTCTTACCTCTCCTTGAAGCCTGTCATCAATTACAGCCCCAAAAATAATATTGGCGTTGGGATCGACTACTTCATAGATTGCTTCTGCGGCTGCATTCACCTCATGCAAAGTCAGGTCTGTACCACCTGTGATATTAAATACAACTCCTCTAGCACCTTCAATAGAACACTCTAGTAATGGTGAAGAAATAGCTGCGATCGCAGCTTCTCTAGCTCTAGATTTTCCAGAACTAACGCCAATTCCCATCAATGCCGATCCCGCATCTGCCATAACTGCTCGGACATCAGCAAAGTCAACGTTTACTAAACCGGGGATCGTGATGATATCAGAAATACCTTGCACCCCTTGACGCAGTACATCATCTGCATAACGAAAAGCTTCTTGCACAGGCGTTTGTTCAGGGATCACTTCCAGCAGTTTGTTGTTGGGGATAATGATCAGTGTATCTACTCTACTTTTTAGTCCTTCAATACCTTGTTCCGCTTGACTAGTGCGGCGGCGTCCCTCAAAAACAAATGGACGTGTGACTACACCAACAGTGAGAGCGCCCATTTCTTTGGCCACTTCTGCCACGATTGGTGCTGCACCCGTCCCAGTACCACCCCCCATACCAGCAGTGATAAATACTAAATCTGCACCCTCTAAAGCCGTAGCAATTTCGTCCCGTGATTCCTCAGCTGCCTTTTGACCGATCGCAGGATTACCACCTGCTCCTAAACCCCGTGTTAGCTTCTGACCAATTTGCAATCGACTTGGAGCGCCAGCTAAGGTAAGAGCTTGGGCATCAGTGTTAATTGACCAAAACTCTACCCCAGATACATCAGACTCGATCATGCGGTTAACAGCATTGCCACCGCCACCACCGACACCAATAACTTTGATGTTGGCGACCCGACCAGGAACAATCTCGCCAATTCGGCTATTTTCTGGAGAAATTTTCTTATTATCGTGATTTTGCCCGAAGTTCAGCCCAGAATTATTAAAGGGATTGGTCGAGTTAACTGCCAGAGAGAACCCCGGCTGTCCCGTAGATTGGGAATTTTTATAGTTAAGTCCTTGGTTATTATCAAGTGTCATTGGATTTGTGAAAGGGTAGATAAACGACTTTTTCAGGTGTTATTCACCTAAGAGTCAACTTTAGTTTGACAATGCCACAATATTATGGCGTTGTTCTTTATTGTTTTCACTACTGCCAAGCCTAACAGAATTGGCAGTGCGAAAATTTGCTATGGGATAAGCTTTTAACACAGCCGATCGCACAGCCAATTCTAGAGAAGTATACCTATATTTATCTAAAACTGACCTGTATAACTTCAACCAGACATTAATCTCTTCATTATTTTCAGCAGCGAGCATAACTTGTAAAGACACACTACAGCGTATCTTCTCTGCCTCAATAATAATATTGTTAATAGGTTTCACCATTGGGGATGATTGCAACTTTAGACACAAAATTTACCTTCTACTTACTTATGCTTAAGTTAAACTAAGCAAGAATTTACTTGTCAGACTATACCTGATTGATTTGTTCTTTGGGTGGTCTTAATGGACACTTTGTTGGAGTAATAGTCCATCCTACAAGAACCGTCACTAGTGCGGCCAACAAATCAAGATTTCCTAAGAAGTTCGTCACCTAATAGGAATTACGGCACAGATTAGTCCAAACTTATTGCCCAGAAACAATGCTTACGCAACTTTGGGCGGATCGTTACAGATTGAAACTTCGGTAAACTGTCTTTGGAAGTGTCCTCAACAGACCAAAGCCAGAGCCTTTTTGCCTCTGCACTTGGATGACGGCATAAACCGTTCTCATCAGTGACCTCTGTTCACTAGTCTGAATCTGAATGAAAAGCTCAAGCAACTTTCTCTTTTTTGCACTGGGTTTAGTCAAAGAATGTATGGGCAGAAGGCGTTTTGTACGCTACAGACCATCATTAGACTGTCTGACATCTTGCACCCTACTATTAGATGTTAGGGTAACAATTGAGAGTCTGTTACTCGCAATAGAGATTTTATGATTGATCTTCTCATTTTAATTAGAAGTTAATGCCGATTTTCGGGCCATTTGCTGGAAAACTGAAAATAATAAATATATTTATCAGCATAAAGCTTCTTAATTTACTAAGAGCTATCAAAATAATAAACATACTAAATGTTTCTAGGGATTTTGGGAGTTAATTTTTGGTCTTTTTGGTTCATCTGTACTAATGGGAATTCGGGATTTTTCAAATCGATATACTCTATTTGACTGGAATTAAATTTTGTTGCTAAATGGCGCATTTGGGCGAGTACCTTAATTTGTTCAGATAACTGGGGGCCTGGAACACCAAGATGCACATTTCCTAATTCTGTTTTCAAAATTAAATTTGTTGGATTTTGGCAATCAATTTCCATCACTTTCACGGGACTTTGGCTCACAGCTTCATGGAGTTGAGTCCAGTAGAGGCAGTATTGATTTGGCGAACCAATTACTCTGAGATTGGGTAATTTTCTGTTGGGATTCAGTGATGTGTATTTTTCTAAAGGCATCCAGGCCCCACTTGCATCTAGCAAGCCGATTATTACTTTTTTGTTGCCACGTGTTTGAGTTACCGCGACAGGTACTCGTTCTTGGATTTCGATGTTTAATCCAGGAGGAAATAGGCGGCGTCTGACGATCGCTTGGGCAATAGTTGGTTGTTTCTTCAAAGAGTTAGCGATCGCAGACGGTTCAATCCGCCACAAAGACTGAGGGTAAGACAGCACCAACAATGACTGAGTTGTTTGATCCGACAGCAATTTATTGCCTGATTTCATCACTATTTGTTTGGGAGCCTTTAGCATCCACACGGGTTGGACTGCCACCCACAACAATCCACCCGCCAAACCAGTAATGGCAAAGGTTCGCCAAATAGCTTGAATAATTCTCATCTGCCGCTGCCGACGCAATTTCTGACGACGCTGGGCTAGATGCGTGCGGGAAACTGATATTATGCCAGCCATTCACACCCCTTTTTGATTGCAATCTAAATTCCTTGACAAGCTCGTATCATTATTAATTTCAGTAAACACTGTTCGCATCTTTGAGCCGCTCTCCTCAAGACTTTTTTTATTTTTAGTAACACTTTACAGTAACTACACAATGATTATGGCGCTAGTCATTATTCCTATTAAAGTTTCCGGTGTCCATTTTTAACTGACTGTAGTCTTTTTGACAAGTTATTTTTGAAGATTTTTCCTTAAAGATTACAAAATATTAATTGAGAGATGTGGGATTTTGCTTTCTTGACAAATAGAATGTGAAATGATACACAAGTATTCCTGGATCTCTGTATACATTGCTATAATTCATACCAGTCAGACTCATCAGCTATCTAAACTGAGAACAATGAAAAATTGTAGCTTTTTTTACTTACTCCCTCAGCCATATAATTTTGTGGCAGGTCAAACAGAAGGGAGAGATTGTCAAAACCTCAATAGCAGGTGTAAAAAGGACAGATATGCTTAAGACCTGACGGGTCGAATGGCACGAATCAAAGATGAAACCCTTGCCAGGTATAGATATAGGGGATAGGGTGTAGGTTCTGAAAAAATCAAGAAAAGTAAAAATAAGTGCGAACATAAATAAAGTTATTCGTCACTATACCCCACACCCTACACCCCACACCCAAAAGCTTTGTAGATAATGGGTTTGCATTATCTTAGTGCCATTCGCTATTAGGATCAATTAAATCTCTACCATATTACTGACAGTAATCTGGAAAAAAGTGCTGTCTTTTGCAAGACACTGCCACCTTGTGAGTCAATCCTGTATCTACATCCTAGATAGGGATTAATTGTATAAAAAATTCAAACTAAACTGCATCTACATAAACCTCTACATACATGAAAACGACATTAAATTTGTCACGTTTTTATAAAGCATGTAACCCTAGCTACACGCTAAATATAAGTAACGTACTAGATCGGCAGTATTACATAGATTTTGCTGATGTACGTGGTTGCAAGATTGTCGAAGAATTGCAACGGACTATCGTTCGGATTTCTCCTGATGAGCCAACCTGTCAGTTATTTACGGGTCATATTGGCTGCGGTAAGTCAACGGAATTGCAGCGCCTCAAGACAGAACTAGAATTGGCAGGATTCCATGTGGTTTATTTTGAGTCCAGTCAAGACTTAGACATGGCGGATATTGATATCACCGATATTTTGCTGAGTGTAGCCCGTCAAGTCAGTGCCAGTTTAGAAAGTATTAGCATCAAACTCAAACCTGGTTACTTTACCAATTTATTTAAAGAAGTAGGCGATTTTTTGCAAAGCCCCATAGAGCTTTCTGGACAAGCAGAGCTGTCCTTGGGTATTGCCAAAATTACCGCCAAAACCAAAGATAGCACCCAGATGCGGAATCAACTAAGACAATATTTGGAACCGCGAACCAATAGTATTTTGCAAGCGATTAACGAAGAGATTTTAGAAAAGGCTGTTGAACAGCTAAAGCTAAGGGGTCAAAAAGGACTGGTAGTGATTGTAGATAATTTGGATCGAGTGGATATGCGTCCCTTAGCATCCGGGCGATCGCAACCAGAATATCTCTTCATTGACCGAGGCGAACAGTTACGCCGACTTAAATGCCACCTAGTTTACACAATTCCCCTAACATTAATTTTCTCCAATGAGTATGAGACGCTGAAAAATCGTCTGGGGGGAGGGATTGCACCAAAAGTACTGCCGATGGTATTAGTGCGGCAAAGAGATGGCAGTGACTACGAACCAGGAATGTCACTAGTACGCCAGTTAGTTCTAGCTAGAGCTTTTCCAGAAGTTCCTTTGAATAGCAGACTTTTATTAATTACAGAATTATTCGATCGCTCCCAAACCTTGGATCGTCTATGTCGCGTTAGTGGTGGTCACATTCGTAACTTATTGGGCTTACTTTATAGCTGCCTGCAACGACAAGATCCGCCTTTTTCTAGGGACTGCTTAGAAGCCGTGATTAAGGATTACCGTGACGATCTGCTATTAGCTATTGATGAGTCCCAGTGGGAATTATTGTTTGAAGTAGTACAGCAGCAGAGAGTTAAAGGTGAGTCTGACTATCAGAGCTTACTAAGAAGTATGTATCTGTTTGAATATCGCGATCCTGTGGGGCGCTGGTTTGGCATCAGTCCAGCTTTGGCAGAAACAGAAAAAGTTTTGGCTTGGCAACAAAACAAGTAACAGTCAATTGTCATTTGTTATTGGTCATTCGTTGGTGAACTAATGACCAATGCCCCATATCCAATACCTAATGCCCCATATCCAATGAGTAATGACAAACAGCTACGTGTCTACACCAAAGAAAATCAGCATACTTTGCAAAGACTGATTAGAGCGATCGCACTTTCCGAAGGTCAATTTGCTCTGATTTTAGTTCGATGCAACTATGGGCGATTACGCGAGCAAATGTTAGAGAATATTCGCTCGAACACCAAAGAAATTAATATCAGAGAAATCGTTCTCAATCCATCAACTACTTCTTTACACAGCACAATAATCTCAGAACTATATTTAGATAATCCTGCCGTCCTTACAGACTCTTTACCGTCTGCTGTGATGGTTTTCGGTATTGAGTCAACTACCGACCTAGAAAACTTACTTACAGGTATCAACCAAGCACGAGATATCTATGCTGCGACTTTTCCATTTCCAGTGGTGTTGTGGCTACAGGATGAAGTAGCATCATTGCTTTCAAGATTAGCGCCTGATTTCAAAAGCTGGGCTGCAACCACTATTAAATTTGAAATGGCCAAAGCAGATTTAATTGCTTTGATCTCTCAAGAGGAAGAATCTCTATTTGCCAAAGTTTTAGAAGCAGGTGCTGAAACATTTTTATCTAACGCCTTTCTAGATTTAGATCCTAAGTCGCAACACCGCCACGAAATAGAATCAGCACGTAATGATTTACTACGCCTGTATGGCATTAAATTAACACCAGGATTAGAAGCTAGTTTAGAATTTGTGTTGGGGCGAGATAAATACGCCAACGATCAAATTAATGGTGCGTTAGCCAATTATCAGAGAAGCCTTGCATTATGGCAGCAGGAAGCAAGGAGAGTAGCAGAGTGGGAGAGTAATTCTTCTTTGCCTCTCTCATGTCATCAACCTATGTCCCCCTCATCTTTACTCAAGCAAGCAATAGTACTATTCCACCTGGGGCTTTGTTATCACCGAATGGCAGACTTATACCAGAATACTAGTAGCTATTGCGAACATGCTCTGTCGTGGTTTAAACAATGCTTGGAGCTATTGGAGGAGGTACAAAGAGAAGACTTAGTTGCTAAATTCATTTTGCCTGCTTGTGAAATGCTGCAACGCTTACAAAACTGGGATGAATTAAAAGAATTAGCTCAAAAGTCATTACACCTACATAAAACTTATGGAACTCCCGCACAAGTTGCTCAAAATTATGGTTTTTTGGCAAATGTGGCGGCTTCAGAATCGAATTGGGTACTGGCTCATGAATTAGCAAATACAGCGCTTTCTATCTCCGAAGAAGTAACACAAGTTTCTTTGCGAGACGCTTTGCGAAGACGACGACAAGAAAGTTGGTATCTTCTCTTGCTAGCACGCACACAACGGCATTTGGGTGAGTGCGAGGAAGCTATCAATAACTTGGAATGGGCGAGGGTAGTTTGTGAGCTACAACATCAGCCATTACTGTACTTAGAGATTTTAGAGGAACTGCGATCGCTTTACTTTTTTGAGTGTCATAACTATACAGAAGCCTTTAAGCTGAAGCAAGAAAAAATTAAAATAGAACATCAGTATGGCTTTCGTGCCTTTATCGGGGCAAGTCAATTACAGCCACAACGCCCTAGAATTAACCCAGTACTAGAACCTCACAAAATACCGTTTATTCCTGAAGAAATTGCTCAAGAAATATCTGCTTCTGGACGGCAACAAGATGTAAATCGTTTAATTGAAAGAATTGCCCGCGCTGACTACAAACTCACAGTTATTTATGGCCCATCTGGTGTAGGTAAAAGTTCAATTCTCAAAGCTGGTTTAGTCCCAGCACTCAAGGGTAAAGTTATCGGTGAACGCATTCCTATACCGATTGTTTTGTCTGTTTATACTGATTGGATAACAATCTTGAGCAGCAGTATTAACCAAGCATTAGCATACACAGGAATATCGGTTAATATTGACTCTACACCCACCATAATACTAGAAAGAATTCGGCTAGCATCTGAACGCAATTATACAATAGTTATCATATTAGACCAGTTTGAAGAATTTTTCTTTATTAGTAATCCTCCTACACAAAGAATAGAATTCTATAAATTTTTTAGTGAATGTTTAAATATTTCTTATGTAAAAATTATTCTTTCATTACGAGAAGATTACTTACATCATTTATTAGAGTTTGAACGTTTGAGTCAGAAAAATAGTACTGGCTTATATGATTTAGGAGTAATTAATAAAAATATTCTTGATAAAGATATTCGCTACTATTTAGGAAAATTCTCTAGCCGAGATGCTAAAGCTATAATTCACAGTCTTACTCAACGTTCACATTATGAACTAAGTGAGGAATTAATTAACCGATTAGTCCAGGATTTGACAGGAGAACTAGACGAAGTACATCCAATTGAATTACAAATAGTCGGTGCTCAACTACAAATAGAAAACATTACGACACTTGCGGAATATAAGCTTTGTGGTGGCTCGGCAAAATTGGTGGAACGCTGGTTAGGGGAAGTTATCAAAGACTGTGGTCAAGAGAACGAAGAGTTAAGTTGGAAATTATTATTTGAGTTAACAGATGAAAAGGGGACGCGACCTTTAAAAACTAAAGCTGATTTAGCGGCCGCATTAGTTAATAATTATGATATAGATACGATATCAAGCTTTGACAAAGTTGGAGAACTGATTTTAGAAATATTGGTGGGTTCAGGCTTGGTATTGCGAGTTAGAGAAGAGTTAGGCGATCGCTACCAGTTGGTTCACGATTATTTAGTTGAACCAATTCGCCAAAAGAACAACTATGGTATGCTCGCCGAATTAGAAAAAATCAAACTTGAAAAAACTAGAGCGGAAGCAGCCCAACAACTTAGTCAAAAGCAACTAAATTTGGTATTGCAACGACGACTGCGGGAAGCGCGGATAGCAGGTGTAATCCTAGCAATTATGGGGGGAACAATAGCAGCGTTATGGTGGCAAGCCGACTTACAAAAAAGAGCAGCAGTCCGCCAAACTCTACGAGCTGAACGTAGTGAAACCAACTTGCGAATTAGTGCGATCACTGCTGCTAGCGAAGCTCTGTTTGCATCTAATAAAGAATTTGATGCCCTCTTAGAAAGTTTGCGGGCTTGGAGAGGACTTAAACAAGCAGATGGAGTTCAGCCAGATACCCGAATGCGGGTGGTAACAGCCTTGCAACAAGCAGTTTATGGGGTAACTGAGGTTAACCGCCTGGAAGGGCACACTGATATTGTCTGGGGAGTAACTTTCAGCCCAGATGGTCAGTTGATAGCATCAGGTAGCCGAGATCAGACAGTGAAACTTTGGCATCCTGACGGTACTTTACTCCAAACCCTCAAAGGTCACACTGATGCTGTTACCTGTGTAAGTTTTAGCCCTGATGGTCAAACCCTAGCCTCCGCTAGCCTCGACAAAACAGTGAGAATTTGGCGCAAAAACTCGGTTACAGGTGAATTTGACCCCAAACCATATAAAATCCTGAGAGGACATGAAGATTGGGTTTATAGCGTCGATTTTAGTCCTGATGGTGAGTTATTAGTTACTGGCAGTAAGGATAAAACCATAAAACTCTGGCGCAAAGACGGTAGTTTAGTAAAAATACTGAGAGGACATCAAGGGTGGGTTAACTGGGTAAACTTCAGTCCTGATGGTCAATTCATCGCCTCAGCTAGCGATGACAAAACAGTGAAAATCTGGCGGCGGGACGGTAGCCTCGTTACAACTTTGCAGGGACATAAGCAAGGCGTGATTGTGTCTATTTTCAGCCCAGACGGTAAATTCCTAGCGTCAGCAGGTCGAGATCAGACAGTGAAACTTTGGCGGTGGGAGAGTAGCAACACTAAAGAGGGTTTTGACTTTTTTCCTTACAAAACTTTACGGCAGCATAACGGTACGGTGTGGAGTTTGAGCTTTAGTTCGGATAGTAAAAAGTTAGCTTCCGCAGGCGAAGACAATACCATAAACCTCTGGAGTATCACTGGTAATTTACTCAAAACCTTCAAAGGACACAGTGATGCTGTCGTTAGCATCGCTTTCAGTCCAAAAAACAAATTGTTAGCTTCAGGAAGTTTCGACAAAAGCGTGAAACTATGGAGTTTAGATGCTCCAAGACCGTCTATGCTTCAAGGGCATCGAGATCGAGTTTTGAGCGTTGCTTGGAGTCCTGACGGTCAGATGCTAGCTTCTGGTAGTAGCGATCGCACTGTCAAACTTTGGCAGCGATACACCAGTAGTGGCGAGATCAAAACTCGACTTTACAAAACTTTGGTGGGACACACAAATAAAGTTCCTAGTGTCAGTTTTGACCCAAAAGGTGAAATGCTGGCTTCAGGAAGTTATGACAAAACTGTGAAACTTTGGCGGCTTGACGGTACTTTAATCATGACTCTCCACGGACATAGCGATAGTGTCATGAGCGTCAATTTCAGCCCTGATGGTCAGTTTTTAGCATCAGCTAGCAAAGATAAAACAGTGAAACTTTGGAACCGTGAGGGCAAGTTGCTCAAAACCTTAGTGGGACATCAGGGTTGGGTAAATAGCGTCAATTTCAGCCCTGATGGTCAGGTTTTAGCCTCTGCCAGTGACGATCAAACTGTGAAACTTTGGCGGCGGGATGGTACTTTGCTCAAAACTTTCTCGCCTCATGATAGCTGGGTATTGGGTGTCAGCTTTAGTCCCACTGACGAGTTGCTGGCTTCTGCTAGCTGGGATAACACCGTGAAACTGTGGCGACGGGATGGGACGTTGTTAAAAACTTTATTAAAGGGGTACAGTGATAGCGTCAATGCCGTGACTTTCAGCCCCAATGGTGAATTACTCGCCGCCGCTAGTTGGGACAGTACAGTGAAACTCTGGAGCCGTGATGGCAAATTAATTAAAAGTCTCAATGGGCATCGCGCTCCGGTATTAAGTGTCAGTTTTAGCCCAGATGGTCAAACACTAGCATCAGCTAGTGATGACAACACGATAATTCTGTGGAATTTACATCTTGACGATCTGCTTGTTCGTGGTTGCGATTGGGTGGGTGATTACCTTAAGCACAACCACAATCTTGAAGAGCGCGATCGCCTTCTTTGTGATGGGATAACCCGCACAAACCCTTTTTAATTACGAATTATAAATTAGGTTGAAGCCTCAATGAGCAACCGCTCTTGGTTTAGCGGTTGATGAGGCGATCGGAGTTATTAATTCAGAACTCGAAATTTATTTCTAGCTAATCAGCCAAAGGAGCGATCGCTCTCCAAAAGTTCATGGCTATTTTCTTCGGGAGCCTCTTGTGGCAAATTCGCTAAAAAGGCTTGTAGCCTCATCCGCTCAATATAGGGCCAGCCTCCCTCAGACTCAATATCTTTCAGCAGTGAGTAAAGTTGGCGACGGTTAACAGGTAAACTCTCTTGGAAAACCCCATCCCGGATCTCTCGGTGTAACTGCTCTAATTGCCGCAGCAAAGCTAAAAGAGCTACAGTATCGCCTTCACAAGCTGTAGCGGCATCATACACCACAGTTGCGATCGCTTGCAGTTTACCAGACAACTTCTCTGATTCAATATTTTTGTGATCGTTCATGCCACCTTTTCCGTATAAATGAGGTCAACTCAAATTTACCGGAGATTTTTAATTTTCCCTAGTTTGTCAGTTGTCTCCCTGTTATCCCATCTCCTCACTTGCCCTAGTTAGCGGTGAATATAACTAGATTTGTATCTTTATCAAAAGCAATTGCGATCGCTCCAAAAAGAGCGTAGTAACCTTTAGCATAGGCTTTACAGAAGCTAGATGCGATCGGGACGAGACTTTCTTGGATTTTGAGAACTTTGATTTTGAGTTAAAAAAAATCGTATGATCTGGCTGATTTACCCATCTAACAATGGGCTGTATGTAGTGGCGTCACATACATGATACAAAAAGACTTGGGCGACGCCGCTTTTGCGATCGGCAAAAGCAAAGTGCGAAGCAGAAACCACTGTTCGCATTTTTCAAGGCACAAGCATTTATGCTTCTCTGTGTGAGGCTTACTCATACACTCGCCCAACTCTAAACAAATGCCACCAACAGTAAAACTGCTGGTTTTTTGCTCCCCTAGTGACACACATCCAAAATGGATGCAGTGTGCTACTTAGTCTGGGGTCTACACCCCAAGCTCAAGATAGCGACACGTTTAACTACGTTTAGCAGAGAAAAGTTTGAGCAGCGTCTGATAACTAGACACCCGAACACTTGCTTCAACTCTCTTAATCAGAGCAAAGCCGTGTTCAAACAAAGGTAGCTTTTCGCAGAGTAGCGGCTTCTCATTAGAGATAAAAGCTTCGATGCAGTTTTACAACTTAGATATTAATTTTTGAGATTGAGGTTGACCATGAGGTATCGCGCTTTAATTGTTGCATTCTTGGCTTTGTGCCTGGGGCTAATAACCGCTTGTAGTGATGCTCCTGCTAGCAGTAGTGGTAGAGATGTACTGACTTACGATCAAATTCGCGGCACTGGCTTGGCTAACAAATGCCCCCAACTAGCAGAAACAAGCCGTGGTTCCCTTCCCATTGATTCTAGCCAGTCTTATACCATCAAAGAACTTTGCTTGGAACCAACTAGCTTCTTCATTAAAGAAGAACCTGCTAATAAACGGCAAGAAGCAGAATTTGTTGCTGGCAAATTGTTGACCAGATACACTTCCACCATTGACCAGGTACAAGGTAATCTGAAAGTCAACGCAGATAATAGCCTGACTTTTACGGAAACTGATGGTCTTGACTTCCAAGCCATCACTGTGCAACTTCCTGGTGGTGAACGAGTACCTTTCCTCTTCACCATCAAAAATTTGGTTGCTCAAAGCCAACCCAGCTTGACTAGTATTAACACCTCCACGGACTTTGAAGGCAGCTTTAAAGTTCCTTCCTATCGTGGTGCTGCCTTCCTAGATCCCAAAGGTCGTGGTGTAGTCAGTGGCTACGATAATGCCGTAGCTCTCCCCGCCCAAGCAGATGATGAAGAACTTACCCGCACTAACGTCAAGCGTGCTGAAAATCTCAATGGCAAGATTTCTCTGCAAATCGCTAAAATAGACAGTTCTAGCGGTGAAATTGCTGGCACTTTCGAGAGTGAACAGCCATCTGATACAGATTTAGGTGCTGGCGAACCTAAAGAAGTCAAGATTCGTGGTCTATTTTATGGACGGGTTGAATCGACTCGTGGTTAAATCCTCGAAAGTAAGGCAACTGACTGACACTCAAAACGACAATTCTGTAAGTATCAGACTTGATCGCAAAAGTTAAACTATCCACCCTCTTTAAAAAAGAGGGTGGATAAATTTTTTACAAAAATGAGAAAAAGTTAAATCTGAGTAAAACTGGGGGCAAAATAGCCCTGATAATTGGGAAAATTATTATCCCTCAGTCTTATGGGTGACTTGATTCATCCCTTTAACTTTTTCCCTTTCATTAAAACACCATAGACTTAAGTACAAAAAAGGGTGAGACGCCCTTTTTTTATTGGCTTGCGTAAATATACATAAGATTTTTTTAAATTATTAGTAATTTTTAACTATTGGATAATTTTTAGGGGAATGAATACGTAATTTTACTGTAAATACAACTTTTGCTTGTCAAACAAAGGCTCGACTACTGTTGTTTCGTTTCTCTAAATTAACTTCATCATTAATTAATTCAAGTTAAGTACAATCTCGGTTTGATATTTAGTGATTAATTTTATATTTTATTTCTATGTGGTTCTAAAAAAGCTACAGGTCATACCAAAGATAAATAACCAACTAAATAACGATTTCGCCCATTTAAATTTTGCTCGATTGTCAAGTAACCTATGGAATTTTAATAGAAAGTCTTTATTATCTACCATAGTATTTGCTAGGAAATATAGCGCAATATTTCATTTGATATCGTGCGATCGCAGCTTAATTTAAAAGCGAATAATTGATTCTTTATTTGCTCAATAAACCCGGTGCTATGCCTACCACAGTCACCAATGAACTAAAGCACGAAATTTGGCAGTTGTTGCGAGAATATCAGCAATCTCCGTCAGAAAACATCCGCAATCAACTGGTAAAACTCAATTTTGGACTTGTGAGAAAAGAAGCTCACTACTGGACAAATCAATGTCATGAAACCTACGATGATTTGCTCCAAGTTGGATGTTTGGGTTTAATCAGAGCTATTGAAAGATTTGAAATTTCCAAGGGACATGCCTTCAGTTCCTACGCTCTTCCCTATATTCGGGGTGAAATTCAACATTATCTCCGAGATAAAGGTGTCACCGTGCGAATTCCTCGGAGATGGTTAGCGCTCCAACAGCAAGCAATAGGAGTATCACGTTCTTGGCGTGAAAAACACAATCGTCAACCAACCGACTCGGAATTAGCAGCAGCACTGGAAATTTCTCCAAACGAATGGCAAGAAATTAAATTAGCATGGGTCAATCGCGCTCCCTTGAGTCTTGATGTGCCAATCCAAGATGGAGAAGAAGGTTCTACCTGCTTGGGAGAATTGGTTCCAGATCCTCACTATCGCAGCTTTCAACTGGCACAAGAAGACCAACTTCGCTTACAACAAGCGTTGGTTCAGCTAGAAAAACGCACCCGCGACGTGTTGGAATGTGTGTTTTTGCAAGATTTGACCCAAAAACAAGTTGCAGAACATCTGGGCATCAGTGTAGTAACGGTTTCCCGTAGAGTCAAGAAAGGACTGGATTTGATGAAAGAGCTTATGGGTGTGGCAGAAGATTGACTGCAAACAAACAACAGACCGCACTTATACTGGGTATGCAGTGCTAAAAATAACCCTTGAAATGTGAAAAATTAGGTTATAAAGGGAACATACTTTGCCTTTAATCCAAATTCTAGGCATTGTTTATTTCCACTTTTCAATTTTCCAATGGCTTTTGAGAAAGGCTCATGGGCATAACTTCAAAAATTACAATTGCAGCTATTCTAACTTTGGCGATCGCCGGATGTGCTTCTGAAGATACACCACAAGCTATCAATCCTGTGCCAGTTCCCAAAATAGCAAAAAAGTCGCCACCAGCGGCTCAATCCTTTAAGAATCCAGTGATACCGGGTAAACAGGTCTCACAAGTTAATCTTGCATCTGTTAGCTTGATTCAATCCACTAATGCTACAGAGCGGACACGGGAACTTGTGGTATCAAAAGCTCGAAGCGATCCTTTTGCACAACTTTTCGGGCAGACTTTTCCCGGAATGTCTAAAACATCTGGAAGACCAGTTCCCGTGGTTCCTAAGCTACCTACTGCATCACTAACAGTACGAAAACTTCCAACACGCAGCATCGCTTTAAATCCAAAGAAAAATAACGTTTCTTCTCTACCAAAAAAAGTCAATCCTACAAAAGTCAATCCTACCTTGACTTCAGTGTTGCCTAAAGTTTTGCCTCAAGTTGTCTCCAACCCTACTTTAGTCTCTGTATTGCCACCGCCAGCACAGCCTGAGTTAGCAAGGGCAGTGGTTGTGACTGGTGTAGTTCTAATTAGTAAAGAACCACAGGCAATTATCAAAGTACCGGATGAGCCGACAAGTCGGTATGTACAGGCGGGACAGCGATTAGCAAATGGCGTACTGATTAAACGTATTGAAATGAATCAGGGCTACAACCCGATCGTGATTTTGGAACAATATGGTATTGAAGTTGCCAAAATGGTAGGGGAAGGGACTGTCAAATCAACGTCGTCGGCTGCATCTGCTACCGGCAATGCTATTTCAGTGACAATGCCCCTCCAAAATACCTTTAATGTGGGAGCTTCATAAAGATGGAGACTAAGGAAAAAGTTGAATTCGCTGGTTTGCCTTTAGCTGTTTATAGAGAAATAGCAGCTCATTTACGTCAAGTCGAAGGGGTGGAAGTGGATTTAATTCCTCAGTCATCCCAACAGTTTGATTACAATCAAAGTCAAGTTGCTGGCTTGAGCCTCTCGTGGACACCAAACTCTAGCTTAGAAAATCGGCAACGAGTTAACCAGATTTTGGCTTACTATCAAAATCGCTATATGAATCCTATTTGATTTTTTGATTTGTGAGAATTGCAACCCGCAGAACCCCGACTTATTAAAGAAGTTGGGGTTCTTGTTGTTCGCGAATCATTCTGAAGTTGATTCCACACAGCGATGTCTCCGACGGTCACTGAGCGCAGCCGAAGTGCGGGCTACGCCTACGCAGTAAGCATTATTTAACATAGGTTCATAAAGAATACTGTCTAACGACCTCACAACACCCAGAAAGGTGAGGATTTCAAAAAGCAACGTTATGATAATTAATGCATTAATCGAGCTTGGGTCTAATAATAAATAAGTTGGCACAAATAAACCTCCAGAGTACGGAGACGATTAATTGCCTCTGTACAGCAGTCAAAAACTATTGCTCTTGACTGTATATTTAGGTGCTGCGTCCAAGCAAAATCAGCCGTTGTACAAATTTCCATAAGGATAATTCAAGTGACTAGGACTAATTCAGACTTTCTTTCTTCCAGCGATCCGGCGATCGCAGGGTTAATCAACGACGAACTACAGCGTCAACGAGATCACTTGGAGTTGATTGCTAGTGAAAACTTTACGTCTGCTGCTGTACTGGCGGCTCAAGGTTCGGTACTGACAAATAAATATGCTGAGGGTTTACCTGGCAAACGCTACTATGGCGGTTGTGAGTTTATCGACAAAATAGAGCAACTAGCGATCAATCGCGCTAAACAGATATTTGGGGCTGCTCATGCGAATGTGCAACCTCATTCTGGCGCACAAGCCAATTTTGCTGTGTTCCTGTCTCTGTTGGAACCAGGGGACAAAATTATGGGGATGGATTTGTCTCATGGGGGACATCTTACCCACGGTTCTCCTGTCAATTTCTCAGGTAAGTGGTTCCAAGTTAGTCATTACGGTGTCAGTCAACAAACAGAACAACTTGACTACGACCAAATTCGCGAGCTGGCGCTGAGGGAGCGTCCTAAGCTCTTGATTTGTGGTTATTCGGCTTATCCCCGTGTAATTGACTTTGAAAAGTTCCGTAGTATTGCTGATGAAATCGGCGCTTACTTACTTGCCGATATTGCTCACATTGCTGGTTTAGTTGCCACTGGTCTTCATCCCGATCCCATTCCTCACTGTCACGTAGTAACAACAACTACCCATAAAACTCTACGCGGCCCTAGAGGTGGTTTAATCTTGACTGGCGACGCAGAACTAGGTAAAAAGCTAGATAAATCTGTTTTTCCTGGCAGCCAAGGCGGGCCATTAGAACACGTTATTGCTGCCAAGGCAGTAGCTTTTGGAGAAGCCCTCAAGCCTGAGTTTAAAACTTATTCTGCCCAAGTGATTGAAAATGCTCGTGCTTTGGCCGAACAACTCCAAAACCGTGGTTTAAAGTTAGTATCTAACGGCACTGATAATCATTTAATCTTAGTAGATTTACGCTCTGTAAGTCTAACTGGTAAGCAGGCAGATCAGCTAGTCAGTACCGTGAATATTACTGCTAACAAGAATACTATTCCCTTTGATCCGCAGTCGCCATTTGTTACCAGCGGTCTGAGGTTAGGTTCGCCAGCAATGACCACACGAGGCTTAGGAGTAGCAGAATTTACCGAGATTGCCAATATTATTAGCGATCGCTTACTTTCTCCAGATTCCGACGTAGTAACCCAAGATTGTCGGCAACGGGTAGCGGCATTGTGCGATCGCTTCCCCTTATATCCTCACCTGGAAATTCCTGTACCAGCATTAGCCTGACATGATAGTTAGGAGTTAAGAATTAGGAGTGATGAGTTTTAAATATTGAACTCCTAATACCAATTCAATTAATGATTGCAACACATCCTTGGGTAAAGACGCGATGAATCGCGTCTCTACAAATGGTCTATTTGTCGCATTCTTTTTTCAAATTGGTATAACTCCTAACTTCTAACTCCTAACTTTTAACTTCTAACTCCTAACTATTTTTCCAATGAGTGCAGAAATTATTTGTGTTGGTACTGAACTATTGCTAGGAGATATCCTCAATGGCAATGCTCAATTTTTGGCGCAACAATTAGCGCAATTAGGTATTCCCCACTACTATCAAACAGTGGTTGGGGATAATCCAGAACGGTTGAAGCAAGTTATAGAAATTGCTATTTCCAGAGCGCAAATTCTCATTTTTACTGGTGGACTCGGCCCAACACCAGACGATCTCACCTGCGAAACTATCGCCGATTTTTTTAAAGTCCCGTTGGTAGAACGTTCTGACATCATCGAAGACATAACCCAGAAATTCGCCCAACGTGGTCGGGTTATGTCACCAAGTAACCGCAAACAGGCTTTGATTCCCCAAGGTGCAGAAATTCTACCCAACCCCACCGGAACAGCACCCGGCATCATTTGGCAACCCCGTCCTGAAGTCACGATTTTTACCTTTCCCGGTGTTCCCAGTGAAATGCACGCGATGTGGGAAGAAACGGCTGTGCCATTTCTCAAAAGTCAAGGTTGGGGTAAAGAAATTATTTACAGCCGCAGTTTAAAGTTTTGGGGTATTGGTGAATCTGCTTTAGCGGAAAAGGTTGCTTCCTATTTAAAGTTGCCAAATCCCACAGTCGCCCCTTATGCAGGTAAAGGGGAAGTAAGATTGCGAGTTTCTGCAAAAGCAAATTCAGATGCAGCCGCAGAAACCTTGATTGCGCCCATTGAAAAACAACTTAAAGAAATTGCCGGACTGGATTTTTACGGCGTTAATAATGATACTCTAGCTTCCGTAGTCGGTCAGTTGTTGCGGGCATCAAAAGAAACGCTTTCAGTGGCAGAATCTTGCACAGGTGGCGGTTTAGGGCAAATGTTGACTGAGATTTCTGGAAGTTCTGATTACTTTTGGGGTGGAGTAATTTCTTATGACAATTCGGTGAAGGTTAGGCTCTTGGGGGTTAACCAGGAAGATTTAGATAAATTTGGGGCGGTAAGTGCTACTGTTGCAGAGCAAATGGCTGTTGGAGTCAAAACCCGCCTTGCAACAACTTGGGGACTAAGTATTACTGGAATTGCTGGCCCAACCGGAGGGACAGATACGAAGCCAGTGGGTTTAGTTTACATTGGTTTAGCCGGGCCAAAGGATGAAGTGACAAGTTTTGAGTATCAGTTTGGTACTGTGCGAGGACGCGCTTTAATTCGTCATGTGAGTGCGAATGCAGCGTTGGATAATTTGCGCCGGAAGTTGTTGACGAGGTAGCAGGTATATTATGTTATCGAACAGAATTCAGGAGTCAGGAGTCAGAATGGGCTAAACCTTAGCTATCCGCTAACAGCAATGTGTTTCTGACCGAAAAAGCGAATAGCGCCGGCGGCAAGCGAGTCCGCGTTCGCTTTTAGCGTCTCGTAGAGAGCGTCTGAATAATCGGCGTTTTTGCACCCCCACAAGGGGAGACGCCAAGGGCGAACGAGCGTCACGAGCGTCTTGATTCTGACTCCTGAATTCTGACTTCTGAATTCTTCTCCAATTCTGTGATTTCTGCACCTCGCTTCCAAGGGATTTCTAATTGAAACTCAACATTGGCTTTGTAGTAGGTGTAGCACTCATCAGATGTTGGATTGAAGAAAAAATCAGAACGTAAACGCCCCAATTGTAAAAAGTCAGTTGGGATGGCGTAACCGCCCACTGGAAGCGATCGCAAGTTAATTAACGGCGATCGCTAACTTTTCCTGGGTTCTATCGCTCATTTCCAAAGTCTGTAAACTGTTTAATTCCACCTTTGACGATCAGAAAATAATCTTTACTCAAAATTCAATCTATCAAAATAGTGAATTCGTTTCATAACTATTGATGCCAAAACTTCTATCTAGGGATCGATATGGCAAATAAGCTAAATGAAGTAGAAATAGTATACTAAATCACATGAGATTGTATTGTATGAAATCCAATTATGTTGCAAAACAGCTTTCCACCGTAAAACGCTGGATGACCACTGCGCTGTTTTGTATGTTAGCGATCGCTTTCGTTTGGCAAGGTGCATTTTTCTCGAACACCTCAGCAATGGCCGATCCTGCTGCAACCTTGATTGCATCCTCAGACGCAGGCGATCGCGCTCAAGATAAAGCTAGTAGAGATGCTGGACGAACCAAAAATTTCATTGATGATGCGGCAGATAAAGTTAAGGACGCTGCCAAGAGCAATGCCAGTAAAGTTGACCAATCAACAGACAATGGTAGTTTTATTGGGCGCAAAGCCAAGAATGATGCCGCTACAATTCAGAAGAGAGCAAATGAAGATGCATCTCGGACTAAAGAAGCAGTAGACAACACAAAGAATGTTGTTGAACGTACTGTTGATAACATCAAAGATGCTTTTGGTAAATAGAGATATAGATATAGCAATCCTATTGGATTTGTAAAAATCGAAAGCTTTAAATTTCCGACTTCTTTAAGAAGTCGGAAATATTGTTGTTTACGAATAATTTTGAAAAGTCTCAGGTTATGTGAATATTATTACAGCAATTTACAGGTATTTAACCATTATGGTAGGGTAACACAGCTAGCTCTGCTTCACTACAGGGAATTATAGTTAAAATCTACTAATTACCCAGACATGATATTTATATAAACTAATCGAGTAGCTTTAGATACATATTTTCATAGCTATAGGAACTTGCGATCGCTGATAAAATTAGCTGTTGTCACCGCACAAGAGAAGCAACTATTGTTAAATATTTACCAGCAATTATGCTAGATATATAGTTATAAATAAAATATTTGACTTTCTTTTGTACTAACTTAAGATGGCAAAATTGAGTAATATGCTTAGGGAACTACCGCAAACTACTCCTAACAAAATTGTTTTTCTATACGGACTAAAAACAATTTTTAAGTAGCATTACTTATTGCCAAATGTGTTATAACATTAACTGATTGCAATTTAATTTGACGAATTGTTAATGTATAACAAACTTTTCGCCATTAACAATTAAGAAGTTATACTTTCCACTACAACTTAGTAACAATGTAAGAGTTTGATTCTGTGGACAACCCGACCGTGGGAAAATCAAAATACCGAGACTCGAAGTTAGAGAGGAAAACCTTATAATATGCATCTGAGCGAAATCACCCATCCTAATCAGTTGCACGGTTTATCTGTTCGCCAACTGCAACAGATTGCCCGTCAGATTCGAGATAAGCATCTTCAAACAGTAGCAGTTAATGGTGGACACTTAGGGCCAGGGTTGGGTGTTGTCGAATTAACACTAGGACTTTACCAAACACTGGACTTAGATCGGGATAAAGTGATTTGGGATGTAGGACACCAAGCTTATCCCCACAAACTGCTTACAGGACGTTACGATCGCTTCCACACCCTTAGACAAAAGGATGGAGTTGCAGGTTATCTCAAGCGGGGTGAAAACAAGTTCGATCACTTTGGGGCTGGACACGCTTCTACAAGTATTTCAGCAGCATTGGGCATGGCTTTAGCGCGAGACTTGAAAGGGGAAAAATTTAAAGCTGTTGCTGTGATTGGGGATGGCGCACTGACTGGAGGTATGGCTTTAGAAGCCATCAACCATGCCGGACACATGCCGAAAACTAACCTGTTGGTTGTTCTCAACGACAACGATATGTCCATATCTCGCAACGTCGGCGCGATTCCTCGCTATCTCAACAAAATGCGCCTCAGCCAACCGGTGCAATTTATTAAAGATAATCTTGAGGAACAGTTTAAGCAAATTCCTTTCGTGGGTGAATCCCTGTCACCCGAACTCGGACGCATCAAAGAAGGTATGAAGCGCTTGGCTGTTCCGAAGGTAGGTGCAGTTTTTGAAGAACTCGGCTTTACCTACATTGGGCCAGTGGATGGGCATAATCTCGAAGAATTGATTGCCACTTTCCAACAAGCACATCAGATCATAGGCCCAGTCTTGGTACACGTGGCAACAGTAAAAGGCAAAGGTTATGAAATTGCCGAACTAGATCAAGTTGGCTACCACGCCCAAAGCCCCTTCAACGTCGCAACTGGCAAAGCCATTCCTTCTAATAAACCCAAACCCCCAGCTTATGCCAAAGTCTTTTCTCACACTCTGGTAAAACTTGCCGAACAAAACCCCAAAATTGTCGGCATTACCGCGGCTATGGCAACAGGGACAGGTTTAGATAAGCTTCAAGCAAAACTGCCGAATCAATATATAGATGTCGGTATTGCGGAACAACACGCGATTACTCTAGCAGCAGGACTTGCAACTGAAGGGATGCGCCCCGTTGCGGTTATTTATTCTACCTTCCTGCAACGCGCCTACGACCAAATAATTCACGATGTCTGCATCCAAAACCTGCCAGTATTTTTCTGCTTGGATCGGGCAGGAATTGTCGGTGCTGATGGCCCCACTCACCAAGGTATGTATGACATTGCCTATCTGCGTTGCATTCCCAACATAGCAATAATGGCCCCCAAAGACGAAGCAGAACTGCAAAGCATGATAGTAACTGGTGTTAACCATACCAGTGGCCCCATCGCAATGCGTTATCCTCGTGGCAATGGCTACGGTGTTCCCTTGATGGAAGAAGGTTGGGAACCTTTGGAAATCGGCAAAGGCGAGATTCTGCGTACAGGCGATGATGTATTAATTGTTGCTTATGGCACAATGGTCTATCCAGGAATGCAAGCTGCTGAAATTCTCAGCGAACATGGCATTGAAGCAACTGTAATTAATGCCCGTTTTGTTAAGCCGTTGGATACCGAGTTGATTTTACCTTTAGCGAAGAAAATCGGCCGGGTTGTCACATTAGAAGAAGGGTGTGTAATGGGTGGCTTTGGTTCTGCGATCGCGGAAGCTTTACTAGATGCAGATATTCTTGTTCCTGTCAAGCGATTCGGTGTACCAGATGTCTTGGTAGATCATGCTGAACCCAATGAATCTAAGACAGAACTAGGTTTAACTAGTCATCAAATAGCAGAGAGAGTATTGCAAGCTTTCTTTAAGCAGCAAGTATCTGCATCTGCTGTGGTTTAGTTTACTTATCAACAGTATTATCTAAAAATAACCCCTGTTATAGGGGTTATTTTTATGAGAATATTAGCGATCGCTATTTCTATTCACTCTTCACCAATTGCAATAATTTGATAATTACATCGTTTCCTGTGTCTGGGGATTGAACATCAAATCTTTCCCCACCTTGTTTTGTTTCAGACGCAAATAATAGCTGATTTTATGATAGGGGCAATTCATGAATTGCCCCTACTAGTGGTCTGTCCCATTAATTTTGAGGGATAAAAGAACGAACCGCAAAGGACGCAAAGAGCGCAAAGGAAGAAAAGTTAAGAAGGAGTTCACCCATTATTTCACCCATTATATTTAATGGGACAGACTACTACCTGGCTGGAAAAATTTTTTACTTATATAACAGATGTACGAAATATTTATCGAGTTTTAAATAATGCCCCGGATTTTTGACAACATTGATTTATCATTGCTACCCATTTTACGAGAAACCCTCAAAATCTCTTATCGGGCAGATTTTTGCGTTGGCTACTTCAACCTCAGAGGTTGGCGAAAAATTGATGATTTAATTGAACAGTATGTTGGTAGTGAAAATGCTTGTTGTCGTTTGCTAATAGGGATGCAAAGCTTGCCCAGTGATGAAGTTCACGCAGCATTTTCTCTTAGTAATGGTGATGGACGGATTGACAATAGTAGCATCGTGCGGTTTAAAAAACGTATGGCGGCGGAATTTCGCCAGCAATTGACTATCGGTGCGCCGACTAATCAAGATGAAGCGGGGTTGCGGCGGTTAAGTCATCAGTTAAGAACTCAGAAACTAATTATTAAACTGTTTTTGCGCCATTCTCTCCACGCCAAATTATATCTTGTGCATCGTCATGACCCTAACACTCCTACAGTGGGATTTTTGGGTAGTAGTAATTTAACCCTTCCGGGACTGGCGAAACAAGGGGAGTTGAATGTTGATATTTTAGACCACGATGCTTGTAATAAACTACAAAAGTGGTTTAGCGATCGCTGGCAAGATTACGGTTGTGTAGATATATCCCAAGAATTAGCGGAAATTATCGATCAGAGTTGGGCTAGGCAAGATTTAGTCTCACCTTACTACATCTACCTGAAGATAGCTTACCACTTATCCCATGAAGCGATCGCCGGACTTTCAGAATTCCGCATCCCCCGCGAATTTAACAACTTGTTTGACTTCCAAAAAGCCGCCGTACAGCTAGCAGCACGTCATGTAACTAGGCGTGGCGGCGTATTAGTAGGTGATGTGGTCGGTTTGGGTAAAACTTTAGTTGGAACCGCCCTCGCCAAGATTTTGCAAGAAGATTGTTTTTTAGAAACACTAATTATTTGCCCAAAAAACTTAGTGCCAATGTGGCAAGAATATAAAGATAACTATCGACTACTTGCCGAAGTTATGCCAATTAGTCAAGTACAAAATAAATTACCAACACTCCGGCGTTATCGAGTTGTGTTAATTGATGAAAGTCACAATTTACGTAACCGCGAAGGCAAACGTTATCGAGCAATTACAGAATATATTGCAGCTAACGAAAGTAAATGTATTTTATTATCAGCTACTCCTTACAATAAAAGTTATCTAGACCTTTCCGCGCAACTGCGGCTATTTGTGCCAGAAGACCAAGATTTAGGATTAAGACCAGAAGCTTTAATTAATGAACTTGGCGGCAGTTCTATAGGAGAATTAGAGTTTAATAGAAAGCATCAATGCTTTGTCCGTTCTTTAGCTGCCTTTGAGAAAAGCGAACACCCTGATGATTGGCGAGAATTGATGAAGCGTTACATGGTGCGACGCACTCGTTCTTTTATTAAAGATAATTATGCCCACACAGATGAAACCGGGCGGAAATATTTAGAATTTGCTGATGGGAGACGTTCTTATTTTCCTCAGCGTCTACCTCGTAGTCTCAAATTTCCTTTAGAAGGTTCTAGCAGTGACTTTTATGCTCGTCTTTACTCTGAGTTAGTCGTAGAAGTAATTAATCAACTTAACTTACCTCGTTATGGACTAGGAAATTACGTTATTGCTAAACCCAAACTGCCGCCTACAGACACCGAGCAACGGTTTATTAATAGCTTATTTCGTGGTGGCAGGAGGTTAATGGGTTTTTCTCGCACTAATTTATTTAAACGTTTAGAAAGTAGTGGTGTTGCTTTTATCCAATCAATTCAACGCCATATATTACGGAATTTCATTTATTTATATGCCTTAGAGCAAGGACTTGATATTCCCATTGGAACTCAGGAAGCTGAGTTATTAGATACAAGTAATAATGATGAAGATGCTGATTCTGTAGCAGCAGCTTTGTTTGATACAGAAACCGAAGAAGATGATTCTGACAATTCAAGTCATCTAGAAAAACTAACGCAGAACCTAACCCCCCAGCCCCCTTCCCTAGCAGGGAAGGGGGAGAATTCAAAGCCTCTCTCCTTGCAGGAGAGAGGTTTGGAGAGAGGTTTTCCAGATGAGGATGAGAAAGCATTTAAAACAGAAAAAGTATTTCGTCAAAGAGCAGAATCAATTTATCAAGAATATACAACCCGATATCAACGTAGATTTAAGTGGTTGCGGTCTACACTTTTTGATATTAAAAAATTGAAGCGAGATTTGTTAGAAGATGCCAAAGCGCTGATTAATATACTCCAACAGTGTGGTGAATGGAATCCTCAAAAAGATGAAAAGCTGGCTGCTTTAATCAAACTCTTAACAGAAACTCACCCCAAGGATAAAGTATTAATTTTCACACAATTTGCCGATACAGTCCGCTACCTTGCAGAGAATTTGCAGTCGAGTCGTATTACTAATGTCGCTGGAGTAACAGGTCAATCTAAAGACCCGACAGTAATGACGGGAAGATTTAGCCCTGTGAGTAATGGAAAACGAGAGCAAATTTCATCATCAGATGAGTTGCGTATTTTAATCGCCACAGATGTTTTGAGTGAAGGTCATAATTTGCAAGACTGTGCAATTATCGTCAATTGGGATTTACCTTGGGCAATTATTCGCTTAATTCAACGTGCGGGAAGAGTAGACCGCATTGGCCAAAATGCTGATAAAATTCTCTGTTATTCTTTTTTACCAGCCGAGGGAGTAGAACGGATTATTAATTTGCGGGGACGACTCCGTAAACGACTGCAAGAAAATGCTGAAGTGGTGGGAACTGATGAAGCTTTTTTTGAAGATGATGATGCACGGGTAATTCTCGACCTCTACAACGAGAAATCTGGAGTTTTAGATGGTGAAGAAGATACAGAAGTTGATTTGACATCAGAAGCATTTCAAATTTGGAAAAAAGCCACTGATGGTAATCCGGGCTTGAAAAAGACGATTGAAGAAATGGAAAATGTAGTTTATTCTACCCGCGCTCATACTCCGCAACCTGTGCAACCAGAGGGGGTATTGCTTTATATGAAAACCACAGAAGGGAATGATTCTTTAATTTATGTTGACCGCGATGGAAATAGTGTTACTCAATCACAATTAGCGGTTCTGCGAGTAGCGGCGTGTGAAGAATCTACCCCAGCGATAGCGAGAGATAAACAACATCACGAGTTAGTAAAAAAGGGTGCTGAATTAATTGCTGAAGAAGAGAAAAATGCAGGCGGTCAATTAGGGCGACCATCAGGTGCAAGGTTCCGCAGTTATGAACGACTGAAAAGTTATGTTCAAGAAATGAAGGGAACACTATTTGTTAGCGAAGAACTTTTAAAAGCAATTGATGAAATTTACCGTTATCCTTTGCGACAGTCAGCCATTGATAGTCTTAATCGTCAACTGAGAAGTGGTATTAATAATCAACAGTTAGCTGAGTTAGTTGTGGCGTTACGGATGGATGACCGTTTGTGTATTGTGACAGAAGAACTAGAGAAACGAGAACCTCAGATTATTTGTTCTCTGGGATTATTTTCTAATTCGTAATTAAGGCAGAAGACGCGATGAATCGCCATCTCTACAAAGGGTTAATTATTGTAGAGACGGCGATTTATCGCGTCTTTGTTATGTTGCGGAAAATACCGAAATTAGAAAGCAAACTGGGGTTTGAGAAAGTAAACACAGCTTTTGCTTGCGGAAAACACCAAAATGAGTAAGCAAACTGGGGTTTGAGAAAGCAAACTCTGCTTTTGCTTGCGGAAAACACCGAAATGAGTAAACAAACTGGAGTTTGAGAAAGCAAACACAGCTTTTGCTTGCGGAAAACACCGAAATGAGTAAGCAAACTGGAGTTTGAGAAAGCAAACTCTGCTTTTTAGAAAGCATTTCAGTGTTTTGAGAAAGTAAACAGACCTTTTTATAAAGCAATTAGCCATTTTGATAAAGTAATCAGCAAATATACTTGACAATTAAAAATCATGGCTGCATAAATAAAGCCGACGTTTAGAGAAATTGATAACTTTTACGTATAATTTCTCAGCCTAATTAAATGTAAAGGATTTATAAAGTATAAAAAGCATGGTAAAAATTTAACTCCTATAAACAGGGTTTCTTAAAGTCCGCCAGCGCAGACTTAATTTTTAAAGCCACAGATTTATTTTCTGAATGGCAAATTTACCATGCTTGGTTTTTATTTTCCAAGCATGGTAAATTATGTCACTCGATTTTCAACGAACACGCGATTTACTCTCTAAGTTCAAATTTAGTGATTTATTTATAGAAGAATTAGGTTGGTCTAAACCCTCAAGACAAAAACCTGAAACCTTAAAGATTGATAACAAGACGTATGAATATCAGAAAATTGCTGAATTTTCAGGTGTTGCAATCTTTGAAGTCAACGCAGCAGATGGGAACATACCAGAAGCTAAAGTTAGATTTGCTATTCATCAAAAAATTACTAAACTAATAGCTGAAAATCTCCTCATTTTCGTTAACGAAGAACGCACACGTAGTCTTTGGTACTGGGTAAAAAGAGAAGGAAGCAAAACCTTTGTTCGTGATCATTTATATGTGAAAGGTCAACCCGGAGACTTATTTTTAAGCAAACTTGGTTCTGTAGTAATTGATATTACTGAATTAGAACATGGGGAACCTACTGTTGTAGAAATTGCTTATAAACTACAACGCGGTTTCGATGTGGAAGCAGTAACTAAGAAGTTTTACAATAAATTTCAAGAGCTACACCAGAAGTTTTTGCTGTTTGTTAAAGGAATTGATAATGAGATAGATAGACGTTGGTATACATCGGTAATTTTGAATCGCCTGATGTTTGTTTATTTTCTCCAGTGTAAGCGTTTTATTGATAATGAAGATTTAAAGTATCTGCAAAACAAGCTTAAGCAAAGTAAGCAAAAAGGTGAAAATCATTTTTATGATGAATTTCTCAAGGCTTTGTTTTTTGAAAGCTTTGCTAAACTTCGCTGTCTGATAAGTATAAGCCATTTGAGGGACAAGAACCCCACCCCCAACCCCCTCCCCGCAAGCGAGGAGGGGGCTATGATGTACCTTGTATGGTTAGTAAACGGTATGAGACTTTTGAGGATATCAATGAACTTCTGATTAAGTTGGATGTAAATGTTTGTCGTCTACTAATGGATGATATTCTTCCTAATTTATCAATTCTTGACCCAGCTTGCGGTTCTGGTGCTTTTCTTGTGGCGGCGATGAAAACGCTAATTCAAGTTTACAGTGCGGTGTTTAGAACAATTAAATTGATGGATGATGGTATTCTCAAAAATAAGCTTGAAGATATCGAAAATTCTCACCCGTCACTACCTTATTTTATTAAAAAGCGGATTGTCTCTGATAACCTCTATGGTATAGATATCATGGAGGAAGCTACAGAAATTGCTAAACTGCGTCTTTTCTTAGCTTTGGTTTCTTCTGCTAATGATGTGGAAGAGTTAGAGCCTTTGCCTAATATTGATTTTAATATTATGGCGGGTAATTCGCTGATTGGATTGATTAAGGTAGATGATACTGCTTTTGATGCGGTGGGAAATTCACTACAAGGAAATCTCTTACAGTCTTTAGCCGCAGATAAATATAAGAAGATTTTAGAAGACAAGAATAAATCTGTTAAATCGTATAAAGAACACGCTTTTATTCCTGGAAAAGAACAACTTCCTGGCGAAATAGAGGGAACCGAACAAAAATCTCGGTTGCAGATGTTACGCACTGACATTGAAAAACTCAACAAAGAATCGCAGGAAAAGTTAAATCTTTTGCTGTTGGATGAGTTTAGTAAGCGTTTGGGTATCAGGTATGAAGAAGTTCAGTTAACTGGAAAATCACAGAAGCGGTTTTTGGAGGTTGAGGATATTGCAGCTTTGAAGCCGTTTCACTGGGGTTATCATTTTAACGAGGTTTTAGAACGCGGTGGTTTTGATGCGATTATCACTAATCCGCCTTGGGAAATATTTAAGCCACAGGCGAAAGAGTTCTTTGCACAGCATAATGATTTGGTGACAAAGAACAAGATGGATATTAAGGATTTTGAGAAAGAACAGAATAAACTATTACAAAATCCAATAATTGCCAGTACTTGGTTAGAATATCAAAGTCAATATCCTTATGTCAGTGCTTATTATCGTTCATCTGAACAGTATAAAAATCAGATTTCTGTAGTGAATGGTAAAAAAGCAGGTACGGATATTAATCTCTATAAGCTGTTTACAGAACAGTGTTTTAATCTTTTGCGTTCAGGCGGTGAGTGTGGAATTGTAATTCCTAGTGGGATTTACACTGATTTGGGGACTAAGCAATTGCGAGAAATGTTGTTTAGTCAAACTAAAGTTACTGGTTTATTCTGCTTTGAGAACCGCAAAACCATTTTTGAAGAAGTTGATAGCCGTTTTAAGTTTGTTGTCCTTACTTTTGTTAAAGGTAGTACAACAACAGAATTTCCATCTGCGTTTATGCGTCATAATGTGCAGGAACTTCAAAGATTTCCTAGTGATGATAGCTTGCAGATTAGTGTTGATATGGTGCGTCAACTCTCACCCGAAAGTTTAGGAATAGTTGAATTTACAAATAAATATGATTTATTGATAGCAGAAAAAGTATCTAAATCTCCACTTTTAGGTGAAAGACTCAATGAAACTTGGAACATCAGCCTACAAAGTGAATTTCACATGACGAATGATAGTTATCTGTTTAAAAAAGAATTAAAACAATTAATGTTGCCTTTATATGAAGGTAAGATGATTCACCAATTTAACCATCAGTTTGATAAATCCCGGTACTGGATTGTGGAGAAAGAGGGAAGATTAGCTGTACTTGGACGCAAAGAAGATAGAGGACAAAAGCTTGACTATCAAGATTACCGACTTGGGTTTCGTAAAATTGCAAGTAGTACAAATGCGAGGACAATGATTTCGACAATCATTCCTGGAAACTTTCATTCAGAAAGTTTTCAATCTGTTCGCACATACGATAATGAAGAAAATCGTCAAATCAGCTATGATGTGATGTTTTATCTTTGCGGAGTTTGGAACAGCTTTATTTTAGATTATTTATTACGTCTAAGAGTAACTGCCAATGTAAATTTCTTTTATGTTTACCAGCTACCCGTACCACGTTTAACAAAAAACGATCGCAACTTCAACGATATTGTACAACGCGCCGCCAAACTCATCTGCACCACACCAGAATTTGACGAACTTGCGCAAGAAGTCGGTCTAGGTTCCCATCAACAAGGCGTTACCGACGAAACAGAACGCGCTAAACTCCGTGCAGAACTCGATGGAATGGTAGCACACCTTTACGGCTTAACCGAAGATGAATTTAGCTACATCCTCACTAC
This sequence comes from Nostoc sp., assembly GCF_036918015.1. Taxonomy (GTDB): domain Bacteria; phylum Cyanobacteriota; class Cyanobacteriia; order Cyanobacteriales; family Nostocaceae; genus Nostoc. The sequence continues at coordinate 51,698 of NZ_JBALEO010000067.1, forward strand.
CTTTCCAATTGTGAATGCAACGGTTAAAGAAGCAGCGTTGTCAGCTTATCGTAACTTTGTGCCAATGTTTGGAGAATCGGAAACACTAGCATTAATTCATTAAGGTCAAACAATTTTAGATTTTGCTTAGTTGAGTTCAATATAGACCTAACCCCCTACCCCTTCCCTACGAGCGTTGGGGAGTAAGATTCAAAGCCTCTCTCCTAAAAGGAGAGAGGTTTGGAGAGAGGTCAAAATCTATTGCATACAAGGGAGCGTTATATTTATTGCTTCAAACTATAAAAAGCCAAACATATTATTTCTAAATTTCTAAATTTCTTAAATTTAAATTTAAATTTATATTTATATTTATGAAAATTCTCTGGTGCAAATTCAAAAACTGAATTTCTTAATAATTTATTTAAAATTCCCCGTAGAGGTTGACTAGTATTAACTTCCGTTAAAATTGAAGTGCTGCTATAAATACAATAATGTATTTACACAAAGTGTAATAAATTACCATATAAATCCGGCAGCATTTACCTAGTCGTAATTTTAGAACCGTGCAAATTCATCCTCACTCCGAATTTAACCATAGCCGCGATCGCCCTGAACAGGGGTTGCAAAATTTGCTTGAGCGCCTTGTCAGGTCAATAGAGCAAAATGAGTTAGTCCGGCAGACAACCAATCAACTCAGAGAATCGCTTCAGGTCGATCGGGTGGTGTTGTATTATTTTTACGGGCAGTGGCAAGGACAGGTGACTTTTGAATCTTTAAGTTCTCAAGAATTCTCAATACTGGGTTCCACTGGCCCAGATGATTGTTTTAATAACGAGTATGCTGCTTTATACTTAGCAGGACGGGTAAAGGCGATCGCTGATATTGAATTAGAGCCAATCGAGGCTTGTCACCGAGACTTTCTCCGCAGTATGCAGGTTCGTGCAAACTTGGTTGCACCAATTGTCACACCTAAAGGATTATGGGGATTACTAGTAGCACACCACTGTCAAGGGCCTCATGATTGGTTGCCATCAGATATAGAAATGATGCAAATAGGGGCACAAACTCTAGCAACAGATCGAAATATTCTGGAGAGCTAAAACAATTCGTAATTCGTAATTCGTAATTCGTAGTTAAAAGGGCGGTTAGAAACCACGTCTACACAAGGCTTTACCCACCTCCGTGGGTTTCAAACCCTCAATTTTTTCTTAGTCCGCGGAGGCGGGCTTTGCTTGTATAGTCACGAATTTCATTCGCCCTGGCTCTTACCAGCACTCATTTTTCTAGATAAGGAGAAAGAATTATGAAATTTGGTTACACGGTAATCTGGGTAGACGATGTAGTTAAAACAGTTGAGTTTTACGAAAAAGCCTTTGGTTTAGTTCGTCGTACTCTCCAGGATAAAGGACAATCTATCTGGGCAGAAATCGAAACCGGAAACACTACGCTAGCTTTCTCTTCTAGTAGCGAAGCACAGAAGTTATTTCCTGGGGGCTTTCATGCCAACGATCTCACACAACCACCGCCATTAATCCAGATATCATTTATCACACCCGATGTTGGCAGCGCTTACATGAGAGCGCTCGGGGCTGGTGCAAAAACACTAGATGCTCCTAAATCTCAGCCTGGGGGAAAAACTATTGCTCGTGTCCGCGATCCCAATGGTGTGCTGGTGTCGTTGATGAGTGCCTAAGTAGCAAATTACCTTAAACGTGATTAATTGGGCTGAGGATTGCGATCGCTAAAGTTAAAATCAACACCTAAAATACTATTTATAAAATAAATCTTCAGTAGGGTGTGTTACGGCTTTAGCTTAACGCACCGCTTTCTATAGCGGTGTATTAGGCACTTTAATTATGTTTTTGTTGAGAAATCATATTGAAATATACGCCCAACACAACTTACAGTATTTTTATTTTTACTTGCTAAATAACCTCTGATTTTCCTACGCGAGAGCCGATTACTGGCAATTAAGAATTGCTAGATTATTAAACTTACTATTATAAATAAAATTCTTTTTATTTAATTTGCCTTTAACAGGGTTGGAGCAGACAGACAAAATTCTTGCTATATCTTGCTCCCTACTACAATGTATGACCATATATAAAATATGTATAGTTTATTTACACAGCCCTATCTTCCAAAAGATGAAATATGGGTAGAATTGCTGCATAAATCTCTTACCTAAGTCCGATAAGTTAACACAGGTTTCCATTAGAGATACCTGGTTTGATATTTCCATTCTGGAATAGCCAATAGGCTTTACCATAAACAGGACTTTAATCATGACACAACAAATAATTCGTGAAGCGCCTGCTCCTGAACCGTTAGAAGGTCAACAGGCAAACTCATTCTTCTACGTCCCTGCGCCTAATGAGCCTATTCTCAATGTCAACAATATTCAAGGCAACATTCTAGGTGGGTTCAATAAAGACTACCAAGCCCTCTTGTTCCTTGAAATTGAAAATCCAAATGCCTTTAAGCACTGGCTGAAGTCACAAATTAATTTTATTGCCACCGCTTCAGAAGTTATTGCCTTTAACCGCCTATTTAAGTCCGCAAGACAACGACGAGGCCGCGAAGGTACTGTTAAGGCAACCTGGGTGAATGTAGCTTTCTCCTTTGAGGGGCTGAAGAAACTAACCAATGATGCCGACTCATTTAAGGATGAATCCTTTAAAGCTGGACTAGCAGCACGCGCAGCCGATCTGAACGACCCAGTAGACAAAAATGGTAAGCCTATTGGCTGGGTTGTGGGTGGGCCGGATAATGGCAAAGTTGATGTGGTTTTCATTATTGCCAGCGACGAACGCGCAGACTTGTTAGCAGAAATCTCGCGGATTTTAGAAAGTATTGTGGCATTTACAGATGGGAAAGGCAACGCTAAGAGCAGCGGAGCCAGAATTACCTTCTTGGAAGAGGGAGCCAACTTACCCGCACCCCTGTCTGGACATGAGCATTTCGGCAACCTGGATGGAATATCACAACCTGGTATTCGTGGCCGGGTTGCTGATAATCCTAAAGACCTTCTGACTCCTCGGCAGAATCCAGAGAATAAAAACCAGGGCAAACCAGGACAGGATCTTCTGTGGCCAGGAGAGTTTGTTTTTGGCTATGAAGGTCAGGACAATGATGCTAAAAAGTTAGAACATAGCAAAGGTCAGGTTGTGTCGGCAGGACTACACTGGGCGAATGATGGCTCTTACCTTGTATTCCGGCGATTGCGTCAAGATGTGTATAAGTTCCACAAGTTCTTAAACGATATTGCTGTTGACCTAGACACCGATGCTCGAAAGGTGAGTGCAAAGCTGATTGGTCGCTGGCCCAGTGGTGCTCCCACTGTCCGCACGCCGGAGGAAGATGCCCCAAGTTTGGGTAATGATGACAATGCCAACAATGATTTTGAATTCAACGGTGACGATCCACCAGATGGAAAATTCTTCAAAAACGACGTAGTTCCTCCTTCCAAAGATGCAACGGGTCTGCGCTGCCCGTTTATTGCCCATACCCGTAAGACTTATCCACGCAATGACAAAACACCAGGAGGTGGAGGCCCAGGGCCAGAAGAGATTGACCGCAGTGAAGTGACTACTCAAACACACCGCTTGCTCCGTCGCGGTATTCCCTATGGCCCGGTGTCTCCTTCAAGGCCGAACAATCCGCTACAAGACGCGAACTTTGTCGATCGCGGTCTCCACTTTTTGGCTTATCAGACTTCGATTGTAGAGCAGTTTGAGTTTGTCACTAAGTTCTGGGCTAACAATCCAAACTTTAGTGAGGAGGCTGCTAAAGGCCACGAGTTTGAAGGTAAATTAACTCTTGGTCACGATCCAATTATTGGTCAAAGTGAAAATAATAAACCAAATGGCGATCGCACACGCAAGTTCTTTATCCACCTTGAGGATGACCAAAATCAACCTCAAACTAAGGAGTTGACTGCACCTGAAGACTGGGTCATCCCTACTGGTGGCGGCTACTTCTTTGCACCCTCGATTTCTGCTTTGAAGGAAGTATTGACAAAATAAGGATTTTAGGTAAAGAGGGGCAGAACCATTTGGTAGCATCGCATCGAACTGCAAACTTCCCAAGTTTTGTCTGTCAATAAATGCCAGCACTTATACCACAGTGGTCGATATCATGGGGTTTGTAGACCATTAGGGAAATAATGAATTATGAATTTTGTTTTGCATCATTCATAATTCATTTATTTTTCTCTATTCCCCAATCTCAAACCTCAAATTTATGGATTCAAATCCAGCATTGTGTGCAGCGATCGCCAATTACATTACCACCAATCCTCAAAAACGAATTACTTTCGCCCAATTCATGGATTTGGCATTATACCACCCTGAATACGGCTACTATTCTAGCGATGCACTCAAAATTGGCTTTAAAGGTGGTGATTTTTTCACTTCTCCTAACCTCTGCTCTGACTTTGGTGAGTTACTCGCAGAACAATTTTTGCAAATGTGGGAGATTTTAGGAAAACCCATACCATTTTCTTTGGTAGAAATGGGAGCAGGTCAAGGATTGCTAGCTTTGCATATCCTTAAATATCATCAGCTACACTACCCAGATTTTTTTACCGCCCTAGAGTACATCATTGTTGAAAAGTCTCCAACTTTAAGACAAGAACAGCAGCAACGCTTGCAAGATTTCCCTGTGCGTTGGTGTAATTTAGAAGAGATACCACCAAATGCGATCGCAGGTTGCTTTTTCTCTAACGAGTTAGTAGATGCCTTCCCCGTGCATCAATTCATCCTAGAAACGGGAGAACTCCGAGAAATTTATGTAACCACATCACAAAACCTAACCCTCCAATCCTCTTCAGGTGAGTCTTCCTCCCCTCCCCTCATGGGGGAGAGGTCAAATTTTGCATTTGTAGAAGTCACAGGGGAACCTTCAACGCCCCAACTAGCTGAATATTTAAACTTAGTGGAAATGAACTTTACCCAAAGTGCATATCCCGATGGCTACCGTAGTGAAATTAATTTAGCTGCTTTAGACTGGTTGAGTATAGTAGCAGACCGCTTGCAGCGCGGCTATGTGTTAACAATTGATTATGGCTACCCCGCCAGCCGTTACTATAATCCCAGGCGATCGCAAGGAACGTTACAGTGCTATTATCACCACCGCTTCCATGACAATCCTTATATTAATATTGGGCGACAAGATATAACTGCCCATGTTGACTTTACAGCTTTGGAACGCTGGGGCCAGAAGTGTAACTTAAAGAATGTTGGTTTTATCCAGCAGGGATTATTTTTGATGGCGTTGGGATTAGGCGATCGTATTGCAGCCCTTTCCGAGCAAAAGCAACCTCTCTCGCAGTTACTACAGCATCGGGACGCACTACACCAACTTCTAGATCCCACAGGACTCGGCGGCTTTGGAGTCTTAATTCAGAGCAAAGGTCTGGACAAGACAGAAATCTCTCAACCGTTAAAAGGATTGATCCTGCCAGAGTAAGCGTAAAGTTGAAAAGTTAAAACTCTATTTAAGAATGCAGTATCAGTCTTATTTGGACTAGCATAACAGTGATTACAGTAAAGTTAAACACACTACCAAAGTAATAATTATGTCCACTCATGACCTGTTAATGCTAGTAACACTACTTACCCCTGGTATATTACTTTCAGTGATAATTATGTTAACTTTTGCTGCCGGTGGTTGATTGCCAGAGTTAGGAAGTAAGAAAACTGGGATTTAGGACTGTATTTTAAATTTCAAATAACTACTTCCCAACTAAATTTGAATCAAACAATGCGCTGTTCGCGATAGGCTATAACGCTCAATGACTCGCTCTAAGCGTTAGCGTAGCCTCTCTAAGAGTTGCTATGTCAAAAAAAGCTTTACGCAACGCTTACGGTGATGCTGTACTAAAGGAACGTAAAAAATGAAGGTGGCATTTCTGGGAATTGGACTGATGGGACTACCAATGGCTCAAAGGTTATTAGCCGCAGATATACAGCTAGTTGTCTACAATCGTACCCCAGAAAAATTAGCACCACTACAAGCAGCTGGGGCTGAAATTGCTACACATCCCCGCCACGCCATTCGTGCTGCTGAGTGTATAATTCTCATGCTGACTAATGCCCCAGCCATTTATAATGTGTTGCTTTCAGATACTGCTTGGCAAACTTTGAAAGGGCGCACAATCATCCAAATGGGAACAATTACGCCGACAGAAAGCCAGGAAATTAGAGATGCAGTTCTTGGAGGTGGTGGTGAGTATTTAGAAGCGCCCGTATTAGGGGGTATCCCAGAAGCAAAAGCTGGTAAATTGAGTGTTATGGTAGGGGCCGAGCCAGAACAATACGAACATCACTTGAAGTTACTCCAAAATTTTGGGACAGAACCTTTACTTATCGGGCCAGTGGGATCTGCGTCGGCGCTTAAATTGGCACTAAATCAACTAATAGCTTCTCTAACAACTAGCTTTGCTCTGAGTCTAGCTTTTGTCCAGCGTCAAGGTGTAGATGTGGATGTGTTTATGCAAATCTTGCGCGACAGTCCATTCTACGCACCTATCTTTGACAAAAAGCTACAACTGATGTTAGATGGCAATTATGCCGATCCCAATTTCCCTACAAAATACTTACTCAAAGATACGGAATTATTTATCTCGGAAGCAAAATCTCAAAGTTTGGATCTCAGCAGTATTAAAGGAGTGCGGCAAATCTTGCAAACAGCCGTAAAAATGTCATTTGCTGATGATGATTACTCATCACTATTTTCTGTCATTAAGGAATGGGGAGAAGCGATCGGCGAATAAAGACTTTAAGCTCATCTTACGCCTGAAGTCAGTGGATTGTGGGGAAAAGGGTAAAGGTATGAAATTTTCCCTTACCCTTTAACCTTTACTGAACACAGTAAGTGCAATTTTTCTTAACCTAAGCGCATCGCCTGATACGCTCCTCGAAAAAGATAAATTAAAACTTTTTAAAATTAAAATATAGTCAAATTCCGAATATACTTTTGGGATTAAGACTTTTGTCTTAGTATTTACACGCAATTAAATAATTTAAAAGGTATTAAATGAAGCTTTTTACAATTGGCGACAGTGTTTCTCAAGGCTTTATGTCTTTGGCAGCAGCTCGGACAGACCTTTGTTTTTCAACTTTGATTGCTAGGTCAATGGGGCAAGCAGTTGGTACTCAATATCTCTATCCTGAATGGTTAATGGGTGGACTACCAGCCAATATTGAGAAGATTCTACGGCGTTTGGAAAAAAGATATGGCTCAGATATCAACGCCCTAGATTGGCTGACCATATTGCCAACTCTTGAGAGTGTACTTGATGAAACTGAAGATTTCTTTGAACGGGGAGCAGGTAGTGCTGAACACCCTTATCCAGGAGGAATTGAATTCTTCCACAATGTAGCAATTCAGGGCTTTGATATTGCTGATTCTTGGATGATAACACCCAACATTTGCAAGCATCAAATTAAACTTAGTAACGACAAAGGAGATGGCAAGCCTGGTTTCTTGACTCTGCCCAATGCTGCATTCTATCGAATTGCACTTAAAGTTCTCAACCCGTCTTTAAATCCTCTTTTTAACGACTATAGCCAACTTGATTGGTTGAAGCATCATGCAACCGCTCCAGGGGGAGTTGAGAATTTAATTCTCTGGTTAGGAGCAAACAATGCGCTTGGAACTGTGATCGGTTTAGAAATTAATCAAACTCCCAACGATCCAAATCAGACTCTTAACAACCCAAGCCAAGATCCCAAATCATTCCGTGAAGTAAGAGAACAATGGAACCTGTGGCATCCCAATGATTTCGAGGCTGAATATCGAGAATTGCTCAATCGGGTTGATGGAATCATGCAAAACAACACCAACCCTAATTGGAATGTCTTCATTGGGACAGTACCGCTTGTAACTATTGCGCCATTGGCAAAAGGCGTAGGTTCAACTACTGAAATTGATGTGCCGGGAGAAGAAAAACCTTCAGTTTACTACAAATATTATACTTATTTCCCCTTTGAAGAGGATACGGTTAGAGAGACTGGAACCTTATACCTGACACTACAAGATGCCCTCTACATAGATGACTGTATTCGCACATACAACAAAGTAATCAAAGAACTGGTCAAGACTAAGAACAGTCAGCATTCGCAACCACGCTATCACATAGTCGATCTTGCCAATGCTTTACAACAAATTGCCTTCAAGCGAAATGCTGGACAAGTGCAGTATGAATTCCCAGAAGAATTCAAGTTTGTCTATCCCCAGGTCAATACAAAATACTACCATGCAGACACAACTGGACGACTACGACAAGGTGGACTATTTAGTTTAGATGGAATTCATCCATCTGCCATTGGTCAAGGGTTGATTGCTTATGAATTCCTCAAAAAGATGAAAGATATTGGAGTTGTTAATAACACCCAACTAGATTGGAAGTCGATTTTTTCCAGCGATCAACTTTATTCGCAACCTATTACTTTGATGCATGAATTTTATGACAATAAAGAATTTGCTGAAACCATCATCAAGCTATTTGGCAGAAATCCACTTGGTAGAAACCCAGTTAAGAATTGAAGATTTGGTTAAGCTAAGGAGTTTAATCCTAGATTGTCTCTGGTCATAGCGTCGTGATTATTTCAGTAAGAAAACTTAACGTCTTCAAGGATGTTTGAAAAGTATTTTTGTAACATCTAAGTCTCGAAAACCTAACCCTTCCTCGCCTCCATTCTCTTATAAGGAATGGAGTTTGAAACCCTCTCGACCTTTTGGGGAGGGCTGGGAAAGAGATTTTGAGTATATGTACTTTACAACTTTTCAAACAACCTCTTACTGAGGATAAAGATTAGTAATACTGCTCACTATCGGCGATATTGAGATGCTTCGTGACTAGCCAGACTGTGGTCTATTGACTCGAAAATTGCTCTAATAGACGATCACTGACCATTAATAGTAGTTGAGCGGGGAAATGGTAGAGATTCAGGCACAGACGAAGGCTGAGGCTGAGGTTGAGGTTCAGGTTGAGGATTGAGAAAATCCTGCCAAGTCTTAATTTGCTCTTGCGCTGCACTGTAAGCAGCACTACCGCGTGGAACCGATTTGGCAATGTCAATACCTCTAGCAATATCAGACTGACCTTGAGTGCGTGCTATTTCTAACAATTGCTGACTCCACTGGTCAATAGCCTGATTTGCATCCATACGTAAGATGCTATTGTTTGAAACTCGATCCGCCAGTCGTATTGCCTCAACCAAGGCTTCTGGAGTACCAGCCGCACCCACTTCCTGGGCTTTTTTCCAGTTTTCTCTAGTGCGGATTTGCCCTTCCCAGTCATTGATCGCAGTTTGTGCTTCTTGTGAAAGCGCCCTTCCCGATGAAGCAATTTGTTGAGCTGTGCTAATGGCGGCGGTGAGATTGCCACTTTGGGCCAGTTCTTGTGCTTGATCTAAGTAAGGTTGATCTTGAATTCGCTCAATCTTTCCTACCCAAGTACGAATTTTTTTCCGTGCTTCTGGATATAATGCGCGACCTCTACGAATTTCGCTGGCTTGAGCGATCGCAGCTTGCAAGGAGTTGATATCCTCGAATATTGCTATCTGTTCGGCACGGTCTAAGTAAGGTTGGTCTTCAATTGTCTCCACTTGGGCATTCCAGCGACCGATCTCTTGCCTTGCTTCTACGCCTCTAGGGTTACTAGCAGGAATAAGCTGTACTTGGGCGATCGCTGCTGTTAAATTCGGGACTGTCCCCTGACTAGCCAATATTCTCGCTTTTTCCAGATGGGCAACATCTTCAATTTCCAACTGCCAACGAGCAATTAGTTGCTGTGCTTCGTTATACACTGGTCTAGAAGGATCGATTTGTTGTGCTTGAGCGATCGCTGCCTCTAAACCAGAAACATTACCGATCCAAGCACTCCTTTTGGCGTCAGCTATGGCAATAAAGTCATCGGTTTCGCCTTGTAGTTTGGTACTTTCCGGTATTTGCCTAGCAATATTCAGCGCTTCATCCGCATCCTTTTTATTTAGTTTCGCCTGTGCTAATTCCAGCATTTTGCGTCCAAATGCCGGAACCGCTTCCTGAGCTTTTTGGTAAAGGTAACTTTCCTGCCCAATGGACTCGGCTAACTTGATCGCTTCTAGGATATTATCGACTACTTTGCTGTTTGCTAAACTTTCGGCTTTTCCTAACTTATCGCCATCTTCCCGTGCTGTGGCAATTAGACGATTCAATTGGTCGTATTTAGTACCCGCCCAATATTGATTGTCTACGCGCAGCATTTTAGCGGATAACATGAACGCCGATTGCCAGCGCCGTTCCTTTACTTCGGCGATCGCACCGTTGTATGTGGCTTCAGCCTTCGACCAAATTGACTGCCATTTGTCAACTTGTTCATCGACTATTTTATAAGCTGCTACATCTTCGGGTATCTTACGAGCAGTCGCGATCGCTTCCTCTAAATTCCCAGTTTGGAAACTTTGATCGGCTAGCTTCAAAATATCCCGCGACCATTCTTCGATGAAACGATCGATTTCTCCATGCAACGGGTGATTTTGTGGTAGTTGCTTCACCAGAGCGATCGCTTGCAATAGGTCGTTCACTGTTTGCTTAGAAGCCGCTAACTGAGCGCAATGTAGCCGTACAGAAGCACTAGCTAGCGGCCAGAAAATCGATGGACAATTAGGGGCAGCTGGCAACTTTAGCAGCATTGCCATTGCCAAGAATCCGACACTGCCGGGAATCAACATTAGTAGTACTAGCCACAATGTCCAGCTTTTCATCCAGCGTGGCCATTTCCCAGAAGTACTATTGAGTTGGGCAGTTTTTTCTGAATTACTATTTATAGGTAATCCTTTCGTATGGTTTTTTTTTCGCCGCTTCACTGACTTGGAGGTAGAACCAGTAGCTGGGACATCAAATGGCTGAGTTTCACCGAATTGTTCTGTTCGGGATAATCTTTTGCTTTGATCTGGCTCTCTTCCACTGGCTGAAGACCAACTGTCTGGAATATCCCGCTCTGTCATCTCTCACACCAAAATAATTGAATAGCGCTCTGTTTTAGATTGATAATTCCATTGTTGACATAGTAACTTTCTCATCATTAAAAAGCTACTTTTTTGATTATCTCTCTCCACAGAGTACCATTATCAATCTCAAAAATCAGTGCTATTTTATACTGTATCCTCAAACAGCAGATTCGGCTTGCAAATCGGAAATTAGTTGAGCTAACTGATCGCTACTTGCCTGGTAAACGTTGCCGCAAAAGTCACAAGTTGCTTCAGCACCATCATCTTTAAGAATCATATCTTGCAGTTCAGCTTCTCCCAAAATCTTCAGTGCCCCCAAAACGCGATCAAAAGAGCAACCACAGTGGAAGCGCAACATTTGGCGTTCGGAAAAGATTTCCAACCCCATATCTCCCAATAAGTCACCAAAGATTTCAGGTAAGGTCTTCCCAGCTTGTAATAACGGCGTAAATCCTGCTAGACCGGCAACCCGTGATTCCAACGTTTCTACTAAGGCTTCGTCTCTGGCGGCTTTAGGTAATATTTGTATCAGTAATCCTCCCGCAGCAGTTACTCCGGTTGCTCCCACGAACACACCTAAAACTAAAGCCGAAGGTGTTTGTTCGGAATTCACCAGATAATGAGCGACATCATCACCAATTTCGCCAGAAACTAGTTCTACCGTACTAGAGTAAGGATAACCATAACCGATATCCCGCACAACGTAGAGGTAGCCGCCACCCACAGCACCACCAACATCTAATTTCCCTTTGGCGTTGGGAGGCAATTCTACTGATGGATTCCCAACATATCCGCGTACCGTACCATCTAAGCCTGCATCTACTAATATGCCACCCAAAGGCCCATCGCCCTTAACGCGGACATTCACCCTCGATCCAGTTCGCTTCATACTAGAAGCCATTAACAAACCCGCCACCATAGTCCGACCCAGTGCTGCCGTTGCCACATAAGAAAGCTTGTGACGCTGCCGTGCTTCTTCTGTTAAACGTGTGGCGATCGCACCTACGGCACGAATTCCACCTTCGGCTGCTGTTGCACGAATTAACTGATCCGCCATGAATAACCTTACATTTCTTAACAAGTTCACTTTTTCTATTCTAAGTTCTCTGCTGCAAGAAAAGTAACGTAGTGGGGTGTTACGCAAATAAATGGCTGTCCTTGGTCATTGGTCATTGGTCATTAGTTATTTGCAAAGGACAAAGGACTAATGACTAATGACAAAAACTATTTGCAATATTAGAAATAGCGATGTCTTAATCTTTAGGTAATCCGAGAAAAATGCTGGGTAATTTTCAACAAAGCCAACTGCGGATCGAAATCGAAGCATCAACAGATGCAATTCGTGACAGTCTGCTGCATCCCGTGCAACTAAAAAAATGGCTTTTAGGGCAACGTTTTGCGCCAGGAATGCCAGAAGAACTGCTTCCCGGATTCCAGTTTACAACCTGGACTGGGCCAGTCGCGATTCATCATCAAGTAAAAGTTGTCAAATCCAACTGCCTCCGCTTAGTACTCAGCGGAGGCATTGACGGGTTCCACGAATGGTACTGGGGAGAAGGTTGGGTACAGTCCCGCTTGGAAGGAATTTCAATTTTGCCCTTGAATTTGGGTCAAACACTCAGCTTGTTGAGCTTGCGTCAGTTTTTAGCAACTCAAGAACGTTGAATCGACTGAACATAGAAAGGGGATTTTCCTTGTCTCTATGGCTAGCCCTTTCAAGATGACTCGAAAAATCTCTTTTTTCTCTCTGTGCCACGGACACTTTGCTCAAGTAGGGAAACCCGCTCATGCAAGTGTCCTCCTCTGTGACTTTGCAGTTTAAAAGCAATTTATCTAACCACCCCAGACGCAGAGAACACAGAATTGCATAGGTTAAAATTCTTAAACCCTAATGCACCATGTTGACCACTTTCTAGACTCATGGGAATTAGTTCTCTCTTGACCAATTTATAGCGGGTATTAGTGCCATCATCATATTTCAGGTATTCTTCAAAGGTTAGTTTTGGGCTGGTTATAGCCATTGCTTCCCCTTGCAAATCTTTACCTTGGTTTTACAACCAATACTGAACAATTAGCCTCTTCTACAACTTGACTGCTAACAGAACCCTGAACAATTCGTTTCATCCCCATCAAGCCCCGACTACCAATTACGATCAAGTCAGTTTTATAAATATTGGCAAGACGAATAATCTCTTCAGCGGGATCGCCAGTTACTAACTCTAACTCACTTCTGGCTGATAACTTTTCCTGATATAATTGCAGTTGCTTTTCAATATGAAAATAAGAAAACGTTGGGGATTCTGGCTGAGGGCGATCGGCAGGTAGTTCCATTTCTGACTCTGGTGTGAGAAACACATGACAGAGAATAACCTTGGCGTCTTTTGAAAACAGCAAATTATCTAAAGCTTGAATTACTCGTTCTGAAATATCCGAACCGTCCAGAGCTACCAAAACACTATTTAGCACTGCTCTCGTCTCCTAAAGAGTAGACCCCTTACATACATAAGTATCTAGCAAAATTAGTCGTCAGTGACACGAAACTAATTTTTTATCTGACAACTTAAGTTTATGGATTTAAAGCTACGCCATAGGTCAGTGAGCTTTACGACACTTTAATAAGAACGTGTTATAGCAACTTTTCTGGAGAAGCTTTTCATAAGTTTATGGGAGAGGCTTTTCCTCTCCTATAAACTACTGTCTATTGGCAATGCCCGACTTGTGGACGCTTAAAGCGTGACTCAAGCCAGTCCCGATGAAACGAGTTTGACAGCCACGCATGAAAATTTTCTAGGGACTGGGATTTTTACTCAGCACTGACTTATCAGAAAAAATTAAGCATTCCAAATCACTCTTCTTGCTGAATTCGGCGTCGGACTGAATCAGCATGGGAAGGTAAACCTTCTGCTGTTGCTAGCACATCAATAGCACCAGCTACATTTTGCAGTGCGGTTTGAGAGTATTGAATAATACTAGAGTGTTTAAGGAAAGTTTCAACACCCAATGCTGAGGCATAGCGGGCAGCACCAGAAGTTGGCAAAGTATGATTAGGCCCTGCCAAATAGTCTCCTACAGCTTCTGGTGTTGAGTAACCCAAAAAGATTGCCCCAGCATGACGAATCTGTGGTAGGAGTGCCCAAGGGTCTTTGATTTCTAATTCCAGGTGTTCGGGGGCAAATTCATTCGAGAGTTCTGCTGCTGCTTCAAGCGATTCCACAACGATAATTAAGCCGTAGTGAGCGATCGCTTTTTCTGTGTCTATTCGCCGTGGATGATCTACTAGCTGTCTTTCCAAGGCTAATTGCACGTTTTTCGCCAAAGCAGCATCTGTCGTCAGCAAAATCGCTGCCGCCATTGGATCGTGTTCGGCTTGGGCTAGCAAGTCAGCAGCGACATGCACCGGATTTGCTGTTTCATCGGCAATCACCAGCACTTCGCTGGGACCTGCCAAGGAATCAATGCCGACAGTGCCATAGACAAGTTTTTTCGCTAGGGTGACATAAATGTTACCAGGGCCAGTAATCACATTCACTTTCGGAATCGTTTCTGTGCCATAGGCTAAAGCGGCGATCGCTTGTGCGCCCCCAATGCGATAAATTTCTTGCACCCCTGCTTCTTGGGCAGCTACCAAGACTGCTGGGTTAATTGCACCCCCTGGCCCTGGTGGTGTCACCATCACCACGTGAGGTACAGCAGCAACATGAGCCGGAATTGCATTCATCAGCACTGTACTGGGATAGGCGGCACGGCCACCGGGCACATACAACCCAGCTCGGTCTACAGGGGTGTAGCGTTTGCCCAGCACTACTTCATCGTCGCCAAAATGTACCCAGCTTTTTGGGACTCGCTGACGATGAAACGCTTCAATTTGGCGGCAAGCTAGCCGAATTGCACTCAACAATTCCTTTGACACCTGTTGATAGGCTGCATCCAGTTCCGAGCCTGTAACTCGGAGTTCTTCTGCTTTCAGGGTTTGTTTATCAAATTCGTCCGTGTAATGCAATACAGCTTTGTCGCCTTGGCGCTTTACTGCTTGCAAAATTTCCCGCACCGTTGCTTCTTTGTGAAGCACCTGTTCATCATGGGTGCGATCGCAGATCCGTTGTAGTTCTGCTCTAACGTCTGCCTGCTGAGTAATAATTCGCAGCATGGAGTAAGGACAATGCCAAAATTATAATATTGCCACCTGAGATTTAGTATTGCTCTTGACCCACTAGGGTGTGCAAGCTGACTCTAATTCTCTTCTCTAGCTTAACCTGGATTTTTTTGATACTCTCAAGGCTACCAGCGTATAGTTTGCTTGAGAAGGCGACTTAATTGCTCAATCCGACAAGCCTTGAATAGCTAGCGGCAGGAAGCAGGTGTGCCATTTCCCGCTACCCTTACACCCTTTCCCTCAATTCTTATGGGGTGTAGATCGTGTGTTTACACATCCAATCCCCTGAATTTACAGGGGGTAGGGTCTGAGTATAATTTTTACTTAATTTCCCTAACTTTTAGTAGTTAATGTCTGTACAGGCACGATATATCGGTTCTATACTTGAGAATCCCTGAAATTTAGCTCTTGACAGTTTCTGCCTCTAAATAATACATCTGGTTTACGGACAAATTAAATTTATTGGCAATCACATTGCTTAATCAGGTTACGTGAGTTAGGGTGACAGTTATTTAGAAGATGTACTTTATTTTAACGCATTTCCTCAACTAACGAAATACTGAATTAGCCAGTAGAGACTATGGAACTAATACTACTAATATTGATCTTCATTTATCCCCAAGACCTAATTCCATATTTTTTTTAGGAAATTATAACATTGGCAATTTGGATGCTATATTAGTAAGTCTAGTAGTGTGTGTACATAATTAATAATCGTATTTTTGGAATTGACTGTGGCGAATACAAAGTCTGCTCTTAAGCGTGCCCAAATCGCAGAACGTAACCGACTGCGTAATAAATCTTACAAATCAGCAGTCAAGACGCTGATGAAGAAATACCTCAATGCTGTAGCTGCTTATACAGCTAATCCTAGCCCAGAATTAAAACAAGAAGCACAGGCTCGGTTATCCGAGGCTTACGGCAAAATTGATAAGGCGATCAAACGAGGTGTTCTTCACCCAAACAATGGGGCAAGGAAAAAATCAAGATTGGCTCACAGACTAAAACCCCTCACACAAACAGCTGAGTAGTCATTGGTAATTTGTCCTTAGTCATTAGTCATTGGTAAAAAAACAAACGATAAATGACGAAGGACAAACAACATAGACGCGCCAGCGGTGAAGTAGCGCGGTCTTGAGGGTTTCCCGCATGAGCGACTGCTGAACCCGTTGGCGCAGCCTCTCGTAGAGAAGGGCTTCCCGCAGGGTAGGACAAAAGATGCAACTGATAGACACGCACGTACATCTCAACTTTGATAGTTTTCAGCCGGATTTAGCAATAGTGCGATCGCGGTGGCAAGAAGCAGGTGTAGTGCGTTTAGTGCATTCCTGTGTTCACCCGGAGGAGTTTTCCAGTATTCAATCCATAGCCCAAGAGTTTCCCGAAATTAGTTTTGCTGTAGGATTACATCCTTTAGATGCTGATAAATGGAATAGCGAGACAGCCGAGACAATCAAAACTTTAGCGAGTTCTGACTCGAATGTGGTAGCAATTGGGGAAATGGGGCTGGATTTTTACAAAGCTGATAACTATGAGCAACAGTACATGGTGTTCGAGTCCCAGTTGGCGATCGCATCTGAACTAAACTTACCAGTGATTATCCACTGCCGTGATGCTGCCGTGGCAACCAAAGAAGTGTTGCAAAAATGGCGGCAACTTAAAGGAGAAAGAGTGCGGGGTGTGATGCATTGCTGGGGAGGAACACCTGAAGAAACTCAATGGTTTCTCGATTTAGGCTTCTATATCAGCTTTAGCGGTACGGTAACATTTAAAAATGCCAAAGCAATCCAATCCTCCGCTGCAATGGTAAGTAGCGATCGCCTCCTGATTGAAACAGACTGCCCATTTCTCGCTCCAGTTCCAAAACGGGGTGAGAGGCGCAACGAGCCTGCTTACGTACTTTATGTAGCCAAGCAAGTAGCTAAACTGCGTCAGGAAACGGTAGAAGCGATCGCCCATCAAACCACCCAAAATGCCTGTGAATTATTCGGGTTGTCAATATCAGATGTGTTCTAGGATCTTTTGTTAAGTGGTGTAAAAAAAAATAAATCTATAGGGGGACAAAAATATGCTAACATTATTCCCTCAAAAACATTTTGCTTGCGCCATAATGATAAAAGAAGGAGCGTAAAACTTCCGATCTTAATCTTCCATGCTGTTATGGCTTGGCCATCCTCAAAATCTCTACAAGCGGATGCTCTTCACACATGACTAACTGTGCCAACCTGAATTGAGCTAGACTTTTGCACAACATCGGTTACTTTGTATTGAACCTATTCAAAATCGTTAAACAAAAATTGCCTTGTGAGTACAATCCAGCAAAATAAAGTGATTCTGATTCAAAACCGACAAGGTGCGGATCGTTCCCTCAGTCTTAGGATATCTAAAATATCACTGATATAAACAGCGGGGTGGATTTAAAACACACTGTGTGGAGCTGCGTCAGCAAATTAACGCGCTTTTTGGAGGGGAAGTGACGAAACTAAATCAAATTCAGGAATATTTTAACTGGATATTCTATTTGAAATGGGCATTGGGGAGCCAGGGCGTTGGGCGGCTCTGCCGACTTTTCTCCCTGCTCTTAAGCAAGCTACGCACAGCGTCTGCTGTCGGAGAAGTTAATGGCTTCATTGGGCATGAGATGCAAAGGGAAAAGACTTTCAGTAACTTTTCCCATACTTTCATAGTACCCATTACCCATTACTTAGTCCCTTATTAGGGGCAATATTCTTCCTTGTGAAAATTGCTCGTTCCAGCCAAATTTAATGGCTGCTTTTGCCCACAGATGTAAATCACAAGTGTGTAAGAAAAAGTTCCCAAACAGCCAAGGGCACTGGCTAGCAGTGGGAAGCGTCAAACAGCAGTGTCCAAGGGAAAATTTAACCAGGTTGATAAAGGTAGAGGCATGACTAAAGAAACATATATGGAACCCGCCTTTCTGTTACCCGACTTGATTGAAATCCAGCGATCGAGCTTTCGCTGGTTTTTAGAAGAAGGGCTGATAGAAGAACTTAACTCCTTTAGTCCTATTACAGATTATACGGGTAAATTAGAACTGCACTTTTTGGGTCATAACTACAAACTCAAGGAGCCAAAGTACAGCGTCGAAGAAGCCAAGCGGCGGGATAGTACTTATGCTGTCCAAATGTATGTTCCCACACGTCTAATTAATAAAGAAACCGGGGAAATCAAAGAGCAAGAGGTATTCATTGGGGATTTGCCTTTGATGACCGATCGCGGCACGTTTATTATTAACGGAGCCGAGCGGGTAATTGTCAACCAAATAGTGCGATCGCCAGGGGTCTATTACAAATCAGAAATCGACAAAAACGGGCGACGTACTTATTCAGCTAGCTTAATTCCCAACCGGGGAGCATGGCTGAAATTTGAAACAGACCGTAACGATTTGGTGTGGGTACGCATCGACAAAACCCGCAAACTCTCAGCACAGGTACTCCTAAAAGCTTTAGGATTATCAGACAACGAAATCTTTGACGCCTTACGCCACCCCGAATATTTCCAAAAAACCATCGAAAAAGAAGGGCAATTCTCTGAAGAAGAAGCCCTAATGGAGTTATATCGGAAACTGCGTCCTGGTGAACCACCTACAGTATTAGGTGGACAACAGCTCCTAGACTCCCGTTTCTTTGACCCGAAACGTTATGACCTTGGCCGCGTCGGACGCTATAAACTCAACAAAAAATTGCGTCTTTCTGTCCCAGACACAATGCGCGTGTTGACTGCTGGGGATATCTTGGCAGCTGTGGATTACCTGATCAACCTAGAGTATGACATCGGTAATATCGATGACAT
The DNA here is from genome assembly GCF_036918015.1 of Nostoc sp. Taxonomy (GTDB): domain Bacteria; phylum Cyanobacteriota; class Cyanobacteriia; order Cyanobacteriales; family Nostocaceae; genus Nostoc. The sequence goes on from NZ_JBALEO010000067.1 coordinate 70,643, forward strand.
TGACCACTTAGGCAACCGTCGCGTGAGAAGCGTCGGGGAATTGCTGCAAAACCAAGTGCGGGTGGGCTTAAACCGCCTAGAAAGAATCATTCGGGAACGGATGACCGTATCTGATGCCGAAGTGCTAACTCCCGCCTCCTTGGTAAACCCCAAACCACTGGTAGCAGCAATTAAAGAATTCTTTGGTTCTAGCCAGTTAAGTCAGTTCATGGATCAAACCAATCCTCTGGCAGAACTGACCCACAAACGCCGTCTAAGTGCCCTTGGCCCTGGTGGTTTAACCCGCGAACGCGCTGGGTTTGCCGTGCGAGATATTCATCCTAGTCACTATGGACGCATTTGCCCCATTGAGACACCAGAAGGCCCCAACGCCGGATTGATTGGCTCCTTAGCAACCCATGCGCGGGTTAACCTGTATGGGTTCTTAGAAACACCATTTAGACCTGTAGAAAATGGGCGAGTCAGATTTGATCTGCCTCCAGCCTACATGACAGCCGATGAAGAAGACGATCTACGGGTTGCTCCTGGGGATATTCCTGTAGATGAAACCGGGCACATCATTGGGCCACTAGTGCCAGTCCGCTATCGCCAAGAATTTTCCACCACAACACCAGAACAGGTGGACTACGTAGCAGTATCTCCCGTACAGATTGTGTCGGTAGCGACCAGCATGATTCCCTTCTTGGAGCATGATGACGCTAACCGAGCGCTGATGGGATCGAACATGCAACGGCAAGCAGTGCCTCTGCTCAAACCAGAGCGTCCTCTAGTGGGTACTGGTTTGGAAGCTCAAGGAGCAAGAGACTCCGGGATGGTGGTTGTATCGCGTACTGATGGTGATGTCACTTATGTGGATGCTACAGAAATTCGCGTCCGTCCGAAACCTAATACCTCAGAAATTAAGTACACCCTTTCCAAGTACCAACGTTCCAACCAAGACACCTGTTTAAATCAGAAACCTCTCGTTCGCATTGGGGAACGGGTTGTTGCTGGTCAGGTATTGGCTGATGGCTCCTCCACCGAAGGCGGTGAATTGGCGTTAGGACAAAATATCGTCGTTGCCTATATGCCTTGGGAAGGCTACAACTACGAAGACGCGATTTTAATCTCTGAAAGACTGGTGCAGGATGATGTCTACACCTCAATTCACATTGAAAAATATGAAATTGAAGCGAGACAAACCAAACTGGGGCCAGAAGAAATCACCAGAGAAATTCCCAACGTCGGGGAAGATGCCTTGCGTCAGTTGGATGAACAGGGAATCATTCGCATTGGGGCATGGGTAGAAGCTGGTGATATCTTGGTAGGAAAAGTTACCCCCAAAGGTGAATCTGACCAACCGCCAGAAGAAAAACTGTTGCGGGCCATCTTTGGTGAAAAAGCGCGGGATGTGCGAGACAATTCCCTGCGAGTACCAAACGGTGAAAAAGGTCGCGTAGTTGATGTGCGCTTGTTTACTCGTGAACAAGGCGATGAACTACCACCAGGAGCCAATATGGTAGTCCGGGTATATGTTGCTCAAAAACGCAAAATCCAAGTTGGCGACAAAATGGCAGGACGCCACGGTAATAAAGGGATTATTTCTCGGATATTACCAGCGGAAGATATGCCTTATTTGCCCGATGGTTCACCAGTGGACATTGTACTTAATCCCTTGGGTGTACCCAGTCGGATGAACGTCGGACAAGTATTTGAATGCCTCTTGGGTTGGGCTGGTCAGACCTTGGGAGTACGATTTAAGATTACTCCTTTTGATGAAATGTACGGTGAAGAGACATCGCGCCGAATCGTGCATGGCAAATTGCAAGAAGCACGAGACGAAACAGGGAAAGACTGGGTATATAACCCAGATAACCCAGGCAAAATCATGGTGTATGACGGTCGGACAGGTGAACCCTTTGACCGAGCAATTACCATCGGTGTAGCTTATATGCTGAAGCTGGTGCATTTGGTGGATGATAAGATCCACGCGCGTTCCACAGGCCCATACTCACTGGTGACTCAGCAACCCTTGGGTGGTAAAGCACAACAAGGTGGTCAGCGGTTTGGAGAAATGGAAGTGTGGGCATTGGAAGCCTTTGGTGCCGCTTACACCTTACAGGAATTGCTCACAGTTAAATCTGACGATATGCAAGGACGGAATGAAGCGTTAAATGCGATCGTTAAAGGTAAGGCAATTCCTAGACCTGGAACTCCAGAATCCTTTAAGGTGCTAATGCGCGAGTTGCAATCATTGGGGTTAGATATTGCCGTACACAAGGTAGAAACCCAAGCAGACGGCAGTTCCCTAGATGTAGAAGTCGATTTGATGGCAGACCAATCAGCCCGTCGCACACCTCCCCGACCAACTTACGAATCTCTTTCCCGCGAATCGCTGGATGATGACGAATAAGGAGTGCTGAGTGCTAAATGCTAAATACTGAGTCTTAACAAACTCAGAAATTGGCATTTAGCACTTAGAAATCTCTTAATTCAAACCTTAAAACTAAATAAACTCAAAACTCAAAACTCAAAACTCGGAACTCAGCACTTAAGTATGAGACCTGCCCAAACTAATCAGTTTGACTACGTAAAAATCGGCTTGGCTTCCCCTGAACGCATTCGGCAGTGGGGCGAGAGAACATTGCCCAACGGTCAAGTAGTCGGTGAAGTTACCAAGCCAGAGACGATTAACTACCGAACTCTCAAGCCAGAGATGGATGGCTTATTTTGTGAGCGGATCTTTGGTCCCGCAAAAGATTGGGAATGCCATTGTGGGAAGTATAAAAGAGTTCGTCACAGAGGTATTGTCTGTGAGCGCTGTGGGGTAGAAGTCACCGAGTCACGGGTGCGTCGCCACCGCATGGGCTATATTAAACTCGCTGCACCAGTAGCTCACGTCTGGTATCTCAAAGGCATTCCTAGCTATATTTCCATCCTGTTGGATATGCCCTTGCGGGATGTCGAGCAGATTGTCTATTTCAACTCTTATGTTGTCCTGAGTGCAGGTAATGCCGAAACTTTAACTTACAAACAACTGCTGAGTGAAGACCAGTGGTTGGAAATAGAAGACCAAATTTATAGCGAAGATTCTGTGCTGCAAGGCGTAGAGGTAGGTATTGGTGCTGAAGCGCTGTTGCGTTTGCTTGCCGATATCAATTTGGAACAAGAAGCCGAAAGCCTACGCGAAGAAATTGGCAACGCCAAGGGACAAAAGAGAGCCAAGCTAATTAAGCGACTGCGGGTAATTGACAACTTTATCGCCACTGGTTCCAAACCAGAGTGGATGGTAATGGCAGTTATTCCCGTGATTCCGCCCGACTTGCGCCCAATGGTGCAACTAGATGGCGGACGCTTTGCCACCAGCGATTTAAATGATTTGTATCGGCGGGTAATTAACCGCAACAATCGTTTGGCACGCTTGCAAGAAATTTTGGCACCAGAGATTATTGTGCGGAACGAAAAGCGGATGCTGCAAGAAGCAGTGGATGCTTTGATTGACAATGGTCGTCGGGGACGCACTGTGGTAGGGGCAAATAATCGACCCCTGAAATCTTTGTCCGACATTATTGAGGGTAAGCAAGGACGTTTCCGACAAAACTTGTTAGGTAAACGGGTTGACTACTCTGGACGTTCGGTAATTGTGGTCGGGCCAAAGCTGAAAATTCACCAGTGCGGTTTGCCTAGAGAAATGGCAATTGAGCTATTTCAACCATTTGTGATTAACCGCCTGATTCGTAGCGGTATGGTGAATAACATCAAAGCTGCGAAAAAGCTTATATCCCGCAATGATCCCAGTGTTTGGGATGTGCTGGAAGAGGTAATTGAAGGACATCCTGTAATGCTAAACCGGGCACCAACATTGCACCGTTTGGGTATTCAGTCTTTTGAACCAATTTTAGTAGAAGGTAGAGCGATTCAACTTCATCCTCTGGTGTGTCCAGCGTTTAACGCCGACTTTGACGGCGACCAAATGGCGGTACACGTCCCTCTGTCATTAGAAAGTCAGGCTGAAGCGCGGTTGTTAATGTTGGCTTCTAACAATATTTTGTCACCAGCCACAGGTAAACCGATCATCACACCTAGCCAAGATATGGTGTTGGGAGCCTATTATTTAACAGCAGAAAATCCCGGTGCGACAAAAGGGGCAGGAAATTACTTTTCTTCGCTAGAGGATGTAATTATGGCTTTCCAGCAAGATCAAATTGACTTGCACGCCTATATTTACGTAAGGTTTGACGGTGAAATAGAATCAGACCAACCGGATACAGAACCCGTGAAAGTGACGGAAAACGAGGATGGTACCCGCACATTACTCTATAAGTTCCGTCGAGTCAGACAAGACGCTAAGGGCAATGTACTTTCACAGTATATATACACAACTCCTGGCCGCGTTATTTACAACAATGCCATTCAGGAAGCACTAGCAAGTTAATTCGTAATTTCTAATGACGCTCGCGGACTCGCTCTAAGCGAAGCCATGCCGAAGGCTTTACGCTGCGCTAACGTAATTCGTAATTAATTCTTTAATTACGAATTACGAATTACGAATTACGAATTATTAATTATTGATGACTCAGGACTAATGATTAATGACTAACGAAAAAATGATTTTTCGCAATCGCGTGGTTGACAAAGGTCAACTGAGAAATTTAATTTCTTGGGCTTTTACGAATTATGGTACAGCGCGAACCGCAGTGATGGCGGACAAATTGAAAGATTTGGGATTTCGCTATGCTACTAAAGCAGGGGTTTCCATCAGTGTAGATGACTTGATGATACCACCAACTAAGCGATTGCTCTTAGAAGCAGCCGAGGAAGAAATTCGCGCTACTGAAACCCGTTATCAACGGGGAGAAATCACTGAAGTAGAACGCTTCCAAAAGGTAATCGATACTTGGAATGGTACCAGTGAAGCTTTGAAAGATGAAGTAGTCGTTCACTTCAAGAAGACTAATCCCCTTAACTCCGTATATATGATGGCATTCTCCGGGGCACGGGGTAACATCTCACAAGTCCGGCAGTTAGTGGGGATGCGGGGACTGATGGCAGATCCTCAAGGGGAAATTATCGATTTACCGATCAAAACCAACTTCCGTGAAGGGCTAACTGTGACGGAATACATTATTTCGTCTTACGGTGCCAGAAAAGGATTGGTGGATACTGCCTTACGGACGGCTGACTCTGGTTATCTCACCCGCCGATTAGTGGACGTATCCCAGGATGTAATTATTCGGGAATTTGACTGCGGCACTACCAGAGGTCTTGCGATTCGACCAATGACAGAAGGTGCCAAAACGTTGATTCCTCTAGCAACCCGCTTGATGGGACGGGTAATTGGCGAAGATGTGGTGCATCCGGTGACAAAAGAATTGATTGCAGCACGTAATTCGCCAATTCCTGAAGACTTGGCGAAGAAAATTGAAAAGTCTGGGGTGGGAGAAGTTGTGGTGCGATCGCCACTAACTTGTGAAGCCGCACGTTCTGTCTGTCAACACTGCTACGGCTGGAGTTTGGCCCACGCCAAGATGGTAGATTTGGGCGAAGCTGTAGGGATTATTGCTGCCCAAAGTATCGGTGAACCCGGTACTCAGTTAACCATGCGGACATTCCACACTGGTGGGGTGTTTACTGGGGAAGTGGCGCAACAAGTTCGTTCCAAAATTGATGGGACTGTCAAGCTTCCGCGAAAACTGAAAACTAGAACATATCGTACCCGCCACGGGGAAGATGCACTCTATGTTGAGGCTAATGGCATCATGCTTTTGGAGCCAACAAAAGTAGGTGATGTTACTCCAGAGAACCAAGAGGTTCATCTTACCCAAGGTTCAACACTATATGTATTTGATGGAAATAAGGTAAAACAAGGTCAGTTGTTGGCAGAGGTTGCCCTTGGTGGACGGACAACTCGGACTAATACAGAAAAAGCAGTTAAAGATGTAGCCTCTGACTTAGCAGGGGAAGTGCAATTTGCCGAAGTTGTTCCAGAACAAAAAACTGACCGTCAAGGCAATACCACAACCACAGCCGCGCGCGGTGGTTTGATTTGGATTTTGTCTGGGGAAGTTTACAACTTGCCGCCAGGGGCCGAATTGGTGGTGAAAAATGGTGATGCGATCGCCTCTAATGGAGTTTTAGCAGAAACCAAGTTAGCCAGTTTGCACGGCGGTGTGGTGCGCTTGCCAGAAGCTACCCCAGGTAAGAGTACCAGGGAAATTGAGATTATCACCGCTTCTGTCGTACTAGACCAAGCAACGGTGACAGTCCAAAGTTCCCAAGGGCGCAATAATTACTTAGTTTCCACTGGCAACAACCAAGTATTTAACCTCCGGGCTACACCAGGCACAAAAGTGCAAAATGGTCAAGTGGTCGCTGAGTTAATTGATGACCGCTATCGCACAACCACTGGTGGATTCCTGAAATTTGCGGGTGTCGAAGTCCAGAAAAAAGGCAAAGCCAAGCTGGGTTATGAAGTAGTGCAGGGCGGTACACTGTTGTGGATTCCCGAAGAAAGCCACGAAGTTAATAAAGATATCTCCTTACTGTTGGTAGAAGACGGTCAGTTTGTGGAAGCTGGCACCGAAGTTGTGAAGGATATCTTCTGCCAAAACAGTGGTGTGGTAGAAGTGACCCAGAAAAACGACATCCTGCGGGAAGTAGTGGTGAAGCCAGGGGAACTGCTGATGGTTGACGATCCCGAATCAGTCATCGGGCGAGATAACACCTTCATTCAACCAGGTGAGGAATTTCAAGGCAATGTCGCCACGGAATTGCGTTATATCCAGTATGTTGAAACACCAGAAGGCCCCGCCCTATTGAGTCGTCCAGTGGTTGAGTTTGCCGTCCCTGATAATCCAGATGTGCCATCAACGACATCGGTAAGTCAACAAACCGGGCGATCGATCCAATTGAGAGCGGTGCAGCGACTACCTTATAAAGATTCAGAACGCGTCAAATCTGTTGAAGGTGTCGAACTGCTACGAACCCAGCTAGTACTGGAAATTGAGCAAGAAGGAGAACAAGACCATAATGCTTCACCCCTGGCAGCAGATATTGAATTAGTAGAGGATACTGAAGACCCAGAAGTTCAACGTTTACAACTGGTGATTTTGGAATCTTTGGTAATTCGTCGAGACATTACCGCCGATGCCACCCAAGGTAGTACCCAGACCACACTTGAGGTACACGATGGGTTAACCATCGCCCCAGGGTCTGTAGTCGCACGTACCCAAATCTTGTGTAAAGAAGGCGGGGAAGTACGAGGTGTTCAAAAAGGAACCGAAAACGTGCGTCGCTGTTTAGTGTTGCGCGATGTTGACAGGCTCACCATTAATACTAGTACTCAGCCAAAGGTAAAAGTGGGTGATTTGCTAGTAGAAGGTACAGAAGTTGCTCCTGGAGTTTTTGCCCCAGAATCAGGGCAAGTAGTGGATGTTAAAAGTGTCGCTGCTGCATCTGGTGGGGAATCAGCTTTAAGTACTAAAAACTACGTTGTTACTACCCGTATCGGTCGCCCTTATCGAGTCAGCCCTGGTGCTGTGTTGCAGATAGAAGACGGCGATTTGGTACAACGGGGTGATAACTTGGTGTTGCTGGTGTTTGAACGCGCCAAAACCGGAGATATCATTCAAGGTTTGCCCCGGATTGAGGAACTACTTGAAGCTCGTAAACCGAAAGAAGCGTGCATTTTATGTCGGCGGGGCGGAGAAGTTAAGGTAGTTTACGCTGAAAGCGGTGATGAAGCGATCGCCATCAAGGTCGTAGAATCAAATGGCGTGGTGACAGATTATCCTCTGGGACCAGGACAAAATTTGATTGTGCCAGATGGCTCAATGGTATTAGCGGGACAACCGTTAACTGATGGGCCATCTAATCCCCACGAAATTTTGGAAATCTTCTTTAGCCTGGGTTCTGAAGACGGAATCTATGCTTGTGCTAGCCTTGCTTTACAAAAGGTACAGACTTTCTTGGTGAATGAAGTGCAAATGGTGTACCAGTCTCAAGGGATTGATATTTCCGATAAGCACATTGAAGTGATTGTTCGCCAGATGACCAACAAAGTCAGGATTGATGATGGTGGCGACACCACAATGCTTCCCGGCGAATTGGTGGAACTGCGCCAAGTTGAGCAGGTGAACGAAGCTATGGCAATTACAGGCGGTGCTAGGGCACAGTACACTCCAGTATTGTTGGGGATCACTAAAGCATCGTTGAACACCGACAGCTTTATTTCCGCCGCGTCCTTCCAAGAGACAACACGGGTACTCACCGAAGCAGCTATCGAAGGCAAATCTGACTGGCTGCGCGGATTAAAGGAAAACGTGATTATCGGGCGATTGATTCCGGCTGGTACTGGGTACAATACTTATGAAGAGCCCGGAGCGATCGATGACTATACTGCTGAAATTACCAGTAGTGTGTTAGATGAAGTTGATGATCCCCTAGATATGGTCTTAGACGATCGCACAGCTCGCACCTATAATTTAGATTCTCCTACTCTTGGGGAATCTGGCTTTGGCAGCAGACGTGCAGAAAGGTCAATTCTAGATGAAGAAGATGAATTAATTGCTGATGAAGTAGTAGACGAAGACGATTTCGAGGAAGAAGAGGAAGACGACGAGGATGACTTCGACGACGAATAGAGATTTGAAATTTCGCGTCTAAAAGTTAAAAGGTAATATCGAGTCTGCTCAATTACCAATAACCAAAGTACCTTACTCGTGCTAGCGTACCCCTTTGGCAAGGAGTACGCTAGCTTCAGTTTTACCCCTAGTGAGCAAGTGTCGTCATATTCAATTAAAATAAGCGATCGCAATCAATAGACAGACTGAAATTTTCTCTTTCAGAGAGTCTAGTTGTGATTTGAACTAAAAAATGAGATTTTAACTCATGATATGCTTCAGAAATGAGTATCCAGTTTATAGTTCACTTTTAATATTCGAGTTTTT
>NZ_JBALEO010000068.1:0-160876 GCF_036918015.1 Nostoc sp.
AGAGTGAGTGCGATCGCCTTGCAGAAAACCTCAAAAATAAGGTAATTGTCAGTTGTGTAAGAGTGAGTGCGATCGCCTTGCAGAAAACCTCAAAAATAAGGTAATTGTCAGTTGTGTAAGAGTGAGTGCGATCGCCTTGCAGAAAACCTCAAAAGTAAAGCGATCGCCTATTGTGGAAGAGTGAGCGCTCGCCTTACAGAAAATCTCAAAAACAAAGCGTAGATACGTAACAGGAGACGCTCCGCCTATTGTGGATTGAGGACTTATCGTGAAAAGTCAGGTGCAAAATTTTTTATATATCTTTGTTAATCCGAGTAATTTTTTGGGAACTATATATGAAGGTTAAGATACTTTCATTCATTTTAGGTTAAAACTTATGGAAACACAAGCACTCAAACAACCTACTCGTTTAGTTGCTTTAGATACAGAGATTTTTAATAAAGCTAAATTTAACTATCAATCAACCAGTTTTAGACAACTGACTAAATTAGCTAAAGATAAAAAAATTGCTCTTTATTTAACTACTATTAATCAGCAAGAAATATTATCTCAGCTAGAAAAATATTCAAACGAATCTGTTTTGGCTTTGAAAAGCTTGCATAAAGATTTTCGTAAGAAAGCTTTTATTATACATAACTCGAATCGGTATAGACATTTATTAAATTTACGCTTGAATGAGCAGGATCTCTATAAAGAATTAATAGAGCAATACAACAATTTTATAAAAGAAGCAGAAGTTAATATATTATCAGTAGATACTGTTCCTGTAGAAGATATTTTTAATAAATATTTTAATTTCACTCCTCCTTTTAAACATGGAGAAAAAAAATACGAGTTTCCAGATGCATTTGCTATAGCAGCAATAGAAATAAAAGCTAAATCTGAAGATAGAATAATTTACGTTATTAGCGGAGATAAAGATTGGAAAGATGCTGTTTGTCTTAACGAAAATTTGATATATCAAGAAAATATTGATGAATTCTTAGAAGAAATAATAACAATAGAAAAAGAATCAGAAGAAATTGATTTATGCAATGAAATACTTGAAGATAATTTGCCGAAAATTGAAGCAATAATATCAAATAATTTTATTATAAAAGAGTTTTCATTTAGTAGCTATTTTGATAATGGATTATTTGAGCCTGGTAGTGAAAACATAGATTTTGTAGAAGTAGATGCAATAGAAGTCATTGAAAAATATATTGTAGATATTGATGATGAAGATGCTGAAAATCCAGTAGTTACATTTGAATTAATAGTCAAGGTTAGTTATGCGGCAGATGTTAGCTTCAATAGTACTGAAAATGCTGTTTGGGTTGGAGAAGATGAGACGTATTATGGTGATTTGAGACATATTGAAGGAAAAGTACAGCAGCAAAGTATATTACCTGTTGAAGTAATAATTCAACTATCAAGAGATAAATCATATAATTTACAATTTAATTCTCTTCATGAGGCTATTCTAGACCCTAACAATACTGTGCCAACTATAGAACTTAAATCCGATAATTTTGAGGTAAGTTACGAGGATGATGATCCATATCTAGAGGAATATGAATAAGATTAGAGGGAAAATGATAATTATACAAAACAATTTACTCTAAACCAATGTCATAACTTGCTCATATTCTTCTTTATGGCTTTGCAAAGCATCCCAAAGATCGACTTTTTGCTGAAGATTAAGCCAAAGTCTTGGGCCATTTCCTAAAGCTTTACCAAGACGTATTGCTATATCTACTGTAATTGACCTTTGACCATTAATAATTTCTTCAATTGTTTGATTAGATACTCCTAAAATTTCTGCAAAATTTGCGGTATTAATATCTAAATCATCTAAAATATCTGCAATTACTTCACCAGGATGTATTGGTCTTACTAATCTAGTATCAGTAATATCTTGCCAATTATCCATAATTAATACTTCTTACTTAATAATTTGGTCAACCTTATGTATCATTGTCTAGCCAATTAAGATCATATTAACACAGGAATTAATGATAATCTTCAAGATTGACATCATAAGCATCGCCATCTTTAAATTTAAAAGTTATACGCCAGTTTGCTGATACCTTAATTGACCAAGTTCCTTTCCTGTCTCCTTTTAATTCATGTAAATCATAACCCGGTAATCTAATATCTTCTACAATTAACGCTGAGTCTATAACTTCAAGTCTGATTCTAATTTTCTTTTCTAAGTTTGCAGGAACTCCTTTATTAAAATTTTCTCTAAATAAATTTTCTAATGCTTTATTTTGAAATGTTTGAATCATTTATATTTCATTTTTTAACCTTATTTAATTATTAAGGCAGGCATAAAGCCTGCCCATGTAATCTTAGTCTATCCCTTCAATCCGGTCTTCAACTTCTTGGTACAACTCGCGCAGACGATCTAAATTATCCTCGCTAGTCTCCCAATAACCGCGTCCATTCACTTCCAACAAAGTTGATACAATCTTGCGGAAAGAATGGGGATTAAGGTTCAGCAACCGTTTCTGCATTTCTTCATCTTTGATGAAGGTTTCGTTAGTATCCTCATAAATCCAGTTATCCACAGCGCCAGCAGTCGCACTCCAACCCGTTGTATTCACCAACCGCTTGGAGAGTTCGCGCACACCTTCGTAACCGTGAGACAGCATCCCCTCGTACCATTTGGGATTTAATAATTTGGTACGCGCATCCAAACGCACGGTTTCTGATAATGTCCGCACTTGGGCGTTAGCTGTAGTTGTATCTGCAATATAAGATGCTGGTTTTTTACCATCACCCCGCAGACTTGCCACCAGCTTAGTGGGATCTGAATCGAAGTAGTGGGAAACATCCGTTAAGCTAATCTCGGAAGAATCGAGATTTTGGAAAGTTGCATCAGCAGTTTTTAATGTACTTTCAAAAATCTGCCGGGATTCGTCCATGATTCCGGGGTTATCGGAATTGAAGGAGAAGGATTTCCGGTTAAGATACATTTCCTGCAACTCGGCTTCGCTATCCCAAGTGCTGTTTTCTACCGCCAAGTTGATATTTGACGAGTAGGAACCAGAAGCGTTGGAGAAAACGCGCGTCGCTGCTTGACGCAGATTAATCCCCATATCTTCAGCTTGCTGCAAAGCGTGTTTGCGAACAAAGTTCATTTCTAAGGGTTCATCTGCCTCAGCCGCCATCTTCACGCCTTGGTCTAGCAGGTTCATTTGGTTGATGAACAAGTCGCGGAATACACCAGAACAGTTGATTACCACATCAATTCTGGGTCGTCCCAACTCTTCTAAAGATATCAATTCCAACTTGTTCACCCGTCCCAAGGCATCGGGAACTGGACGCACGCCCACCATCCACATAATTTGTGCTAGGGATTCACCGTAAGTTTTGATGTTATCGGTTCCCCAGAGGACGCAGGCAATGGTTTCTGGCCATTTTCCTTCATTTTCCGCCTTGTTACGGATCAAAAGCCTATCTACGACGATTTTGGCTGATTGGACTGCTGCTGTTGTGGGGATGGATTGCGGATCTAAAGCATGGATATTCTTACCTGTGGGCAATACATCCGGGTTGCGGATCGGATCGCCACCAGGGCCAGGTAGGATGTATTCACCTTCCAAGCCTCTGAGTAATGCTCCTAGTTCGTTATCGGCACAAACTTGTTGCAGGCAGAATTCCAAATACTCAAATAGGGGTTTTAGGGCTGCGCCATCAACTTTGGGATAACCTGCTTTATGCAATGCTTCTACCCAAGGTTCCTTTTTACCCATGTTGAAGAAATTCAACCGGGAAACCAGAGAAACTCGTCCTTCGGCGTCGATTTGCTCTTGAACAAGGGCGCTAACTGCTGCACGGGTTGCCAAGGTGATATCTTGCAATAACTGGACATCTTCTAAAATGCCTCTGTCATTATTTTGGTATATATCGTCAATGTTACGCCCAATGCTGTTAGCGATAATTCCCGGTAAGCCTTGAAGTCCTTCTTCTTGACGATCTAGACTAGCAATATTAACCAGAGTTGCGATCGCTTCTTCTGCACTTGGCGGTTTACCAATGACGTGTAAACCACAAGGCAACAACCGTGACTCAATTTCCATCAACTTGCGGTAGACGTTGCCAACAATATTATCCCGCTCTTCGGTACTCATGTCTCTGGCATCGGTTTCTGGCAGATTAATATCCTTATCCAGATTCACGATCCGGCATTTATCCATGATGCTGTTGACAATGGAAACACCGCGTCCACTATCTTTCAAGGTTTGGTAGGAAGCAATTAACTCGCTGAGTTCCTTCAAACCTTTATACAAACCAGCATTTTCTGCCGGCGGTGTCAAGTAAGAAATTGTTTCGGCATAACTCCGGCGTTTGGCAATTGTCGCTTCACTCGGATTATTAGCTGCGTAGTAATACAAGTTGGGAATTGAGCCAATCAAGTTATCTGGATAACAGTCACCAGACATCCCCATCTGTTTACCTGGCATGAATTCCAAGGAACCGTGTGTACCAAAGTGCAGTACAGCATCAGCTTTCCAAACTTGCTCTAGGTAAGTGTAGTAGGCAGCAAAACCGTGGTGAGGACTAGCTGAACGCGAGAATAACAGCCGCATCGGGTCGCCTTCGTAACCAAATGTGGGTTGGACACCGATGAAGACGTTACCAAATTGCTTACCATAAATTAGCAAGTTTTGCCCATCACTGTTGAGATGTCCAGGAGGTGGGCCCCAGTTTTCCTCTAAGCGGTGAGAGTAAGGGGTTAGCGCTTCATACTCAGGAACCGACATTTTGTAAGCAACGTTCAGTTCTGGGCTGTTGTACTGCGCCTGTGCGTCATGAATGACTTCTTGCATCAACGCTTGGGCTGATTCTGGCAATTCTGGTAAGTCGTAGCCGTTATTTTTGAGGGCTTTCATCACCTCGTAGATGGAACCGAATACATCTAAATAAGCGGCGGTTCCCACGTTGCCTTTATCTGGCGGAAAACTGAAAACGGTGATGGCGACTTTTTTATCCAGTTTCGGCTTGCGGCGGAGGTTAGCCCATTTTAAGGCGCGTTCGGCGACAGCTTCAACGCGATCGCGGAGTGCGATCGCTTTCCCTGTAGTTCCATCTCTACCCGATAATATAATCGGCTCAATTGCTCCATCCAATTCAGGAATTGCAATTTGCAAAGCTACTTGAATTGGATGTAACCCTAAATCGCTATCCATCCACTCTTCTGTGGTTTGGAATACTAAGGGTAACGCCACCATGTAAGGACGGTTTAAGCGTTTGAGTGATTCAATTGCCTTGGGATGATCTTGTCTAGCTGGGCCACCTACTAAAGCAAAACCAGTCAGCGAGATCACTGCATCTACTAACTGTATCTTGGTAATTGGTTCGTAGAAGTAAGCATCTACAGGCTTGGAGAAATCCAAACCACCAGCAAACACAGGTAGTACCCGTGCGCCTAATGCTTCCAACTCCTGCACCATTGCCACATAATGGGCATCATCCCCTGTAACTAGGTGAGTGCGTTGTAATACCAACCCGACACAAGGAGCTAGGGGATCTTTGAGATCGCTAGAAATATCCTTACGAGCTGTATACCAATTGAGATACTCTCTGACATCTTCAAACATACTAGGAGCCAAAGGATGCCAAATCCCTAAATCGGGATAAACCACCGGCTGTTCGTATGTAGAAGGTGCAAAATTTTGTTTCTCTAAACCTTTAAATACGTATTTATCAGCTAGCATCAGCAAGAAGTTTTCCAGATTTTCTGGAGAACCACCTAGCCAATACTGAAAACTGAGCATGAAATTTCGGGCATCCTGTGCCTTATCCATCGGTAAAAACTTCAGCACTTGCGGGAGGGTTCGCAAAAGCTTCAGCATCCCATCTTGGAATCCCGCACCGGATTTTTCTTTGCGTTTCCGCATGAATTGGGCGATCGCACTTTTTGACTGACCCAACTGTGCTAAAGAAAAGCTGCCCATTTTACTTAGGCGCATTACCTCTGGCATGGAGGGAAAGACAACAGAAACATCCAGGCGATCGCGGTGTGGTTCTACTGCTGCTACTACTTTCTGTGCTAAGTCTTCGATGAAAATGAGGGAAGCGATGAAGATATTCGCACCCTCAATTTCTCGTTTGAACTCTTCGTAGTTCTCTGGGTCGCGGAGTTCCTCAATCAAGTACCCGCTGATTTCAATCGCCAAGTTGGGATTGTTCGCGTTAATCGTGCGAACTGCTTGCGACAAAGCACTCTGGTACTGGGACTCAAGCACGACATAGACCACCTTGATTAAACTACGTCCGCGTAAGTTATCAGGCGCAATGTGTCTAATGGTGGACTTGACGTGTGTGAACATGCTTCTTCGGCTCCTTTGATGCGTGTTCTCTGAAGGAAGTTCCTCGCGGCATCATCAGCCACAAGTAACTTGTGAACTTTTAGGCAATATCTGTTTTTTATCAGAAAATGCTTGCCCAGTAGGCATTTTATCGTCTATCTGACACAATTCGATATAAAAAACGAAATATTTCTTTGTAATTGTTGACTTTATATAAAAGTGTTAGCTCACATTAATGTAAATATTTTGTAATACTATTTAATAGTTAAATAGTTATTTAAAGATATTATCCTATCTAAAAAACAAAACCCGCTTTTGCGGGTTGTAAAGTTGGTATTTTATTTGGCGAAATGCTTAGGCGTAGGTGGTCGTAGACATCGCCTAGAGAATAAAACTAGTAAAATCGAAAAATACTGGAGAGAAATATGAAAATTATCTATGACCCAGAAGTAGATATATTAAGAATTATATTGAGTGATGTATCCATAGAAGATAGTGACGAAGAAAAACCAGGGATAATTTTAGATTACGACGAAGATGGAAATATTATCGCCCTAGAAATATTAGACGCTTCCAAAAGAATCGATAATCCACGTTCCCTAGAGTATTCGATTTCTACATAATAGAGGTTTGAGAGGGTTAGCGTACAGCTTTTCGTATCTTTGAAGCGATCCTATTTTAAGCACAGACACTAAGACACAAAGATCAAAATATCTAACCTTCCCGCACCATCCAAACCAACATTCCTAATAATATTTCCACTGGCGGAACTGTATAATCATTCAAATCAATACTCAATGTTTGCCCTTCTAATTTCAAAAATCGCCAAGCCGTACCACTGCTGACGCTGCCATAAATTGTTTTAATCGGTATATTATTGATTTCATTAAACTTTTGCGCGGCAATCATCTCTGCTGCACATTGCCCTAAACCAGGTTTTAAATCACCTTTTTTGGCTTCAATAATCACGATCGCAGGAGCTTCAATAAATATTTGTTCGGGTGAGCGGCTAATTAAAAAATCACATACTCCACTTAAGCCTAGCTCCGGTGCGACGGTAAAATCTTCACCTGAAAAAAAGCTGACTTTGCGTTCGAGAATTTTCCGAACTTCTACAAGAATTGGACTAATAATTAACTCTGAGCGAGCTTTTTCTGAACCAGTTGCTGTTGCTAATGGTAGTCCTTCGCTTAGTGCTTCTTTGAGGTATAAACTAGGTTCTATGGACTGGGTTTCGGGTAAAAAACGTCCATTTTCAACCGTAGTTAAGTTAAAGTCGCGTTTTACTTTTGACAGCGAGAAGTCACTATAAGACATTATAAATATGATTGAATATTAATCTATAATTATTCATCCTATCGCGTTTATAGGTGTTTTGTTGGGAATGGAATCAACAAGAGCGATCGCCTTGTCCAAATGCTGTGTCAAAGAGGCCGCGATCGCTCTTTTTACTCAGAAATCGATAGAGTTCAGGGAAATGCGATCGCAATTAGAATTTGGGATTCTAATTTATCGGATAGGTAATTCAATCACAAACTCTGTACCCTCACCTTGTGTTGAATGGCAACTTAGCTTACCGCGATGATTATTAACTACAATTTGGTAAGCAATAGATAAACCTAGTCCTGTTCCTTTACCGATGACTTTTGTAGTGTAGAAAGCATCGAATATCTTTGTCCGGTTTGCTTCACTGATTCCTGAGCCATTGTCTGCAATTCTGAGAATAACTCGCTCTCCAATTGCTTCAGTTTTAATCCAAATCATACCAATATGTCTAACATTATCATCAAAATATTGATGTTTTTGTATTTCTTCAATTGCATCTATTGCATTACCAATCAAATTCATAAAAACCTGATTTAGTTCGCCTGGATAGCACTCAATAAGCGGCAATTCTCCATATTCTTTACTTAGTTGGATTGCCGGACGATGAGTATTTGCTTTGAGTCGATGTCCAAGAATGAGTAGCGTAGTTTCTAACCCCTCATGCAGGTTAGCACTTTTCTTCCCTGCTTCTCCGTGTCGAGAGAACTTATTCAATGATGACACAATTTCTGTAACGCGATCTGTACCTACTTGCATAGATTGAATAATTTTGGATAAATCATTCAATAAATAATTTATATCTTTTGTTTTAATAGCATTTTTAATTTCAGTTGGGGGATCGGGCAGATACTTTTGATATAGTTCAAGTAAATTAACAATTTCTTGGAAATATTGTTCAATAAAATTTAAATTACCAGCAATAAAATTGATAGGATTATTTACTTCATGGGCAATTCCTGCTGTCATTTGACCCAAGGTTGCAACCTTTTCTGCTTGAACTAGTTGGGTTTGCGCCTGTTGTAATTCGGCATTTTTGGCCATCAAGGTTTTCGTCAAATTTCTCAGCTTAAGTTGATGCTCTACTCGCACCAAGACCTCTTCATACTGAAAAGGTTTAGTAATATAATCTACGGCTCCCAGTCTCAATACCAAAACTAAATGGCACTCTAATTGATGCAGTAATTCATCTGCCTGTATCGGTTTACTCAAAAAGGTGTCACCTCCTGCTTGCAGACTGCGATGTTGGTCGGCTTCAAAGACACTAGCAGAAGAGACGATAATCTTGACATCCTGGATATCTGGGGTATGACGCAGGTGTTTAATCAATTCAAACCCATCCATTTCTGGCATCAGCAAATCTGTAATCACCAAGTCTGGTTTCAGAGCGATCGCTTTTTCTAAACCTTCTTTACCATTGATGGCTTCAACCACACTGAAACCCAATGGTTGCAATAAGTTTGTAATTACTGTGCGATTCTCCCAGCGATCGTCCACCATCAGGATGGTGCGCGGACTACCTTCAAAGCCAATGATTTGTCCCTTGGATGCAGTCATCGCAGACTGTACCCATTCCCTGGCTTGGGCGATCGCAATTTCAAACCAGAAAGTACTACCCTGACCAATCTCACTTTTAACCTGGATATCGCTACCCATCATCTGCACCAACTGCCGAGTAATAGCTAAACCTAGCCCTGTCCCTTCTATCTGATGCTTTTTCTCACCTACTTGTTCAAATGGCAAAAAAATGTTGTCTAATTGGGTTGGAGTTATGCCAATTCCTGTGTCTTTTACACTAAAGTGAATGCGATATTTCTCTGTCTGTCCATCAGCAAGAAGTTGCTCGATTACCTCAACCTTGAAGCTAACCTTACCCTCATCGGTAAATTTAATGGCATTTCCCAGCAGATTCAAGAGAATCTGACGTAACCTTTTGACATCGACATGAACCCCTGTGGGTAAGTTGCTGGCGGGTTCATAGACAAACAAAATGCCTTTTTGTTCTGCCCGAATCTGACAAATTTCTACAATACCCTGTAAAAAAGATGGAAAATGAACATCTTGAGGATGGAGTTCCAGTTTTCGCGCTTCAATTTTGGAAAGATCCAAAATGTCATTAATTAAAGTCAGTAGATGAGAGCCACACTGTTCAATAATGTTTACATGATATTGCTCTGACTCTGGCAAACCTTTGGAACGCAGCAAAATTTGAGCGCAACCCAAAATACCATTCAAAGGCGTTCGCAGTTCATGGCTCATGTTGGCTAAAAATTCGCTCTTAGCCCGGTTTGCGGTATCAGCCGCTGCTTTAGATTTTTTCAGTTGAGCTTGTTCAAACGCTTGCACTTGCCACAATACAGCAATCATCGTCACTGTCAATCCGCCCACAATTAGGGCGATCAGATCGAGGAATTGTAGCCGAGATTCAATATTTTGGCGCGGAATTACCAAAGCTACAGACCAATTAGCTTCTCGCAAGGGCACATAAGCAACATACTTTTTAGTGCCGTCAATTTCCATCAACTGAATTCCCTGTTGTTTTTTTACCATTCGCTGCGCGATCGCATTTAAATTGCGATCTGGAATTTTCAGCAGACTAGGTGCAGGTTTTTCTACCGTTGACATTAACGTTGAGTTGGGATGGACGATCGCTTCTCCTTGAGAATTGAGAGCGAAGGCATAGCTGTTATTGCCGTAGTGCAGCGAGTTTACCACCTTTGCAATGCGATCGACTTTAACATTGCCTTGGAAGACGCCAATCGGTGAACGATTGGTAGGAGAGTTTGACCAGATTGGGGTGGCGATCGCAATTAATGGAATGCCTGTGGAACGGCTGATAAAGGGATCGGAAATGTTGCTTTTTCCGGCTAGTGCTTTTTGAAAGTAATCTCGATCCTTAATATTCTTATTTGACCGACCAACCTTAGTATTAGAAAATGAACCATCCGGGATAACTATTTGGAAAAAGAAAAATTCATCGATTCTTTCAACTTCTGACTTTAAATAAGGTTCTGCCACAGACCAGTCTAAGGAGCGTACAGTTGAAGTATGAGCAAGGGTTTGCACCTCGACTTTACGAACGTGTAACCACTCCTCAATTTCATCAACCCCTCTCTGTACCTCTAAAAAAGCCTTTACTCTCAAGTCTTCTAGAGTTATTTTCCGAGCAGCCTGATAGCTAAAATAAGCAGAAATACTCACAATAAGAGTAGTGCCGCCAAGAATAAATCGAATCAGTAAATTGCGTGAGGAATGCATTTTAGTATCAGACGCCTTTTATCAAAGTTTTCACCCTCTAAACAATGTGTTTAGTAAGCAAAAAAGGGCTATATTTAGATTGCCCAAAAAATTATTGATAATCGCAGTTTTAATGTTTATCTATAGTAAAATAATCAATATATTTATATAGCGATTAGATTTTATTTTTTAATAAAGACTACGAAATCATACTTAGAAGGAAACCTATCTAATCTGTCTGGCAAACACTGCAAGTATGTTTTTGCCTATTTATCTGTGGTGAGGATTTCCGTGGTATTGTCACCTTGCTAAAATGCCAGTGTTAAAGAAACAGCAATTAGTAACAGACCAAATGCCGCTCGCTCAGTGTAAACACAAAACCACTGTAATTACAATGTGGACGCACTGCAACGATCGAAATTGTGCCAAATTCAAAATTTAAAATTTAGGATTGGAATGCATCCTGACTGTAAACTCTATGCAAATTAAATGTAGAGTAGGTTATAAAATTGCACTAACAAGGTACAGTATATACCCATAGCATCGGCACGAATTTATTAATATTTGTCTCTTGATTAATGACCTCTAACTTCTAACCATTAACTAATGACTCAAGTAGATATTCTCATCTTATCAAATGGCCCCGGTGAAGTAACAACCTGGGTGCGTCCGGTAGTAAAGGCGTTGCGGCAAGAATTAGGGGACGACCATTCTTTAGCGAGGATTTCTGTGATATTATCACCATGCTCAAATGCTAGTGGGAAAGAAGCAGCGATCGCTCTTTCTTACCCAGAAGTAGATAGAGTTCAGGGAGCAGAACATTTTTGGCAATTTTTGCTTTGGGGCAAAACATTTGAAAATTGGGATTGGAGAAGTCGCGGTATTATCGTTTTTTTGGGCGGCGATCAAATTTTTCCAGTGATTATAGGCAAAAAGCTCGGATATCGCACAGTAGTTTACGCCGAATGGGAAGCCAGGTGGCATAACTGGATCGATCGCTTTGGAATCATGAAACCCGAAGTTGCAGCCCGTGTCCCCCAGAAATATGCTCACAAATTCACTGTTGTCGGTGATTTGATGCTAGAAGCTAGTAGTCATTCGTCATTAGTCATTGGTCATTTGTCCTTAGCAAACGACAAAGGACAAATGACTAATGACATAGATGCGTCAACGGCTACTCTTCGAGAACGCCAAGGGCGAACCCACAAGGTAGGACAAAAGACTGAATTGATTGGTTTACTCCCTGGTTCAAAAGCAGCAAAATTAGCCCAAGGAGTACCATTATCTTTAGCTATTGCCGAATACGTTCATGCAAAAAGACCCCAAACTAAATTTGTGATTCCTGTAGCGCCAACTTTGGATTTACAAACTTTAGCTAGTTTTGCCGATCGCCAAAAGAACTCTATTGCTGAAACCTTTAGCTTTGGCGGTGCTTCCTTAATTGTCCCAGAGGATTATAAAGGCAAGGCATTGCTCAAAACAACAACGGGCTTAACTGTGGAACTGTGTCAAGAAAACCCTGCATATCACTTATTATCCCAGTGCTGTATCTGCTTGACTACCGTGGGGGCAAACACTGCCGAACTTGGTGCTTTAGGAGTGCCAATGATTGTTTTACTACCAACGCAGCAACTTGATGCTATGCGTTCTTGGGATGGTTTACCTGGATTGTTAGCAAATCTGCCAGTAGTCGGTACGCTATGCGCTAAGGTGATTAATTGGTCATTTCTGAGATTTGTGAGACACAAAGGTTTATTAGCATGGCCAAATATCTGGGCACAGGAAGAGATAGTCCCAGAAATTATGGGTAAAGTTCAACCGCAAGAAGTTGGGGAAATGGTTTTAAATTTTTTGGCGAATCCAGAAAAATTGGATGATATGCGCGCTAAACTCCGTAATATTCGCGGTGAAAGCGGTGCAGCCCAGAAGATAGCACAGATTGTTGCTGAGGAAATTGGGAAGTAGAAACAGATCGGCAGAATTTAATTTGAATTTTGAATAGTGGGACTTAGACAAAAATTAAGCCCAAATGTAGCCCAAACTGGCTTTATAAGTAACAAACACATCACGATAGATGGTCAACCAATCGAAAAATCGAAAAGGTATAGCCGTGTTGGCTTACGCTTTCGGTTGGGAATTATAGAAAGTAATACTTTAAATACAATTATCCTGATGCGATTTTTTTTAGTACCCGCTTATACAAGTATTTTATTGGTAACTCTTTTAGCTGGGTGTTCATCACCACAAAAAGTGCAATTAACAGTACAATCACCCATTTCCTCGCCAAACGCTGAATCATCTTTGCCTCTAAATAATTCTAAAATTTCATCAGAATCGCCTAAAAATACTTTTCAAGATGCACTAGATACAGCTACTAGCGCTACTACTATCAGTCAATCATCTGTATCTAAAGATGATTGGAATTTAGTTTATAGTAAATGGCAAGAAGCAATAATTTTGATGAGAACTATACCAGATAATAGCGAAGATTATGTGATGGCTCAGAAAAAAATTACTGAATATAGTAAGAATTTAAGTTATGCAAAACAGCAAGCTACCAAAAAAGAAATTATCAAAGAAGAAAAGGTATTAATATTAATTCCTCCTGTAAAAAGAGAAACATGTCGAGAGAAGGAAATAATAGAGTCTTTATTTAAAGATGTTGAAAAAGATCCTCAGATGATTAATGAGCCGATACCTAAATATGCCCCAGGTGCTTGGGGTTCGCCATTTCCTTTATTGCATACAGCAGTTGGATTTGGTTGTAAAGTATACGTCGAACTACTAATTTCCATGAACGCAGATGTTAACAATGTGAGTTCTGAGGGCTTAAGACCACTTGATTTTGCATATAAAAAAGATATTGCTGCACTTCTCATTGCAAAAGGCGCAAATATTAATGCAACAAACGATAAAGGTTTAACTGCACTACACTATAAAGCACAAACTAATACTAAAGAAGGTAAGGCACATATTTATTTAAAAGATATTTTAGAAACATCTGAATTTTTGATATCTAAGGGTGCAAATATAAATGCTAAAGATCATAATGGCAAAACTCCTCTTGCTTATGCAAAATCAATCAATTTTCAAGAAATGATTAGGCTACTGAAAAGCTATGGAGGACAAGAATAGGTATTATGATATCAAGCCACCCTTAAAAAAGCTTCTCGAACAATCTTGGTGAACTTCTAAAGACCAGCACCTAATCCGAAGATTCGCCATTGCGTCGTCCTAGTTCAAAAATGCCACAACTAATACACGCAAGTATACCTAAGCTGATTCCCCAACTAGGGCCTAAACTGAGTTCTACACCCCAGTTACATAAAGTGCCGACTACCAAAAAAGGCACAATGCTAAACAGTGAGGCGTAGAAAGCGTTTTGGGATTCTCTGGCTTTACGAGTCTTTTCAAATTCCGACTGGCTGGTGTAGAGCGATCGCTCGGCAAAGTTAAACCAGCGATTGAGTTGTTCGATTACCCATTCATTGACTCTGGAAAAACCTAGATATAGCGCCAATGACCACAAACTCGCTCCGGCGATCGCGATCGTGTCTAACTCAAAACGGAAAGGTAAAATTTCAGTCAGCATTGCTTAGGTGAGTCCTGCAAACGGTTAACTTTAGCTGTCAGTAGATGCTAAATAAACCTCTTGTGCAATTTTAAGCATAAAAGCTAACAAGATTTCAACTACTTAACAACTTCCCGCTTTTTAGCTTGAAGCAAACCTAATTTACGGATTGCTGGGTAAATTATCGGGGTCGATACCAAGAGAACGTAAATGCTGTGCAAACTTTTCTGCTTTTTCTTCTGCCGTTAAATACCGATTTCCTTGTTCGTCATACCAAGATAGAAATTCCTGATCAATTCCACCAATAACACCTTGATGTCGTCCAATTCCTAAACCAACCTCTGGCATCCAATGGGGTTCGCCAATTTGTAATTGATAATTTTTATCTACCAATTTGTAAATTTCAAATGGTTGGTGTCGATCGCGTTGCCAATATTCGGGGTTGTAAATAATGTAGTAAAGTACGCCAAGTTTCCGATAAATTTCTAACTTTTCGTCGTATTCACTTCCTGGGGAATGGGATACCATCTCCAATGTTAGTATCGGTACTACCTCATTTTCTTCCCAGACAGCGTAACTTCTACGCGATTTACCACCTTTTTTGCGAGCGACTCCCAAACTCAGAAACCCATCTGGTACTATGGGGACTCTCGCATTAACCCCTGTCGTGTGGTAAATTGCCATGTCTACGCCGAAAAACCAATCGGTGCGCGTTGCCCAAATCGAGGTTAATAGGAACAGTAGAATGTTGGGCAAAAAATTTTGATCCTCATTATCCACAGGTATATCGTCCGAGCAGGCTAGTTCCTCGGTGTTTGGTAGGGCAATGACTTTAAGATTTTCTGACAGCATGACTATTACCAAGGTGGTTTCGGTTTATTTGATAAGCGCTAGAGCGTAGGTATGAAGTTTTACTACTTCTCTCTATCTAGCTTTTCTTGGATAGCTTCTCTACAGAATTCAGGAGGGTTGTCTTTTGCCTTAACCTCTTCTTTCATTTTTTCAGTAGCCCTGAAGCTGATAGTAGTCGTTAACGGCTCCTCTCTATGGGATTTAATCGGTTCCAAACTTTCAGGGTTTCCTTTAGGATTAGGCATTGTTGAGAAATATAAATAATCGCTGAAACGTTAGTGTACAAGTGTTTAATGTTTATTGGTGGTGAAACTAGCCTAGAAAACAAGTTCACCACCGATACCACTTTTACAAATGGGTAACTCTATTTTATGTTCACAAGGTCAGAACTCGAAATCAAAACTACTGCTGAGTTGAGAGACTTGTGTAGGCGTTACGGATTAAAACCTACTGGGAACCGCGGTTACAAGACTAGTTGGATTGTCACCTTGATGGCATTCCCACAGATAGCATTGGCTCAACTAAGACAAGGCAGAGGGTTAAAGTCGCCAGGCTTTAGCGTTATTCAGTTCCTTGAAGGGGTAGTAGATGAGATGAACTCACCTACTGACGAGCAAGCCGCACTGATTAAGCTAACAATGGAGGGCAAGGCTATGAGCTACCCTGATAGATTTGATCAGGAGAACCTACTCAACTTGCATAGGGCTAAGATACACCTTGAGATAGCGATCGGATTACTAAGCCAGTAAACAGTTTCCAACCCGACGCAACTAGTCCCCGGCATCTTAAGTCTGGGGGCTTTTTACTGAATTGGCATAACTGGTATAAAGGTATCCATCTCTGAGGCGCTGAAATCAAGAATAATGTAATGGACTGACGGTAAGCAACCAATGTTAAACATAGGTCGTCAACGTAAAACCGTAGTCATACATAGTTGGTATAAGGCGCTATATGTCAGCTTTATGCCAATTTATGCCTCATGCAAGTAGTGTTTTTGGTTGTAAGTGATGCCAGGAACCGGACTTGAACTGGTGACACGAGGATTTTCAGTCGGAAGTTTTTATTGCTGAAATACTTGCTAATTATGGATAGTCATTCATATTCATAGTCAAACCATAGTCAATATTGTGGTGGTTCTGGAGGCATAGGTAATTCTGGAGGTTCGGGTAAAGTAGCACCGTCATAGAAAACTGCTGCTTTACCTTCACTCCTAGCTGCATTAACGGCTTGTCTAGCTTCCTCCCATGATAGAAACGTAAGAAACAACCATTCCCCAGTTTTATCGTTAACAATAGCTATAGTAGTTTCCTGTAGTGTCCAGTCGTTATCTGACATAACTTACATCGTATACATCGTTGCAACTAGCAGCCTAAGTATAGAACACTAACTGTTTAATTCGATTTAGTATGAGCTATTTTAAATAATTAAGATTTTGATGAAACAAATACAGAAAGCAATATTTTAATTAGATTTACCCAGGTAAAGTATAGGGTATAAATCGATATGCTTTCATAAAAGTAGATAACTACTTATTTAAAATCTAAGAGAAAAATAATGATTAGAAGATACTGGAAGATATGGTCATCTGTTGCCTTATTAATATTGACTATCTCTCCTTGTTCAAATGGAAAAATCCCAGACGATACCATCTTTGAGCCTTGGCAGCAGCAAAATTTTCGTAGCTTTTAATGGTCTGCTTATTTCCGCCAAGCTGTACTAGTTCTATTAATAAACATTTACAAAAGTTACTAAGATTACCGCAAGGTGGTAATCTTAAAAGAAATAATTATTTTATATCTGATTTTCATTGAAGAAAACGGAATCTTCAATAATATACATCGGTAGAGGAGATAGTGTGGAAGTGGTAATTTCTTGTTCGGGCTCTACTTCTGCCACTATTTCATCAGGACATAGAGTTTTCAATTCATTTAACATCTTACCTTGTACATCTCGTTGTGATTTCCAAGTGCTAATACCAGTAGCCGCAATAGCTTGCATAAATTGTATGCCACTAAATTTAGAGAAATCATCACCATATTTTTTCTTACCCTCTTCTAGTGAATCTGGTTTTATTGAATGCACCGCCAACGCTATTAAATCTAATTTAGTTCCTAGTGTTGGTGTAATCTTTAATACCGCAGTCACGTAATCATGAGGATTTACGTTCATTGATTCTTTAATACTACGAGTACCTGCTGCTTCTGCAATAGCCTGTTGTGCGATATCGTATCGTTTCTTAAATGATTCTATTACTCCTGGACGCACATCTTCAGGAAGAAGTTCTAATATTTGTTGTTCTTCTGCTATTAATTGAAATGTCATTACAACTGCCTCCATGTAATTTTGTTTCTTTATTATATAATTTAAACGACTATATCTGATGCATTATGTATAAAGTGTTGATGTTGATATAGATTTACTACGGTAGTATTTCTCTTAAGGGTAGGTATAAAATCATCTATTATAACTGCTCCCACATAATCACCAAATATTTTATTACTATATACACTCTCTCCTACAATATATTCATTCCAAATAAGTAGGTAGGCGTAAATATTTGTCGTTGAGATAAGGCAGGAGGCAGGAGGCAGAAGGCAGGCGGGAAGAGGGTTTCAACCTAGTTTATCTCTACTTTTAAGTAGTTAAACAAAATTATTTACAGCCAATTAAAACATAAAATCCTGATCCAGACTAGAAACTCATGTGTAAATAATTCTGTGCGGTTACTTATCGTATCCTTAATAGTAACATTGTATATGTCTACTGAAATATGATATTTTACATTTAGCTGTTAAGCTTAGTTATTCTAGATTCAGTAAGTTATTTATAGTAACTTAGTTAATGTTTAGAGCGCCGTTAGATGAAATAACTATTAGCTATTACATGAGGTAAGAAAAAAGGATAGTATTGTGTGTTTGCTATCCCTTGCTACTGTATGTATTATGAGTGCTGGCAAGTGCGAGTATGATGAATACAGTTAGAACTCTGGTACTTGTACTTGTCTTATTGTGCCTGCATAGTGTTTCATGATTATCTCTGGTGAATTACCTACCCATTTAGCAACTTGTACCACACTTACACCAGCTTCTAAGCAATTTGTGATAAAGGTATGTCGTGTATGGTACTGGGGACGGTAAGGAATATTTAACTCAGATAGTACAGTTTTCCAGGCTCGATTAAGGAAATTGTGAGCATCAATTAAACCACCTTTGGGTGCTTTAAAGACTGGTGTATCTGCATTAGGATTACTTGGTTTAATGGAAACTAACAACTCTTTAAGTGATTGATTAACAGGAAACTTGCGACTTTTATGAGTTTTAGTATCTTTACGATTCCCTTCTACTACAGCTTCACAGAAGGTAATTAGAGTTAGATTACTATTGATGTGACCCCAAGTTAAACCTATAGCTTCAGAAGTTCTACAACCTGTCATGAACAAAAATCTAACGTAGTTTGTGTAATGACTGTAGTATGTATTTATCTCAAAAGCCGTGATAATTTGTTCTTGCTCACTTTTGTTAAATAGGTTGATAGTTTCATCATTTGTAGCTACTTTTACCTTCTGTGACATCCCCACAAAAGGGTTACTACTAATCAACTCAGAATCTATTGCCCAATCACAACAAGCTTTTAATTGAGTCAGGACACGCTTTGTTGCATTAGGTGTTAATGTCTTGAGTAAGAAGTCTCTGATTATTACAGCTTCTGAAAGCTTCTGTGTTGGTAAACTAGCAATGTGGTTTTTAGTTTTTTTATAATCCTTGTTAATAGTGGTTACACTCAAAGTTTTAGATTTATAATCTGTGTACTTATCCCATAACTCGATCAATGTTGTTTGTTGCTGACCTTCTGTTATAGGTGCAACCAGGGTTAAATGAGTTTGAGGTTTATATTTAGCTAATGTGGGGTTAAAGCGTTCAAATGCAATATCTGATTCAATTTGCTTTGCCTTAGCTGCTGCTAACTTACGATTCTCTGGATTATCTGCCATTCCCAGAGTTAGATATTTTTGCTTCCCATTGTATAGGTGACGTGGTAAACGTAGTCTGAGTCTTTCTTGAAATGATTCGACACCGACTGAACCTTTAGATGCTTTATGTTCTACCTTCATTACCATATTCTTACCTTGACTATGAAAACCTCTGCTCTACTATCATCATAGTCAATTCATAGTCAAAGTCAAGTTAAAAAATGTAAAAACCACCACTAGTTTTCTACCGTTACTAGGGTGGTTTTCTTGAATCCTTGATATATCAAGGCTTTTTACCTATTTAAAGTATGCCAGGAACCGGACTTGAACCGGTGACACGAGGATTTTCAGTCCTCTGCTCTACCAACTGAGCTATCCCGGCTGGGGCTTTTGTGAGCCACGATTAATCAATGTAGCAAAGATAAAAGAATATAGCAAGTCTTTGGAGAAAAATAGTTATGCAGCTTTCAAACTGAACTTAAACCAGACGAAAACGGCTACAAATAGTAAAAACTGGACAAGAACAATACTTGGCCCAGAAGCAAGGTTGAAAATACCTGAAACCATGATGCCAGCAATGCTGCTGACGGAACCAACTATCACCGACATGACTAGAAAGCGGCTAAAGTGGTGACTTATCAGTTTGGCGGTGGAGGCGGGAATGACCAAAAAGGCGTTCACCAGTAAAACACCGACGGCTTTAATCGCCACAGCAACGGCGAGTGAAAGCAAGACCACAAAAGCGTAGCGGTACAATTGAACGGGAACGCCTTGAACTTGCGCGACATCGGGGTTAAGGGTCAACAAAATTTGCTGTCGCAGAGTTGATAGTAAAAATATGCTACCACCCACAAGGACTAGCAGTGTCAAAATCAAATCTGTGGTGTCGATCGCTAGAATATCCCCGAACAGTACAGCCATCAAATTGCCACGATATCCTTTAATTAGGCTCGTGAGAATTAAACCGATCGCTAATGCCCCAGATAGCACGATGCTAAGTACGCTATCGCTAGCTAAGTCGGTTTTGTCGATGAAGTAGAGGACAATAACCCCAAAAACTAAGGTAAAAGGTAACAGCATCCAAGTAGGATTTATTTGTAGCAGCACACCTAACGCCACACCTACCAATGCTGCATGACCAACCGCATGGCTAAAAAATGACAACTGGCGCAAGGTGACAAAACTACCCAACATCCCGCCAAGTATGCCCATCAAGGCAGCACCGACGATCGCACGCTGTATCGAAGCAAGTTGTAACAACTCTAGCAAGTCATTACTACTAGCGATCGCTAGCCAAGTTATCTGACAATCATTGAAGAAATTCATACTTATGGAGATTAATGTTGGTGCTGGTAGCGACTGAAACCTGGGCCGTAGGTTGCTAACAGGTTTTGTGGTGAAAGAGCAATTTCTGGCTTACCAGTACAAACAATGCTTTGGTTCAGACAAAGCACGCGATCGCAATGCCGATTTACCATATCAATATCGTGAGAAACTTGTAATACTGTCCAACCTTCCTCTCGCTTTAATTCATTTAACAAAGCGTAAAAATCTGCTGCACCTTGCACATCAACACCAGCAAAGGCTTCATCTAGTACCAAGAGTTTCCGAGGCATTACCAAACAATAAGCCAATAAAACCCGCTTCAGTTGACCGCCACTAAGAGTACCAATAGCTTGATGCTGTAAATGATAAGCATCAGTTCGCCGTAAAGCTTCTGTTACTGCTGTCGATTTTTCTCGGTCTTGTTTCCACAGCTTGGAAAAAAATGAATTCTTTTTTTTCCCTTCCTTAGTCCATCCCAGTCCGACTAATTCGCTGACAGAAATGGGAAAGCTGCGGTCAAAAATAAAGTTTTGTGGCATATAGCCCAACGTGTGGCGTAAATGCCCCAATCTGGAAATTGGACGACCCAAGATTTCAATCGTCCCAGCACTTCGAGGTATCAAATCTAAAACCGCTTTTACCAGGGTACTTTTACCAGCACCATTGGGGCCAACAATAGCCGTATCTGTTCCTGGTAATAATTCAAAGGAAACATCTCGAACAGCTAGGTAGCTGCCTTGATAGACAGTTAATCCTTCTACTTTTAAAATAGGAATGTCATTAGTCATTGGTCATTGGTCATTGGTCATTGGTCATTGGTCATTGGTCATTGGTCATTGGTCATTGGTCATTTGCAAATGACAAAGGACAACTGACAAATGACAAATCTATTTACACGATGTTTCCAGAGTTTGCAAATTCGCTTTCATTGCCTTGAAATAATGCTGCGGATCTGTTTCGCCAGTTTCTAGAGAATCTAGAGTACGCAAATTTAATTTCAAGTCTTGAGAGAGGCTGTTCAGCAGTTTATTATCTACTCCTGGTTCGCTAAATAAAGCTTTAACTTTGTATTTTTTCACAGCGTTGACAGCATTTTGGACATCTGTTGGTGAAAGTTGATCTTCGGGAATTTGCACCACAGCAACTTGCTTGAGGTTATAGCGTTTCGCTAAATATGGAAACGCATCATGAAAGGTAATAAAGGTGCAAGTGGGAATTTTCTGCAAAGTCTGCTGAAATTCACTGTTTAAACTTTCTAATTCTTTAATATAAGCTGTAGCATTTACTTCGTAAGTAGCTTTATTCGCCGGGTCGGCAGCAATTAATCCATCTCGAATATTTGTTACCTGCTGTTTTGCTAAAACTGGATCTAACCAAACGTGCGGATTACCCTGACTATGTTCGTGGTCTTTTTCATCTGGTGTCGTTTTTACGACAGGTGAAATTTCATTTAAGGGTTTAATACCAATACTTGCATCAATTTCAGTTAATTTGGAATTTTGAGCATTTTTGACAGTACCTTCCAGAAATTGCTCCAAGCCTAAACCATTTTTTACTAACACCTTAGCAGTAGCGATCGCTTTGACATTTCCTGGTGTCGCTTGGTATTCATGTACCTCCGTACCAGGTGGCACTAGAATTTCTACATCTGCCGCATCCCCAGCTACTGCCTTAGTAAACAAATATATCGGCAAAAATGTCGCCACTACTTTAGTTTTTCCCGACTGCGCCTGTGGGGTCGAAACAGCTTCCTGTGCTTGCGGCGACTGTTCGGAAGTTGTTCCCTGATTTGAATTCGATTGGCTACACCCAGTAGCCATCGACAACATTAGCAGAGCAATTATGGGCAAGATGCCGCTTCTTTGCCTACTTGTTCTAATTTCTCTGCAATTCACAATCACGATATTTCTCCTCCAAACGGATGCTTGCTCTACCTCTGTCATCATCGCTATTGACAATGGGAAGTATTCTAAATTTTATACTATAATAATTCTCATTCTCATTTTAAGTACATAATATCATTCTGGGTTTGCTGTGTAGTGAGTAACAACAAAACTTTTTCAGACGGTATAGCCCTCTGCGATTTAGTTTTCCCTAAATAATTAGGAGTTCTTGACTTTTTTTGTTAAAAAGGTTGCTTACTTCTGATAAGATTGCTGACAAATATTTTCATAAAATACCCGTTAAAAAAACGTGGTTTGGGTGTGAATTGGAGATCAGTGTGAGGAGAGAAATGCAAAAATTCTGGAAATATCTGCTAGTTAGTCCAGCAATCTGCGGTGTCATGCTATTTGTTAATACTGCTACATTTGCAGGTGAAACATCGGGTAATTCTGAAATTAATCAACCGCAAGTTTTAGCTAATCCAGACGCAAAAGCTACGAACATCGCGCCAGATCAGAAAATGGGACAAGTTACCTCCGTGTCCCAATTTTCCGATGTACAACCCACTGACTGGGCATTCCAAGCATTGCAATCCCTAGTTGAGCGGTATGGCTGTATTGCAGGATACCCAAATAGCACTTATCGCGGTAATCGGGCATTAACGCGATATGAGTTTGCTGCTGGTTTGAATGCTTGTCTCGATCGCGTTAACGAACTTATTGCTACAGCCACTGGCGATTTAGTTAACAAACAAGATTTAGCCACATTACAAAAGTTGCAAGAAGATTTTTCCGCAGAACTGGCGACACTCCGAGGTCGTGTGGATGCAGTAGAAGCTAAAACTGCTGAATTGGAAGCAAATCAGTTCTCAACTACAACTAAACTGCAAGGGCAAGTTGTCGCAGTTGTCAGCGATGTGTTGTCAGGAAATACAGTCAACGGTACAGAAATCACAGACGAGAATACAACTTTAGGGGTACGGGCACGGATAGAATTAGTAACCAGCTTCACCGGGAAAGATACGCTGTTTACCAGAATCCAGGCTAATAATATTCTCAGCCCTAACGTTGGTACACCAGAAGGTAACTTATTTTTTGCTGGCGAGGATGGTACTACTGATGCTGACATAGATGCCTTGTATTACAAATTCCCTCTGGGCGAAAAAACACAGGTTATCGCGATCGCCAATGCCGGTGCAGCAGACGATCTTACCAGCACTGTCAATCTCTTTGATGGTGATGGCGCTTTTGGTGCTTTATCTACCTTTGGTACACGTAACCCAATTTATAACCAAATAAATGGTGCGGGGTTGGGAGTAACATACGAGTTCAGCGAAAAATTGGCATTAAGTCTAGGGTATTTGAGTGGTACAGCTAATAACCCTACACTCAATAATGGTTTGTTCAATGGTTCTTATGGTGCGTTGGCACAGCTGACAGTTAAACCAAGCGATCGCATTTCTATCGGTTTAACTTACATCAATTCCTACAACCAACCACTACTCACAGGTAGCAATGCCGCCACTTTCCAGGATATAGCAGCTATCCAGGGTTTACCAGAAGATCAAGTAGGATTTTCCAGTAATTCTTACGGCGTCCAAGCATCCATTGGCATCACTGATAACATCGTCTTGGGTGGTTGGGCTGGATACACCAACAGCCAAAGCTTGAGAGGAACCCGTGGAGACGTTGATATTTGGAACTATGCTGTCACCTTGGGCTTCCCTGACCTCGGTAAAAAAGGTAACTTAGCAGGTATCATCGCTGGTGTGGAGCCGAAAGTGACAAGTTCTGACATCGCAGGCTTGGATAGCGATCCTGATACATCCTATCATCTTGAGGCGTTCTACCAGTATAAGCTGAGTGACAATATCACCATTACTCCTGGAGTCATCTGGTTAACATCTCCAGATCATAACGACACTAATGATGATGTTGTTATTGGTGCATTGAGAACCACATTCAGTTTCTAATTTTTTGAAATCTTAAAAGAAGACGCAAATTTATCCTTTGCGTCTTCTTTTGTGTATAGGTTTAAAAACATAACTCAACATTTTTACTGGGCTTGATATCTTCAAACAACGTGAGTTCGATAGATAGAAAATGTTAAAAAGGTTGCTAAACCTCGTCTACCTTGAGAACCGTAGTTTTGTAGGTTGGGTGGAGCGATAGCGTAACCTAACATAAAATTTGGTGGTAATGTTGGGTTGCGTTTCACTCCACCCAACCTACATAAATATATCTTTTAAAAAACTCTAGGTTTCAACATAGATGAGGTTTATAGGATTACTATTTGATTTTTTAACAACACATAGGGTGTGTTATCGCGAAGCGTAACGCACCATTTTCAAGGGTTTGGTGCGTTAGACTAAAGTCATAACGCACCCTACAAATACTTATTTTTTTTCAGAAATCAAACCGGATTCCTATAGATATGAATTTGTTCAACTGAACATCCACGCAGCTTGAAAAAAGTCGCGTTCACAAAACATCGCATAACGATAAGTTGAATGCACAACAGAATTGGTAGCGGCATAATTGTCAACCAAATTTTCTAATTGTTGTGTTAGTGGCTGAAAATCTGCGCTGCTATAAGTACGAATCCAATCTGCATATTGATGATTAGGAATACCGTTACAAGCCAATTTTTCTCCTAAAAAGGCATACAAACGCATACAAGGAGACATCGCCGCCGCAGTTAAACCCACATCTTTGCTCCAAGCAGTTGCTAACAAAAAATCAGTATAGCGGCGGGTGGCAGATGCGGGTTCTACAGCATACAAATTGACTCCCCACTCAGAAGCATAACTACTATGCAGCCGTAGTTCTTCTAAAACTCCACTAGCTAAATTATGAAATGTGGTGAAACCTAACCAGTCTGGTGCTTTAGCTGCGGCGATACTGTAGGCACGGGCAAAAGCTTCTAAGAAAAAAGCATCTTGCCCTACGTAGTAAGCAAATTTAGCTCGCTCAAGAGTACCATCGCCAATGCCTTGAACGAAAAGATTCTCTAAGCAAGCTTGGGCTAAGTCTTGATTTACTGCCCATAATTCGTTAGATAAAGTCATTTGTCATTTGTCATTTGTCATTTGTTATTATCTCCTTTAAAAAGGGAAGAACTGGAGCAAGACTGAGCCAATACTTCCCAAAAAGTCAACGAAGCTGGGTTTACCAGTACTTATCTTCTCATTGACGGGTGTTTGCAGTTCTTTTATAAAAGTTTGGGCTGTTAGGGTTCCAGTGCTGTTGTTTTGGGATGTAAACAATTTTTCTGCAACTTGAGCATCTTGGAATGCACCTTGTCTATCTAGTATTTGGTAACGGGCGACACCACGAGCGAGATAAGCATCCGCATATTCTGGTTTAATTGCGATCGCTTGATTAAAATAACTGATTGCTTGCTGTTGGTTGCCTTTTTGCCCTTCTGCTACACCCAAAGCATAAAATTCTGCTGGTGAAGCAATTTGTGATGGTATCGCAACTGCACCTTGAAAGTTAGTCCCATTCAAGTAAGCGCCAGTTAGTTCTGCATTTGCTAAATAAGTATTTCTCAAATCAGCACCCGTCAAATTTGCCCCATTAAATTTAGCTTCGCTCAGGTTAACGCCAAATAAACTCGCGCCACTTAAGTTTGCACCCCGCAAATCTGCACCGCTCAAGTTTGCGCGGCTGAGGTTAGCACCTGTGAGATTAGCACCGCTCAAATTGGCTCCAGATAAGTCAGCCATTACTAAACCTGCACTCGTCAAATCACAGTTTTGACATTGTTTGGTTGCTAATAACTGTTTAATATGTTCAGAATTTGCTGCTTGTACGGTTGTTGTCAAACTAATCGTAGTTAAAAATGCAACTGCACTTAGAAGTTGGTTTTTCATGTTTATGTAATATTTTTTACTCAATAGCAGCATTGACTGAGATGGATTTATACCTCAGCATTATGATATGAGCAATCTCAACAATTTGCCCTCTGTAGTTGCCTACATCACCTATGAATTGGCGATACCTTTTCTATGGAATGTTACGCTAAAGGATTCTAGAAAAGTTGTGAAAGTATAAATTGAGACGATGTTAAGACTGAAAACCCCAGTAACAAGGGTAAATGAGCAGTATTCGTCAAGATAAATGATACACTCCACTAGAAGCGAAACTGGTGTTACAAAATTAAACTCACTGTAAAATATCGCTTCCAAAAAAGCATCTGTAACATCCAAATAATTAGTATTTTTTTATTAGTAGAGCAGTATCCGAGCCTAAAGTTTGCCCTATAACTGGGCTATTCATTGTCATCAGGGATGCTCTAACTCAGGAGCAAAATGATAGATTTGCTTTTGGATACCCTGATTTTAAATAAATATGAGACTATAGAAACATTCAGGCAGTCAGAAAAACGTGAGTCAGCAAGACAAACTCTTAGACAAAATTCTCTCTGGGACTTCTGATACAGATATCCCTTTCGCCCAACTGTGGCAACTTTTATATACACTAGGCTTTGAAGAACGGATTCGTGGCGATCATCGCATTTTTGTCAAAGCCGATGTTGAGGAGATATTGAACCTGCAACATAAAAAAGGAAAAGCCAAAAGCTATCAAATTAAACAAGTTCGGGCAGTGATTCTCAAATATAAGCTAGGAAGTAAAAATAATGTTTCGGTATGAAATTATTCTCTACTGGAGTGAATTAGATCAAGCTTTTATTGCTGAAGTTCCAGAGTTATCAGGCTGTGCTGCTGACGGTGAGACTTATCAAGAAGCCCTGCATAATGTAGAATTAGTTGTGCAGGAATGGATAGAAACTGCTAAAGATTTGGGGCGTCCAATTCCTGAGCCTAGACCGCGTTTGATGTACATTTAATTGATACACAAACCAAGTTAAACTGATTTTTTAGCATCTTCAGAAATATTTAATAGCATATCATATACGGATCGGAAAAATTTTCGCTAAAATACCTAAAAAATTCTACTGGCTGCCATTATAGTATCTAAGTTATAGCGATTCTCATTTGAATGGGTACACGGTATTGACCATTATTGTCAACTTCAGCGCAAACGCTTGTACCACAAGTCTAATTACCCCCCTTAATCCCCCCTTATAAAGGGGGGAAACAATAAAATCCGCTTCCCTCCCCTTTATAAGGGGAGGGTTAGGGTGGGGTAAAAGAATATTTTATACATTAATCATAACTTTTCAAACATCCTCTAAGTGAAGAACTTAGTTAGTAGCAACTTTACAAATCACCATAATATGTGATTTGTATTTGTTAGTAGTATAGTGAATAAGTTGTAGTCCAGAACGTTCTAGTTCTTGCAATAGTTTAGGTATTTCATACTTGTGATGCCGCCAAATAGTAATCTCTTCACCTTTAGAGATTTCAATATTTTTATCTATACCCATCCGACTAAAATTTATAGTGTAATCATGACGTAGTTTCAGATTAGCAACAATACTATCTGTTTTTAAATCGTACTTTCTCACTAGTTCACAATCTTCCGATTTAATCCCAATCTTCTTTTTAACCCATCCATATACTTCTTCTACATGATACTTGCAGCCACCTCTAACTATTCCGTCCCATGTAGAGTTAGAACCAGTTTCGTTAGTAAATACTAAAAGATCATTTTTCCCCATGCTATCTCTAAAGTTTTTGAACACCTCATCTCTATTTTGATGATTTCCAATGGTAACTCCTAAGTGTAAAAATATTTTTGCTGTGTCGTCAATTTCAAGGCTAGCTTGATTTTGGAATAAACTTTTGGGTACACAACTACTTTCTATGTCAATTGTGGAACTGATAAACTCGACTAGTGGAAACCATTTTTTAAAATTGCTTTTAGAGACATGAAGCAATTCTTCACTAATGTCTAAAGCAATATATTTATTAACCTTTTCTAATTTGTTTAGTCTGCGAACAAACTTTTTAACTGGATGGGAATTACCTGCACCAACGTCTATAATATTTACTCTTACACCAATTTTTATATAATCATTCAGGTATTTGAAATTATCTTTTAAAAGGTCAATTTCTACATTTGCTCTTCCATACCATCTAGGAATAGCATATTTCAGATAAAAATCGTTCCAAATTTTTGCACCTCTCCCTTTATAAGAATACTTGAGAGGTATTTCTCGTCTGACTTCTAATGCATGAATTATCCCTAAAACTTCTTCTTCGGAAAAAAGAGAGTAGAACTCAGAACTTGGCTTTGCTGTGCGACTGATAGCAGATGAAATATCTAAGGGAAGTTGGGAATTGCTATGAAAATTTTGAGCCATTATTCTTGTTCTTTGGTTTTTTTCGGTCTTGAAATTAATTAGCCGCAATGCTTGCTAGAAATGTATTCTCCCATACCACTGTCCCAAAACTTGAAATTTTTATCACAAATAATTTGCCGCAAGTCATACAGTATTTAATCAAAAACAACATAAACCTTGCTACTCTTCTTTTGGCAGAGATGCTATGCTAACGGGAAAGCTCCGCGAACGTCGTTCCTCTTCGCAATCACATATTAGATTTAATTATGTCTGCCTACTTACATTATGGTAGATAATTCCCAAGAGCCAAAAGAGCATGATGTAGTTCTGGGCGGTCATTCTAATGCCTTAGGAGACGGTATAGTTTTGGGAGGACTTGAAAGAATTAAAAAGTTGGTGGCACACGGAAAGGTTGAGCAAAAAATTGATGCCCTTCTAGATGCTTTTGAATATGGCCAAGCTGGCTTAGAAATAATTATCCATTCCCTGCATGACTCTTCAATAAAAGTGAGGGAGGCTGCTTATTTTCTACTTCAAGAAAGTACAGAATTGTCAGCAAAAGAGGTATTACAAGAATATATACCCTACGAATTTTTTAAATGTCTTCATACATGGAATGAGGAAACTCACATACCTTTGCGTTTGTCAATAAGTTCAGATTGGAAAATTCTAGTAAGTGCTAATAATGAAGAATGCAACCTTTGGGATTTTAGAACAGGTCAGCTAATAGGCACTTTGTATATCGATTTACCCATTATGGATGTTACTCGCGATATACCAGATAGGGATGTTACTATCGTTTTTACCCCTGATATGCAAACCCTGCTCACTGGGTCTGAAGGTATAATATATTTATGGGATATACATGCAGACAAGATAATTCGCACTTTAAAAGGGAATTACGTTAGCTCTTGTGCTACCAATTTCAATAGAAGAACCGCCTATCGTAATGGTATCTATTCTGATGACTACTCTGACCCGGAAAAGCCTGTTAAAGTCTGGAATTTACAGACAGGTAAGCTAGTTAGTACAATATACGGGCATACAGGTAAAGAGAGTGACCTGATCATCAACCCAAGAGAGAAGTTTCTCACCATTATCGATTTTCACTATAATTCTCTATGTGCTTTTTATGACGTAATTGTTAAAGTGTGGAATTTACAAACTGGCGAACGAATTTATACCTTTAATATGCCTCTTAGTAAATCGGATCAAACTATTTCACTTATCTTAAGCCAAGATGGACAAACTATAGTTACTTGCAGTGTGGATGCCAGCATAAAAGTGTGGAATTTACAAACAAAGAAGATAATTCATATTTTCCAAGGTCATCGACTTATTCACGGTCATCAACCTATTTTCCTAAGCCCCCAAGCTAATATTCTTGCAAGTGGAGGGGCCGATAATAGAATTAATACTATCATTTTATGGGATTTAATTAGAGGAGAAAAAATACATACGCTTGAAGGCTCCGCACCTGTGGCTTTCAGCACAGATGCTAAAGTTATCGTTAGTGGAGGCGCAGACAATACAATCATTGTGTGGGATTTACAAACGGGTGAAAAACTTTGCATACTGGAAGGTCATTCATCTCGAATTGTAGACATTGCTATCAGCCCAGATGGCCAAACTATTGTCAGTTCCAGTGACGTTAGTAGTCACTTTGCTAACGATGCTACTATCAAAGTCTGGGGAGTGTGATAATACTAACACCCTTGATGGACTAGCCAATTGGTTTTTTACAATCAAAAATAGGAGATA
Organism: Nostoc sp.; assembly: GCF_036918015.1. Classification (GTDB taxonomy): domain Bacteria; phylum Cyanobacteriota; class Cyanobacteriia; order Cyanobacteriales; family Nostocaceae; genus Nostoc. The sequence goes on from NZ_JBALEO010000068.1 coordinate 30,473, forward strand.
ATTTTCCAAAGATAGAGGGGTAAATACCATTGGTTCAACAAGCAGAACTCCAGGAAACTTCGTCAATCAAGTCAACCCAGCGCGTGCTTAAAAGTTTGAGTACTTACCGATGGACTTCGCTTGGAGCATTGGTCAGCTTATTGCTGTTGACGATCGCAAACGCTGTCACCCCACAATTATTTCGGTGGGGAATCGATCAAGGGATCGCGGAAAAAAACCTCCAAATTGTGCTATACAGTGCCGCCTGGATGGTAGTTGCCGCGATCGCTCGTGGTGTATTTAACTTTGGCCAAAGCTATTTAGCAGAAGCAGCGTCTCAGGGTGTTGCTTATGACCTGCGAAACAAAATTTTCAGCAAGATTCAAAATCTCAGTTTCAGCTTTCATGACCAGGCGCAGACTTCCCAACTACTAACCCGTGTCACCAGCGACATTGAGCAGATTCGTACCTTTGTTGGCACTAGCTTAATTCAAGTCGTCGGTTCACTTGTGACATTGGTGAGTATTTCGGTAGTTTTGCTGGTGATGAACTGGCAACTAGCATTGATTACGCTAACGTCAGTGCCCATAGCTGCATGGTTGATGGCACAATTCGTTACTCGGAATGACAAACTTTTTCGGCAAGTACAAGAGCAACTGAGCAACTTGAATGCTGTATTGCAAGAAAATTTGTTAGGAATACGGGTAGTTAAAGCCTTTGTGCGGGAGTCAACCGAAAGGTCGCGTTACACGACTTTAAATGATGGTCTAGTCAAGGCAAACATGAAGACCATTAGCGCCATTCGCAATACCTTCCCGTTCATCTTTTTGGTGAGTAATTTGGTAACACTGGCAGTTTTTGGCTATGGGGGAGCGCAGGTGATTGGGCGCAGATTTTCCATTGGCGAACTGGTGGCGTTTAACTCCTACCTAGCGTTGATTCTCCAACCGATTTTGTTAATTGGATTTGCCGCACCCGCGATCGCTCAAGCAGCTGCTTCCGCCGAACGAGTCTATGAAGTTGTGGATGCAGAGGTAGAAATTCGCGATTGTCCCGGTGCTGTCCCCTTTGACACCTGCGGTGGTAGAATTACGTTTGAGAATGTTTCCTTTCGCTATCCCGGAGCGACAACCGAAACTCTGAAAGAAGTATCCTTTGAAACCAAGCCTAACGAGCTAATCGCCGTTTTAGGAATGACTGGTTCGGGAAAAAGCACAATTATGAACCTGATTCCCCGCTTTTACGATGTCACCAAGGGAGCAGTTCGCATTGATGGAAGAGATATAAAAAGTTTCACACTCAAAAGCCTCAGATCGCATATTGGGATTGTCTTTCAGGAAACCACCCTCTTCTCTGGCACAATCCGCGAAAATATTGCCTACGCCAAACCTGATGCCACCTTAGAGCAAGTGATTGAAGTTGCAAAAACTGCCCAAATGCACGATTTTATTAGCGGTCTACCCAATGGCTACGAGACGATTGTGGGTGAACGGGGCGTGGGCTTATCTGGTGGACAAAAGCAGCGAATTGCGATCGCTCGTACCTTGTTAACTGATTACAGCATTCTGATTTTGGACGATAGTACCTCGGCTGTTGATGCCAAAACTGCTGCCCAAATTCAAGCAGAACTAGATGGCTTAATGCGTCAAAAAGCTTGTACAACCTTTGTAGTAGCTCAACGTATTAGCACCGTTAAAAATGCCGATCGCATTTTTCTCATGGACAAAGGACACTTGGTAGCACAAGGCACTCACGAGGAATTGATGCAAACCAGCCCACTCTACGGTGTGATTTTGGAATCTCAGGTAAAACCGAAGGAGAAAAAATGATCTCCAATTAGCATAATTAATTTTGCTTACAGCCTTGTAATAAAGACTTTTTATCTAAAATCGTTCGACTGAGCGTAGCCGAAGTCCAAAATCTAAAATCCAAAATTTTTATGAGAGGCACTATTCCCGTTGTTGCATCCGAGGAAAACGCGAGTCAGCAACTTTCCACCCTGCGGCGCTTTTTACAATACGTGCTACTTTATCGCAAAGAAATTCCCGTCGCCCTGACGTTAGTATTAATTGGTGCAATCACTCAGGCAGTTGGGCCATTCTTTATCGGCTGGTCGATCGATCATCTGATTGCACAAGGGGATTTACAAGGACTGCTGGTATTGTTAGGGCTACTAGGGCTGAACTATGGACTTGGTGTCTTAGCAATTCGGGGTCAAATTATTCGAGTCGGCTGGATTATGCAGCGATTGCTGGCTCAATTGAGGCAAGATATTTTCATTAAAATCCAAAGTCTGCCACTCAGCTTTTTCGATCGCAGCGAAGCAGGCGATTTAATGAGCCGATTGCTGAATGATGTCAACACCGTGAATCAAGCATTTGGACTGACGATCGCCCAAATGCTGGGCAACACTTTCAGTTTGGTTGGTATTGTGATTGCCATGCTCTCAATCAACCTGCAACTTGGTTTGTTGAGCAATCTAGTTGTGCCACTGATGATTTTTACCACAAGCTTATTTGCACGTTGGGCAAGAGTCAGATTTCGCGTCACCCGACAAACCATTGGGGAACTCTCTGCCAAGTTAGAAGAAGATATTGGCAGCGTGCGAGAAGCGCAAGCATTTAATCGCGTACAGATGAATATCGCAGAATTCGACGTTCTTAACGCCGCCAATAGAGATGCCAACGTTGAAGCTGTGGCAATTACTTCAGCCTTTTTACCCTCCATCGATTTTCTCAATACACTAGCAACCGCAGGCGTGCTAGCCTATGGCGGTTATCTGGCGGTAACAGGGGCTGCAACAGTGGGTGTAGTGACATCCTTTTTACTTTACGTCCAGCAGTTCTTCCGCCCGATCCAAATTCTTAGCCAGTTTTATACCCAAGCTCAATCTGCTTTCGCCGGATTAGAGCGAATATTTCTATTATTAGATGAACCGTCAGAACTCAAAGATGCACCCGATGCCACAGAAATGCCGCCTATTCAAGGTGAGGTGACATTTGAGAATGTCAAATTTGGCTACAATCCAGATCAACTGGTACTCAAAGGCGTGAATTTACACGCCTATCCAGGACAGATGGTTGCATTAGTCGGGCCAACCGGTTCGGGAAAAAGTACAATTATTAACTTGATTTTGCGCTTCTATGATGTATCAAGCGGTGCAGTGAAAATTGATAATATTGATGTGCGTAGCGTGACTCAAGCAAGTCTGCGCCGTCAAATTGGCATCGTCCTGCAAGATAATATTTTGTTCACCGGTACTGTTGCCGAAAATATAGCTTTTGGCGCTCCTTACGCCACTCAAGCTGATATCGAAGCGGCTGCACAACTGTCAAATGTGCATGAGTTCATTACCTCACTACCACAGGGTTATACAACTCAATTAGGCGAACGGGGAGCGCCTCTGAGCCAAGGACAGCGACAACTAATCAGTATTGCTCGTGCGGTATTAATTAATCCCCAAATTTTGATTCTTGATGAAGCCACCAGCAGTATTGACACCCGCACAGAAGCACTAGTACAAAGTGCGATCGCTCGTTTGCTCCAAGGTCGTACCAGTTTCGTAATTGCCCACCGCCTCAGTACAGTTACGCAGGCAGATCGGGTTTTAGTAATTCAGCAAGGACAAATTGTAGAACAAGGTACTCACGCCCAACTCGTTAATCAGCAAGGCGTTTATGCCAACCTTTATGCCCTCCAACTGGGTGCAGCAGACACAATGGTTCTTCAACACGAAAAGTAAAATATATTTGAAGAAGGAGTCAGAATCCAGAATTCAGAATTCAGAATTAATTAGTGGTGGGTTTGAATCCCCCACTAAATTTAAGATTTAGGGGATTTATTAAACCCACTTATCACTCGCTAATAATATAGAATTTATTCTGTTAGCGGTAGCGGGGCGTTCAGCCCATTCTGACTCCTGACTCCTGAATTCTTTTTTGATTTTCCAGCAAAAAAATGAAGCTACCTAACCTCGATTCACAAACCATCGATCGCATCATTGAAATGGCATGGAAAGATAGAACATCTTTTGATGCTATTGAGGCTCAGTTTGGGCTACTAGAAAAAGAGGTAATCGCCTTAATGAGGCGCGAAATGAAAGAATCTAGTTTCAAGATGTGGCGAGAACGAGTCACCAAACGCAATACGAAGCATTTATCTCAGCGAGAATTTATTGCAGGTCGATTTAAATCGCATAATCAAAAAACGTAAGTAATTGAGTAAGCGTAGGCGTAGCCCTTCTCTACGAGAGGCTGCACTTCGACTACGCTCAGTGACCACGCCAACGGCTGCGCTCACGAACCACCCGTCGTAGACATCGCTGTTTTGTAATATAAACCAACAAAGGCTAAAATACTGTAAAAAGAAGTAAGCCTGCGTTCGCTTGCACTCATTGATTGCACTCATTGAGTGAAAACTACCAAATTCACAAGCACAATGACGAAAGTTACACTCTACATTGCAGCTAGTTTGGATGGCTACATTGCTCGCAGCGATGGCGGAATTGAGTGGCTATCAATCCTTGATACAGAAGATGAAGACTACGGTTACACTGATTTTTACGAATCGATTGATGCGATCGTCTTAGGTAGCAAGACGTATGAAGTAGGGCTGGGTTTTGATCGATGGCCTTATCCAGAAAAAAAATCCTTCGTATTCACCCAGCGTCATCTCCAATCCGATCGTGAGGACGTTGTGTTTGTCTCTGACCCAGTAAAACAAGCGTTAGCTAATATAGAGGCTCAAGGTTTTAAAAATATCTGGCTAGTTGGTGGCGGAAAATTAATCAATTCGTTTCTTCAGCACAGCTTGATTGACGAATATATCATTTCAACTATTCCAACTATATTAGGTGGCGGTATATATCTTTTCCCACCACCTACCCCTGAAGAAAAATTGGAACTAATTAACTCAAAACAATATCCTAGTGGTTTACTCCAAGCACATTATAGGAGAAAAATAAATACTGAAAATAATTCGTAATTCTTAATGATGCTATCTACGAATTACGAATTACGAATTACGAATTATCTAAAGAAGCTTCTGAACAGCATTGCTAAAGTCTTCGTAAGGAGAAACTCCCACAATGGTTTCTGCTAAAATACCATCTTTGAAAATTAAAACTGCTGGAATACTGCGAAGACCGTATTTTTTGAAAATGGGCTTATTGCTGTCAACGTCTACTTTAACAACTTTAACACGACCTTTGTATTCTTGAGCAAGTTGATCCATTAACGGACTAACTAAGCGACAGGGGCCACACCAAGTAGCAGTAAAATCAACAACAACAACTTTCTCTTCACTTCCATTTAAAACAACATCAAATTCACTTTCTTCAACGTAAGTAACTATGTCAGTATCAGTAGACATTTTTTAATTCCTTAGTGTCAAACTAAAATTTCAGCAAAAAGCTAACTATACAAACTATACTCCCTTCTGAGTGCCAGATTCATTAGTTACCTACATTTATTGGGAAACTACCGCACTTGATTTTTGCTTAATAGGGTATATTTAATAACTTACTAATCTTTGTACTTAGGGTGCGATCGCATAACGCACCCTACCAACCAAACTAATCCAAAAACCCATACCTTCAAGGCGTAGAAGCGTCAATAGTCATCCTGCTGGCCAAATAATTCTAACAACCCAATTGTACCGACAAAAAAAGTATAAGTAGCATATTTTATTGGCATCTTTTGTCTGGAAGGTGCATAAAAAGCTGCTATAATGCTCTCAATAAAATGGCTCATCATAGCAAAACGCTCAATCCAAAAAATTGGATTAAGGGTACTTGGTATATTAATATTATTTATTACTGCATAAATATTCCACGATTCCAATCCAATTGCGCTTGTTATAAGCACTGTAGATATAATTTTTACAAATGTATAAATCTTTTTCTTGATAAACTTTAAGTCCATACTGTTCACAACAATAATATTTAACATATCTACAAAACTTGGAAAATTAACAGACAAGTTAATGTGTGTTGTCTAAAAATTTGCCCTAAGTCAACCAATTTTATCTCATGATTTCCATTTTTGTAAAAGCCTATAAAAATAAAATATAGATATGTTACAAAGTGAAATTAGCAGAGCTAGCTTTATTTGGACGTTTGTAGTACGGGCGTACATCCAGGCGCATCTAAGATGAGATGTTTTTTAACTGGAAGTACCTGAAGTCAATATTCCCAAAATTTTGAGAAGAGAACAGGCTAAAAACTATGAACAATCAAGATTAAATCACCAGATATTTTAAAAATGACAAAAGTGTGGAATAATACATAAGTGGAAAATTGAATTGCACTCCATAAATTGATAATAAATGTAAAGCTATGATTGCTCAACATTACAACTCAATTCATCTTGAAAATAACTTGCTTAAACAAATCAAAATTAAAGAAAATCAGCTAAAAATTGCCCAAGAGTCTGAGATGCTTCATGTAGCAGAAGAATTACAGAGTCAATTATTAAAGCTACAGTCTCAATTATCAGAGCCTCAAGAGCAAGACGTTGAAATCCAAGCATTGATGAGTTTGCTAGACGAATAAAATTGTAAAATTTCGTTGCAAAATTTATTGGAAATACAAAACCTCTGTTGTCTAAAAGCAAAGCATAGTGATTGTGATGCCTCGGAATGTAGCTTATGTGCTACAGCTTAAGAATTAACAGGGCAAGCAAAAGCCATATAAGAGTGATGATTCTTACTTAGATAAAATGTTGGGTTTTTTGCTGAGTATGTGGTTTTTTGCTTTGCGGTACTGAATCAATCTTAAGAATAGGTTTAATTGGGCGCTGTTGCCTTTGATTAAGAATTTGAATTTCTCTCTCAATTGAATCTTTTCCTTGTCTAAAAAATTCTTGAGAATTATATGGAACCAAGTCACGGGAAAAATGTTGAGCTTGTCTTGGAGTTAAACTAGGAACTGCTTGTTCAGCATTGGCATAAGTCTGTACAGCCAGTAAAAAAGCTGTTGAAAGCACCAAAGGTTTTATTTTTATACATCCGGTGAATATTAGGTTTAACATAGTTGATACATCTGTTGCGTGAATACAGCTTCCAACCATATTAGTGTTGGTCTGATTATAAATAAAGTATACTTATTTCCTTACTAATTACCTCCTACAAATGGATGAATTAATCAGCTAAACTATTAGTACAGTACAGCGTAAATACAGCTACTATCTAAATTAACCAGATAAGTTGCTCAAGCAACTGGTTAAAGTTAGACAAACCTTCCGCCAGTTTAAATTTCGATGGATGTTTAAAGCAAGAGAATTGTGCTATTCAGTAGCTAATGGTATTTTCGCCTTTTGAAACACCTGCTCAACAGTAAATTGTAGTCCTTCAAACAAAGAATCTGTGAGTAGTTCTTCTCCCATATAAGTTTGTGGTGCTGCATCTGGATAAAAAACAGTAATGCTTCTAGCTTTACCATCTAATACCCATACCCGCAGCACCTTAGCATCCAAATAGTCTTTGGCTTTAGCCGCCATTTGTCCAAAGGTTTGCCCTGGGGAAATAATCTCAATCACCAAATCAGGAGGAACAGGACAAGCTTCGTTTTCATCCCAGTTAGCAGGTAAACGCTCATAAGAAATGTATAAAATATCTGGAATTGGCATCCAATCTCGTCCCCTACGAGTTAATGCAACAGCCCATTCCGGGCAAACTTCTCCTTTCCCCTCACACGATTTTTCAATCAAATTGAGAAGAACGCGGGTAAGTTTCGCGTGAAAAAATTTTGGTGACATTTTAGGAATTGCTTGACCATCAACAAGTTCGTAGGTGATATCTCCCTCGCCTGGTGGAAGATTCAAGAACTCTTGCAAAGTTAATTGATTTTTGGCTTGGAGTATCATGGCTCATTAATTCGTAATTGAAGGACAGAGCAACTAACTTTTATTCTGACTCCTAAATTCTTCTTCAATTTGTTCACATTCCTCGCAATACTTGCCGAATAATATCTGATGGCACTTCATCGGTAATTGTTACTGCACCAATCTCTGTTGGTAAAACAAACCGCACTTTCCCCGCTTTGACTTTCTTATCTAATTGCAACGCCTCAATAATTGCTTCAATATCTACCCCATCTGGTAACTGAGTCGGTAAACCCGCTTTTTGAATTAAAGCATTTTGACGTTTTGTGTCTTCCTTTTGCCACAGTCCTAAATCCACAGCAATTTGACCGGCTGCTACCATACCAATAGCCACCGCTTCACCATGATTTACTAGACGATAACCAGTCAAACTTTCCACTGTATGACCGATGGTGTGTCCATAGTTGAGAATTGCGCGTAATCCGCCTTCTTTCTCATCTTTGCTAACAACATCAGCTTTAGCTTGACAAGAGCGCGTTAATATGTTTGTTATTAAGTCAGATTTTACATAGCGGAGTTGGTCGAGGCGTTTACTTGCTTCCAACTGGGCAAACAATTCGGCATCCCAAATCACACCGTACTTAATAACTTCTGCCATCCCTGCTCGAAACTCACGCATAGGTAAAGTTTTTAACACTTCTGGGTCAATCAAAACCAAACGCGGTTGATGGAATGCCCCAATTAAGTTTTTACCGTGGGGATGATTCACACCAGTCTTGCCACCAATTGCTGAATCTACCATCGCCAACAAAGAGGTAGGCACTTGGACAACATTAATACCGCGCAGCCAAGTTGCGGCTGCAAACCCAGTCATATCGCCAATTACACCTCCGCCCAAAGCCACCATCGTAGAAGAACGTTCTAGGCGGTTTTCCAAGGCTACATCGTAGAGTTTTTGGATGGAATTGAGAGTTTTATAGCGTTCACCAGGCGGTAGAGTGCAGCTAGAAACTTCAAATCCAGCAGATTTTAAGGATGTAATTACTCTTTCGCCAAAATGCTTAAAAATCGTCGGATTAGAAACTAGCAGTACCTTCTTGCCTAGATTGAGACTGGACATCTGTTGACCCAGTTGATCTAAACTCGAAGGTGCGTTAGCGTAGCTCGACGTTCGCGTAGCGTCTCGTTCGCGCAGCGTCTCCGACAGGAGAAGAGAAGTTATCGCAATCTCATAAGACTGCTCTGGTAAATTTACATTAATTACAGAAGTCATTGCCCAACCCCAAACAATCGCTCGTGGGCTGTATTGTATCGCAATCTAGGAAATGGGGAGTAGGGAATCTGACTCAGGACTTGGAACTGTTTTGCCCTATGCCCAATACCCAACAACTAATGATTCAATAGATTTAGGAAGTATTCTGGAGAGCAATAAATGTTTGCAATTGTATCTTATGTCGTCTTCTTGGGTTTATTCTTTGGCTTATCTGTAGGTTTGCTGTTCGGTCTGCGGACTGCCAAGATAATTTAACCCTGAGGTATATTCAACCCAAGACTCTTGTGGGGCGGGCATCTTGCCTGCCCTCAGTTTATCAATATCCTATAAAATCCTTACTTTTTCACCAAGTTCGCCTCGACGAACTTAGTAGAAGTGCTGTAGGCTTTAGTCTGTCGGCACTTACTCCCTGATGTTGACAAGAAGTTAATTGTTTTTTCCTAAAGTATTGTTACCGCATCGTGATATGATTCAGCTGACTGAATGTGCAGTCATCATATTTAACTGTACTGGTTTCAAGTCCCGTGAGCTTGTCTGACGAATCAATTGCGCCCACTCCGACAACGCAACAAGATGCTAAAACTGGTTCTGAAGACACAGAATCAGGTAACTCCATGCAAGAGTTCCATCAACTCTTCCAGCGATTGTTGGTAATCACGCTTGTCTTGACGGGGGTTATTTTTATCTCTGTGTGGATTTTTTATTCCTTAAACATTGCCCTAAATTATTTAATTGGGGCGTGTACAGGTGTGGTTTACTTAAAAATGTTGGCTAGAGATGTTGAGCAGCTTGGTAGTGAAAAAACCAGTCTGAGCAAAACTCGTTTTGCTCTATTTATGGGAGTGATGATCGTGGCAACTCAATGGCGTGAGCTACAGATTCTGCCCATTTTTTTGGGATTTCTAACTTACAAAGCCACGCTCTTCGTCTATATGGTGCAAATTGCGTTCATTCCTGATTCTTAAAAATGTCAGGCTCACAAAGATAGTAATCCCATCCTCGCTCGTTGGGGAAAATGCTTGAAGAATGCAAATGCTTAGTGTCTTAAACGCCTTTAATTCTTTTCCCCTCGCCGAATTAGAAGTAGGACATCATTTCTACTGGCAGTTGGGCAATCTTAAAATTCATGGGCAAGTTTTTCTCACCTCATGGTTTGTGATTAGTATTCTAGTAGTGGCTTCAATAGCAGCTACTCGAAACGCGCAAAGAATTCCCAAGGGCATCCAAAATTTGATGGAATATGCCCTAGAATTTATTCGTGATTTGGCCAAAAACCAACTTGGTGAGAAAGAGTACCGCCCTTGGGTGCCATTTATTGGCACATTGTTCTTGTTTATTTTCGTATCGAACTGGTCAGGTGCGTTAATTCCCTGGAAGCTCATCAAGCTACCTTCGGGCGAATTGGCAGCTCCCACCAATGACATCAATACGACTGTCGCATTGGCATTGCTGACCTCCTTAGCGTACTTTTACGCAGGTTTTAGCAAACGGGGTTTAGGCTACTTTAAGAAATATATAGAGCCAACACCGGTTTTGTTGCCGATCGCAATTCTAGAAGATTTCACCAAACCCCTCTCCCTAAGCTTCCGGCTATTTGGTAATATTTTGGCGGATGAATTGGTAGTAGCGGTGCTGGTGCTGCTAGTTCCTCTATTTGTACCTCTGCCTGTAATGGCCTTGGGCTTATTTACCAGTGCCATTCAAGCCCTGGTTTTCGCCACCCTCGCCGGAGCATACATTCATGAGGCAATGGAGGGGCATGGCGGAGAAGAACATGAGGAGCATTAAACTTCTCAGCTGATAGCACAGTTCCCAGAGCATATTCGCTCAAAACATCGCAAAGCGCGATTTAAAGAACCCGGTGCAGCGTGAAAATCACGTTTCTAATCGTTAACGTAATGTCTGTTAGTTTTGTAATCAAAGCAAGGAAAATCAACATGGATCCATTAGTTCAGGCTGCTTCAGTTCTCGCTGCTGCTTTAGCGATTGGTTTAGCTGCAATTGGCCCTGGTATTGGTCAAGGTAACGCTGCTGGACAAGCAGTAGAAGGTATTGCTCGTCAACCTGAAGCAGAAGGAAAAATTCGCGGTACTCTGCTATTAACCTTGGCATTCATGGAATCCTTGACTATCTATGGTCTAGTAATTGCCCTGGTATTGCTGTTTGCTAACCCCTTCGCCTAATACCTGAAAGTTTTTCTGAGTGTGGAGACGTGAACCATCACGCCTCTACAATCGGAACTTTTTGGATATCTTAATAGTTCTAATATTCCGTTGACCCTTATTGGCTATGGGTCTCTAAAATATGAAAGGTTGGATGATGTTGCTAGCCACGAAAACTGCTACTCCAGCCAAAGAGGAGACAAATGTTTGATTTCGATGCTACCTTGCCCTTCATGGCATTGCAATTCCTGCTATTAGCAGCTTTGTTGAATGCAATTTTCTATAAGCCACTGACCAAGGTACTAGACGATCGCGATAATTATATCCGAACGAATACCCTGGAAGCGCGGGAGAGCTTGGCTAAAGCCGAGCGCTTGGCTACCGAGTATGAACAGCAACTAGCAGACGCTCGCAGACAATCGCAAGCAACTGTAGAAGCAGCTCAACTTGAAGCGAAGAAAATTACTGCTGAGAAAATCGCTGAGGCCCAAAAGGAAGCTCAGACTCAACGTGAACAAGCTGCTGTTGAAATAGAACAACAAAAGCAGGAAGCTTTTCGCACCTTAGAGCAACAAGTTGATGCTTTAAGTCGGCAGATTCTAGAAAAACTATTGGGGCCAACTCCAGTTAGATAAGCTAACTAGACTGGTTCTGTGAAAGCATACGCGCAACTGGCCACTAGTCCAGAGCGCAAAATTTAAGTGTCACAAAAAGGCACTTTTTCCCCTTCTGGGGAAAGATACTTAATTTCCTTACGGGGAAAAGATACTTAAATTTCCCTAGGGGAAAATACAACGTATTAGCAGCGAGCAGCGCACTTGTAAATGGGTATCATGGGGACATTCTTATTACTTGCCGCAGAAGCGAACGCTGTTCACTCTGAATTGGCAGAAGGCGCAGCAGAAGGTGGTTTCGGTCTAAACCTAGACATTTTTGAAACCAATCTGATTAATCTAGCGATTCTGATTGGCATATTATTCTACTTCGGACGTAAGGTTTTAAGCAATATCCTGAACGAGCGACAATCCAATATTGCCACCGCAATTCAGGAAGCAGAAGGGCGCTTAAAAGAGGCAAAGACTGCCCTTTCCCAAGCGCAAGAGCAATTGAAGCAATCTCAGGCAGAGGCCGAACGCATCCGCCAATCTGCCACAGAAAACGCTCAAAAAGCGAAAGAAGCCTTGTTAGCGAAGGCAGTGCAAGACGTAGAACGCTTGAAACAAACAGCAGCAGCAGATTTAAACACTGAAACCGATCGAGCGATCGCTCAACTGCGGCAACGAGTTGCTACACTAGCATTGCAAAAAGTCGAATCGCAACTCAAAAGCGGGATTGCCGACGATGCTCAACAAGGTTTAATTGACCGCAGCATCGCACAACTGGGAGGCAATGTATGACAAGTCAGGTAGCTTCAGCCGAAGTAGCCCAACCTTACGCACAGGCACTTTTGTCAATAGCACAATCGAAAAACTTGACTGAAGAGTTTGGGGAAGATGCGCGGACTTTCCTGGGACTGCTCAGGGCAGACAAACAGCTACATAACTTCTTCAGCAACCCGTTTATTCAGTCTGAGAACAAAAAAGCTCTCATCAAACAAATACTCGGTGAAGGCGCTAATCCCTACTTACGCAATTTTTTGCTGATACTGGTAGATAAGCGGCGCATTGCATTCTTGGAAGATATTTTTCAACAATATCTGGCGCTGTTGCGGCAGCTGAATCAAACCGTATTAGCGGAAGTAATTTCAGCCGTTCCCCTCACAGAAGCTCAACAGCAGGCAATCATCCAAAAGGTCATCGCCATCTCCAATGCTCGTCAGGTAGAACTAGAAACCAGGGTAGACAGCGAGTTAATTGGTGGTGTGATCATTAAAGTAGGCTCGCAGGTAATTGACGCTAGTATCCGGGGTCAGTTGCGCCGCCTTTCATTGCGCTTAACCAGTGGTTAGAAAGTTAGGAGTTAGGAGTTAGAAGTTAGTAGTTAGAAGTTAAAAGTTAGGAGTTAAGTAAATAGTAATTTATTTTGACTTTTAACTTGTAATTTTTGCATTTTTAACTCATCACTCTTAACTCATCACTCCTAACTGTTAACTCCTAACTCTTGAATTTTTCCGTCTCGAAAGCAAAAAAGATAGACACATGAGCATATCAATTAGACCTGACGAAATTAGCAGCATTATCCAACAACAAATCGAGCAATACGATCAAGAGGTCAAAGTTGCTAACGTTGGTACTGTTCTCCAAGTTGGTGACGGTATTGCCCGGATTTATGGTCTGGAAAAGGCTATGTCTGGGGAACTTTTGGAATTTGAAGATGGCACAATTGGCATCGCCCAGAACTTAGAAGAAGACAACGTGGGCGCGGTGCTGATGGGTGAAGGGCTGGAAATTCAAGAAGGTAGTTCTGTAACTGCCACCGGTAGAATTGCCCAAGTACCCGTAGGAGAAGCCTTAATTGGACGAGTTGTAAACGCTTTGGGTCTTCCCATCGATGGTAAGGGAGACATCAAGTCCTCAGAAAGCCGTTTGATTGAATCTCCAGCACCAGGTATCATTGCCCGTCGGTCTGTACACGAACCCATGCAAACGGGTATTACAGCTATTGACTCAATGATTCCTATCGGTCGTGGTCAGCGGGAATTGATTATTGGCGATCGCCAAACCGGTAAAACTGCGATCGCGATCGACACCATCATCAACCAAAAAGAAGAAGATGTAGTTTGTGTCTACGTTGCGATCGGTCAAAAGGCTTCCACAGTTGCTAACGTGGTGCAAACATTGCAAGAAAAAGGCGCGATGGATTACACCGTCGTCGTCTTTGCTAGCGCCAGTGAACCTGCAACCCTACAATACCTAGCTCCTTACACAGGCGCAACTATTGCCGAATACTTTATGTACAAAGGCAAAGCTACCCTGGTAATTTATGATGACCTTTCCAAGCAAGCCCAAGCTTATCGGCAAATGTCCCTACTGCTGCGTCGTCCACCAGGACGCGAAGCTTATCCTGGAGATGTATTCTACATTCACTCCCGCTTGTTAGAAAGAGCCGCAAAGCTGAGTGACGAATTAGGTAAAGGCAGTATGACCGCCCTACCAATTATCGAAACCCAAGCTGGTGACGTTTCAGCATACATCCCCACCAACGTAATTTCTATTACCGATGGTCAGATATTCCTGTCTTCTGACTTGTTTAACGCTGGTATCCGTCCCGCTGTAAACCCCGGTATTTCAGTATCCCGTGTGGGTTCCGCGGCTCAAACCAAGGCAATGAAAAAAGTTGCCGGTAAGATTAAATTGGAACTAGCCCAATTTGACGACCTGCAAGCCTTCGCACAATTTGCTTCTGACCTAGATAAAGCCACTCAAGACCAGTTGGCACGGGGTCAACGGTTGCGCGAACTCCTCAAGCAGCCACAAAATTCCCCACTCTCGGTATACGAACAAGTGGCAATTTTGTACGCTGGAATTAATGGGTACTTAGATGATGTACCTGTAAATCAAGTAACCACCTTCACTTCGGGTTTACGTGAGTACTTAAAAACTGGCAATACCCAGTATGCTCAAGGAGTACAAGCATCTAAAGCACTAGGTGACGCCGAAGAAGCTGCTTTGAAGGAAGCACTCAGCGAATACAAGAAGACCTTCAAAGCTACAGCGTAATTAAAGTGAGGAGTGAAGAGTTAAGAGTTAAAAGTTAATGAAATACTCCTAGCTCTTAACTCCTAACTCCTAACTCCTAACTCCTAACTCAAGAATATGGCCAATTTAAAAGCAATACGCGATCGCATTCAGTCGGTCAAAAACACCAAAAAAATCACAGAAGCCATGCGTCTCGTAGCTGCGGCTAGAGTGCGCCGGGCGCAAGAACAAGTGCTAGCAACTCGCCCCTTTGCCGATCGCTTGGCACAAGTATTGTATGGTTTGCAAAGCCGTCTGCGCTTTGAAGAAGCAAACCTACCACTACTGAAAAAACGCCAAGTTAAATCAGTTGGGTTGTTGGTTATTTCAGGCGATCGCGGTCTATGCGGCGGCTACAATAATAACGTTATCCGTCGTGCAGAAAACCGCGCCAAAGAAATTAAGGCAGAAGGTTTGAACTATCAATTTGTGATCGTTGGGCGCAAAGCTACACAATACTTTCAACGCCGCGATCAGCCAATTGATGCTACTTACAGTGGCTTAGAGCAAATTCCCACCGCAGCGGAAGCTAATCAGATTGCCGATCAACTACTTTCCTTGTTCCTTTCGGAAGAAGTTGACCGGATCGAATTAATCTATACCAGATTCCTTTCCTTAGTTAGCTCTCGTCCTGTGATCCAAACCCTACTGCCTCTTGATCCACAAGGTCTAGAAGCAGCCGATGATGAAGTCTTCCGCTTGACAACCCGTGGCGGTAAATTTGAAGTCGAACGGGAAAAAGTGACTAGCCAAGCCCGCACGTTGGCTCCTGACATGATCTTCGAGCAAGATCCAGTGCAGATTCTCGATTCTCTATTGCCCCTTTATCTGAGTAACCAGCTATTGCGGGCGCTGCAAGAATCGGCGGCTAGTGAGCTAGCAGCGCGGATGACAGCTATGAGTAATGCCAGTGAAAATGCTGGTGAACTGATTAACACCCTCACTCTGTCTTACAACAAAGCCCGACAAGCTGCAATTACTCAAGAACTTCTTGAGGTTGTGGGCGGTGCTGAAGCACTAACTTAGGGTATAGCTAATTATTTATTTGTAGTGCGTTGTAATATATAGCCAATTGCTAATTATTTTAAGATTAGCAATTGGCTATTTTAGTATTGGGGACTTTTAATTATGTCTATTAACACATTTCAAGAATTGCGTATTATAATTGAAGTATGAAGTGCATGGGTCCGTCACGGTTTCGACAGGTTGGCGAACGCTGCTCTGTGATTCAGGTCGAGAGTGAGTCTCCTCTCGGAAATCAAAGGCTCAAACAAAAAGTAAATGCGAATAACATCGTTAGCTTTGCTCGTAAGGATGCTCTAGTAGCTGCCTAAACACCTCTTATAGGTTCGAGCGTCTTTAGTTTGACTCCGTTAAGGACTGAAGACCAACCCCCAACGGATGCTCTAGCAAGCGTTCTCTGGTTGGCTTGCTAGCTAAGATCAAATCAGAGCATCCTACGTTCGGGATAATGAACGATTCCCGCCTTGAGGATTAGAAAGGCTAAACCTGTGAATGAGCGGGGGGTTAATACCCAATTTGGACAGCAGTTCGACTCTGCTCGGATCCACTAAAAAAAGTTAACAAGTCCACTTGACACTGTAATGTGTAAGTGGACTTTGTTTTATGGAAAACTCCCATCACAATTTTCTATAATGCACAGCTAACTTGAGTTCAACGGCTAATATAGCAATACCGTTCAGTTAAGCCCAAGTAATAGAAAGAAGCGCAACAAGCACTATCTCTGCAACAAGCAGGAACCCGTCAACAAGATATCGATTAAGCCCGTGTAGAAGTAAAGCAACAATACGCGCTATCTCTGCAAAAAGCAAGAACTTGTCAAGAAGGTAATCGCGATTGTAACTCACGATTTAGCGATCGCATCTCAAACAAAACGAGTGATTCGAGTCCAAGATGGTTTAATTAGCTAATTATGCTGTTTCTGGGTTTGTGTGCGTGTGCTTCCAAACCTCCTTCCCCTCTTTTTCAGTACCCGTCGTAGTCGATCTGCACTCAAGTTTACTTGACGTTCAGACGCCAGTTTTTTTGCTAATTGTTTAGAGTTATAAGTCTCTGACTCTTGAGCTAAACAATTTTCGAGATAAACCAAATCCGATTCCGAGTATCGGGGTTTTCCTCCTCGACCAGGAGCATCCCATAAACCTGCTAAACCCATTTTTTCCCAGCGATGAAGGGTTTGACGCACTGTTGAAATCGCCCAGTTCAAGCCTTTTGCAATTTGCTCATTTTTTAAGCCACGAGTATTCAGCAGTAAAACTTGAGCACGATCCTTAGTACGTTGAGGAACATCTTTGGCTTTTCTCAACTCTTCTAAAGTTAGCTTTTCCTCTTCTGTGAGAAACACTTTTAATCGGCATCCCATAAAAAATAACCTTTTACAAAATCAATTTTTGTCATTTTTGTATCTATTTACGTCTGTATACTGAATTACTTAAGTATTTCATCATACATTCGAGGAAACTGAACTACAAGTATTAAGGATGTCAGCATCTATAAGGCTGCAACACGATCAGTATTGGCTTGAGAACACTATCAAAGTTTGCAATTTTTCATCAACAATGGATTTTTATAAAAAGTTCGGCACATCAAGATTACACATTAACCTATATAGGCAAACTTATCTGATAGCCTGAAGCTGTAGCTTATAGCTATAACAAGAAAAATTTTTGGCGTTATCTTGATTAATGTTTAAAGTCGATAATAAAGGACTGTATCATTAAATTCCTGAGATTATTCCTATGCTTACGCAGGTTTATCGAAACTTTAAAAATCCTTTTTACCCTAGTTTCCATTTGGATGAGCGGAAAAAGATATACAAGCCTAGTTCCTTTTTATTCAACTAGTCTCTGGAAATTTGACTTGATTATCTCCAAAAAAATATCTGTTTTACCAACTTTACATAAAGTTTATATTCCATATACCATATTTTTGATTAAGACAACAACAGATTTATCTATTGAATAAACTAATGTTAACAGCCTATTCGATGCTTTTTGGAAGTCTAATAAGGTTTGTCCTACTTTTCCTACCTTTCCTACCTTTCCCACCTTTCCTACTTTTTATAATTAAGGGAGTATCTGACAAAAGTATATTTTTCTACTTGAAAAATATATTCTCTGACAATCTTAAGCATTACAAGTAATTTATAGTTGGTAGATAGACCAGCAATCTAATATTGTTTAAATTATGCTGTTCTAGTTAAAAAATATAATTGCTATGATATTTTTGAATTAAGATAAAACCAGATAAATAGCAAAAATAATTACTCAGTAAAACTTAGGAATAAATTAATATTTAGTATATTTTTTGAGTCACATTTTTTGCTAAAAAACAGCAATATTTGATACAAGTTAAATTTTTCAAAAACTAATATTCATTACAACTTCAAATAAAAATAATAGAGAGAATGGGGGCAGAAGAAAAACCTGTTAATTTGCGCTCGGAGACGAATAATGGTATCGATGTCTACGACCGGCAAGGCCCACGAAGAGAACGTTCAACATCGGCTAACTATACAAACTGTAGAAATTGCCCCTAACACAACGGCGATTCGCTCTCTTGACTGGGATCGCGATCGCTTTGATATCGAATTCGGACTGCAAAACGGCACAACCTATAATTCATATCTAATTAGGGGCGAGCAAACAGTTTTGATCGATACTTCTCACCAGAAGTTTCGCGATCTGTATTTAGAGACTCTCAAAGGTCTTGTTAACCCCAAAACAATTGATTACATAATTGTCAGTCACACAGAGCCAGACCATAGCGGCTTAGTAGAAGATGTCCTCCAGTTAGCTCCTAGAGCTACAGTTTTAGCCTCAAAAGTTGCACTTCAGTTTTTGGAAGGTTTGGTTCACGATCCTTTTTCCAAGCGGGTTGTGAAAACTGGCGATCGCATCGATATCGGCAAAGGCCACGAAATGGAATTCGTGAGTGCGCCTAACCTACACTGGCCGGATACAATCTTTAGCTTTGACCGCAAAACCCAAATTCTCTACACCTGTGATGCTTTTGGGATGCACTTTTGTGACGATCGCACCTTTGACGAAGATTTAGAAGCGATCGAAGCTGACTTTAGATTTTACTACGACTGCTTGATGGGCCCTAACGCTCGTTCGCTGCTGAATGCGATGAAGCGGATGGGCGATCTCGGAAAGATTAATATTATCGCAAATGGTCACGGCCCATTATTATACCACCATTTAGATGTTCTGACCGGGTGCTACGAAAATTGGAGCCAAAAACAAGCTAAAGCAGAAACAACAGTTGGCTTGTTTTTCGTCTCAGAATATGGGTATGGCGAACGCCTTGGTCACGCAATTGCCGAAGGTATCCTGAAAACTGGCGTTGGCGTAGAAGTACTAGATTTGAGTACTGCTGGGAGCCAAGAAATTCAAGAACTAGCCGGGAGAGCAGCTGGGATCATTATCGGTATGCCCTCGACTACCGCCGCCGCCGCCCAAGCTAGTATCAGTTCGGTGCTAGCTGTTGCCAAGAACAAGCAATTTCTTGGGCTGTTTGAGTGTTACGGTGGGGATGATGAACCCATTGATACACTCCGCAGACAATTTCTTGACTCTGGCATCAAAGAAGCTTTCCCACCCATTCGGATTAAAGAGGCTCCCACAGCATCAACATTCCAGTTGTGTGAAGAAGCGGGTAAAGACATCGGACAATTGCTAGTGCGCGATCGCAACATCAAGCAAATTAAGTCCCTTGATGTCAACATGGAAAAGGCGCTGGGTCGCATTAGCAGCGGACTATATATAGTCACCACCAAAAAAGATAACGTCTCAAGTGCAATGCTGGCATCCTGGGTAACGCAAGCGAGTTTGCAACCCTTGGGATTCACAATTGCCGTTGCCAAAGACCGCGCCATTGATTCCTTGATGCAAGTAGGCGATCGCTTCGTCCTCAACGTTTTGGAAGAAGGCAATTTTCAAGAACTCAAAAAACACTTCCTCAAGCGCTTGCATCCTGGTGCTGACCGCTTTGCAGGAGTAAAAACTCAAACCGCAAAAAACGGTTCCCCGATTCTGACAGATGCTTTGGCATACATGGAATGTGAAATACAGACCAGCATGGAATGCAGCGACCACTGGATTTTATACTGCACCGTCCAAGAAGGTCGTGTCTCCAAAAACGATGGATTGACAGCCGTTCGTCATCGCAAAGTAGGTAATTACTACTAACCAAAACAGTGCTGAGTAATGAGTGCTGAGTCAATACGTTTCGGTTAGGTGCATAGTCCTTAAAGATCCCCCTTAGTCCCCCTTAAAAAGGGGGAAATAGAGCCATCCATTCTGAGCAAGCCTTTTTAAGGGGGGTTGGGGGGATCAAGTCTTATCCGAACTGGATCGAAAGATGAAGGGGAGAGTTGGAACTTAAAGTTTCAGGCTCAAAGGTGCAACTTCCGAGTTAAAAGGTGCAACTTCGAGGTTAAAAGGCTCAACTTCGAGGTTAAAAGGTGCAACTTCCGAGTTGAAAGGTGCAACTTCGAGGTTAAAAGGCTCAACTTCGAGGTTAAAAGGCTCAACTTCCGAGTTAAAAGGCTCAACTTCCGAGTTAAAAGGCTCAACTTCGAGGCTAAAAGGCTCAACTTCGAGGTTCAAAGGCGCAACGTCGAGGTTCAAAGGCTCAACTTCGAGGCTAAAAGGCTCAACTTCGAGGTTCAAAGGCTCAACTTCAAGGTTAAAAAGCTCAAGCTTCAGCATCAGAACCTTATTCCCCTCATCTTCTCCAATGCCCAATGCCCAATTCCCCAAATTTAAACAGCTATGACCAATTCCAAGCCACGCGACGTACAAGTTCTACCAATTGCTACAAATACTAAAGCGATCAGGGCACGTAGTTGGTCACGTCTGCGGTTTGAAATTGAATACGCACTTGAAAGAGGTACTACCTCCAATTGCTATTTAATTGAAGCTGATAAAACCGCACTTATCGATCCACCGCCAGAAAGCTTTACCGAAATTTATTTAGAGGCATTGCGGCAGACTTTAGATTTACAAAGTTTGGATTATATAATCCTGGGTCATTTTAGCCCCAATCGAGTTGCAACCCTCAAAGCAATTTTAGAACTAGCGCCACAGGTAACTTTTGTCTGTTCTCTTCCTGGTGCGAACAATTTGCGTGCTGCTTTCTTAGAGCAAGATTTAAATGTCTTGGTGATGCGGGGGAAAGAAACTCTGGATTTAGGTAAGGGTCATGTTTTGAAATTCTTGCCCACTCCCAGTCCGCGCTGGCCGGAAGGACTTTGTACCTACGATCAGCAAACCCAAATTCTCTACACAGATAAGTTATTTGCAACTCATCTCTGTGGTGATGAAGTGTTTGATGATAACTGGGAAGCGCTCAAAGAAGACCAGCGTTACTACTTTAACTGCCTGATGGCTCCCCAAACTCCTCATGTGCAAGCAGCTTTGGAGAAAATATCAGATTTGCAGGTGAGAATGTATGCTGTGGGACACGGGCCCTTGGTACGCACCAGTTTAATCGAACTTACCAAAGCTTACGGAGAATGGAGCCGTTCTCACAACGATCGCGAGATTTCCGTTGCCCTACTTTACGCTTCAGCTTATGGGAATACGGCGACTTTAGCACAAGCGATCGCTCTGGGATTAACTAAAGGTGGAGTTGCAGTTAAATCAATCAACTGCGAATTTGCTACCCCTGATGAAATTCGCATCAACCTCGCACAGTCAGAGGGTTTTATCATCGGTTCTCCTACCATTGGTGGTCATGCACCAACTCCCATTCATACTGCTTTAGGAATTGTGTTATCGAGTGGTGACAACAGCAAACTCGCTGGGGTATTTGGTTCCTACGGCTGGAGTGGCGAAGCATTTGACTTAATCGAAGGTAAACTCCGGGATGCTGGGTATCGTTTCGGTTTTGACACCCTGAAGGTGAAGTTTAAACCAGATGATGTCACTCTCAAATTCTGTGAAGAACTAGGTACAGACTTTGCCCAAGCACTGAAAAAGGCTAAAAAGGTACGCGTACCCCAACAAGCCGCGACTCCAGTAGAACAGGCTGTTGGCCGGATCGTTGGTTCCGTTTGCGTGGTGACAGCGAAACAAGGAGAAGTGTCTACCGCAATGTTAGGCGCTTGGGTTTCTCAAGCCACCTTCAACCCACCTGGAATCACAGTGGCGATCGCTAAAGAGCGAGCGATCGAATCTTTGATGTATCCAGGCGGTAAGTTTGCCTTAAATATTCTACCTGAAGGCAACCATCAAGAGTACATGAAGCATTTCCGTAAATCTTTCGCCCCTGGGGAAGATCGATTTGCCAACTTTAGTACAGCAGTTGCAGATAATGGCTGTACTGTCCTCACCGACGCTTTAGCATATTTGGAATGTTCAGTCAACCAACGTCTGGAATGTGGCGATCATTGGGTTGTGTATGCAACTGTGGACGAAGGGAAATTACTCAAGCCTGATGCTGTGACTGCTATCAACCATCGCAAAACAGGCACTCATTATTAATATAGTGAGAAGTTTAACTTAACAAAATCGCCTTGGCTATAGAGCTAAAGCGTTTGATGACAAAAATTCTCTTTTTTCTTGTGGGATGGGCATCTTGCCCGTCCCAGTTTTTTTGTCGATATGCAGAATACGCCCAAGTAAATTTTAGTTATCTAGAAGGTTATCTATCTTTAGACAGATGTTCAGGGTTATTTAAGTTTTAGATTATACACTACATATTCTTATGTTACAAATCCATCTATTCTTTTAAAAGAACTCCGACAATACTCTGGTAAATTTCTGAAATAAAGAACCACTGACTACGAACTGTATCAAGAGCGCTTGCTCAGAACTGCTGATGAAACAGATGTTGCTGGCGTATTGCCTAAAGCATCGACATCATATTGCCTTATATCAAGGGTTTGGTAAATCTGCGTAATATAACTTTACAAGGTGTTATAATTTCCATCTATCTCGGCCGATCCACTATTAGGCTATTCTGAATCATCCAAATAGACCTTGAATATCCAAATGTTTAAAATCTGTCTAGCTGTTGCTACTTTTTTACCTTTTATTTTCTTTCCTCTTTACTCACAATTCCCGCATTCACTACTAACTTCTATCAACGTTGCTTTTCTTTTTCTTGGAACTGCTCATGTTGCAACTACTGGATATTTTTATTGGTGCAGAGAATTTAGAGAAAATATTATAGTTAAGAATAAGATGAGATACATATTCTTACCTATTCTGCTGTTTCTGATAGCAGGATTTATTTATGCTTACTCACCGGATTTTTTAAAGATATATCTGCTGCTGTTCTATTGGGTTTGGCAATCTCATCATTATGGACGCCAAAACATTGGTGTGTATAGCTTCTGGGTTAAACGACCTCTGAAAAAACTGGAAAGACAGTGTATCACAATAGGAACATTAGCAGGTACATTTGCAGCATTGAAGATAACAGGTTATGCGATCGCTCCTATTTTCTTACATCAATTAATTGATATGATGTATCATTTTGGACTGTTTCTTGCTGTTAGCGCTTTTTTTCTATCAGCTTGGACAATCTTCAAAGGTGCGAATCCTTTTCTTTTTGTGATGTCACTCTTTTTTGTTCCGGCTTTTCTTTCAAATAATATTGCCATAAGTTTTTTTACTTATGCGATCGCACATGGTTTGCAGTACATCGTATTTATGGGGGCAATCGCACTTGGGGATAGTAAGAAAGCCCTAATTCCTTTCAGTATATATATGATTTTTGGTGGGGCGATTTTATATAGTAGCCAGTGGGCTGGTGATTCTGTGTGGATACAGTTCTTTGCTGGTGGAGTACTTGGTTTGACAATGGCCCATTTTGTTGTAGACGCCCATGCATGGCGTTTGTCAATGCCAGTGCAGAGAGAATTTGTGTTGAAGAGACTAACTTAATTCTCTTTCTGTTTTTTTGATTTTTTATGCCAGGTTGTGCATTTTATGGCAACTTTGCAGTAGTGGGAATTTCCGAACCCAGGCATAACAAGACATTTAGCGGCTTGGCTTTAGACGAGAAATTGCATCAGAAAAACGTTCAGCCTCGCTGTGGGTTACTAGTGATTGACCTGAAAAGCGGTGATATTGTCCATTCCTTGCGGATAGAAGGTGTAGTACTGGAATTATACGATGTGGTAGCACTTTTAGGGGTACGTCGTCTAATGGCGATCGGGTTTCGCAGGGCGAAATTCGGCGGGTGGTAACAGTGGGATGAAAAGCAATTCAATCAAAATTTATGTCTAATTCCGGCTTTGTAACAGTTTGCCTTAAGCGAACCTTATTATGTACGCCCCTAGCAATGTCTTTGAAGCAAGAATTTCGTGAAAAATCATAATATTTCACAGGATATGGAATTAGAAAAATGGTGCATACAATTCTCAGTATTAAAGCGGAAACAACATAAATTCACTTGCTGAAATTCCGCAATTGCCACCAGGACAATCGCAAAAACGCAGGGTAGCCTTTAACTAGAAAAACAGTATCAGGCAATTGCTAGACAAAACTTTTATATTATTTTGTTGTTCTATGACTCCAAAACACACCAAAATTAAATTTCCTATTTGGCAGTATCTGAACCAGCCCTTATTTAGTCGGGATACTAAATTAGTATTGAATCCCCAACGCTTTGTATTGATCTGGCGTCTGCAACTTTTAGAACGTTGCTGGACTAAAGAATGTGACGCCAAAGGGCCTCAACAGCATTAGATATCTGAAAAGCTGGCAAACTAAGCCTCGTCCACAGAACGAGGCTTTTTGCCGTCAAGTAAAGCACTGACAGTCATATCTCCCATAACATTAATCGCGGTGCGGCAGCGATCCAAAAACCAGTCTACAGTAACTAGCAAAGCGATGTACTGGGTAGGTAAGCCGACAGAAGTGAACACTAGTGTCATCGTTACCAGTCCAGCATTGGGAATATTTGCCGCACCTACAGATGCAAAAATCGAGGTCAGGATGACAATTAACTGCTGTGTCAGACTTAGATGTTGGCCAATTAGTTGGGAAATATACAACGCAGACATTGCCTCATAGAGTGCAGTGCCATCATTATTGAAATTTGCCCCGACTAATGCCCCCAAGGCAGCAGAAGATTCCCTTAAACCGACTTTTGTTTGCAAAACCTCAAAGGTTACGGGCATTGCCGCCGCCGAGGAAGAAGTTGAGAAAGCTGTCAAAAAGGCATCAGAACCACCAGCGAGGAATTTTAGCGGGTGTACCCAAGAACCAAATTTTACTCTGATGAGGTAGTAGCACGCTTGCAATACCAATGCTAACAATACGGCGAGGATGAATGCACCCAAAGATTTAAATGGTGCAAAACCTTGTATAGCAATAGTTTTAGATACAATTCCAAAGACTGCGAACGGCACTAAGGCAATTACCCAGTTGAGAATGCGGGCTACCGCTTCAAATAAAATCCCGATGACATCCTCAATTGGCTGGTATCCGTTCTTGCCTTGGGCGATTTGTTCAGATTTTAATCCCCGTAGGACGATGCCAAAACTTAGGGCAATAACAATTAGTTGGATGACATTATTATCGACTAATGGCTTGAGGACGGCTTCTGGTACAGCATCTTTGAGTATTCCCCAAGGATCGAGACTCTGAGTAGGTATTGCCGTACTTGTTGAGGTGGTTACATTGCCCCAAGTCCCCGGACGTAGCACATTAGCTACTAAAAGTCCCACTAAGATAGCTACGGTAGTGTTAGTTAAAAGTAGCACTGCTAGCCGCCGTCCGGCTGTACCAGGGATGTTAGTAGTCATCAAGGTATGCAGGACTGCTGCAAAAATCAGGGGTGTAGCCAAGGCACGGAGAGCCTTTAGCACCAATTCAGCCGGAATTGCTAAATTATTGATTAAGGTGGCGTTGCTGGGGTTGGGATTCCCCGCACCAAGGGCAATTCCGACGCTGATTGCGGCGACTAAGGCGATGAGAATTTGCAACGTGAGAGGGATACGCTGCCACCAAGGGCTAGCTTTGGTTTCAGGCGAAGTAGTTCTCTCTGTTTGACTCATTGGCTAGATACTGGTTAACTGCTGTAACTATTAAAGCAACACTAATGATAGTGATAATTCCCGAAAAAGAACAGCTTTAATTTTGGTTAAAAACTGTTACTCTAAGATTCCGTTGCTTTGTAAAATCTAGCTCGAAAGGGTATACCACAAGGTAGGCCCCTGGAGATACCTTGGCTTGTGGTTGGAGATGCTTATGTCCTTTGTGCCTTTACATATTCACAGTGACTACAGTCTACTTGATGGGGCAAGTCAGCTTCCAGAGTTGGTGGATCGAGCGATCGCACTGGGGATGAAAGCGATCGCCCTTACCGATCATGGTGTCATGTATGGAGCCGTTGAACTGATCAAAATCTGCCGTAGTCAAAATATTAAGCCGATTATCGGTAATGAAATGTATATTATTAACGGCGATATTGAGAAACAAGAACGCCGCCCAAAATATCATCAAGTCGTTTTAGCTAAAAATACCAAAGGTTACAAAAATTTAGTCAAATTAACTACAATTTCTCACCTCAAAGGTGTTCAAGGGAAAGGAATTTTTTCTCGTCCTTGTATTAATAAAGATTTATTAAAAGAATATCATGAAGGCTTGATTGTTACCAGCGCTTGTTTGGGTGGAGAAGTCCCCCAAGCGATTCTCAGTAATAGACCAGATGCCGCCCGCAAAGTTGCCCAATGGTATAAAGAGGTATTTGGTGATGATTATTATCTAGAAATTCAAGACCACGGTTCCCAAGAAGACCGAATTGTGAATGTAGAAATAGTCAAAATTGCGCGGGAACTAGGGATTAAAATTATTGCCACTAATGATTCACATTTTATTTCTTGTTTTGACGTTGAAGCTCACGACGCTTTGCTATGTATCCAAACTGGCAAGTTAATTATTGAAGATAAGCGGATGCGTTATAGCGGCACAGAGTATCTCAAGTCTGGTGAGGAGATGCAGCAGCTATTTCGTGACCATTTGCCGGATGATGTGATTGTAGAAGCGATCGCAACTACCGAAGAAGTGGCTGATAAAGTTGAGCCTTACCATATTATGGGTGAGCCTCAAATTCCTACACCTCCTATTCCTTCAGGTCATACTGCTGACACTTATGCCGAAGATGTGGCATGGAATGGACTTTTAGAACGGTTAAATCGCAAATCTCGTCAAGAAGTTGATTCCGTCTATAAAGAAAGATTGGAATACGAACTGAAAATGATTCAGCAAATGGGTTTTTCCAAATACTTTTTAGTTGTATGGGATTACATCAAATTTGCTAGAGATAATAATATTCCCGTAGGGCCAGGTCGGGGTTCGGCAGCTGGTTCATTAGTTGCTTATGCAATGCGAATTACTAATATTGATCCTGTACATCATGGGTTACTATTTGAGCGTTTCTTGAACCCAGAACGGAAATCCATGCCTGATATTGATACGGATTTCTGTATTGAACAACGGGATAAAGTTATTGAATATGTAACTGAAAAATATGGTGCAGATAGAGTTGCCCAAATTATTACTTTTAACCGCCTAACTTCTAAAGCAGTTTTGAAAGATGTCGCCAGAGTATTAAATATTCCCTACGGGGAAGCTGACAAAATGGCGAAAATGATTCCTGTTGTGCGGGGGAAACCAACGAAACTCAAGGTGATGGTTTCTGATAAAACTCCAGAACCAGAGTTTAAAGAGAAATATGATAAAGAACCCCATGTTCGCCATTGGCTTGATATGGCGATGCGAATTGAAGGAACTAACAAAACTTTTGGTGTTCATGCCGCAGGTGTGGTAATTTCTGCCGATCCACTTGATGAAATTGTGCCGTTACAGAAGAATAATGACGGTTCTGTGATTACCCAATATTTCATGGAAGACTTGGAATCAATGGGTTTGTTGAAAATGGATTTTCTGGGTTTGCGGAACCTGACGCTGATTCAAAAAACTGTAGATTTGATTCAAGAAACAAGAGGATATCGGGTCGATCCTGATGAAATTCCCCGCCAAGAAAGAAAAGCCCAAAGGATATTAGCTAAAGGTGAACATAGCAGTCTACCAAAAGATGTCCAAAAAACTTATGAGTTATTAGAAGCAGGTGAGTTAGAAGGGATATTCCAATTAGAATCTTCTGGGATGCGTCAGATCGTGCGAGATTTGAAGCCTTCTAATATAGAAGATATTTCTTCAATTTTGGCACTTTATCGACCAGGACCATTAGATGCGGGACTGATACCTAAATTTATCAACCGCAAACATGGTCGAGAAAAGATTGATTATCAACACCAAATTCTGGAACCAATATTAGACGAAACCTATGGAATTATGGTCTATCAAGAGCAAATCATGAAAATTGCTCAAGATATGGCTGGATATTCTTTAGGACAAGCTGACTTGCTGCGTCGGGCGATGGGTAAAAAGAAAGTTTCTGAGATGCAAAAGCAGCGAGAAAAATTCGTGGATGGCGCAGCGAAAAATGGTGTTCAGAAAAAAGTTGCGGATGAATTATTTGAGCAAATGTTGAAGTTTGCGGAATATTGTTTAAGCTATGACACGGAAATATTGACGGTAGAATATGGATTAATGCCGATTGGAGAAATTGTCGAAAAAGGCATTAAATGCAGTGTGTATAGTGTTGATAATCATGGAAATATTTACACGCAACCTGTGGCACAGTGGCACGATCGCGGAGAACAAGAGGTGTTTGAGTATTGTTTGGAAAATGGTTCATTGATTCGGGCAACAAAAGACCATAAATTTATGACTACTGATGGTCAAATGTTGCCGATTGATGAAATATTTGAACGCGAATTAGATTTGATGCGGGTAGAGGGTTTGCCGAATTGAGAGGAGGGATAGTGAGAATTGGGCATTCTCTGCTTGCTATACAAATGAAAGTTAACGGCACTTTTATACTGGCATTAGGAACTTCCAAATAAAAAATATCTAATTAACTCTTGTGGGGTGGAAACCGCGTAAAATTAAAGAAGATGGGCCAATAATACCAGGGTTTGATGCGTTTTAGTCGAGGGTGATACTCTTTGAGAGCCGCTTCGTAAAAAAGTTATCATACCATCCGGCTAACCAAATTCATTTGTTTACCAACCAGACCGCCAGACCGCCAGACCGCCAGGGAATAGAATTCCCTGTCTAATAGTGCAAGTCCTCTAGAAGAGGACTAGAAAAAACTTGGTTTAATTGTTCACTAGTTTCACATAGTTGTCTTCAGACGACTTTAGCTTTCAGACAGGGAATTTCATTCCCTGGCTGTCTGCCTTCTGGCTGGCTTCGTAAACTTTAGCTTTCAGAGAGGGAATTTCATTTCTAACCAAATTCATTGGTTTACCAACCAGACCGCCAGGGAATAGAATTCCCTGTCTAATAATGCTAGTCCTCTTCTAGAGGACTAGAAAAAACTTGGTTTAATTGTTCACTAGTTTCATATAGTCGTCTTCAGACGACTTTAGCTTTCAGACAGGGAATTTCATTCCCTGGCTGTCTGGCTGTCTGCCTTGGTGAACTGGCTGGCTGATTTTCTGGCTGATTCCTGCTTCCCTGGCTGCCTGGTTGACGGACACTGCTAATATGATAATTTTTTCCAGCAATATGGGAAACATAAATGTATGTAAATAAATACAAAATTTCAAAAATATTATGTCTCTGTGGCGACTTTATTATCATATTGTTTGGGCAACAAAAGAACGCCAACCTCTAATTACCTCCGACAAAGAAACTGAGCTTTATAATTACATCATTGATAAATCCAATAGTTTAAATTGTAGACTTCATGCCATTGGAGGGATTGAAGACCACATACATTTAGTAGTATCTATCCCGCCAACAATCGCGATCGCAGAGTTTGTGAAAAAAATTAAAGGAAGTAGTTCTCACCATTTCAACCACAATCTTTGCCCTACATCAGAAAAATTTGCTTGGCAAGAAGGATATGGTATATTCTCTTTCGGCAGTAAACAACTTGAGCAAGCTGTTATATATGTTCAAAATCAAAAAATACATCATCTTGAAGGCACAGTAAATTCCCATTTAGAAAAAGCACGCACATAACCAAGAAAAAGAAACTGCTAATATCTACGGGCAACTCATCATTTGCACCCAGAGAAAAAAGCAAGCGGAGAAAAACTAAAATAACTGATCTAGGTTTTGGTGAAGTAGAGCGTCACTTGGAATTTTGAATTGTTAATTGCGGTTTTCCCCAAAGTATAGTTTCCTGCTTGTAAATAGCAATTCCCGGTTTTGCTCCTTTGGGTTTGTAGACGTGTTTTGGCTGAGTGTAAACTACTGGCACTTGCTCGCTTTGACGGGCGCGACTGTAGTAAGCGGCAAGATTAGCTACAAATTGCAAATCAGCTTCTTCGGCAACAGCACCCGGTTCTAGACGTAGTAACAGATGACTCCCTGGAATTTCTTGAGCGTGAAACCATAAGTCATAATCACCTGCTACACGAAAAGTCAATTGGTCATTTTGGCGATTGTTGCGACCGATTAATACTTCAAAGCCATTGGGAGTAAGGTAACGATGAAAGTTGGTGCTGGGAGGTTCATTGGCACTCCGACTACGGTATTCTGGATCTTCAAGATACTTTTGCCCAATTAACTCTTCGCGGATTTCTTCTAAAGCTCGCAAATCTTCTGCTGTTTGGTAGGTATCTATCTGAGCGATCGCAGCTTCTACTTGTTCTAAATACTCAATTTCTGTCTGCACTTCCAATAGTAGCGGTTCGACGGCAGCACGGGCGCGTTTCAGCTTTTGGTGCTGTTTGTAAAGACTTTGGGCATTTTGGACGGCATTTTTATCTGGCTGGAGAGCGATCGCAATTGGCAAATTTGTCTCAAAATCAGCCAGGATAATTTCTTTCATCCCCGGTTCCCAGTTTTGCAAATGAGCCATCAATAAATCAGCTTTTTCCCGATACTCATCGGCTCGATCTGATTGCTGCAAGCGCGTCTGAAAGGTTTGAGCTTTATTGCGTAATTTCGCCAGAATATTATTCAATTTCTGACTCAACTGATGGCGCAATTGGGAAAATAACTGTTGGTCAATTTGGTTACTGTAGTAGCGGTTGAGCAACTCCTGGATATTTTTGACCTTTTCAACTACACCCCAACCCATTACGGTGTAACCATCTTTTGTCCAAGCGGGTTGAAATTCTTTGGAATCTAGGGCTTGCAGCCATTCTTGCCAACGCTCAAACAGCCGTCGCCAGTCGTCGGGGTTGAGAGTATCAGTGGATGTTTCTGGTGCAATATTTGCTTCTAGCAGCATTAACTCTAGTAGTGCTGCACTCAAGCCGCTATAACTTTTGAGCAATTGCCGTTTGATTGCTCCTGGTACTAAACTTACCCGTTCTTGCCAACGTTCTTGAGATTCGCTCAAACTGGGGACAGTTCCAGTCAGTTTCGGTGGTGTTTCATAAGGCTGT
Source organism: Nostoc sp. (assembly GCF_036918015.1). Taxonomy (GTDB): domain Bacteria; phylum Cyanobacteriota; class Cyanobacteriia; order Cyanobacteriales; family Nostocaceae; genus Nostoc. Next base: position 61,840 of record NZ_JBALEO010000068.1, read on the forward strand.
CCGGTTTGGATGGGACGGACACTAGATTGTTGCTGACTGACTTGATGGGCGGCGGTGATAATTATATTGCTGGCGTCGGTGAGAATGACGTTGCTATACTTGCCCATGATTTCTGCATAGACATGATATAGAGCGCTTTCTCCAGGACGACGGGCAAATTGCAAATCAATCACACGCTCCCAAGGAGCGATCGCTTCAATCGCCACCAGTGCTAAACCACCCAATTGGTGTATCAATTGTTGGCTAAAGGTAAAGGTATCTGGCGATCGCGGTGGCGGATCGCCAATACAAATATGTGCAGCTTGGGGATGCCAAGAAATCTGTAGCCAATCTCGCTGTTCTAGGGTGCGTAATGCCATCGCAATCGTGTAGCGATCGCGCTGGTAAACCTGTTCTAAGCGTGATGGTAGCCAGTTAGCGCGGATTTCGCTACAAGCAGCTGTGAGAGTGGTAAAGTCAACTGGTTGCAAAGCGATTAGTTTTTAACATTCAAATGGTAGCGATCGCTATGCCTTTATTTTTGTTTAGTTAAAGCATAACAGACCTCACCTATCATAGCGGTTACTTGGTTTGGTGATAGCTGCGAATCAAAAAACGCAGAAATTATCATAAGATAAGCTTCTGCGTTTAGGTAATAAGTTAGTTTTTTATACAGTTTGTTTTTGGTGTTGAGTTTTCTAAGCTCACTCACCATTATTTGTTACGCAAAAGCGTTATTTAGCAACCAAAACTGGCTTTTTTGCTGTTGATTGCACTAGTTCTGTGGTTGACTGCACTAGTTCTTTTGCTTTTGATTGCACTAGTTCTGTGGTTGACTGCACTAGTTCTTTTGCTGTTGGCGCTACTGGTTGTAGCTGCAACAGTTGGGTGTAAAGTTCACTCAGTTGATTTGCTACACCATCCCAGCTAAATTTATTTTCAACGCGCTTTCTACCAGCTTTACCCAATTCATCTCGCCATTCTGGATTTAAGAGAATTCGGTCAATCGCAGATGCAAACCCATCTACATCTTGCGGTGGAGCCAATAAACCAGTTTCTTCATTAACTACAGTAAACTGAAGTCCGCCGACATCACTTGCTACCACTGGTGTACCGCTTGCCATCGCTTCGATCGCCACTAGTCCAAAGGGTTCGTAGTGACTGGGAACAACGCAAACATCGGCAGCTGCGTAATAGGTTGGTAAAATATCTTGACTTAGACGACCAGCAAAGATGGTAAAGTCGCTCATCCCCAATTCGTTGACGATTTGCTCAATGCGATCGCGCTCAATGCCGTCACTGTTACCTGGAGTACTACCACCACCAATAATTAGCTGGAGATTGTTGGAATCGCGTAGCCCAGACTGGTTGACTGCCCGCACCAAGGTTTCTATACCTTTGCGTTGGTCAAAACGCCCCACGTATAGTACAACTTTGGCTTCTTTGTCAATTCCCAATTCCGCCCTGGCTGCTTCTCGTGCAATCGAACCAAATCGCTGAATATCTGTACCACAGGGAATAATGTCGATATTGCCTTTTGTGGAAACTAGCGATCGCATGTGTTCCTGTTCTTGCGGACTTGTAGCCACAATTCGCTCTGCTTTTTCCAACACATCTTTTTCCACGGCTAATCGCTGACTAGCAATCAGAGGAATATCTTCTATAGTGTTGTACTTGACTGCTCCTAAGGAGTGGTAGGTGTGAACCTGTTTGCTCTGTTGGATTTTATTTAACTGCATCCCCACCCAACTAGAGAGCCAATAGTTAGTGTGAACTAACTCGTATGTAAAATCATTTTTTACTTGAAATTTGCGGAAATTATCCACAAATTCTGGCAGATATTCAAAAATTTCATCTCGCGGCACAAACTCAAGGGGGCCAGCTTTTAAACGAATAGTTCGACAGTTGTCGCTATGTTTAACAATCGAATCTTGCTCCAGACTCACTTTGCGGGTAAACATATCAACTTGCCATCCCAGCTGCGCTAGTGCTTCACCCACGTGGCGCACATAAACATTTTGTCCCCCAGCTTCTTCTTTCCCTATTTCAATCGCTGGGTCTCCGTGGACGGAAATCAAGGCGATACGTTTTTCGGTGGTAGAGTTCATAGTTTGTGTGTTGCTGATTTTAACAAAGTTTTAGTCTGCTCCAAGCATGTGTATAGCACACTTGCCTGAATTGTTTAGGAACTTTGATTAATATTGATTTTAATTTACTATGTCTAATTTTTTTTTACATCCTCTGTCAGAAGTATACTTTTAGATTAAATATAAATATTTAATTTCTTTGGATATAGGAAATTGTTATGTCCGTATCTCATACTTTTGATAGATAAAAATGAGATTTTTTCATTCATCTCTAGCTTTAATTTCATAGATATGGCAATAGGTATGGCAATTTTAATTTGCTCTCTACCTAGAGACTCAGATCCCTGACTTCTGTGAGGATATATCTGGTGAATAGGGGGTTTGACCCCACAGCATATATTAGAGCAGGAAGTCAGAAGACTTAAAAAAGACTTCAGAATTCAGGATTCAGAATCAAGACGCGACTCGAAAATACTCGCTAACGCTACGCTATCCGCTCTTTTGTTCAAAATAATTCTGGCTTACCTCTCCTACCGGAGACGCTGCGCGTAGCTTGCTTCCCCGTTCGCGGAGCGTGCCGTAGGCAAGTGGTACGACTACGCAGTTCGACTGCGCTCACCGTAAACTCTGTTACCACGCCAACGGCTACGCCCTTCTCTACGAGAGGCTGCGCCAACGACTACGCTCAGGACAAGCTCAGGACAAGCTCGGCGACCACCTGACTCCTGAATTCTGTTTTGATAAAAATATATTTATTTAGCTTATATTCTCTAAAAGAAATCTAAATTCTGTTTTTACGCAATTATACTGAATTTGCGTAAAAATAATAAATATAGTCACCACCAATTTTCAAACGGAGAAGATTAATACATGAGTTTGATAGATGGTATATTTCTGACGATATTAAATACCGTTGCCTGTCTAGCACTGCCTAAGCTAGTATCTGTAATTCTGCCTGTTAAAAACCAAAACACTGAGTCTTCAAAGTCTGCCATAACATCACAAGATTCTAACTCTGAAATTCCCAGTTTTTCTTAATGTAAACTGATGATCTATAGATATCGCCTTGATGAGGAGAAAACTTAGTTATTGGTGTAAGGCGATATCTGAACAATAAATTATACATAATTGTGTTTTGGGAAAAGAATGAAAGTTGTTTTTCCATTCAACCTAAAATTTATACAGGAAAAAGCTGGTCTACAATACAGCTAAAACCAGGTAATAGCCCAGAAATGAGACGATCGCTACTAAATAAGGTTACTACCAAGTTAAGTTGACTTTGTTCGCGGCGATAGACCTCTAGTTTACGCGATCGCCAATCAGCAATCCAATATTCTTTTACTCCTCTAGAAGAATAAAGTTTAAGTTTAGCTTCTTTATCTCGTCTTTGGTCTTCGTTGCTAGCAGACAAAACTTCGACTACTAAATCTGGTGCGCCAGTTAAATGTCCCGCTTCATCCAATGTTAGCGCCAAGGTTTCTTTAGTAGCCCAAACTACATCAGGAATCACATTATCTGATTCTGAAAACAAAACGCCGGGATTGATTACAGCTTCTCCTAAACCAGTAGACTCTGACCAAATGTTAAGCTGTTGGAATATTCTGCCACAAGTTTGCTGATGTTTAAAGTGAGGTGCCCTAGTCATAAATAATTCTCCATCAACTATCTCGTAGCGCGTCCCCTCATTTTCTGCGAATAGTTCCACATCGTGAATTGTCCAGCGTACTCCTGTATTAACCATCTCACTCATAGACTAACTCCTTTAATCTTGCTCTTGTATTTTAATCATAAGATTTAAGTTTAGCTTCCCTATCTAGTTTTTCAAGAAACAAATATATGAGCAAATAGTAAGACTTAAACAAAATGCACCAAATAAAATGCAAAACCAGCCACCTAATATAAGTGGGTTAGAATTGTCTTGAGTGAGTGTCAGAACTTTCTGTTGAGAATCGTTTAAAAAGCCATTAATTTTGTCAGCAAGTTTTTGTGCTGATGGTTGCCAAAAGGAGGGTTGAGAAATGCGATAGTCTTCCCCATTCTTAATAACAGGAATGACATAATATCGTTTGTCTCCATCATCATTAATTGCCTTAACTTCTACGCCCATCCATAAATCTAATTCAGAATAGATTTTTACAGAGGACTCCCACCAATCTTGATTAGCCAACTGACAATTGATGTGCTTTGGTGTTCGCTCACAAGATAAAGTTGTAATCATCTTTGGTGCAGATATTAACTTGACTCCAAATGCAATAAACGAAATACAAAAAAGCAAATATATAAAGTTAAAGCAGTGTATTGATTTTGGCAAATTTGCGAGTTTTGATTTCTCTCTCTCGTTCATTTTTTTATTGTCATTCATAATGAAACAATAATTGTTTTGGTTTGTATTACTCGTCCTTAGCAAATCATCACTTGCGATTTTCACGTCGCCACTTACTCCGTACTAAACGAATTTCATCAAAAGTGTAGCTTTCGCCTAGTTGTTCTTTGATGGGAGTGAGGGAAATGTCACCGAGTACTTCTAAAACTTGCCAAATTTTTTGTTGATGTTCTAAAGGTACTAATTGATTTAAATCAACTGGCTGATTTTTTCCAATTAGTTTTTCTAGATGATTGCTAACTGTTGCTGGACTAAGGTTGCGTTGTTGGGCAATTTGAGCAATATTTAAACCTTGTTGATGCAATTGTAATGTCTGCAATTCAGTATAAGAAGAAGATGAGTTTGGAGATGATACGGAAGCGGAAGTAACCGATTTATTTTGCAAACCCTTTTCTTGGCGATAGGCGCGAATTTCTGTAATAAACTTTTCGCCATATTGAGCGAGTTTGTGACTACCTACACCAGAAAGTTTGGCAAATTCAGCTAAGTTTTGTGGTTGTACCTGTACCATCAATTTTAAAGTGGAATCGTGGAAGATGACGTAAGGTGGTACAGATTGCTCATCAGCTAATTGTTTACGTAGCGATCGCAATTTCTGTAATAATACCTCTGCCTCTTCAGCTTTTTCACTTCCCTGTTCCCAGGTAATCTTTTGAACTGTGGTGACAGCTAGCGAAACTGTGCGTTCTTTTCGCATTACTTGCCAACTTAAAGCATTTAGTTTTAAAACGGAGTAACCATCGCTAGTTTGTTCTATTAACCCTTGATGTAAGAGCGATCGCCCCAACATTCGCCATTCATCTACAGTTCTATCTTTACCAATACCATAAGTAGAAAGTTTATCGTGTTCGTACTGGAGAATTTTGTCTTTTTTCGCCCCCCGCAACACATCAATTATGTGCAGCATCCCAAATCTTTCTTTACAACGCGCCACACAAGATAAAAATTTCATGGCTTCAATTGTCCAATCTTGCATCGGTTTGGGATGACGACAATTGTCACAATTACCGCAATTTCCAGGAAACCTTTCACCAAAATAACCTAGTTGAATCGTTCGCCGACAATCAGTGCCTTCAGCGTAATCGATCATCTGCCGCAGTTGTTGTTTGGCAATCAACTGTTCTTGAGGATCGGTTTTTTGATCGATGCTCCATTCAATTGTTTTAACATCACCAAAGCTGAAAAATATCGTACATCGAGATGGTTCTCCGTCTCTACCTGCTCGCCCCGATTCTTGATAATAACTTTCTATATTTCTGGGCATATCAAAGTGAACTACCAACCGCACATCGGGTTTATTAATTCCCATCCCAAAGGCGACTGTTGCCACCATCACCCGGACATCATCTCGAATAAATCGCGTTTGATTACTACTACGTTCCTCATCAGTTAATCCGGCGTGATAAGGCAGAACACCAATCTTATCATTTTGGAGTTTAAAAGTGAGTTCATCAACTTTTTTACGAGTTAAAGAATAAATAATTGTCGAACCTTCAGTTTCTCGGATGAGTTCTAATAATTCAGCGTAAGCATATTTAGTTTTAGGACGAACTTCGTAATAAAGATTTTCACGGTTAAAGCTGGCAAGATGAATGCTTGGTTGCTTTAGTCCTAGTTGTTGAATGATATCACTACGGACGCGATCGGTTGCTGTGGCGGTGAGGGCGACGGTAGGAACATCAGGATAGCGTTTCCTGAGAGATTTCAACTGGCGATATTCTGGACGAAAATCGTGTCCCCATTCCGAAACGCAGTGCGCTTCATCAATAGCAAAGCTAGAAATACCGATTTTTTCTTTAACTAAATCGAGAAACGGGAGAAACCTTTCACTGAGGAGACGTTCCGGGGCGACGTAGAGTAATTTTACTTTACCGCTGAGGATGGCTTCTTCCCGCGATCGCACTTTGTAAGCATTCAAACTGCTATTGAGAAATGTCGCGTTAATATTATTATTTCGCAGTGCTTCTACTTGGTCTTGCATCAAAGCAATTAACGGCGACACTACCACAGTTAGTCCATTTTTCAACAATGCTGGTAGCTGAAAACATAGAGATTTCCCCCCGCCAGTCGGCATCACAACCATTAAATCTCGATTTTGCAGCGCATCTTCGATAATTTGCCGTTGTCCAGGGCGGAATTGGTCATAACCGAAGTGATATTTTAGCGCTTGTTCGAGATGAGGATACTGAAGCATAGCGATCGCTTTTTCGGAGGCTGTCTGCGTGAGTAGTTATTAAAGATATCAGGATTTTAACTCACATCATCTGACTTTAAAGACTGCCGCTACAATATTAGCGATATTAGCGATATTAGCGATCGCACTTATATTGAGCTAATAAACATCGTCATAAGTAAGTCAGCATTACGACGAGTAAATTTTCGGAAAGCTGTTTTAAATTTGCTCGTGATAACTAACCTATACATCGGCTGCACTTGGGTTATTGAGAGTTTTTTAATCATCATTATTCTTAACTTCCCTAGCAGCTCTTGACTTTGGACAGTGAGAAAATTGAAGGCGTGTAGTAATATCAGCGCATTTTAGCTGTGATTCTAAAACATCAATCTTTCGTAAAAGCGATATTCCCCACACTATAGAAATCACCAACTTGATAGTCATACCCACGAGCAAAAGTGTCACTATTGTGGCATTTTTCTTTTGTTGAGCCAGCCTTTTTTGTTGCTCAAGAAGTCGTGCTTCAACTTCTTGAGCACGTTCAGCCTCTAACGCTTGCTGTACTTCTCGCCGATCTAATTCTTCACTAGCAGCTAAAAAGCGATAATCTAAGTTGCTCAAGCTTTTACCATTTGCCCACGTTTGGGCATCGATCAAGGCTTGTCCATGCAATAGGCGAGATTTATCTTTTTCTTCTGAGGCTATCCAAGCGTTGAAGCTTTCGTAGTAAGGGCGCAAGTAAGCTAATTTTTTTCCAACCCATTCTAAATTAAAAACTTCTTGATAAATTCGGTTTTTTATTTGGAGACAACCTTGTTTTTTGATTACCAAACCAGACAGCAAAAGTTCTACCTGTTCTCGACTATCGTCGGCTGGTACTTTCACTCCTTGGAGGACTTGTTGATAAATTCCTAGCAATCTGGCGGCACATTTTTCGTTACCGAGGATGCGATCGCGAATAGTTCGTAAATGCTCTGGTTCATCTTGTGATTCCCATTTCTCGATAATGTGCGATCGCACCACATTTTCTATCCAAAATTCTTCTGTACCAGGGGGAATTTTGAGATTTCTACCCATATCATCTTGAGATAAATTTACAAGCAGCCGACACAGCTTTTGAGTAAGAAATGGTTGCCCTTCTGTCCAAGCCAATACTTCTTTCAAAACTTTCTGGGGATGATTGTCTTTAATATCTAGTCCTAAAGATAGTGGTTGAGCTTCTTCAAAGGTGAAACCATTTACTTCGATGGTTTTACCCAGATTAAACGGGGTAGTATGATTGCGATATAAAATTAAGTCTGAAGGTGTCGCCACACCAAAAATTGCAAATGTAATCCGATGATACTCTGGATCAATTGCTCGTTGGTTATAACAGAACCGAATTAAGTTAAAAAAGTCATCAACCGAGAAATCGAGACTGAGAATACTATCAATTTCATCAATAAAAATAAATAGTCTTTCGTTAGGAAATTTAGCTAATAGATTTTCCGAAATAAATCGACTAAGTTTCTGAACTAAAGAAATATCCTTTTGTTCTTGCCACCAAGCTTTTAAATTGACTTTTCCTAACAGTTTAAAACTCAACCATAGGTCGCCAGCAACTCCTTTATACCACTGTTCTGGAGTGATATTTTCACAACCAATATTAGTCATATCAACGGTGGCACATCTAAAGCCCTCTTGTTGCAAGCGGTGCTTTGTTTTTACCATAAGTGAGGATTTTCCCATTTGCCTACAGCTTAGGATATAGCAAAATTCACCCTGTTTCAAAGCTTCATAAAGTTCCACATCTGCTCTGCGCTGAACATAGCTAGGAGCATCATTAGTGAGAGTACCACCAACTTGGTATCGATAATTTTTCATTTAATTGATTTTAAATTTTAAATTTCTTTTATATCTGAATAAAAAAATGTATAGGTAAATTTGATCAAATTCTCATAATTTTGATGAGATATTAAGTTCATAGTAAAAACTTTAGTACTTACTATGAACTCTGAAAACTAGCGTGGAAATTTAATAGAAGCATTAGCACTATTTTGCTTTCCAAACTGTTGACTAAAATAAAGACGATATAATTCACACATGGCACTAGCTTGATTGCCGTTTAATTGAACCAAACCCATACTTTCTAGTTTATAAGCAGCGATCGCATTTAACTCCACTTTTTCATCTGTTGCAATTACCTGTTCCATAGCTGACATTAATTCTGGTTCTTCTTGCAGTAGTGTCAACAGTTCTCGTAAATGCTGACCGTAAATTCCTACTGGTGTAGATGCAGTTTCTAATAACACCTCCAGCGTCATTTCTCCCTGACATAGATGATAAAATGCAAGGTTCACCAGATAGGGATGTCCTCCTACCATTGCTTGTAGGGGTGCAAGGCGTTTTGCTCCTTCCGAGTTTCCTGCCCAATCTAGTCCGTAACGTAATGCTAAATTCTGTACCTGCTTGAGGGTAAATGGTGGCAGTGTAATTGTTATCCCTACATTGAAAGGCGATTGGTTGAGCTTAAGCGGAATATAAATTTCTGTTGTGTGAACCACTACCATCCGCAGTTTTTGCCAAGTCCGATCTTGCTTGGCTTGTTCATGCCAAAATCGCAGCATTGGTAGAAAGTCTTGGGCAATATTGGGATGTTCAAAAATCCGATGGACTTCATTCAAAGCCAAAACTACAGGATTATCATTAATATATTGCAACAGATAAGCTTCAAAATAGATTTTGCAGCTAACCTTGCTGCCCATTTCCATATCCCAAAAATCATCTATACAAGGAAGGAGATTTAACTGTCTACTGACATTTACACAAAACCAACGCAAAAATTTATCCAGGGAAGCAAAAACGTCTTGGTCAGCTTCTTGAAAGTCTAAATAGACAATTTGATAATCTTGCTCTCTAGCATAAGCAATCATCCGATTGAGCAGGGAACTTTTTCCCATCTTTCTAGGTGCTTTGATTCGGATTAAGCAACCAGGGTGTAAAGTCTCATTACAAACGAGTTCTTCTAGGGAGGAGCGATTGATGTAAAAAGGAGAACCTAGTGCTACAGGGCCGCTAGGAAATTCTATCTTGCTTGCTGAAAAAAAGTCTGGAGAAACCATTTCTAAGCTAGATTCTTCACCGAACTTTTCTTGGATATGATTTTCTTGATTACCTATCTCGTCTTGCAAGTGTTTATTCAAGGCTAAATGCAGATTTTTTTTCGTTACTCTTTTTCCAAGTGCTATAGAAAGGTCTTGCCACAACTCAGAACCAACTTCCTTAATGTAATTGTTGCCGTAGCCTGATACCTCTGCCATCTCACCATAAGTTTTACCCAACCACGATTGATAGAGCACAAACCACTGAATTGAATCGAGAGGCTTGTCTTGGAGAATTTTTTTTACAGATTGTAGAAGCTTATCCACAGTGTATAAATTGTTAAACAGCTAGGCAATTTACTTGTAGCAGTTCTCAGTTGAGTGAGGTATTAGAACCCCACGCCAATCACCTCCCTACAAGCGAGAAGGGGACTATGATGTACCGTTATATAATTAGGAAACGCTATATAATTTTTGATCCAGTAATAATATACATCTGAAAAAATACTTGAAACCAGAAAAATTCAAGATTGCATTGATAGATACAATTTTGAACTCTATTAGTAAATCACAAATATTATTGTAATTATATTTCTTGGAGCAACTTTTGTATAATTATATATTTTTTATTGACAATTAGTCTCTTTTATTTGGAGTACGAGATTATTCAGCCTAATGCAGCCTTGAAAAAGCTGATGACAATCATGGCTCACTGGTATGAGATCCTAGAGACAGTCAATGGAGTGCGAACACAATGGAACAACATCAGAAGCCAACGGTTGTAATTACGGGTGCCTCTTCGGGGGTGGGTTTGTATGCTGCAAAAGCTCTTGCTGATAAAGGATGGTATGTGGTATTGGCCTGTCGGGATTTAGCGAAGGCACAAAAAGCTGCTCAAGATGTGGAAATCCCCTACAACAGTTATACCAGCATACATATTGACCTTGGCTCCTTGGAAAGTGTTCGACAGTTTGTGAAGAACTTCCGAGCCACTGGCAAGTCTTTAGATGCTTTGGTGTGTAACGCTGCAATTTATATGCCCTTAATCAAAGAGCCTTTACGCAGTCCAGAAGGTTACGAGTTAACTGTCACTACCAATCATCTGGGGCATTTCCTTTTGTGCAACCTGATGATAGAGGATCTGAAGAAATCATCTTTAGAACCAAGGCTGGTAATTTTAGGAACAGTCACGCACAATCCAGACGAACTGGGTGGAAAGATTCCACCACGTCCCGACTTGGGCGATTTGGAAGGCTTTGCAGAAGGGTTTAAAGAGCCAATATCGATGATTGATGGCAAGAAATTTGAACCAGTTAAAGCTTACAAGGACAGCAAAGTTTGCAACGTGCTGACTATGCGGGAACTGCATGAGCGCTATCACGAGTCAACCGGTATCGTCTTCAATTCTCTTTATCCGGGATGTGTTGCAGAAACGCCGCTATTTAGAAACCACTATCCCCTGTTTCAGAAAATCTTCCCATTATTCCAGAAGTACATCACTGGGGGATATGTGTCTCAAGAGTTGGCGGGAGAACGGGTTGCTGCCGTGGTTGCCGATCCTGAGTATAATCAATCCGGTATTTATTGGAGTTGGGGAAATCGCCAGAAGAAAGATGGCAAGTCTTTTGTGCAAAAAGTCTCTCCTCAAGCCCGTGATGACGACAAAGGCGATCGCTTATGGGAACTAAGTGCCAAATTGGTTGGACTTGCATGACGGAAAAGGAGGTGGCGTTACCCTTGTGGATGATTCATAAATAAATTCATTTTTTTGAATGAATTGGCATTATTAAGATGGTTCAGTTGTGAAGTACACATGACAATGTGCCGATTCATTGAGGAGCCGTGTAATGGGAAACTATTAAGCACGGTTTTGAAGACCAACGGGGTTGGTGACAACCTCGTTGAGTTTACTAGCAATACGGTTTGGTTAAGGTTTTTTGATGAAAATTTTAGATCGCTAAAAATGCGATAAATCATCACAAAGACGCGATAAATCGCCGTCTCTACAAAAGATTAATTATTGTAGAGACGGCGATTCATCGCGTATCTTGCATTAACCGAACAGTATTGAACCAGGGAGTGTCAATTGTCGCAATTTACATGATTCCACACTCAATTAAGGTGCAAGGGCATTACCCCGAATTAGGCTACCAATAGTTTTGGCAGTAATTTTAAGTTGGGTGATAGGATTAGCCGGGACAACCGTCTTATACAGATAGCTATCGAATGTTAGCCGTTGCACATCGAGGTCATCACACATTTCCACAAAGGCTTCGCGGGTAGCATCGGAACGATAGAACACGGTTTGCAGAATGTCCAACACCTTGTAAGTGAGTCCGTATCTTTTATCCCAACGCTTTAGGTAAACCTTCAGGTCGCCTTCTGTAGGAATACGGCTACCACCATTAGATGTTTCCACAATAGTTTCGGCACACATCCGCCCAGACTTAGCGGCAAAATAAATACCTTCACCAGAAGACTTGGTAACATAACCAGCAGCATCTCCCACCAAGGCGATGCGACCGACAACACGACGGGGACGGGGATGTTCGGGAATGGGGTGGGCTTCAACTTTGATGATTTTACCGCCTGCCAACTTCTCGGAAGCACGGGCGCGGATACCAGCTTGTAACTGTTTGATGCTGGCCTTATTGATGTGCATTGTGCCAGTACCGACAGCTACGTGGTCATATTTGGGGAAAACCCAAGCGTAGAAATCGGTAGAAACGTCATCACCGACATACATTTCGGCGAGGTCGTTATAGTAGGCCATTTTGTCTTCGGGTAAGCGAATTCGCTCTTGGAAGGCGATCGCATAATTGTAATCCCCAGCGTCCATTTCTTTGGCAACGCGAGAATTAGCCCCATCGGCCCCAATAATTAGATCCACCTTCAGGGTTTTGGCAATACCCTGTGATATCCCATCTGTATGGTCAATGTAATGAATGGTATAGGGATCGGTATTGTTTCCTGGTATATCAAGTTTATGAACAGTGGCATTAATTAAATTTGCGCCTAGTTTTGCCGCGCGATCGCGCAAAAAGCCATCTAACACTTCTCGGCGGCACATTCCTATATATTCATCTTCATTTACGAGATTGATATCAACCTCGCGATTGGAAGGCGAAATCATTTTCATCTTCCGTACCCGGCGATCGATAATCTCTGGTGGTAAGTCAAATTCACTCACCATACACAGGGGAATTGCACCCCCACAAGGCTTTGCATTGTCTAGCTTCCGCTCAAACAGGTAGGTTTCAATCCCAGAGGCTGCCAGTGTTTCAGCGGCAGATGAACCAGCAGGGCCTGACCCAATAACAGCAACCCGTAGTGTCAAAGGTCTTTCTCCCAATCTTCACATTTACCGAGAGCATACTACCACGGTCTTTCTAGTGATTTGGCGCTTTTCCTCCAGGTTTCTGCACAAATGCAATATTCCTTAATGTTTCGATACGAATTGGATGGGGGACTGGGGATTAGGGATTAGGGACTTCCAAATAAAAAAATATCCCAAAACTGACGCAAAAACCCTCTCTATTTCTCTTCTCTCTGTGTTCTCTGCGTCTCTGTGGTTCGTTTCCTTGAATAATTTATTTCTTGGAAGTCCCTTAGGGATTGGTATTGGGAAGAATGAAGAATATTGCCTACCTAATCCCCAGCCCTCAATATGCAGATTTCCTTATTCGATTCTTTTACTAGACAAGTTAGTACTGCCGCAATTAATGGATATCAAAAACATATTTCTCCGCACAAAGGTTTTGCTTGTGCCCACAGAATACTATATGGCGGCGAATCTTGCTCTCAATACATCAAGTGGGTAGTTGCTAAGGAAGGGTTAAAAGCAGCTTTTGTTAATTCCCGCAAACGATTTCAAGCTTGCAAGCAAGCCAACCAAATTTTGCGATCGCATAGCGAAAACTCAGAAGAATCCATAGAGGAGGAAGCAAACACGCAGCAAGGACAACCATCTGGTAAAGTTACTCAAAAATCTTCATTTATTAGTAGCGACAATACCAACTGTTTTGATTGTGCCAATTTGGGCTGCAATTGTGCTGAAATGGCTACCGTGATTCCTGATTGTGGTTCCCTAGATTGTGGTGCTGCTGATTGTAGTTCCCTGGATTGTAGTGGTGCTGACTGTAGCTTCCTCGATTGCGGCAGTTGCGGTAGCTAAATCTTGTTCATCCATAAATAAAAATGTATGGTATATGTAGGACACAGTAATCCTACCAAGGATCTGTAGATTTAGTTGCAGAGGTATAGCAGCAGTGGGCATAGTAGTTGAGAACGTCTCCAAACAATTCGGGAGTTTCAAGGCAGTTGATGAGGTCAGCCTAGAAATTAAGAGTGGTTCGCTAGTTGCATTACTCGGGCCATCGGGATCGGGTAAATCTACGCTATTACGGTTAATTTCAGGTTTAGAAATGCCAGATAGCGGCAAAATCCTGCTGACCGGTAAGGACGCTACATACCAAAGTGTGCAACAACGAAATATTGGGTTTGTATTTCAGCACTATGCCCTATTCAAGCATCTGACTGTTAGGCAAAATATTGCTTTTGGCTTAGAAATTCGTAAGGCACAGCCAAAGAAGATTAAGGGGCGGGTAGAACAGTTACTCGAATTGGTGCAATTAACTGGATTAGGCGATCGCTATCCATCACAACTTTCTGGTGGTCAAAGACAACGGGTAGCTTTAGCTAGGGCTTTGGCAGTAGAACCGGAAGTTTTATTGCTAGATGAACCCTTTGGCGCACTTGATGCTAAAGTCCGCAAAGACTTACGGGCATGGTTACGCCGCCTCCATGATGAGGTTCATGTTACCACGGTTTTCGTCACCCACGACCAAGAGGAAGCAATGGAAGTTTCCGATGAGGTTGTGGTGATGAATAAAGGACGTGTGGAACAAGTAGGGACACCATCTGAAATTTACGATAATCCTGCCACCGCATTTGTAATGAGCTTCATTGGCCCGGTGAATGTGTTACCCAGCACCTCGAAGATTTTTCAAAGTAGCGGCTTTGATACACCACACCCACAAGTATTTTTGCGTCCGCAAGATGTGATTTTTGAAAAGGTTGCTAACGGTGCTACTACACCTGCCACAGTGAGCCGATTGGTACATTTAGGTTGGGAAATTCAGGTGGAATTAACTTTCGATGACGGGCAAGTAGTGATGGCGCATTTAACACGCGATCGCTTTAATGATTTAGAGTTAGAACCTCTACAGCGAGTGTATGTGAAGCCAAAGGATGCAAAGTCCTTCCCAGTGTCTTATTCAATTTGAAGAGGGCAGGAGGCAGGAGGCAGATCGCTTTTAGCGTCTCCCCTTCTCCCAAAGGGAGAGGCTAGCGCCAAGGGAGAAGGCAGAAGGCAGGAAGTACGAGGTGATATTAGTCATCCTAAATCATTCGTAAATAATGAAATCCCCGATTTCTTTAAGAAGTCGGGGATTTTGTTATTGCGCTTTTTACCAATCAGATAGGATTGTTATTTATCTGAAATAATTAGCCTGGATTTCTCACAAGTGAGAAATCCAAGGGGTGTGGGAGGTGTGGGAGGTGTGGGAGGTGTGGGAGGTGTGGGAGGATGGGGAAGAAGTCTTACCCCCCACACTCCCCACACTCCCCACACTCCTCTGCCTACAATATGCGTGAGAAATCCGGGTTAGCTACCCTTGGTTACACTATCTCCAGGGCCAACGGTGACAATCACCAGATTTTCTGGCTTAATTAAATCTTCAATTGCCTGTTGCATATTAGCCATAGTGACTGCTTGAATCCGCTGGGGAAACTCTCGGATTTCTGACCGTGAAAGCCCCAAGACTGCATTATCCAAAATGATACTTGATACACTACTGGGATTAGCTAAATCTACGGGGTAGCTATTGGTAATTGAGCGTTTTGCTGTGTTGAATTCAGCCTCAGTTACTCCTTGCTCGCGCAACTGTTTGAGTAGAGCGAGAGTACTGGCGATCGCTTTTTGGGCATCAAGAGGAGCAGTTTGCATTTGAATCAAGAACGGCCCAGGATTGATTCCGGCGGCAAAACCACTATATATACCATAGGTTAAACCTTGGCGATCGCGCACTTCTGTACCCAGGCGGCTCGATAAGGTATCACCACCCAAAATTTGATTTAGCACCAGTGCCGCATAATAACGTGGATCTTTCCGAGAGATGCCGCTGTAGCCGATGTAAGTCACAGCCTCAGCTTTACCGGGAATTACTTTGTTTAGTTGTGTCAAAGTTTTCGGAAATGGTACGGTTGGTATTTTGAGAACAGGTAGCTTACCTGTGGCTTGCCATTTACCAAATACCTCATTTAGCAAAGCTTTTACCTTAACTGAATCAAAGTCTCCAACTAAAGCGATCGTCGTGGCATCCGGTCGGTAGTGTGTCTGGTAGAAACCAAGCAAATCATCACGAGTAATAGTCTTTAAACTCTCGGCTGTGGGAAAGCTGTGGAATGGATGATTTTCAGGGTAAATTGCCTGTTGGAATACTTGCCTTCCCAAACCTCTAGGGTCATCTAGCTGGACTTTCAGACTTGTCAGTGCCCTTTGGCGACTCAGTTCTAACTGATCGGCGGGGAAAGTGGCGTTTCCTAACACATCTGCCAGAGTTTGAATCAATATTGGCAGATTTGCTGAAAGTCCCTGACCGCTAACGTTAACTCCTTCGCGGCTGGCACTGAAGCTCAAATCGGCTCCCAGGTCTTCTAAGGTTTTTGCTAGGGTCAGAGCATTTTTAGTCTGTGTCCCATTCATTAAGTTGCTTGCAGTTAGATTCGCTAATCCAGCTTTTTGATTGCCATCAAATTCAGTACCAGCGTCAATTTGTCCACTCAGGTTAATAGTGGGAAGATTGCGATCACTTAACAGCAGAACCTTCAAACCATTCTTTAAGGTAAACTCTTCTGGTAGTGATTGTTTATTAGAATCTGTCTCTGATGTAGCCGATGGCAAATATTTCGCCAGTTCTGCTGGATCTACAGGCTTACCAGGGCTGAAATTCTCCACCGTGCGTCCAGAACCAGCGCTAGAAGTTCCTGGTTTACCATCTGGTTGAGTCGGCTCAAAGAAGCCGATGGTTTGTTGAGCCGGATTGAGGTAAGTTTTCGCTGCTTTCTGGACTTGAGCAGGAGTCACTTTTGCGATCGCAGCCAGATACCTTTCAATAAAATGATAATCCCCTGCGATCGTTTGGTTATATCCCAGTTGATTAGCCTGACTAGTAATATCTTGGTTCCCCAAAATATACGAGGCTTGCAATTGCGTCTTCGCCCGCTTCAACTCTTCTGAGGTGACAGGCTGCTCTTGCAATTTTACTAAAGATTCCTGGAGTACCTGGGCAATTTTCCCTAACTCTTGACCAGGAGCCGCTGTAGCATCAATTTCATACCAACCCGGTTCGATAAGTTCGGCAGCACCACCACTCACTGAACTAGCGAGCCCAGATTCCACCAAAGCCTGATAAAGCCGAGAACTACGTCCACCTGTAAGAATGGCATCCATCAAATCAATTGCTGGAACATCAGGATGTTTGATATCTGGCAGAGGATATACTGCTTGCAATAGTGCTGTACTTCCAGGTTGCTTGAGGACAATCGGTGCTTTTTTGGCAACAGGGGTAGACGGGGAAGCGTCAGCAATGGAAGAAGATGCCGAGGAATTATCAATTGCTCTCCTGGAATTAGGGAGTGCCGTGTCCTTTTTTGCTCGTTGCGATAACTTACCAAAAGTTTCTTGGACAACTTTGAGTGCGGGTTTTGTGGCAAAATCTCCAGTAATCACCAACGTGGCATTTTCTGGGCTGTAGTAGGTTTGGTAATAATTCCGCACCTGCTCCACCGTGAATTTCTCTACATCGGCTTTTGTGCCTCCCACCGATAAGCCATAAGCTCGATTCGGGAAAGCAGCCCTCATCACTGCCCGACTCAGACGATAGCCTGGTGAATTTTCGTATCCCTGTAACTCGGAAATCACCACCCGCTTTTCACTGGTGAGTTGTTCAGTCCCAATTAAGGAGTTTTCCATGCGATCGGCTTCTAGTGTCAGCAGTGCTTCTAATTTGTCTCGCTGCACTGTGCCAAAGTAAGCTGTTTCGTCATAACTAGTAAAAGCATTGAACTGGCTACCCAAAGCACTAAACAACCGTCCAAACTGTACAGGACGGTCATTTGTGCCTTTGAACATCAAATGTTCTAGCTGGTGAGAAATACCATTCTCTCCCTTCACCTCGTTGCGTGAGCCAACTTTATACCAAACTTGCACGCTGACCACAGGAGCAGTATGAACTTCTTTGGTTAGTACCGTTAAGCCGTTGTCTAATACCGTTTTTTGCACTCCTTGGGTGAATGAGAGAGCTGAGACAGGTGTGACTGCTGTTGGTGTTGCAGCATTAGTGAAATTGCCAGGCATTGGCACGATAGTTAAAAGAAGGCTGAGGAAAAATCCTAGAATCATGTATGGTCGCCGTTTCATAAGCAATACAAAATTTCCAATTTTAAAATAAAACCCCAAAGGGTATTTCAAAATCTAAATCTAACTCAAGTTGCTAGTTATGGAGGGATAAGACGAAAATGCAATCAAATCTCCTCAAAATAAATGTGGCAGGAGATCATATATAAACTTATTGCTGCACTACTTTTTGCCCGTAGCATATCTGGGTGCATTTGTTAAAACTACCCAAGGGTTATCAGGGAACAGATAAAATTTTTACAGAATATTAGAAATTATTGCAAATAGATTAACAAGCATTGCAATGTGTTCCATTTTACACGATTGTAGTAATATCTACTTTGAAAATTGGTTTGATACCTGTTGTCATCCCATTCAGGTAAGTATCTCGGTCAAACTAGCAAAAACTTTTTTAGATATGCAAACAATAAACTTAATTGGATCGTTCACATTAGGTATGCTGTTAACAGCAATACCTGTATTATCAGCTAATGCCTCAGAAGTAGTACCAAATTTATACCAGTTTCAAGGTAAGAACGTCAGCATTAGTTACTCAACGACAAGCTTTATTGGCAAGCCTCTTTTTACCTATAAAGATAAGCAACAGACATTAAACTTCCAAGGTACTGAGCAGATCCGTAGTGTAGAAACAGAAATTGGTACATTAGTGACTGTAACTATCCGTAAGACAGTAGATACTGGCAATACCGTATTTACTTTGATCTTACCCCGTGTAAACCTTGGAAAAACCAATTCAGCCGCAGTAGAAACTAAGGGAATCACAACAACAAACCTCTTTTCTGTGATTCCTAAATTCAACCAGGGGCAAAGACAAACTTATACGACAATCCATTTGACTGGTACAGCCCAAGCTGTCGCATTTTAACTACACAAGAAGGATAAAGATATTAAACTTCTTGCTCGCATCGAGAAAAGCGGTAATACTGTTCGGTTAAGGCAAGACGCGATGAATCGCCGTCTCTACAATAATCATTCCTTGATAGAAACAGTGATTTATCGCATCTTTAACGATTTAGAATTTTCATCAAAAAACCTTAACCAAAGCGTATTGAGGGTGAAGGTAAATAATTGTTTGCCTTCACCATTATCACTTAACTTTTTGTCAAGGTTGATATCGCGTTATTTATGAAATAGATAATAATTTAAATTAAGTAAAGTTTATTTTTATGCAATTTTAATTAAAGATTATCAATACTTTTAAGATGCATTTTAAAAATAAGTAATTTAGGCGATCCCTACGGCGGTAAACTACGCTCTCTCTTCTATTCTCTACAATTACCGTTTAATTTGCTTAGGAAAGTTAGGAACTAACAAAGATTGCTCTAACTCTCCTTGCTCATTATAGAATGTCATTTGACCTTGCTCATTACATAACCATAATTCCACAGCTTCAGCTTCTAAATATAAATTTCTTTTAAATTCCATTTCTTCCAAAGTGCTACCAGTTGATTTCACTTCTACACAAATTTCTGGTGCAATAGAAGCTGATACTTCATTTTCAATTTGAGAAAATCTTTCTTCTGAACACCAGACAACATCAGCAACTTTCACACCGTTTGATGTGTTGATAGCAGATCCTGGCATTACTTCTCCTGTATTCAAGCAAGATTCTAATAAACGTTGGATTCTTCCTTGATAAAAAGAATGTTTAATTTTGACTGGACTCATTACAATTTGTCCCCATTTATTTAATTCAATTTTGAAGGGTAAATCTTGTAATTGTTTGTGTTCGCAAACTTCTTCCCATCTCATAATTAATATTTATCTAAAGTGATGATTGAATTTTAACTCATCTATTAATATTGAGACTCACTCTCTGATTGCAGATAAGAGAGTGGAACAAAACCCAGTCCTACTATCTCAATTAATTCATGAAGATTATTGAACAAAACCAGCATCGACTCCTTTTGCGTTTCCAAAAATCGCTTTGGGGTGTATTACTCATTAGTATAACTTTGATTCCATTTGGTCTTTTCCTTTGTTTATTGGGGTTGGTACTCCAGCGTGCTGATTATCCTGGAATCATCGCCGTAGTAAGTGGATGCGTAATGGTTGCAATCAGTCTATATACAATAATTAAGGATACAGAAATTACTACTTACACCTTTGATAAAGCCAAAAATTCTATTCTCTGGGAAAGACAAAATCGATTCAAAATTTTACAGACAAAATCTGTTGAGTTTCCCTGTCATCTTATTTCAGGTATTGAAGTAGAATATTTCAGTGGTTCTGAAGGAGGAATATCTTTTTATCCGAGATTAATTTTGCCATCAATCTACTGGCGCTTTTATCTAAAGTCTGATGGTAGCTATGAGAGTGCTGTAAGTATTGCCAAAACGATCGCACAGTTTTTAGATATCCCTTATTTTGCTAACAAATCGGAAGCACCTACTTCAACGCTTGATATGAAAATTTGGGCAAACCGAGAACCTGGGCAATCTTCTTGGCAATACCTAGAAAATCAAGTAGAGCGTTTGCGGCAACAGTTAGAGCATCATCCTAACGATCCAGACATTCATCAAGACTTAGGAATTTCGTTGTACTATCGGAATAGATGTATACATCGAAAGGAAGCAGTTACGCATCTGCAACAAGCAGAAAGATTATTTGAGTCTAGAGAGGATAGCGATCGCGCGGCTATTGCAAGGGTAATGACAGCGATTATAAGTTGGAACTACTGATGTCGGGGAAAACTTTTTGTGTAAATTGATTATTGATTCAGTTAGTTTAGCCTCGTAGAATGGGCAATGCCCACCCTACAAAGTTGCTAAACTTCAACATTCAAAGCACGTACCAAAAAAGCCCATTTGTCTGCGGCTTCTTCGATAATTTTAGCCGTGGGTTTACCCGCACCATGTCCGGCTTTCGTCTCAATTCTAATTAGCGTTGGCGCATCACCAGCGTGAGCCTCTTGCAAAGCAGCGGCAAATTTGAAACTATGAGCAGGGACAACGCGATCGTCATGATCGGCTGTGGTAATTAAGGTTGCTGGGTAAGCTGTGTTTGGTTTGATATTATGTAATGGCGAATAAGCATACAGTGCTGGAAACTCTTCTGGATTATCCGCAGAACCATATTCGGAAGTCCAAGCCCAACCGATGGTAAATTTGTGGAACCGCAACATATCCATGACGCCGACGGCGGGTATTGCTGCACCAAACAAATCTGGACGTTGCGTTATACAAGCACCCACTAATAAACCGCCGTTACTACCACCTGCGATCGCTAGTTTCTCAGTCTTAGTATACTTGTTAGCAATCAACCACTCAGCAGCCCCAATAAAGTCATCAAAGACATTCTGCTTTTGATCCTTTATTCCTGCTTGATGCCATTCTTCGCCGTATTCTCCACCGCCACGGATATTAGGCATAGCATAGACACCACCCATTTCCATCCACACCAACAGACTCACAGAAAACCCAGGTGTCATTGAGGCATTAAAACCACCATAGGCATAGAGATAAGTAGGGTTATTTCCATCTAATTTAATCCCCTTTTTGTGGGTAATAAACATTGGTACTCTAGTACCATCTTTGCTGTGATAAAAGACTTGTTTTGTCTCGTATTCATCAGGATTAAAATCTACCTGTGGTTGACGGAAAAGCTCACTTTTCCCTGTCACCATGTTGTAGCGATAAATAGTGCCTGGTATGGTAAAGCTGGTAAAGCTATAAAAAGTTTCAGTATCATAACGCTTACCCCCAAAGCCACCTGCTGAACCGAGCCCGGGTAATTCTATCTCTCGAATAAACGCACCTTTGAGGTCAAAAATTTTGATTTGGCTGTGAGCATCTTTGAGGTAATCAGCAACAAATTGATTATTAAGTATACCGACACTTTCCAAAGTTTCCGCAGATTGGGGAATGATTTCTCGCCAATTTTCTGGCGCAGGGTTTTTTGTGTCAATCGCAATAACCCTTCCCCTTGGTGCATTTAAATCTGTGCGAAAATAAAAGACGCTATCATCATTGTCTACAAAGCTATAATCTGCCTCAAATTGGTTAATTAGTTCTACGACTTCCGCATTAGGGTTAGTTAAATCTTTGGAAAAAACCAAATTTTTAGAGTCAGTCCCAAGCCAAATTGAAATTATTAGATAGCGTCCATCTTCAGTAACGCCACCACTAAAACCCCATTCTTTTTGGTCAGGACGATGATAAATTAAAACGTCTTCTGATTGGGGTTTCCCTAGTTGATGATAGTAGAGCTTTTGATAATAGTTAACATCTTCTAATTGAGTTTTTTCATTTGGTTCATCGTAGCGACTGTAGAAAAAACCTTGACCATCGTGTGTCCAAGATGCGCCAGAGAATTTAATCCACTTCAGATGGTCTTGGAGGTCTTCACCAGTTTCAGCATTGCGTACTTTCCACTCTTGCCAATCAGAGCCGGAGGAAGATAGACCATAAGCTAAAAGTTTACCATCCTCGCTAATCGATAATCCCGAAAGAGCAACAGTGCCATCTTCTGAGAGTTTATTGGGATCGAGTAAAACTTGGGGTTGGTCGTCGAGGGTTTTCAAGGTGTAAAAGACACTTTGATTTTGCAGTCCGTCATTTTTGAAATAAAAGTAACGTTCGCCTTCTTTAAAAGGAATACCGTATTTTTCATAATCCCAAAGTTTGGTGAGGCGCTGTTTAATTTTTTCCCTAGCAGGAATTTCACTCAGGTAGCCAAAAGTAACTTGATTTTGTGCCTCAATCCAAGTTCTTGTTTCTTCGGAGTCAGGATCTTCTAACCAACGGTAAGGATCTGCGACTAAAGTACCGTGGTAATTATCAGCTTGATTGCTCTGATGGCTGGTTGGGTAAGTGAGAGATTTTTCAGAAGAAGGCATAGTCTTAGGTCAAAGTGCTTTTTTACATACTACAAAGATAGACCTAAGACTTGGGGTATACACTCTAATTGTTCTCAAAAAGAAAGCCCCGGCTTCTGACGGGGCAATACGTGCTATTTTTATATAGAACAATTGTACTATTAAAAACTATAGCAGTTCTCAATTGCATGGAATACAGACCTAACCCCCAGCCCCTTCCCTGCAAGGGAAGGGGAGCAAAATTCAAAGCCTCTCTCCTTTTAGGAGAGAGGTCAAAACTGTACTGCACCCAAGCGAGAACCGCTATAGTATTAGCTTTAACGCAGGTAGAAGCGTGTATGAGTTTTTCCTCAAATCTAAATCTTTTGGTTGATTTAGTTAACGAGTTTCTCTCCTTTCAGCATCCGCGTTGCGGCTTCAAGTAGAGCTTCTTCGAGATAGGGCTTGGTAAAGTAGCCACTAGCACCGAGTTGAGCGGCAATTTGTCTGTGCTTGTCTGCACCCCGCGAGGTGAGCATTGCGATCGGTAAGTGGTTGAGGTTAGGGTCTTTCTGGATGCGAGAGAGCAATTCCAGACCATCGCAACGGGGCATTTCAATATCGCAAAATACGATATCGCAAGGCAGACCAGAGCGGAGTTTATCCCAAGCTTCCTGACCGTCACGTGCCTGTTCTACGCGATAACCTGCTTTGTTAAATGTCAGGGATAGTAATTCTCGGACTGTAATTGAGTCATCGACAATCAGCACTGTCGGGTCAATCTTCGCGGGAGAGGTATCTGGAGGAGTGAGTTTTTGTTGCCAAGAATTGCCACCAGCTTGTGTAGAAATCCGTCCCTGGAAGATGTCAATTATTTCTAGCACGTCAGCAATGGGCATAATCCGACCATCACCCAAGACTGTAGCACCAGCAACACCAATTGGTTTAGGTGCTGGCCCTTCAAATTGCTTAATTACAATTTCTTGTTCGCTTAACACCAGGTCAATCTGTAGAGCAATCATGGTATTTGCCGATCGCACCACAACCACAGAAACCATATCATCATCTCTGGTGCCGCCATAGACATTACCGCGACTGATTTGGCGATTGAAGGTTAAAAGTTCCTTCAGGGGTCGGAATGGTAGCACCGTATCGCGCCAGGAAATAAACGATTGCCCATTATCATCATGCTGAATATTTTTGACTGGAATATCTAGCGTATCTTCTACACCATCCATCGGGAAGGCGATCCTGGCGCGATCGGAGACGCAGCAAAGAGCTTTACAAATACTCAGAGTCAGTGGTAAACGAATCGTGAAGGTGGTTCCCTTGCCAATCGCAGAATCGGTGTTAACTGTTCCCCGAATTTCGCTAATCTCGGAGCGCACTACGTCCATACCCACGCCACGACCAGAAATTTCATCGGCTTGGTCTTTAATCGTAAAACCAGACTGGAATAGCAGATCGTAGACTTCCAGACGAGACATCGCTTTTGCCTGCGCTTCTGTAATCATGCCAATCTTCACCGCCTTAGCCTTAACCCTGGCGGAATCGATACCTGCGCCATCATCGCCTACGGAAATGATCGTTTGGTTGCCTTGGTGGAAAGCACGGATAGTAATGATTCCTACAGGTGGTTTACCAGCAGCTTGCCTCTCTTCTGGCGTTTCAATACCGTGAGCGATCGCATTATTCAACATATGAGTCAGCGGATCGGTAAGATGATCCAAAATCATCTTGTCAATTAAGGTATCGCCACCTTCGATCAGCAACTCTACTTGTTTGCCACACTTGATGGCGTTGTCGCGCACTCCTCGCCGCCAGCGATCGATAGTTTGAGCAAAAGGCACCATTCGCGCTCTAGTTAATCCCTCTTGTAGCTGGGTGGTTACTTGGCGGAACTGCCTTGCAACTCGTTCGGTTTCTTCGGTAACAAAATCAATGTCACTAGCCGACTCACGCACTCGTACAATGCGTTCAATCATCTGCTGTGAGAGTGTGTGGAAGGGAGTAAAACGATCCATTTCTAGTTCGCTAAAACCCCGATCGGCATTAAAATCAGGGGCTTGTAAGCCGCCGGGGTCTTTCTTTTTGCGTCCAGCTAATAGAGACGCTTCTAGTAGCGATCGCTCATACAACTCCTGCATCCTTGCACCCACATCTGAGAGTTGTTGTACCTGAATCAGCAAGTTATCTAATGACTGTCGTAGTCGTTCATGATCCTGCTCTAAGGTATTGCGATTTACCACCAACTCCCCAACTAAATTACTCATATCGTCCAGTTGTTTAACTGGAACCTTCATCGTTTCTTCAAATCTCGCAGCCCGACGACTAGAGGGACGGTTAGCTTGGCTGGTGTTCGATTTTCCTACACTAGAATGGGATATTGTTTGATTCGCTTCTGCCAGCAATTTCTCTAAGTCACCAAATTCATCTTTTATAAGTGGTGATGGAATAGCATTTTTAGCTGAGACTGCTTGAGTGTTGAAAGGCTGGCGTTGGCGTAGCCCGTCATAGACATCGCTGTTGTTATCTGTACTTAGCAAGTCTTCCAGGGCAGCAAAATCTACTTCTGGTATCTTCTTCGCTTTGGGGATAGGTGCTACTTCCTCTCCTAATAATGCTGCCAAGTCTGCAAATTCATCTTCTTGAGAAACTATTTCAGTGGTTTCTGTAAACAATAAATTATTTTCAACAACGGTGTTTTCTGTTGTTAATTCAAAGGTAGTTTCTAAATTATTATTTTCCTCTGTATCTAAAACTTCTGGGCTTGTCTGGGCTGAATCTGAACTTTCCCCAAAACTGATAGTTTCTGATAGCTCATCCACAGTATTCTCTGTGGTTTCCATCTGAATATAGGTCAATTCATTTATAGCGAAATCCTCAGAGTCGAACAAATCACCTAGCTGTGCTTGGAATGATGCTGAATCTGAATTTTCCTCAAAACTGATAGTTTCTGATAGTTCATCCACAGTATTCTCTGTGGTGTCCATCTGAATATAGGTCAATTCATTTGTAGCGACATCTTCAAACAGCAGTTGTGAATTTTCGTCGAAAGAACCGAACAATTTACTTGGCTGTGCTTGGAATGATGCTGAATCTGAAGTTTCCCTAAAACTGATAGTTTCTGATAGTTCATCCACAGTATTCTCTGTGGTTTCCATCTGAATATAAGTCAATTCATTTGTAGCGACATCCTCAGAGTCGAACAAATCATCTAGCTGTGCTTGGAATGATGCTGAATCTGAATTTTCCCCAAAACTGATAGTTTCTGATAGTTCATCCACAATATTCTCTGTGGTGTCCATCTGAATATAGGTCAATTCATTTGTAGCGACATCTTCAAACAGCAGTTGCGGATTTTCATCGAAAGAACCGAACAATTCACTTGGCTGTGCTTGGAATGATGCTGAATCTGAAGTTTCCCCAAAACTGATAGTTTCTGATAGTTCATCCACAATATTCTCTGTGGTGTCCATCTGAATATAGGTCAATTCATTTGTAGCGACATCTTCAAACAGCAGTTGCGGATTTTCATCGAAAGAACCGAACAATTCACTTGGCTGTGCTTGGAATGATGCTGAATCTGAAGTTTCCCCAAAACTGATAGTTTCTGATAGTTCATCCACAATATTCTCTGTGGTGTCCATCTGAATATAGGTCAATTCATTTGTAGCGACATCTTCAAACAGCAGTTGCGGATTTTCATCGAAAGAGCCTAATGAATTAACTTTCGGATCAACAGCAGATATTTCTGGGGTCTGATTAGCAAATTCTGGAACAAAATCTAAAGATTCTGGTTGTTGCGGTCTGAGAATTTCTTCTCCAGGATGCTGTGCGAACAAAAGCGTTTCAGGCGTGGAGGTATCGTTGATTACAGGAGAAATAGTTGAGCTACTTGATGTTAATTCATCAAATAAATTATCTCCAGAATCTGATGATATTAAATCTAGCTCTTCTTGATGCTGGAAATTAATATCAAAATCTTCTTCTATATCAAAACTGGCTATAGGAGAAGATATGGATTGCTGATTATCAGCAAAAATGTCATCAGCCGCCGCAGTAAACAAACTTTCATCTAACGCCCTTTCCACATTCTGCTCAATCAAGGAATCGAATTCGTCCTTTTCCTCTGTGGTTTCCTGGTTCCAGAAGTTGCTCAGATCGTTTTCTGATTGAGAAAACTCAGGTTCTGTTACTGGAGGTGTCTCAAATAAATCACTGATTTCTGGTTCACTTGTGGATAGTTGTGGCTGTTCTTCCATTTCAGCAAACAGGTTGTCCAAAGACAAGTCTGTTGACTGGGGTAATTCTATGTAGTCACTAGGGGTAATTTCTTCTACCCAATTTGCATTTTTAGTTTCTAAGAATAAGTTATCAAAATTGTTTTGTTGGTTAGTAGATAGTTCCACACTGGCGAACGGCTCAGTTTCTGGTTGAGTAACTTCGCCTGTTGGCAATAGTTCATCATCATCTAACTCCAGTGTCAAGAAATCTTCGACTACACTATTTTGGACAATCTCGCTAGTAGTCTGGTTTGTATCACTAGAAATATCAATAAAATCTTGTAAAAGCTCGGAAGAAGATGAGTCTAAATTTATATCAAATTCGTTAATATCGCTCAACTCTAAAGGCGTAGCAGATATTTGTTGATTTTGCGGTTCTGAATTATCTTTTTCTAGGAAATGGTCGCCAAATAACAGGGATAAATCTTCTGTTGTAGCTGTGGTTGTTGGGTGTAGTGCATTGCTTATATCCTCATTAAAGGAGAGTAAGTCAGATAAATCGTTATGAGCATCTTCAGCCTCAGTGCTGCTCAAATCAATTCCAAAGTCATCGGTAGTAACAATATCTAAGGTTTCTTCTTGATGCCAGCTTTCATCTAGTTCGGGAGTCTCACCATCAAATAAATCGGCAAGGGTATTTAACTCAGCTATTCCTACCTCTGGCCCATTGGGATCGAGATTGTTACTGATTGGATGTGCTTCGTCATGTGTGGTGAAAGTAAGACTAGTGTTTCTACTTTCATTTAGTGGTGTTCCTTGTAACTGAAGGGAGGGGCGATCGCCCTTGACGTTGGCATAGCTATGTTCTTCAGTTGTCTGGGCTAACGCCTTGGTGTCACCAGATAGAATTGACTCTGATTCTGTCAAAACCGGAGATTGTTCTTCAAATAAATCAGGGGTAATTTCTAATAACTCAATTTCTGCAAAGCTTAAAAGTGCTTCTAGTTGCTGACTAATTGCAATTTCGGCTTCTCTACCTTGCAGAACTAATTCTTGAGCTTGTTTTATTTCGGTAATGACAATTTTAGCTAAAGTCAGATAAGTATTTTCGGGATTGCCGATCGCACTGGCTGCTGCTTGACACAAACCACACCATTTGGGCAAATTCCAAGTTTCACCAAGTTTGACTAACTGGTGACAGCATTGTTGGAGGTTTTGCCGAGTTGAAGGTGTTGTAGTTTGCTTAAATAATTGCAACATTTCCCGCAGTGTTTGCAGCACTTGGGCTTGAAACTCGCTCCAGTTATTATTTTCTTTAGCGGTGACTGGCGCGCGAGCGTCTAGCGCCTTTTGGGGTGCTACCGAGTCTGGAGATTCCTGATGGGTGTATTCTGCCAGATCGGGAATATCTCGCCGCAGGAACATTTCTGTAAGTGTGGAGACATTCTCTACAGAGGTTGTAAGTTCTGTGGCGTCAGAAGTGTTGACTACTCCACTCTTTGCTTGTTCTACAAGTAGTGCCAGATGCTGATACAGCCATTGAAAGACTGGCTCAGTTTCTGACATCAAAGTATTAGCTGCATCTTCAGAAAGACCATAAGGCCCACTCAAATGCTCTAACAGCGATTTTAGGGTATCAGAGACACCAAGAAATAAAGACTCTAGCTTTTGGTCAATCTGAACCGGATTATCTTTGAGAATTTTGAAACAATCTTCCAGACGGTGGGAGGTATGCTGGATGCTAGTCAATCCAAGCATCGCCGCTCCTCCTTTGATGGAGTGAGCCGCCCGGAAGACCTCACTGATCATTTCCGGGTCGTTTAGAGTACCCTCTAAATTCAGCAAGCCCTGCTCAATGGTATTCAGGTGATCCCTGGCTTCTTCGATAAAGTAACCCAAAATCCGCTGTTGTTGTTCCGGCAGCATAGTTTTTTAGTCAAGAGTCATTAGTCATTGGTCATTGGTCATTGGTCATTAGTCATTGGCAAATAAAAAGGACAAATGACAATTTATCTGGTTTCCATAGTTTCCACTCGGAAACGTTCAACGGAGGCGATCAAGTCACGGGATACACCTACTAAGTGTTGTAGAGCACCTGAAACTCGCTGTGCTTCTTGGGAAGTTTCTTGGGCGGTCAGTTCTACTGATTGCATTACATGAGCAACGGCGCGGGAGGTTTCCGTTTGTTCCACAGTGTCGCTGGTAATGGAGCGCACAAGAATATCGATGCGATTTGCCACTTGAATAATGTTTTCGAGCGATCGCTTGGCTTCTTCTGCCAATTTTGTCCCTTTAATTACT
Source organism: Nostoc sp. (assembly GCF_036918015.1). GTDB lineage: Bacteria > Cyanobacteriota > Cyanobacteriia > Cyanobacteriales > Nostocaceae > Nostoc. The sequence goes on from NZ_JBALEO010000068.1 coordinate 91,343, forward strand.
TGTTGTGTGCCTTCTTCCATTGCGGTCATTACTGAGCCTGTTTCGCTTTGGATTTGCATCACAATTTGTTCAATTTCCTTCAGGGATTTAGCAGATTTATCTGCTAGCTGGCGCACTTCATCTGCTACAATCGCAAACCCGCGTCCCGCTTCTCCCGCTCTTGCCGCCTCAATACTAGCATTGAGTGCCAGTAAGTTTGTTCTGGAAGCAATTTGAGAAATCAACGCCACAATTTTAGAAATTTCTTGGGAAGATTCCGCCAACCGCTTCACTTTGCGAGTGGTTTCGGCAACGGTTTCTCGAATTTCTAAAATCCCTGCTACGGTATTTTCTACTGCTTCTCCACCCTTGATAGCGATCGTACTAGCATCACGGGCGACGGTTTCGGCTTCTCGCGCCGCCTCTGCTACCCGATGAATCGAGTCGGTCATTACTTGTACAGAATTCAGCGTTACTGCCAACTCTTCTGCTTGCCGCAAAGCATCACTAGATAAGGCTCTGGCAAAGGTTTCAGAGTTGGTTGCACCTTTTGTTACATCCTTCGCTGCCACTTTTACCTGTTGAACGATATCCCGCAGGTTTTGAATTGTTAGGTTAAAGGCGTCAGCTACGGCTCCCAGTACGTCAGCTGTGACTTCCGCTTGGACTGTTAAATCGCCTCTGGCAGCACCTTCTACATCATCCAAGAGGCGGATCACCTGACGTTGCAGGTTTTCTTTGGCTTCCTCTTGTTCATCGGCTTTGCGTTGGGCTTCACTTGTGGTTGTGAAAATTACCCGCGCCATTTCATTAAAGCCAGTGGATAAATGCCCCAATTCATCTTCGGAATATACTGTAGCTTGAGCATTCAGATTTCCTTGACGTACAGCCTCAAACTGAGCTTGGAGGTCATCAGTTGTGCGCCGAATTTGTTTCAGTGCCAGATTCCCCATGAAGCCTGCGGTAGCAAAACCTGCAATCCCAGCGGCTAGTGACATTGCCCAACCGGTGTTTCTGACTGTTTCTCGTTGTTGGGGTGGCGAAAATGTGGTGGCGACAAAGCTAACTGTGGCTACAACCAGCGCCGAGACTATGCCCACACTTCCAGCAATTAACCATTGTTTTCGTTCGATGGAGGCATTTTCTAATGGTGCTAACCATCCTTGCTCAATGCTGACATTGGGTTCTAGTTTGGAGATATCTGTTTGACTAAAGACTGGAACGGCTTCATGGGAACCAGTCATTGAGAAAAGTTCTTCTTCGCGATCGGCTGAATTACTTCCAAAAGCCTCCGCTACTTGTGGGCGTCCAGTATCACTAGTTTCTGCTGAACCAGAATGCATTGCGGCATTACCGAAGTTAGAATCTCCTTCCATCAGGTCAAACCCTGGAATATTGCCTAAATCGTCAAATTCCTCAAAGTCATCTAAAAACTCGATATTGCTCTTAGAATTTTCTCCATTTAGTATATTGCTTGAGTCTTCATAAGAGTTTAAACTCTCTGAGCCAAAGGCAGACTCAAATGCTTCCATATCAAAATTTTCATCGTCATCGAAGCTATTTTTACCGATGAATTCGCCTGATTTAAACTGCTTTTCCTGCCGAGGTAAATTACTATTAAAAGATGATTCATTATCGGGTAAATTCGGCTGAAAATCTGATTCTGACTCCACTGTTTTTGGTGTTAACCAACTATGGGATTCGGTTTCAGACAAGTTATTTGTTGTTGGCGAATCATTTTTCGGTTCTTCTGAAACAATCAGTAAAGTTTCGTCTCCAAAACTAGATTTTTTATATTCTAAATTTCCCATACTCTGAGATGGAGAGTTTGCCTCACTCAACAAATCAGGGAAATTATTCTCGTTATTACCAGTTTGTGAATTAGCAGATGAAGAGTTATTATTGTCAATATTTGAATTTCCGTAAGGAGAATTTATCCCATTATCTGAGAATTGACTATTTGCTAATGATTCTTCGGAAATCTCTTCTGAGATACTTTCCTGCCAAAAAGCAGGCAACTCTAATTCTGTGTTCTCCTCCCAGTTTTTATTTGACTCTTGTTCCTGTGATTCTTCATTCATGGCAAAAGGGTCATCACCAAAAGCTATAGAAGAATCTGAGATTTTTTCTGTTCCAATACTATCTTCTGTGGGCAGATCGAATGGACTTTTTGAAGATGTATCTTCAACACCATTCATACTTTCTTGATGCTCTCCAAAAAAGTTCAAATCAAGGTTCTCGCTGTCAAACTGCTGATTAGCACTTAAATCTTCTAATTCTGGTTCGCTATATGCCAGTGGATCGGATATTTCTGAAGAGTTTATTTCCTCTTGACTTTCTAATGGATCGATCTGCCCACTAAATGACTCTAAATATTGATTGATATTGTCAATTCCATTCTTGGCAAAACCAATAATTTCTCGATCGTTAGTCAAGCCTAACACCTGTTGATATTCTTCTTTTGCTACATCATAGTGCTGTAAAACATAGTAGATGTGACCCCTCAACAAATGAGTATTGGGGTCATCTGGTAAATTTTGCACCACTTGGTCAACTAAAGTGGCCGCAACCTCATAATTTCTTTGAACATAGGCGGTCATCGCCTGTTGATATGTTGGCTCGTAATTATCAATACTTGCTGCCATTTCCTCCTCCAATTTCATCCTGCCCACCTAGCACTTCGTACAATTGCCATTTGATCGAGCAGTCGTAGACACTGATTGTTTTTAGCACCTAATGACCACTCTCCACGTAAAAAGGGAGCCATCGTATCTGGAACACTAGTTGGTGGCATCAGATTCTGGACATCCAACCAGTCCATACCACCGATTTCCTCTACTGCTAAACCCACTATTGTGTCTTGCTCTTCAATGGCAATCACCGAAATTTCAGCTCTATCCGTGTTTAATGCACCTGCTTCCCCCAGAAATTGACCCAAGTCGGCCACCCAAATAACTCGACCTCGTAAATTTAGAGTACCCAAAAGTAAAGGAGAAGCATTAGGAATCGGGGTGATTCTATCAGGACTTAGTTCAATTACCTCTCGGATGCCAGTTGCTTGTAGTGCAAACTCCTGATGCGAGGGAATGTAAAACCTCAAATGTAACTCACCTTCAGGACTTTCTACTTGTAATTCTGGTCGAAAGTGGTCTTGACCGCTGCCACTTAAAAAGTCCGGTTTGCTGACCATGTTGTTTTTATCCTTATCCTCGCAGCAGTTGTTTGACTGTTCCTACCAACTCGGTTGGTTGAAACGGTTTGGCTATGTAAGCGTCTGCACCCTGCTTCATACCCCAATAGCGATCGAATTCTTCACCTTTAGAAGAACACATAACCACTGGGACATTTTGGGTTTTTGGATCGGATTTTAACCGCCGACAAACTTCGTAGCCGTTCATTCGGGGCATGACAATATCTAATACCACTAAATCTGGAGGTGCTATTTGAATTGCCTCTAATGCTTCTAATCCATCACTAGCATGGGTAACTGTTAGGCCAGTTGCTTTCAGGAGGTCTGTAATCATCTCCCTTTGCGCTATACTGTCTTCCACAATCAGAACTGTGCTCATAATTGTCTATTTACCTCCTGATTTAGACGTTCCTAATTGGAACATTCCCTGATTCCTCCGCAAGTATTAACTGTATAAATTAATTTTATGCCTTCACTATTTTCCCGGAGATTGACGTTTTACTCAGTTAACTGACTCTGTGATAACATCTTTTAACTCATCTTTTAGTAGATCAACAAATCTTTGATCTCTTTATATGCTTCATAGGTGAGAGAGATGAGGGAAAAATAATTAATGCCCTATGCCCAATTTTCATTGGTTGTTGATATATTTTTCTACGAGCATAAGTAACTCAGTATCTGTAAACGGCTTTGTCAAATAATCTGTTGCCCCGACCATCCTAGCTTTGACTCGATCCATAAACCCATCTTTCCCAGTAAGCATGATAATCGGTGTGAGCCGAAATGCTGTTGAATGTCGCAGCATGGCGCAAACCTCGTACCCTTCTAATTCCGACATGGCAATGTCGCATAAAATTAAATCCGGTTTGAGTTGAAAAACCAGACTCAGTGCTTCTAAGGGATTGGTGAGAGCGATCGCTTCATAACCTTGTGGTTGTAGGATGGAATTTATAGTCTCACCGATGGCGATCGCATCGTCAATACATACTATCCGCCCCATTGGTTTTTCTTTCAATTCCCAGCTATCCGTGTGTTTACCTTGGTGATTAGTCTCTGAATATACTAGTTGTAGCCAACTTTGTTGCACATAAGGATATATTGCCTTAGCGACTGTCAAAATGTCTCGGTTGAGATGGCGAGCTAGTTGTCGCAAGGATGTTTTACCATCAGCCCAATGTTGTAGCTTATTCACGGTTGCTTCTGGTAAAGAAGATTGTAGCTGAACTTTGTCAGATAGTACTGGCAATTGTTCTGGAGACTGAATGTGTGGATAGAGTTGCTTCCACTGTTGCAGCTGCTTGGTGATTTTTGTCACCAGTGGAGAAATCTCATAAGTGTTTAATTGCGGGGCAAGTGCTGCACCCTGATGGAAAATGAAGTTACCTTGGCGTAAACTCAGCAAATCAAAGAGAGTTTCATGCACCAAACCGTAGATGATACTACCAGCTATCTTTGGGTTAATGATATTCCGCTCCAAGAGTGACCAAAGATAGGCATACTCTGGCGCGTCGGTTGGTGGTAGGGTGGCAATTTGTTTGTCGGTGAGTCGCATCTCAAGTCGATAATGACGTAAATAATCGCTAATTCTGGATAAACTACTCTCGCCTTCTTGGCAATAAATAATTTGACCATTCACGAAAAAGACGAACCAAGACTGTTGTTTAGGGCGATAAATGTTTGCTCCATCTCCACCCAGTTTGTTGTTATGGTGAGAGCTATAAGCTTCTACCCATAGTTGCCCTGTTCGCTGTCCCAATTCAATCAATTGCAGGATACTGCAAATATCAATTTCATTTAAATTTCCCTGCATTTAGCTAAAAAGTACTCCTTAAGTATTGCTGAGTTCGGAATCGTGAATTATGACTTCTTCTTTAAGTATTGATTATGGAGTATTGAAAAGATTTTTACTTTATTCTGATTGTCATTAGGCAATATATTAAGCTATAAACCTTCATCTTTCGTAATACACTTTGACAAAGCTAGTGTTAACACGGAAGTCATCATCACCGTCATCAGTACAAAATATAAAGGCGCGACCAGATCGCTTTTATAAGTATCAAGACGTAACATCTCGCGTCTATAGTTTTGTCTGTCTTGTTCTCCTCAACCTCGGTTCAGTGAGACAAGTTAACAGAATTATTTAAGGTATATCTCAAAACACGAACTTTAAGTGCATCAATAAAGGACAAACGGTGTGCTGTATTTAGCAGAAGTACAAAAACAGAAAGGTGGTTTACTCAGTGGCGGTGCCAAAACTGAACTGAAACTGCTAGCTTGTCAGCGAACTGACCAGAATTGGAGTACTGTGTCGGAAGAAGTGATTGCCGCTGAGGACGCAAGCAAATTAAATGATGGTGCTTTGGTACTGGTTGAACTGAATCCGAATCGTCAAGTGCAGCGGATTCAAGAAGCAGGACGTCCACTCGTCAACATTTTGCAGAATTTTTCCCGCCAGTTGGAGAAATTTAAGCTCAAGGAAGATGAGATCGATCAGTGGAAACAATCACTAACGTTTCAGGCGCAAGAGTTGAATCGCCGTGAAATGGACATGGAGGTGCGCTCAGAACAGTTGCAACAATTGGAAGATGAGGTACAACACCTAGAGGAGCAAAAACAGGAAGTTGACACCTCCCGCCAGGAAATTGAACGATTACAAGCAGAAATTGAGCGCAACCGCCAAGAGTTGGAAGGCGCTTGGGAGCATTTACGGGGTGAGCAGCGTCGCCTAGAGGAACGTCAAGCGGATTTTCAACAAGGGACGGTTTTGGATGAGGAGCAGAGTCGAGTAATGAGTGAATTACTCGATCGCTTGTCTAGTCGTGTTAATCCTACGGAAACAGTTAGAGAACACCTGCATCTAGCCTTTGAATTGGTCGAAAAGCAGCAAGCGACTCTTACCCCGCACTGGCAAAAACTGGAGGAGGAAAAAATTGCGATCGCACAACAGCAAGAAGAAGTTGAGCGTTTGTCACAAACCTTTAGCGATCGCCAAAATGCATTGCAAGAAGCACAAAATTCTCTAGTTCAGCAAACAGCCCAATTACAAATAAATACAGCAGACCTTACCAGTAAGCAAGAGTATGCTCGGATCGTCAAAGAGCAGTTACGAAACGCCGAAGAGTTATATCAACAGATTCACTCTTTAGCTGCAACATCTGGTGATGTAGTTCTCGGCCAGCAAGTTGATGTGGAAGCTTTGGAGAAAAAGCCTTTAGAAGAACTACAAAAAATAGTGCAAGACTTGCAATATAAGGTGGAAATAGACGCTAGTTTTGTTCACGATCAAGAACAAGAACTGAAATATAAACAAGAAGCTATAGAAGAACTCCAAACTAAATTAAATCAAGCATCTGACAATGACCATATCAATTTGGAACTAGAACTAACTGATGAAAAAGACCTTTATCAGATGCTAAATTCCAGTTTGGTGGGACAACGCCGCAATATGCTACAGCACCAGAAGTTTCTCAAGCAACACCAAGCTGTACTGCTACGTCGGCAAGGACATACTGTTACTGAAGAAGAAAGTAACAACAAAATTAATTTAGAACCGATTCTGTTACAAATTGAAACCCAGCGACAACAATATTCACAGGAAATCCAAAAGCTGGAACGTGAAATTGAGCAGATTCGTTCTGGTGTTGAGCTAAATCAGGGAATGATTGACAATCAAACTCACGATCTAGATGAAAAGCGCCAAGAACTGAAAGCGATTGAGGAAAATTTGCTATCCCTACGAAGAACAACTGCTGAATTATCTGGTCGAGTGAATCTTTATCAAGAAGCGCTACAACCAATTCAGGATTCTCTAGATGGATTACGGCAAAAGCTGCAAGGAATTGCAGAATCTTTGGATCAATTCCAGGAAACTGGTGATTATCAAGTCCAAGCGATCGCTCAGTTGCGTCATACTCTCCAGAGTTTAATGCCTCAGCCAGTATTACTAGCGTCTTAACAAGTTTTGGGGCTTTAGCTAGGCTAAAGCCCAAGTACGAACTACGAGTTTAGTTATTACTCTATAAATAAACTAGATTCTACATGAAAAAACTCTCCCAGTTTACGAGCTTGTTCTGTATTTATTTTCTCTTGTCCATTTAAAATATTATCAACCAAATTTTCTGTCCCTAAAACTGATACTAAATCATCTCTACTTCTCTCAGATTCTTCTAAAAGAAATAGCAACATAGACGTAGGATTATTTTGCTAGCTTGGCTGATAATATTCTTGTTTAAACTTTTCAATTAAAGTAATTAATAACTGATAAAGCTCTTCTTCTTCTGGGGTGCGTTCCCGGTGCATTAAATCTTCTACTATCCCTAAAGCTTGCTCATTCTCAGCTTCACTTTTTATAAGTTTGGGAAGATAAACTGTTAATAATTCCTTGTATTTATCTGGATTAAAAGTAAGGGTCATTTTTCCAGTTCTCTTTATCATATTCTGCAAAGCCTTTAAATAACTATTTCAAACAGATCCAGTCACCTTCCACTTGAGCGATCGCACCACCAGGAAAGGGATCGGTTTGCGATCGGTTGGGCGCTATAATTAAAGTCGTTAATTTCTCAATGTGTTCAAAACTGGGCGCATCAGTCAGTATTTGCTGCAATACCTGACGCATCACCCGACGTTGCAACGCCAGTGGTGCTTTTTGTAATACCCGACGATTTAACCGTAAAGGAAGAAGAGGAGTAAGGGAATCTTCTTCATGTCTCACGCCCAATGCCCCATCCCGCAACTCCTGGGCAGCTTTTTCTAAATATTCCACTTCCGCTTGTAAAAGTTCTGCTGTTTGGGCTAGGGCTGATTCTACTTTGGGGTTGAAATTATCTCGCAAATATGGTATTAATTCTTGGCGAATACGGTTGCGGGCATATTGCAAATCTTGATTGGTGGAATCTTCCCAAATTGGTAATTTAAATTCTTGACAAAATTGCTCTGTTTGTTTTCGAGTGATTTCTAAAAGTGGACGCACTAGCATCATGCCCATAGTCAGGGGACGTTGCCAAGTCAAGGCTTGTAAGCCGTCAGCACCAGTACCGCGAATTAAGTTGTAGAGGAGAGTTTCGGCGCGATCGCTTGCCGTATGTCCTGTAACTATATATTGATAATTATTTGTTTGTGCGATCGCACTTAAAGCTTGATAGCGCCAATCGCGTGCAGCAGCTTCACTATTTATCGGTTTGTTCGCTGTTTCTAAATAAAAGGATATACCCCAAGTTTTAGCTAAATTTTCGACGTGGTTAGCATTAGCTTCGGAATCAGAACGCCAGCGATGATCGCAGTGAGCTATACCTAAATACCATCCCCATTTGGGTTGTAAATCTAAAAGTAATTTTATTAAACACAGAGAATCTTGTCCGCCGGAAACAGCAATTAGTAGCCGCTGGTTGCGCTCAAATAAGTGGCGCGATCGGATGGTGCGATGGATTTTTGCATGTAGGGGAGTCCATACCATTTTATTTTTTTCAGCGCACACAGACACAGATAATTTTATATTATATCTGTGTATATCAACTTGGGTATTAGTTTTTACCTTCCTTTAGTTGCTGCCGAAGGTCGTCAAGGGGAGAGTTTTCGTGTTTGATGTCTAATCGATTATCTTCGATTTCAGTTTCATCAGGGCAAAATTCTAGCCGTACTCTAATTTTACCTGTCCGCCATTGTTGACTGGGTATTAAAACACAACATTCAAGTCCTTCTCCAAATACTCTCGATCCTGACGATGTACAGTGTTCTGCCCAAATTTTTTTGATTTCCTTGAATAACTGAAAGACTATTTGAGTGCGGGGTAAATTTTCAAATACTTCTTGGTGAAAATGTACAACATCGTCATCAGGATTTAGAGGTTCCCATTCATCGTTCATAGTCAATCTCCTGTAACTAAATTTATAGTTCCCAAGAGATTGAAATTAGTTGTTTGGATTTGACTTACAGCCGCAACTTATTTAACTATCACTGCTAGTTGGGGGAAACTAATGAAGAGTCATGAGTACAGTTAGCGATAGCGGAGCGTTGAGTAGCGATCATCAGCCTGAAGATAGGGTGATAGAGATAATTTACTTAAAATAGATAGTGTAAATTAAAACTTAGTATCTATCTCTTACCCAAGGGTAGAGGACATTATACATCATAAATTTCTGTTGTAATTAGTGCCGGGTAGAGCTAGCGTAAAGTGGACAATTTGACAATCTTTAATACTAAAACTACTTGGCGTATAGTCATAATCTGTCCGCACGCAAGAAGAACGCAAGATACTTAATATATGGTTCAGAATCTCGAAAGAACACGCCAGAGTGCAAGGTTTCCAGAAACTGCACCGGCTGCTAATCCCGTATTTTTTAGAACCTATAGCCGCCGTACAAAGGCGGGACTAAGGGAAACATGGGATGAGGTATGCGATCGCACTATACTCGGCTTAGTCGAATTGGGAAAGCTAACTCAAGAAGAAGCTGCCACACTGGATAAGATGCAGCGCAACTTGAAAGCTATGCCCAGTGGCCGCTGGTTATGGGTTGGTGGTACAGATTGGATAACCAAGCCAAAAAACTTTTCCGGGGCATATAATTGCACCTCTACCAATCTCCAAGACTGGAGTGCCTTCGGCTTAATGATGGATCTAGCAATGATGGGCTGTGGTACTGGAGCCGTCCTAGAACCACAATTTATTAACCAGTTGCCCCCCATCCGTAATCAACTGAATGTCACTGTAAAAGGTGAAATTGGCAGCACTCCTGTCCAACAGCGACGTGAATATACTGAAACTCATATAGAAGGAAATAACGTCACTATTCACGTTGGAGATAGCCGTGAAGGTTGGGTTGAATCATATCAAACCCTATTAGAACTCTCTACTGATGAACAATTTTCAGCAGAAGTTGAAGTATTAGTTGATATCAGCGATGTCCGAAAATCAGGAGAAACTCTCAAGGGCTTTGGAGGAGTTGCTAATCCTGTTAAATTACCCGGACTTTATCAGCGTTGTGCTTCCATTTTGAATAAAGCTGTAGGACGACAATTAAATTCAGTTGAATGCTGTTTATTAATCGACCAAGCTGCTGTTACAATTGTTGCAGGAAATATACGTAGAAGCGCGGGGATGCGTCAGTTTGATTCTGGTGATGACTTAGCAGCCACCGCCAAAGATAACTTATGGCAGCAAGATGAAAATGGCAACTGGCGAATCGATCCAGAGCGTGATGCTCTAAGAATGGCCAACCATACGAGAGTTTTTCACCGCAAGCCGACCTTAGAAGAATGTGTTGGTGCTGTCCGCAAACAATATTACAGTGGCGAGGGAGCGATTCAATGGGCTGGTGAAGCTGTGGCACGATCGAACATTGATTTACTGCCAACACAAGCTTTGAAAGTTGAGTTTTTACAAGCTTATGAACAAGGAACAGCAAAACAGTGGTTAGAAGAACGTTATTCAAATGTTGATGCTAATGAGTTAGAACATCGTTTGCAGCGATATGGTTTAAATCCATGCGGAGAAATTATAGGTGCTAATTTCCACTGTGTAAGTGGTGATACTTTACTCATCACTAGAGATGGAATGCATAAAATCAAAGATGTTGTTGGAGATGACATTGAGATTTGGAATGGTCAAAAATGGAGCCAAGTAACACCTTTTAAAACTGGTAGCGATCGCCATCTATATCGAGTCAAATTTGCAGATGGTACTTACTTGGATGCAACTGAGTATCATCGCTTCTTTGTAAAAGATAGATTTGATAAAGAATACAAAGAAGTGCAAACCAAGGATTTGATGGATGTTAGTAGATATGCCATTCATACTGAGCCTTTTATGATTCAGTATGAAAGTGGGTTAAATATCGATCCAAGTTATGCCTATACTTTGGGGATAGCTGTAGGAGATGGAACTACAGACCAAAATGGTAATGCCAAAGTTAGACTCTATGAACAAAAAGCAGCTTTATCTGTAATCGGAAGTAAGTCTCCTGAAAGAAACTATGACTACTTACCAACTTTTATAGATGTAACAGACTTAGGTTTTTCTGGAGAATTTTTAAAGAGTTTAAAAACAAATCCAGAGTCACTGAATGTAATTGCTAGTTGGAATCGCCCAGCAATTTTGCATTTTATCGCTGGTTTAGCCGATACAGATGGCACAAATACACATAGCAATGGCATTAGGATTTACATTTCTGATTATGAACGTGCGTATCGAGTGCAGTTATTACTAACTAAATGCGGTATCCGTTCTTCTTTAAATCTTTGCGCTCATAAAGGGTCAGTAACTAACTATGGTGTTCGCAGTCAAGATTTGTACTACTTGCAAATCACTGACTGTAGACGAATTCCTTGCCAGCGTTTAGATGTGAGCAAAGGGTGTGACGCCAAATACAAAGGTAAATGGCAAATAGTCAGAGGTGTTGAAGAATTACCAGGTTTACACAATACTTATTGCTTCAATGAACCGGAACATCACAAAGGAGTATTTGGTAATACCCTAACTGGGAACTGCAATTTGTCAGAGGTTCACCTTAATCAAATTGACCCACATAACTACAAAGAACAAGAGGAGGCTTTCACTGCTGGGGCGTTATCTGTTGCGGCACTTTTAAATCACAAATTCCTGGAACCACGCTATCAATACAGCCGTGAATTAGACCCAATTGTGGGAGTTTCTTTTACAGGTTTATTTGATTTCTTTGTCCATGCTTTTGGTGTTAATTGGCTGCGCTGGTGGGAAGAAGGAAGACCAGCAACTCCACAAGGATTAGCTTTCAAGCGTGAGGAAGAGAAATACCTCAGTTCTTGGAGAGAGATTGTACATCGGGTAGTTTGGGATTATTGCGATCGCCACAATCTCAAGCGACCAAATCGTTGTACTACAGTCCAACCCAGTGGTACTAAGGCTTTATTAACTAATGCTAGTTCAGGGTGGCATCCTCCCAAAGCTCAAAGATTCATTCGTCGAATCACCTTCGGTAAAAATGATCCAGTAGCTTTAGCTTGTATTGACTATGGTTACAACGTCATTCCCTCTCAATCAGACAAAGATGAACACGGCAATTTGCTTAACGATCCCTTTGATTCACGGGTGAGTGAATGGCTAGTGGAAATCCCTGTTTCTGTAACTTGGGCTGATTTACCAGGAGCTGATGAAATTGATGTTTCTAAGTTTTCAGTCTTAGCCCAATTTGATTTTGTCCTCCAGGTTCAACGCTGGTACGTGACTCACAACACATCAGCTACTTTGGAACTTCGCTCTGATGAAATCGAGCCTTTGGGACAGCGCATTTACGAAACCATCCAGAATGATGAAGGATATATTTCAGCCGCTCTTCTAGCACGTTTTGACGATTTGCAATCATTCCCACGTTTGCCATTTGAACCAATAGATAAATCAACCTACGATCGCTTAACTCAAGAAGTGAAAGCGCGACGCAAAACAGATGACTTCTGTGCAGTACTAAGCCGCTACGATTTAGGCGAAATGACAGAGGCTGGCCCTAGTGGTTGTGATTCTGATAAGTGTATGTTTCCCGATCAGCAACCAAGCTCATAAGGTGAAATGACTGGGTATTGGGGACTAGGGGCTAGGAACTGTAAAGCAGACGAGAATAATCAATGCCCAATCCCCAATGCCGTAACACGTTACGATCAATTAAGAAGTAATAATTTTTTACGGCAGTGCCAGGAGTCTTTTTATGTTCATTAATGAATTGTCACCTATATTCAGAGAATTTACTCAGCATCCAGTCTCATTTGTGGGTGGGTTCTTCTCTGGTGTGCTTCGGCTCAATCTTGCAGACGATCCCGTTAAAAGCTGGCTGGATAAACAGATCCGCTCAAATAGTTACACTAGCAACACAACGGATGCACATAACGGCAAAGCCACTGGCCCTCAGCAGATTTCCATTGACTAAAAACTCTAACTATACATAGTTAAATTTACTACAAATCAGGAGTCAGTGCTGCGTCGGCAGCACTGACTCCTAATTTCTACAATAATTATTTTATTTTTTGGAAGTCATTTACCATACTCAGTACTGAGTGCTGAGTTTTGAAGTTGAGTACTCAGTACTTTTGCACTATGGTAAAAGCCCCGCCCGATGTAAAGCGGAATCTTTTTGTCCTGAGTTGGTTGATACCCCGCCCCTTGTGGGCGGTCAACTCAGCACTCAGCACTCGGAACTCAGCACTCTTCATTACTTGATTGGCACCCTGAGCATGAGCGCGCCCACTTGGTCTGGCGTGGGGCCGGGCTTGAAATTGATGTGGCAAAGCGCACATTCCGCCCTGAAATTGCTGAGTGGGATTGAGCGTCGATAGTACCATTTATTGTTCACGCGCTGGACGGACGCGTATGCCTGTCCCGCCATTGCCAGCGCATTTGCCTGACGCTCAAAGTTGTCGCTGGGGCGATCGCTTTCCTGAAGTGGGCCAACAGTGCCGACTAACCGCATATCCTTGTTCTGATCGTTAAATATCAGCGAGATGGAATGCTTGCCCTGTTCCACATTTGCCGCCGTGGTTTCGTTGAACTCCTGCGTCAGCGCTGCGAATAACGTGTTGAACATAAGATCGCTTGTCTCTTGGGCGATCGCAACCTTCGCAGTTGGGGGTGGATAGTCAAAAGCACGGGCAATTCCCGTGAAACTGAACCCGATGATGAGCATCAGCACAAAAATTCCATAGCTGACTAGCTTTTTCAGACGCATTCTCTTACTCCTTTGCTTTTGTATTGTTCCTGAGTCATACCAATCCTGTGTGAAGATACATATAACAAGACCCCCATGCAGTCTCTCCAATGACTTGGGGGAACTGAGTAGGTGGGGGTAAATATATACAACTTCACAAAGAAACGATATCCGCAACTTTGCATCACGGATAGAAACTTTACCCAATAGCAGTAGAGCTTAGAGGGCAGAAAGGAAAAATTTGTTTTCCATCTGCTATGGAAGTATGTTCGCGTAGATATCGTATAATCTTATCATATCAAGCAGTGAAAATACTAGTACTATAATGGGTAAATATAAATACTATGTTAATTAACAATGCTTGGGGCTGAATCAATTGTTAAAGTTAGGTAAACTTCCGCCATTCCCCACCATCCGATTGTGCGATCGCTGGTAAACACAAAGCAGTAGTAGCGTGTCAAGGCTAAAATGTTGCAAAAAATTTTCTTGTGGGGCGGGCATCTTGCCCGCCAAGAAGGACGGGCTAGAAGCCCATCCCACAAGAGTTTGCTAATGCACAAATTTAGCCTTGCCACACCACTAGAAGTCGCTAAAGCATCTGTCTTAACATGAGTTGGGCAAACAACCCTGGTTGATTTGCCAAATCAGTAAAACTACCTTGCTGTACTACCTTGCCAGCTTGAAGTACGTAAATTCGGTCAGCATTTTGGATGGTACTGAGACGATGAGCGATCGCAATTCTCGTCACTTTTAACTGCTCTAAGCTTTGACTAACAATTGCCTGGGTTCTATTATCCAAGGCACTAGTCGCTTCATCAAATAGCAAAATCCGGGGTTTGAACGCCAACGCCCTCGCAATCAACAGCCGTTGTCGTTGTCCGCCAGAGAGATTACTACCTCCTTCACTGACGACTGTATGCATTTGCATTGGCATTGCAGCAACATCATCCGCGAAACCTGCCATCTGGGCTGCTTGCCAAGCTTCATCCATCGTCAGCACTGCGCCACTGGCAATGTTCTCAAAAATTGAGGCTGACATCAAGCGACTATTTTGTATGACAACACCTAATTGGCGGCGTACAGCATGGACATCCACAGAAGCTAAGTCTTGCCCATCGTAGTAAATGCTGCCAGTTTTCGGAAATTCAAACCCTAAAAGTAATCTCAATAAAGTTGATTTACCGCTACCAGAAGGCCCAACAATGGCAATAAATTCTCCGGGTTGGGCGTGGATGCTGACATCATCCAACGTTAAAGGCCCATCATCGCGATAGCGGAAACTTATGCGATCTACAACTAATTTCCCTGATAGTCTTCCCGGATCTGCCTGACTGGAATTGATTTCTAGTTCTCCTTGAAGAATTGGCTGGGCCCTTTGCCACAAGGGCAAGACTTGCAAAACTTCCACTACTGTACTGCTCAAGCTCGTAACCCCGTGGATAAATGTCCCAAAAGCCACGTTAAATGCTAAGAAAGTACCCGTGGATAAACTAGTCGCTCCTGGGGTTTGAGATTGTCCAATTAAGGTAGTAGCAAACCAGAAGATGGCCGCAGTCGTTAACACAGGTAACACTTGATTAATGACTGCCAGGCTATCTTCAATGCCTTGGGTACTCAACATTAGTTTCAGTTGATGGGTATATTTTTTTCCCCAGTAAGCAAAGGCGCGGGCTTCAGCTTTGGCAACTCGGAGTTTGGCTACTCCATTAATCAACTGCACCATCACACCAAAGATTTGTCCTTCTTGTTCTAGGAGGGGGCGAACTTTACGGACAATGAGCATACCGGAAATGATGGTGACGGCAATGTTTATCAGTGCGACTACACAAGCTATCAGAGCTAAATAAATACTGTAGTAAAACAACAGTCCCAGGTTCAGCAAGGAGAACATACTGGAAAAAATGGTTTTGAATACCGTATTACCCAATCTTTGGCGAATTTGACTAATAGCTGTGACTCTCGAATTTAAGTCCCCAACCGAGAAGGAACGAAAAAAAGTAGCTTTTAAGTTCAATAATCGATCCCAGACTGCGGCTTCAGTGGCAGAATCGGCAAAAGTTTCCAGCCGGATGGTAGCAAACCCAAGAGCTAATTGAAACAGCATTCCGCCAAAGGCAGCAGCTAGCAAACCGACAACAAGTTGGCTCAACAACCCCCGATTAGCATCTGGGATAGCTTTGTCGATGAGGATAGCTGTAGCTTGAGGCGTTAGCATTCCTAAAAGGCTGATGGTAATTCCCATCACTACAATGACAATTAGTTCTTTGGAATGTCCTTGTACGGCAAACTGAAGCAAATCAAAAGTTTTTAGCTGTTTATTTGGTAAAGGTCGATAGAATACATAGCCAGTGGGAGCGAGGGCTGCGGCAATTCGGGCATCTACAGAGACGCGCTTCTGTTGCCAAGGAGCGTAGAGTTGATAACCAGTATCAGATATTGGTAACAGTGCCACTGGTAGGTTGTCTTGAAGCGTAAATGCCAACATTGGCCCACAATCCTTTTGCCACCAGTTATCCCGCAACTGAATCCGCCGCACTCGAATATGTGAAGCACGGGCGATCGCTTCTACAGGATCTTGCACTCGTTTCACGTCTTCTGACGCCGCTGGGGGACGAATCTCAACTCCTAAGGCTCGTCCCACTGCACCAGCAGCAACTAGCAAGGCTCGATCTGGGTGATTTACATCGACACTATTACTGAATTCTGAGCTACTACTTAACCTGTTTAACTTTGGCTGTGGCAATACAGATGCTAGTTCTGCCAAAGTCTCTTGCATCACTTGCCTTTCAAGACTTTCCCTAGCTTCAAATCTGAGTAATTCTGCATCCATCTCTTGACGTTGTAGCAGTTCAATGCAGTTCAGGAAATAAGTTTGTAGTTGAGACAAACCGCCTAATAAGGAATTCACATCTGAAATTTCTAAAGTGCTAACAGTTTTCAACTCAACTGTGTCACTTGCCTCTAGCCACATATTTGGATGTAGAGGTAATATCCCAGAGACAGGAGTTAACAGCAGATCCCCAAACCCCATCCATTTAGTACACCCTTGGAGAATTTGCACCCATGATACATGACTAAGCGGTTGGAAGATTTGGTTTTTAGCTAAGGAATAGTATTGAATTCCTTGGGTTAATAGTGGTGTTGTTGGCGTCGTGATACCTGCAATTACTGAACCTAATTGATAAATCCAGCCCTCTATGAAAGCCACTGCTTCTCTATTGGCATCAGCAAACAACTGATTAAACTCCGTTCTCGATACTTTCAGGAGTTCTGTTTCCTCAAGGAACACCGCTAAAATCTGGTGCTGCTTACCATCTAAACTTGGGGCAGTGCCAAACATCGCCTGTCCTGGGGTGCTGCTAAATAAGTAGCGACGAGTTCCTTCAGCCATGCCATTATTGAGAGCGATCGCAAATAGCGCCAAATACCCAGATTTCACTACCCAAATTGTCTGCGGATCGTTTAATAGTAGCGATTGATTACCCTGAAAACGATAGCATTCTCCTAACAGAGGCGGAGGGGCAGAGGGGCAAAGGGGCAGAGGGGCAAAGGGGAAAGACTTACTACTACTTCTCCCCTGCTCCCCTGCTCCCCTGCTCCCCTGCTCCCCTCCTTCCCCATCTCCTTCGCTGCGAATCAACTGTAAATAAAGCCCCTCAATCTGTTGTAATTCCTCATGGGTTCCCCGTTGAACTATTTGGCCGCGATCGAGGACAATAATTTCATCACAATCTCGGATGGTCGAAAGTCGATGCGCCACGATTATGCAAGTGCAACCGCGCAAACGCAGATTACGAGTCACATTCTTTTCTGTTTCAGCATCCAAGGCACTAGTAGCTTCATCCATCACCAGGATACTGGGATTATTCACCAAAGCACGGGCAATTTCCAATCGTTGCCGTTGACCACCGCTTAAATTAGTCGCACCTTCTAACAGGTCGGCACTATAGCCTCCTGGCAACGAAAGAATGACATCATGGACTGCTGCATCTTGAGAAGCTCGCACTAAATGACTTTCAGGTATAGTGGTATCCCAAAGCGTTAAGTTGTCTCTGACACTGCCAGCAAACAACAAAATCTCTTGCTCTACCGCAGATATAGAATTAGCTAATACTTGGCGAGAAATTTGCTCTCTGGGTTTACCGTCAAACAAAATTTCTCCCTGCCACGGTTGGTATAGCCCACATAAAAGTTTAGCAATGGTAGACTTACCAGAACCACTCCCACCCACCAAAGCAACTCGCTGCCCTGGCTGGAGTGAGAGGCTAAAATTTTCAATCAACGGTGGAGCAATTTTGCTATAGCCAAATGTCACATTGTCTAATTCAACATATCCCCGGAGTTTGGAAAGAGGGTTTAGGGATGAGGGAGATAAGGAAGAATTTACTCCCATGTCTCCCCCTGCCTCCCCTGCCTCCCCTGCCCCCCTGCCCCTCTGCCCCCCTGCCCTGCCTCTTCCCTGCAACTGCGAATCAATGGGATTACACAAGACATCATCAAGGCGAGTCAAATTACCTTCCATCTCTTGCAGATCACTTCCCAGGTTGACAAGATTACTTATCGGCTGGAAAAAATTTTGCATCATGCCAAGAAAGGCTATTAACATCCCGATGCTCATGGTTCCATCCATGACTCGCAAACCACCTATAGCTAAAAGCAACATGGAAGCGATCGCTGACAAGAAATCTGGTAAAACTCCTAATGTCTGGTTTGTTGTCTCTAATTCTTGCTGGGTATTAATGGCTTTGGCATAATAACCGGCCCATCGAGAGAAGAAATCTGACTCTAACCCAGAGGCTTTAAGTGTTTCCATACTCTGAAGACCAGAAATTGCAACGCCGCTAACTTTGCCATGTTCTTGGAGCAGTTTGATGTTGGCATCGACGCGCCGCCCTCTCACCCACTGTAAGGCAACGAGGTTAACAGCGACAAAAGCGATCGCAATTAAGGTTAGCACTACATCATATTGCAGCATCACTACTACATACAGAAATATTGACGCTGTGGCGATCGCTGTAGTCGCTAATTTACCCGAAAGCATATTAGCGATGCTGTCGTTGAGTTGTACGCGGCTACTGATTTCTCCAGCAAACCGCTGATCGTAAAAACTCATGGGTAGGCGTAAAATATGCCAGAGAAATTTACTCTCCATGCCCACCGACAACTTAATTTTCAGCTGACGCAAAAACTGTAACTGTAGCAGCGTCAAAAATCCATTGAGTCCGGCTGTGAAAATCATTCCTAAAATTAGGGGACGCAACCACTCATGCCGATGCCCAATTAATACGTTGTCTATAAATACTTGAGAAAATGCAGGTATGGCCAGTCCCGGAATCACTAGCAAAAATCCTGCCACCACACAGTAAATCAATGCCCCAATCGAGCCTCGCAACCGCGACCATAAAGCGAGGATAGTGCTAGGTTTCCGTCCTCCTTCCTGGAACTCGGAACTCGGCTCTAAAGCTAGCACCACACCTGTGTAAGCACCGCTAAATTCTTCTAGAGAGACAGTGCGTCGTCCAGTAGCGGGGTCATTGAGATAAACTCGCTGTTTGCCAAATCCCTCTACTACTAGAAAATGGTTAAATTGCCAAAATACAATGAAGGGAAATTTTAACTGCGACAGGGCAGCTAAATTTGTTTTAAAGCTCTTAGCGGTTAATCGATAATTTCTGGCAGCCTTCAAAATATTTAACGCACTAACTCCATCGCGGGATACACCACACGCTTGTCGGAGTTCTGTGAGCGGCACAATGCGACCGTAGTAACTCAGAATAATTCCTAAAGCAGCAGCACCACACTCTACTACCTCCATTTGCAGCAGAGTTGGAGTGCGACACCGTTTACTTTTAGACTTCAGTAGATTTTGCAGATTTCGCCACAAGATCATAGGAGCAACGCGAAGAAGTGAAATCATCATTTATAGGAAACCTCTTGCAAAAGTCGCTAACACCCCACCCCCCAACCCCTCCCCGCTCTTCGGGCTACAGTGTACACACAAGTCTGAAATAGCTGATTAACCAGGGTTTTACCCCACCCTAACCCTCCCCTTATAAAGGGGAGGGAACTGGATTTCTTGTTTCCCCCCAATATATCGGGGGGATTAAGGGGGGTAATTTAACTTGTGTGTACACCGTAGGCTCTTCGGGAGGGGAGACAAAGCGTAGCTTTGGCGGGGTGGGGTTCTTTCTTATTTTTGATTTATGCAAGAGGTCTAGGGAATTGGGCATTGGGCATTGGGAATAGTGAATGAGTCTTTGAACTCCATTAATGAGTCTTTGATACTCATTAATGAGCCTTTGATCTCCATTAATGAGTCTTTTAGCTCCATTAATGAGCCTTTGATCTCCATTAATGAGTCTTTGATACTCGTGAATAAGTTTTTTAACTCCACTCTTGCGCCCCTCCGCTCCCCTGCTCCCCTGCTCCCCTGCTCCTCGGTCACTGAGCGTAGCCGAAGTGCTGCCCCTCTGCCTACTCAATAAACCCCACTCCACGATCGCAAAATTGGCAGTACAAATGTAATCGGGGCACGTTCTTCGACGGTGACTTGTACAGAGGTAGTAGTTCCAGAAGTTACTTTCATCTCTGGCCCTTTGGAAGAAGACCATTTGTAGTGGCTGACTGTGGAAGTGTCTGGTTGCAGTCGGGCGGTAATTAAAATCTGTGGCCCTTGTGACATCAAACCTTCTACGAATTCGGAACTCCCTACTACACTTAATGCACCTTCTTTAGTCACGGGAAAGGCTGAGACATCTGTGACAGCACCAATGATGCCACCAAAGCGTTCCCGTTGCACTGTACTAGGTGTGACTTGTAACTTCATCCCTGGTTGAATTTGCTTACCATCACCAACAGGAAAAAATGCCACACTCTCCAGTTGAATCGATCGCTTTTGTGCGGCGATCGCTCCTATGGGTGTACCCTGTAAGACAACCTGCCCCGGTGTTGCTGAGATTTCTAAAACTCGTCCTGAGTAAGTGCTTTTGATTAAGCTGTTGCTAGATAATTGCAGCGCCAATTGGGTAATATTCCGCCGCACTTCCTGAATTTCTTTCTTGCGGGTAGTTACGGCTTCTAAATCTTGTTGTGCCAATGTCGCTTGTTTACTATCTAGTTGCTTTAACTGACTTTCTAAATCTTTGATTGAGTTGATATTTTCTAGATATTGGCGTTGGGCATCTGCTTCTTTGACATCCAATTGCTTGAGTTGAGATTCGGCTTCGTTAATTTGTCTGACAGCATTTAAGTAATCTTGCTGTGACTGTAGAACTGTATCCCCAGAAATCGCTCCCTCTCCTAATAACTGCTTCCGGTTGTCTAATCTTTGTTTGAAAGTTGGCAGCAGTTCCCGCAAAGATTCTAGGCTTTGTATTTGGCTAGTGCGATCGCGTTGGATCGAGTTCAGCCCTTTTTCTCTTAAAATTGGCGTGAGTTTTTGGACTGTTTGGAGATTTTGCTGCAAACTTTGGCGTTGCTGTATCAGCGCCTGTTTATCTGCATTCTGACGCAGTAGTTGCACTGAGTTAGCATCACGATTCTCTTGCTGTAGTTGCTCTAATTTTGAGCGTACTAACTGTAGCTGTTTCATGAGTTCGCTTTGGTCTAGAGTCGCCAGCACATCTCCTCTATTGACAAAATCGCCAACCCGAACGTTGACTGTTCGCAATCTGCCTGCGATCGGTGACTGAAACGAAGTAATTGTACTGGGATAGACTATGATGCCAGTACCCGTTACCGTAATTGGAATTCGACCTAAAAAACTCCAAGTCAGCCCAGCCGCCACCAAGGAACCAACAGCAACTAGAGGTAGCCACTTTTTGGGGCTGACTACCTGCATAATTTGATCTAGTTCTTCAGGTGAAGAAATACGCTCTAAAGCTTCTTTACGGAATAGGTTGTTTTTTTGATTAATCATCACAGACCATCCCAATTTGCATTGCAGTCAGAAGGAAATTGGGTATTAGGCTGAAAACTGATGAATAAAAAATTACCTTCCGCTTTCAGAGGAAGGCAGATATGTTTTGTTTGCTTTGGGATACTAATATTCATATATAAAATTCAACCTACCATCTGATGAAAGGTCGAAAGCTGAGAAAATCAATTTTTGATTTTTGGATTTTGCGTAAACGAGGAGTAATTTCTGTTAAAGTAACGATTTTGTAATCTTTAGATGAAAACATTGACGGGTAGGTAAGAAATAAGGGATAATAAAGAGTGGTCGCTTACTATTTGACCTTTCGTTTTTATCCGGCTTACACCCGCCAATGTTCGTGTAACGTTGTAGAAGGTTGTAATGCCCAAAATAGTCAGACCACTATGTTATAAGATGTCTGTAGCTTATTCGTAAGGGTCGTTTGTAGTCCTTTGTCAGTTGTTCGTAGCAATTGGCAAGGGATTACTGTTTAATAACTCTCTTAACGAAGTAATGCATAACTTACATACTTGCTAGCTTAGTGTTGTTTTGATTTGTAGGGATGATACAAATCATCATAGATAAATTTTTGGCAATACAAACCGTTAAAGTGACTTTTGGTTGAGGTATTAACTCAACATCAGGGTGCTATGGAGACAACCTAGCATCTATTGGTACTAGAAGCGCACACGGTCTCTGCTATTATCAATCCCTTGATTTGATTTTTGAATAACCTTAGCATCTCCTCCACCAATTGCTATTGCAACACCAATTTGATTGGATACTTGTACGTTCTTACCTTTGGCATTAACGTCAACTTTAGCCTTGGTATCGATATCTACACCTCCGCGTCCTCCGACAATTCCACTGATTTCTTCATCAGCTAACTCGGTCATGACTGCGAGTGTTTCTTGTTCAAATGTTACAACTGACATCAAAATTCCTTCCTTGTACAAAATCGTTAAAGTAATTTTTGGTTGAGGTGGTAACTCAACATAAGCGTACTATGGAGATAACCTAGTACCTATTAGTACTAGAAGTACACACGGTCTCTGCTATTATCAATCACTTGATTTGAATTTTGAGAAACCTTAGCATTTCCTCCACCAATTGCTGTTCCGTTACCAACTTGATTGGATACTTGTACGTTCTTACCTTTGGCATTAACGCCAACTTTAGTCTTGCTATCGATATCTATACCTCCGCGTCCTCCGACAATTCCACTGATTTCTTCATCAGCTAATTCGGTCATGACTACGAGTGTTTCTTGTTCAAGTGTTACAACTGACATCAAAATTCCTTCCTTGTACAAAATCGTTAAAGTAATTTTTGGTTGAGGTGGTAACTCAACATAAGCGTACTATGGAGATAACCTAGTACCTATTAGTACTAGAAGTACACACGGTCTCTGCTATTATCAATCACTTGATTTGAATTTTGAGAAACCTTAGCATTTCCTCCACCAATTGCTGTTCCGTTACCAACTTGATTGGATACTTGTACGTTCTTACCTTTGGCATTAACGCCAACTTTAGTCTTGCTATCGATATCTATACCTCCGCGTCCTCCGACAATTCCACTGATTTCTTCATCAGCTAATTCGGTCATGACTACGAGTGTTTCTTGTTCAAATGTTACAACTGACATAAAAATCTTTCCTTGTACAAAATGGTTTTGGAATAGTGAAATCTTTCTTTTACTTAACCAAATAATAAAAATTATTAGACGCTTAAAACGATAGTTGCCTGACAAATTTTATCATCAAATTTTTTGTTAAAACACACTAGATATAATGTGTATAACGAAATTTGTTTTTGGTTTTGTTTGGAATTTCACTATGTTTAAACAATACATTTTTTTGAAAGAATTTTATATAAAGAAATGATAAAGTTAGCAGAAAGTTTTTTAAAGATTAGTATTTTAAGAAATATCAAATATCGGCATTAATTCAAGTTAATAAAGGTAGGATAAGTTGATCCTGTATCTAAAAATAAAACTTTTAAAAGTTGCTATAGGTATTACAAAACCTTGCAGAGTAAGCGACGGATAACATATTAAATTATGCATAAAAATAATATCCCCAACTTCTAAAGAAGTTGGGGATACGTACCTTCAAATGGGTACATAAATCGTGAGTTTAATTTGATTTACCGTGAATGCTAAATAGATGAAGTCACTGTTGAATCTATTATTTGTACTACTCCATTTCTAAGTGTAAATCTTCTTCTTGTGCGTGTTCTTTGCTTAGTGTTCGTATTCACAATGTCCTGATTGGAGTCTTGAACAGTAGCATCAGTTCCATCGGTTGAAATTGCATTTATCTGTGATGAAAAATCCAAAACAATATTTCCTCCCACTATTCCTTTTAATTCACTATCTATCAGCTCCTCGACAATAACTTTTCGATTACAGGTAGATTTGAAACTCATTTGATTGATATTAGTCATAAATTTCTCCAGAAGTATGCAGACAATTTGTGTCTGAGATGTATTTACCAATAACAGGTTATTTAATAATTTGTCAACAGATTATAAAAAATATCCTACTTTTCGTAACTAACTTACTTTTATCGTTTTTTAGTTTTGATTTCTCCAACTTTTTCTACTTGTATTATTAATTTTTCTACGATATAGCGCTTCTCAGTTGAGTCCAATACAGACCTAACCCCCAGCCCCTTTCTTACTAGCGTTGGGGAGCAAGATTCAAAGCCTCTCTCCTTTTAGGAGAGAGGTTTGGAGAGAGGTCAGAGTGTATTGCATCCACGCGAGAACCGCTATATGCAAGTTTAATACTATGACTTTTCATGAAAAAAGATTGTCAGCTAGTCTTTGCTATCGGACAAAAGTGAACTATCAATAAAAGCTGTGAAAATCTTTGTTATATGCTTGCCAAATAACTGTTTATATTGGCAGCATCATGCTTCTTTAATTACAGCACTGAACCGCTAAAATCTCAAATCTTCAATCTCAATCCAAACTTCTGGCACAAATAAGCTCTTTGTCAACATAGAAGTGACATGAAAAAATTCAGAAGTCAGAGTATTCTGACTTCTGGCTACAGTGCAAAACAATGAGGAGTGTATAATTGGGGTTATACTAAATATTGGTTGAGCGACAACGAAGGTGAATTTGTAGTATTTTTTTAGGTCAACAAACTTTTATAAAAATTACAACCTTTACAGGCTAATATTTTTATAATAGCTGCTTCCCTGCCTTTGTTTACTTCTCAAAAATCACCTTGAGTTGTTTTATAATGCTGATTCGCTCAAATTCACCTCATGTATTAGAAATTAGATTTCTTACACTTTAGTTTCGTCGAATTTAGCAGATCAATTACCTTAGGGAGTCGTTGAAAGCTGTCCAGTAACTATATCAAGAGATGTGCCCACGTTTCCGAGTAAACCGCCCACTACATCTCCGAGTAAAAATGCGAAAAATCCTCCTCCCGCTACTCCTTCTAATTCTTCCTCACTAATTTCCTCCAAAATAACTTCTTGATTGTTGGGTTGTGTCAAATTCTTATCGTTAGTCATAATTTTCTCCAGAAAGTACGTAGGTATTTGTTCCTTCGATGTACTTACAAATATCAATTTATTCAATATTTTGTCAATAGAAAATAAGAAACATCCTACTTTTCCTACTTAACCCACTTAACTTACTTTTCCTACTTTTCCTACTTTTCTTCCTACATTTTCACGATGTCCAATACCTGATAAAACCGAAAAAATATCATACCAAAGTAGGATGTTTTATGTGAAGAAGGTAGGAGGCAGAAGGCATTGGTGTCAACTTAACGTGAAACTGTACGTCCACCAGGAATTTCAATTCCTGGCTCATAGCCGAAGTAATCTAAAGATTACTAAATATCCCCAAAAATCTTGAGTCTACTGAAGTAGACTTTAGCTATTAGGCGGGAACTTCAGTTTCCGACGGGTACTCAAGGCAAGCGAGAAGCCATTTTTAGCTTAAGTTGACACCAATGGGCACTTATGTTGCAATCAGTGTAGGCAACTCTATCAGAGACGCTCCGCGAACAGACCTACACTGATAGCGACGCGCAAAGCGAGTCATCGAGCGTCTTGCAGGACACCTGTGGCAGAGATTTTGGAATGGGTCTTAAACCCAAGATCCGTCTAGTCGCGGTACTTGAAAGAGGGCAGTTTTCCTCCAGGAAGAACTGCCCAGTTGTTGAGCGTAGTCGAAACACTGCCTCCTGCCTCAAAACCAGTGACTTTGTACCTCATGCAAAAGAAAACTGCTGTATGTAGAGAGTGTCATGATTTAACTGCGTTGCCAAATTTTAATTGTTTTATCCAAACTCCCACTGACTAACATTTCACCGGAAGCTGTGAAGGCTAATGCTGTGACTATATTCCCATGACCTGTAAATGTACCCAGCAATTCTCCGGTTTGTAAATGCCACAACTTGATAGTTTTATCAGCACTACCGCTGGCGATAATTTGTCCATCGGGACTTAAAGCGATCGCATATACCCTATCTCTATGTCCTTTAAGGGTATGAAGTAATTCCCCAGTCTCCAATTGCCAAACTTTAATGGTTTGATCCCAGCTACCACTCACGAGCAGTTTAGCATCTGCACTGATCGCTAAAGAACAAACAATGTGAGAATGACCCATGAGGGTGTGTAGTGGTTGGGCATCTTTTAAACTTTTGATTCCCGTCTGGGGTGAAGTGCGCCAAACTTTGATTTTGCGATAGCTACCTGTAACTAGAGTTTCGCCGTCTCGACTCAAAACTAAGGAATGAGCAGCTGTATCATCTAAGGAAAGTGCGATCGCTACCTGACGTTGCATCAAATCCCAAAATAGAATTTTTCTATCATCTCCGCCTGTCGCTAGCATTCTGCCATCTGGGGTAAAGGCAGCACACCGCACTACCCCATTATGTTTGTGCAAAATATCTATCAAGTCTAAAGCGCCTACGTGCCAAAGCTTAATTGTCGAATCTGCACCGCAACTGACTAAAGTCTGTCCATCTGAACTAAAAGCTAGGGAATTCACTTCATCCACCAGCCCAGATATTACCCAAGGATACTCTGATAAGGTCTCTATCAATTCACCCTTGCTTAAATCCCAGAGTTTCGTTTCTCCACGACTACCACTTGCCAATATGGGTAAGGCTTTGCCATTGTTGCACCCAGAACTGAAAGCTAGGCAATTAATGCCTCTGGTGTGTCCTTGCAAAGTCTGCCAGCATTCCCAGTCACCGACTATAGCCTTGAGACAGTGTTCTGATGGTAGAGTCTGTATTGTATGTGCGATCGCTCTCTCATTAATTACTGGCGACGTGTCTTTTTTACCCATAAGTGATTCTAAATACCAACTCAACCCCCCTGCATATAACAAATTACTTGGGGTTACATAAAGTTTTGGTTCGCTAAATTCAAGTTGATTTGTAGGTAAAAAGCCTGTTATTACGCTTTGCTTCTCGTAACCTAAATTACCTGTAGATGGATAAAATAAACACAGAAAAATTAATACTTGGTGATTTTTTAAATCTTCTTGAGTAACAGACCACCTAATTTTGTCTTTCTTAATACCATTAAAACTTTCTCCATCAGCAACGTAAACTTGAACACTTAGCTGAGGATGATCTTTGAGTATATAAGGAAATTTACTTTCGCCACCCAAATTTCCCTCATCATCTAAAATCATGTTTTGCAAAGTATCTTGCGACACCTTTTTTACTAACTTGCCCAAGCGTTCAGTTATCACCCTGTCAACAATATGTTCCCGTAAAAGATAATCTTGGGCTTGTTGTTGGAAGTATTTGGGAAAAGGTATCGTCCAGTCAGGAGGCTCAGGATATTCCGGCGGCGTCGGCGGCGGATTTTTGGCGAGAACTTCTGCTTGTTGGCGAGAAAGTTCTTGGAGTCTAGCCAAAGGCTCGCCCCAAAACGCCATAACTTCAGTGTGACAACCTTTAACTTGACTTTCCAGCAAAGATAAGTCATAAGTTTTAGGTTTTTTCACACGTTGAAGGAAGTCAGTTTGTTGAGCTTTGAGTAAGCTAATCCAATCCATCTACATTCCTGCGGCAAACTATTGCATACCTACGGTAAGCTATACAAATGCAATTACTCAAGTTTATAACCTTAGTTAATTAAAAATTCAGTAATATTAACAGTCTAATAAAACACAGCCATTGACAAATGTTTCCGTGAAAGAGATAGATGGATAGCACTTAGACATTTCATGAACTGATGCGTTGAAGTATATAGAATTAGATGATATCAGTCAATTCTAACGGAGATGGATAAAGAGATACTGTTTCCCTAGAAACACTTCTAGCTGTAAAAGAAAGTTGAATTTGAGACGGATCAAAGATTACAGTAACGTTAAGTCAGCAAATAGCTATATAAAACTAACCTAGTAAGGATAATTCTCGGAAATATCATCTGAAATCGAAATAAATGGTGAAGATTAGCTAATTTTAACCTTTGCGTTTTGGTTGTCTGGGTGTAGTACTTACATCAGAGGAGTCACCAAAAGTATCCCTTGCTTCGATCTGTTTAATTTTCATTTGCAAGTTCAAGTCATCACTGCTAACAATTGTTTCTAAATTCGCTAATCTCCGTTCTAGCAGTTCTATTTGCTGCTGTTGCAAATAGTTAGTTTTGGATTTTTTGTCATCAGAACGCCAAACTGCAACTGTACCAACAGCTGCGCCACCAATAGCAACTAAAGGAAGAATAGCACCGCTTCTAGTAACGGCTGACAATGGGACGCAAACTCCTAGAATGGCTACTGTAATTACCCAAATTCTTGTGGTAGCAGATAATCTGACATCTTGGTATGGTTCTACATTGGGTTGAGATTTTTTAGCCATAAGTTTATCCAAAGAAAAGTTATTTATTAGATTGGCACAATTGTTTATTACGATACTTACTGCAATTAGGTTAAGTATATTTTTTTGCTCGTATTTTTAATTACCAGTAGGTAAACATAATTCAACGTAAAATGCCAATCAGCGAAATGATTTTCCTGACTCCTATACAGACGCGATTAATTGCGTCTTTAGTGCTGCCTTCTTCCTTCTACTTAGTTACTTCGTTATTTTAGATCATTAGATTTTGCTTGCGAGGAGCAGTTGTACACTGAGAGGAAGATTTTCTTGAAGTCATAGTAAGGAAGGTACAGATGACAGTTCGTGCTTTTTTTGAAGCTGCCAAAGTTGAGGGTGTCCAGTCACCTTACGATACCATTCACCTGAAAATTCTCTATCCAGCACAGATACCGGAGAGTCAGCTAGAAAAAAGTATGGGAATTGAGCCAGCTAATCCAGAAAAGGCACCTTTTCCAGTAGTGATTTTCTTCAATGGCTATAACTGTGATGCTCAACAATACCAATGGTTAGCGGTTAAATTGGCTGAACGTGGATTGGTAGTGGTTCTCTTTAATTGGATTGCCAAAAATCTACCAGGCGTAATTAGCCTCACACCTGGAGTTGATTTTGAAAAGCTGAAGCCCACAATTTATCCTACTGCTCCTACAGCTTTGGCTTTGCCAGCACTTCTAACTAAACTCGAACAGTTACAAAATCAAGGAGTTTTAGCAGGAATGTTGGATTTACAACGCATCATTCTCGGTGGACACTCTGCGGGTGGTTTATTATCGCTCACAAATGCTGATCCTCGGTTTTTCCCTGGAGTTGCTGCATCTTTTTCTTATGGCGCAAGTAGCAGAGGACTTTTAACCATAGGGTATGAACCAGGAACTATCTTGCCTTTACCAGATTCCCTACCACTGCTGCTGATGGGAGGAACCCGTGATGGATTTATGCTTACCAGTAGCGAACTCTATGGTATAAGTGCTGGGGATGCTACTATCCCAGTTACACGTACATTCCAAGAAGCAATCGCTGGGGGACGAAATGACAGCTATCTGGTAATCTTAGAGGGAGCAAATCACTTTTCGATAGTTGATGAGCCAGACTCCACTACAGTTAGATCCTCTCTCGACTTAAAAGCTACTCAATCTCAAGAAAACTTGCGTTTGCTGATGAGTGAAATTATTGGTCTGTTTATTGACACTTATGTTCGCCACCAGCCAAAAGAATCCCAGGAGCTTGAGCAATTATTAAATACTGCCAATCCTCTGATAAAATCCTTTGAGCGTAAATAGTTAAGCTGATTATGACAAGTGCATCTTATATTTTTCTGGCTGGAGCAAGTCGCGGTGTTGGTCGAGAAATTGCTCAATATCTGATAGCGCAACAGCTAAAGGTTAAAGCACTCCTGAGAAAAGCAGCAGTTGCTAGTGAACTAGAAAAAATTGGTATTGAAGTAGTTCTGGGAGATGCCTTGAATCTTGGCGATGTAGAACGCGCAATGGTAACAGATAAACCTATTCACACCGTTATCAGTACAATTGGCGGTTTACCATCAGATGTAGAAAGACCGGATTACCCTGGTAATAGAAATCTGATCGATGCAGCAGTTAAAGCTGGGGTGCAAAAGTTTATTCTTGTATCTTCCATCGGTGCTGGCAATAGTGTTGTTGCTGCCTCACCCCAAATTTTAGAGGTACTGGGAAAAGTTTTAGCTGAGAAAGACAAAGCCGAACAACACTTAATTGCCAGTGGACTCACCTATACAATCATCCGTCCTGGTGGACTAAAGTCAGAACCAGCAACGGGTAATGGTATTTTAACCGAAGATCCGCACATTATTGGTAGCATTAATCGTGCAGATGTGGCGCAGTTAGTTGGTCGCTGTTTAAATAGCCAACGTGCCAATAATAAAATCTTGTCAGCCGTAGACCGAAATATGCTGTTCGGACAAAGAGAATTTGCAGAATTTACTTTGGAGTAATTTAAGCACGCCAGCGGAGTATTTGACCCTTGACAGGATTGACAAATTCTCGTCCTTCAGCAACAGAACGAGCATACTCCCGCTTTAACTGGTAATACCACTGCGCCTGCATATCTGAGTCTTTAATCAGCCGCAGCACAGGATTATATTTCAAACCAATTTGCTGTTTTTCCACAACCGTTCGGTCTTGGCCAATGAAAGTCCGCGCCAGCACGTGTAACAGTGGCTTGAAAAATCCCACCCAAGGAAGTGTCCAGTAAAGAGCAAAAGTTACCTCCGTTTCTGTGTCTGAAATCGGTGTAACTGCCGTTAAATTAACGACTCGATTATTACCAATGGTGGTTTCCTCGATTCTAACTCCAGGTAAACGAAAGGAAATCTCCGTTTCCGGGACACCACCGCCAATCAGCCAGTATAAACGACCCCCATTTGCTGGTAATCGGTGTCGTCGCATTGTAAAGCCGTAGGGCGAAGCATCAAATTGCTTCACTTCCTCATGCAATTGCTCATTTCGCCACCACCAAGCACGATGAACATAAGGTGAATGAGCCGGGTCCATCAGACCTACTACTGCATGATCTATAAAACAAGGGAATTTTACCACCTCTACGAACTGGTGAGAGCGATCGCCAAACCCTGGTATTACCGGAATTTCCATCTCAGAAGCCGGTTGAGGGTTATCGGGATCAGCCATATATATCCAGATATTCCCTTGGGCTTCGCGGATTGCATAAGACTGCACATCAAAGCGACTCAAATCCATTTGCTGCTCCTCTACAAGAGAAGGTATCGCAGTACAGCGCCCAGCGGAGTTAAAGCGCCAACCGTGATAACAGCATTCAACTTCTTGCCCATTGAATCTCCCACAACTTAAAGGCACACCACGATGGGGACAAATGTCCGTCATTGCAGACACTTTGCCATCTTGACTGCGAACTAACAGCACTGGTTCTCCTAAGAAAATGCGGCTGATCATCATACCTGGCTTGATCTGATCGCTAGGCAGAGCATAGTACCAAGTATTACGTAATACAAAATTATCGTTATTTTTCATAACTAATGGCCTCTGCCTTTGACACAACGAAAGTCCTGGTTTGTGGAAAGGAAGGTGATGCTGGAAAACATTCTTTCAGGTTTTTAATTGCTGTAGGTAAGTTCAACTGATGTACTTATTAGTCGTGTTCGTAATTCTCTCAGATTTAGGTTGTTCTGAGAGGATTGCAGGTTTTAAATTGCATTATTCGCCAGAAATTTGTACAAATACTGTTCTTTTACGCGGGCCATCCAACTCAAAAAACAACACAGATTGCCAGGTTCCCAAAGCTAATTTACCATCCACAATGGGAATTATCTCACTAGTGTTCAGCATCATTGCCATTAAATGAGAGTGAGCATTAATCGGCTCATCTTCTGGGACATCTCTTAAATGCAAGTCATTATGCAAATAGCTGTCTGATTCCGGTGCTATTTTTTGCAAGAATACTTTTATATCTTCTAATAATCTGACTTCATTTTCGTTGATAGCTAACGCTGTTGTCGTGTGTTGAGAAAATACTAAAACTTGTCCATTTTTAATTGATGTTGAGGCAATAAAATCTTGAATTTGTGGGGTGATATGATGAATATTAATTTTTGGCTCAGTTTCAATTTCAATGAACTTATGAATAATTGGCATCTGTTGAATTTTATATTTGGGATTGCGGATTAGGTACGCTAACACAGCTTAACGCCTTTTTGAAGGAGGCAGGAATTGAATGACTTCTAACTCCTAACTATAGTTTCCAAACCTTGTACTAGTCTTTCTATACCTTCTTTTGCCGTCTCTTTTTGCAACGCCCCATAGGCAACACGTAGATAACATCCGTCATCTATGCCAAAGGTTGTACCTGGAATAACTGCTACTTTATGTTCCTGGATCAGTTGTTTGACTAACTCAAAAGCATCCATCTGGGTATGAACTTTGAGGAAAAAATAGAAAGCGCCATTGGCAGGGATAATGCTACATAAGCCTTGTAGACGATTAAGGGAGTCTAATACTAGTTGGCGTACCTGAGCAATGGCTTCTATATGACTCTGCAAATAATCCTCTTTTGCCTGCAATGCCCCTAAAGCTGCATATTGAGAAATGACTGGCGGACAAATCAAAATTGTATCCTGGACTTTTTTAACGGCGACAAGTAAGTGTTGGGGAATCACCATATAGCCAATGCGCCAACTCGCAAAACCGTATGCTTTAGAAAAGCTATACAGAGAAATGGTGTACTCGCTGCTATTAGCAAAGGAGCCAGGTGAAACGTGTTTTACACCGTTATATGTAAAGTATTCATAAGCTTCATCGCTGATGTGGTAAATACTGTGAGTGGCACAAATTTGATTTACTTGGCGCAATGCGGCTTCAGAATAGACAACTCCAGTGGGATTATTTGGTGAAATCGTCACCACAGCCCGTGTTTTAGGAGTAATTGCTTGAGCGATCGCTTCTTTTCGTAGTTGGTAATTTTCATCCGTCGCCACTAATACCGCACGACAGCCAGCCATTGCGATCGCCATTTCGTGGTTGAAATAGTAGGGTGTATTCAGAATAATTTCGTCACCTGGGTTAGTGATAGCAAGAATGGCATTCATAAATCCCATATTGCTTCCTGCTGTCACAACGATGCAGTTTTCCTCGTTGATTTCAATCCTGTTGAAGGCTTGCAATTTTCCCGCAAGTGCTGTGAGTAAAGGGGGAATTCCCTCAACTGATTTGTATAAATTATTGGCGGGTTCGGCTAAGAATTTAGCTAAAAATTCTATTGCTTCATGTGGTGGGTTGTAAAAAACAACACCTTGTCCTAGAGAGATGGTTCCAGGAGAGTTTTTAATCAGTTCCCCAACCACAGGAATAATTGGCGATTGTACCGCCTGCATACGAGAGGTTAGGGATTCCATATTTTCTTGCCTATGTACCTGCTTTTAGTATCTCTTAATAGGTGAACAATCAAACCAATACTCCAATCTGTGGAAAGTTTAGCGTGATATAGCGATCGTCAAAGAACGTATTTTGGTTCTTGATGTCTAAATTTAGGGCTATTTCACGATGATTTTGACCCTCTGATACCATGATAATTATTTTAGCAGCGCTAGGAGTTGCGGCGTGTTGTGTCTGTTGATCAATTGTTAGAGTTGATCTCGCTCGCCATCGCTTCAATTTAAGATTTTAGGAGTTAATCTAGCCACATCCTAATTCCTTGATCGCGCCCCAAAATGGATGGATTTTAACCTAATTATGTATTCTCTCATCAATATGGTCTGTTTATTTCCGCCGACCTATACTGCGTTCTGGCACTGATTTCAATATATATCAAGTTAATAACTACGTTCTGACACTGATTTCAATATCTATTAACTTGATAGATGTATAACAATCTATTTTCTACATTTGATTTTAGGGTTGGATGAATATAAAATCCGATATCTGTGTTGTTTTTTGCTGCACACATCTCTTTTTGTTTTAACCTATCTATACCTTTAAAATGTTATTCTAAAGGCAATTAATCAGGTTGCTTTAAACAGGTCTCAATAAAATTTAGACTATACTTTACGGCTACTTTACACAGAATTTAAGCTTAATTAATATTAGTAGATATCTATCTTTTGGCATATAAGGTAGAATGCAATTAGAAAACGAAAGCTTAGATACTATTAATTAATAAAATAATGTTTATTTCCCAACGTGGCATTATAACCTATGCTTACGGAGCATCCTATTATCTAGAAATGGCAAAGTCATTAGCACGTTCTCTACGGCTTCATTCACCAAATGTTCCGCGTGCTATTGTTACCGATCGTGAAAATGATAAAGATTTACTAGAGCTTTATGATTGCGTTATAAACATTAGAGATGAATACGGCTCTAACGTAAAACAAAAGCTTCATGTCTATGATTATTCTCCATTTAAATATACACTTTGTATTGATAGTGATTGCATAGCAGTAAGGGATATTAACTTTATTTTTGATGATTTTAAAGGCAGAAGTTTTAGTGTGGCAGGTAATGTATATCTTCAAGCAGGTGATAAAGATAAGTTCATTGATGTAGATGACACACTCAAACAATTTAATCTAACAAAATTACCTAGATTTAATGGAGGTCTCTATTATTTTGAAAAAAACGATACTACTAAGGCATTTTTTGAAACAGCACTAGAATTTTCAAGAGACTGGAAAAAGCTAGGTATTAGTGAATTTCGTGGTGATGGCCCTAATGATGAACGTATTTTTGGTCTAGCTATGATGCTACACGATCAAAGTATGTTTGAAGATAATGGCCTGATGATGCGAACACCTATCGGTCTTCGTGGTTCTTTTGATATAGATGCTATTAAAGGTCAATCGACTTTTCAAAAATACAATCAGGTGGTATCTCCTGCTCTTGTACACTTTGCCTGTGTTTGGGGAGAACATCCCGTATATCATCGTGAAGTATCAAAGTTAAAAAACCTAGACAATGGTTCAGGTAACGAAGTCAAGTCTAATATATTTACCGCAATTCAATATAAGTTTGGCTATCAGATTGCTTTATTAAGGTATATAGCTAAACGTGTACCTAAAAATCCTAAATATATTCAAGCTAGAGTGAAAAAACTTTTGATAGAATTGCCTGAATTGATTAAAGCTAAATATAGAATTGATCCAGTTCGGAGCAAATAAAGTTTACTAAAACTCTGCATTTCTTTGTGCTTAGTTTAAATTACTCAAAGGCTGCTTTGGTTACTTTCTATAGCAGTTCTCGGTTGAGTGAGGTACAAGAACCCCACCCCCAACCCCCTCCCCGCAAGCGAGGAGGGGGCTAAGATGTACCTCATGTGATTAGGAAACGCTATATAAAGCTTTAATAGTGTATAATCTGCTGTCTGAAGTTCAGGCAGCACTAATAAAGTGTAATAGCGATCGCACCTCATATCCTTCGCTCCTGACAGGTAATATAAATTATATTTTTGTGAAAACTACAAGGATTGTATCTGTGGGTTTATTCTAGAAACTACACGGTACAGCGCAAATTTGTATGTACCACAAAAATCTGTATTGCCGTACTTTTATGGAAAATCAACTAGGATTAATTCTAAAACTGCTTTTACTCTCGGCTTTGTTATCAGTATTGATTAAGTATGCAGGGCCAAGTCTACCAATTCCGGCGACAGCAAGCAACGCGCTGATTATAGTATTCTTGCCGATTGCGATCGTAGCGATCGCTCTACTATGGCGATTTCAAGCACAAAAACAAAATTAACTCAAACCATTTACGCACAAGTTCCTAAAATCAGCTAACCTAGCTTAATTACAAGAAAATTCCATCTCGCCAACCGTTGGGAGTTAGCCTGTGAACCTGGGTCAATGGATCGGCTTAATCGCCATACTTCTTTGTTTATACATCCTGTGGCAAATTCGGGAAGTGCTTTTGTTGATGTTTGCCGCAGTTGTGTTAGCCACCACCTTAAATCGTCTAGCGAAACGCTTCCAAAGCTTTGGGATGAGGCGCGGATTCGCCGTACTTCTAGCAGTAGCTATCTTTTTCGCAGGTGTCGTGGGTTTTTTCTGGCTAATTGTGCCGCCATTTGCCCAGCAGTTTCAAGAACTAACATATCAAGTTCCTAAAGGGTTTGGACGCTTTAATAGTTGGCTTGATGCCCTGAGAACTCGTATTCCTGACCAGTTAGTTCCTTATATCCCAGATATCAATAGCCTCATTCAACAAGTACAGCCCTTCGCCAATCGGTTACTGGGAAACTCCTTTGCTTTTGTATCTGGCTCTTTAGAAGTCGTCCTCAAGATTTTGCTAGTGTTGGTTTTAACAGGAATGATGTTAGCCGACCCCGTGGCTTACCGCAAAGTATTTGTGCGGCTTTTCCCTTCATTTTATCGACGGCGGGTAGATGGGATTTTAGATCAATGTGAAGTCTCTTTGGAGGGATGGATTACAGGCGCTTTCATTGCCATCTTTGTAGTGGGAGTGATGAGTCTGATTGGCTTATCAATTTTGCATGTCAAGGCAGCACTAGCTTTAGCGGTTTTAGCGGGATTTTTTAACTTGATTCCCAATCTGGGGCCAACAATGAGTGTAATCCCAGCAATGGCGATCGCTTTCTTGGATGAACCTTGGAAAGCGATCGCTGTCTTGATTCTTTACTTTATTATTCAACAGATTGAGAGTAATTTCATCACGCCTGTTGTCATGGCGCATCAAGTCTCATTACTGCCAGCCATAACCTTAATTGCCCAGCTATTTTTCGTCACGTTCTTTGGCTTTTTAGGATTATTCCTAGCGCTACCTTTAACTGTTGTCGCTAAGATTTGGTTACAAGAGGTGTTAATTAAAGATGTTTTAGATGAATGGGGAAATAATCATAAAAAAGAGACTGAGTTTGTGATAGTTTCTGAATCTCCTAGAACAGATGATAATTGGACGGCAGAAAATCCAGATATAAATGACAACCCCTCGATTGATGATGATATCTTGAAAAAATAAGATTAGTTACTCGACTTTTAATGCGGCAATAGGGTTCGGTTAAAGTTTTATGATGAAAATTTTAGATCAAAAAGATGCTATAAATCGCCGTCAAGACGAAAGACTAATTATTGTAGAGACGGCGATTCATCGCGTCTCTTGCCTTAACCTGGAAAGCCAAAAAACTCAATGACATGAGTTATATGAAGTCTTGCAAATTTTGAAGCTATTGGGATAATGAGTGCTGGAGTGAAAAAACAATAAGATTCCTAGCTTCTTAAAAAAGTTGGGAATCTCATACTTTTGAGTCAGTCTAAATAACTCCTCTTTGAAAGAATAACTATGAGCATGGACACAATTAGCTAATCAGCTATTGTTTGTTCTGGCTCTTTACCTCTGCTTCTGCTTTGTTTGACTCATTAGATGAAGCTGATTCTGTCTTCTCTGATTGCGTCTCACTAGTTTGTTGCAATTGGTTGAGATGAATATTGTTCACTTGAACAATAAAATATTCTAATGCCTGACTTGCCTTTTGTTGCTGTTGGGTTTCGTCAGATACATCATAACAACGATAGGGCGGAGTCACGCCCAATATAAATTTCTCTTGTTCCGCTTCTAATAATTCAACGGCTGTATTAGCAGCAAGGGAATTCTTCTGAAAAGGAAAAGAGGTAACTATACTAGCAACTATAGAAGCAATCGCTGGGCAAAGCACAGGGAGCCACTTCAGCCAAGCTTGTCCTGCTTCTAATTTGTCTACCAGAACTAAAATCGGTGTGACTCCTGATAAAATCACTGTCGAAATTTGTAAACTATAGTAAAGGTTCCTTGATACACTCCTAATTCTTTTATAATCGTCAATCAAGTCTTGGCTGTATTGTAAAGCTTTCCCTCTTGTCAGAGTTAGCGTATCTTTATCCCAGGAATTAGGATTGGTCAATAAATAACTATAGAGTTCAGCTTTTTTGGTGAGTTCAGATTTATAAGCGGCCTGCTTATAGTTCTGATATACTTGTCTATTGATGAGCAACAAAAAAAACAAAAAAGTTAGAGATACCGCTCCAGAAATTACAACGGTTTTATCATCTGAAAGAAAAATAATAAAGAGTCCAGCAGAGACAAAAGCTGCAAGTAATAAATACTCTATTACCTTCAGGTTGAACAACTTTTTTTCATCTAATGAAGAGGATAAATTTTCAATCTTATCGGAAATCTTACTTTGGTTTTTTTGCTCAAGATTAGCTAATTCTGAAGTAGTCATTGCCTCTTACTCAATTGATTATCGGGTCAAATGTAGCAATAAAATCAATAGCAACAAGTAGAATTGCTTTGAGGAAGTAGAGGTCAGAATAAGTCCGCTAGAAAGCAACTTATTTTTGCTTATACTTCGCTTCTATTAACGCTCTTAAATAATTTCTACCTTCTCAAAACTTTCTAGTATCTGCTATTAACTCCCACTTTGCGATTGACTAGTTGGCTTATAATGCTTTACAAAAACCAGAAATGTTTCTTTCGGTTGACGTAAAATTATTGAAGTCCAGTAAGTCCACTTAATCCTAACCATACATACATTTGATTGATAATGCAAGGCTTTTTTTATGGTAATTTTACGTAGAATAAAAACTATTTTGGATACAGGCAGCTTGTTTGCCCCAAAAAATCTATCATTTTAATTTTGCAATACTTGAATTATTTTTTGGAATTTATCTTTATTCGGGGTAAGCTGTCGCGCAGAGATTGGCGATCGCTATTTCGAGATGAAGTTATCCAAGAGTCTCGATCATCTGCGCTCACAAAGAGCAATGAAAATTGTCTTTTCCCTACTCCCTACTCCCTAATCCCCATTTCCCACTCACCAGGAAGCGTAAGCACTGATAAGATGCGAACAATTGCAGAAATTAACGAGAAAATTAAGCGCCAACGTGCGGTGGTGTTGACAACTGAAGAATTAAAAGCGCGAGTTGTAGAAATTGGTGTTACTAAAGCTGCTAAAGAAGTCGATGTAATTACCACTGGTACTTTTGAGCCGATGGAATCAAGTGGTGCAATTATCAATCTGGGACATACCGATCCCCCGATAAAAATTCGTCGTTGTTGGTTAGATGGCGTGCCAGCATACTCTGGTTTTGGGGCAGTAGATTTATATTTAGGTGCGAGTTGCGCTGTGGAGACGACGGATGGGGAGGAAGTGCGAGAACGTGGTGGGGGTCATGTAATCGAAGATTTGATCGCTGGTAAATCTATACACGTGAAAGCACAAGGACAAGTAACAGATTGTTACCCCAGAGCAAATTTTGAAACTACAATTACCAGTGACACAATTAATCAGTTTTATTTATTCAATCCGCGCAATCTTTATCAAAATTTTATTGTTGGTGTAAATGGTGGCGATCGCCCACTCTTCACCTATCTCGGCCCTTTACAACCGCGTCTGGGGAATGCTGTTTATTCTAACCCAGGTGCGATTTCCCCCTTACTCAACGATCCCGATTTGCAACTCGTTGGTATAGGTACTCG
Source organism: Nostoc sp. (assembly GCF_036918015.1). GTDB lineage: Bacteria > Cyanobacteriota > Cyanobacteriia > Cyanobacteriales > Nostocaceae > Nostoc. Next base: position 130,928 of record NZ_JBALEO010000068.1, read on the forward strand.
AATTTTTTTAGGCGGCGGTATTGGCTACGTCGCTTGGGAAGGCACTCAGCACTTCCCCTTACAAAAGCGTTTAGCCAATCGCACACCGATTGGGCCTTCTGCCACTTTAGCTTTAATTGGTGATGCCAAGCAAATGGATGCTCATTGGGTGCGGGGGTGTTATTTCAAAAGTTATGGCCCCTCATTAATGTTAGGGGTTGGTGTACCACTACCTGTATTAAATGAACAAGTAATTGAACACTGCGCCGTCCAAGATCAAGACTTAGTAGCCCCAATAGTAGATTTTTCCATTCCCCGGCGCGTCCGTCCTACCTTTGGTTTGGTGAGTTACGCCCAACTCAAATCTGGGCGGATAACTATAGAGGGCAAAGCAGTACGCTCTGCCCCCTTAGCGAGTTTGTTTTTTTCTAGGCAAGTCGCCCTAGAGTTGAAAAAGTGGATCGAAGCAGGTACGTTTACCCTGACAGAACCAGTTTCTCCAATTCCGATGGAGCGATCTTTTCTACCCCAAGACCGTCGGACGGATTTTTGATTGGAGCAGGGAGCAGGGGAGCAGGGGAGCAGGGGAGCAGGGGAGCAGGGGAGCAGGGGAGCAGGGGAGCAGAGGAGAAGTAGGAGTAAGTCTTTCCCCTCTGCTCCTCTGCCCCTCCGCACCTCTGCCTTTTGTACCCCATGCCCAATGCCCAATGTCCCATACCCTAATCTTGAGTCGGTTTCGGTCGCTTGATGGGTTTAGGAGCGGGTGTTCTTGGTATAGGTTTTGACACCACTGAGGTGTCGCCGCCTGTACTCGTTTTCTTAATGGGACGAGGGGTTTCGCCAGTGCGTCTGGGGGGGAATGGTTTTCTACCACCAGCACCACCACTGCCAGCACGAGGTCCACCTTTAAATGGTGGTTTGCGTTTTTTGGGCAAATCAGCGATCGCCTCAGCTTTTTCTACTATCAAAACGTCAGCTTCTCGCTTGGCTTGGAAGTCCCAGAATTTACCCACTGCTTTGGTGGTTAGCACACCCCTCAATTTCAACTTAAAATATTTGGGTTTGTCAGTTGATTTGCGTGGAGCCTGCCTAATTTTGACTACCAAGCTTTTAGCATCAAAAGATTGGTATACTACTTCACCACGAACAGAAAAACCACCATCTGCAACTTCTGATGAAGGTTTCAGGGCAGTTGTATTTAGTTCAGAGTTCTCGGATAAGCCATCATCGAGTGTCTCTAATTGCAACTCCAAATCCGATTCGTCCTCATCTGTTGAGTTTTTAGCCAGATTTTCTGGTTCCCAAACTCCGACGATTTGGATATGCAAGGTGTCATTTTCTTGTCTAGTACGTGGATATACTACCCACAAGTGTTCTTTTTCTAAGTCTAGATGATTCTTGACTAAGCTCATAATCCGGCCTAGGAGGACGGCATTGAGTTCTACACCATCTGGAGTCAGCAGAGTACCTTGAGTAAATTGTTCGCTGCTAGCATGATAGCGACCCCGGACTAAGCCGATCGCTCGATACTGCATCGGTTCGCTGGGAGGCGGAATCGGTTGCTGGCGATTAATCAAGTTCCCATTTGAGTCAGTTTCGCTGGGGTTGACAGGCAAATTGTCAACTTGTTTAGAGGACTGGGCTGCTATATGAACATTAGCGGCTGCCTCTACGTTAGTTGGGCCCTGGTTAGAGGCAGAAGAATTGGAAGATTCAGGCAACGGCATCAGGTCGGAATTCATAAAAACTCCTTGCGGCGGAGACACATCCCATTGTGGGATTTTACAAAGGCAGCTGGAAAGAGCATTTGTGCGACTGATGAAAGTATATTGGCTTTTCACAAAATCACACTAGGGTACTCTATACAATCCTAAAGGCGCTAAATTTAATGTATAAACACTAAATGTCTAATTTAGCGGCTTTACACTAGTTTCGGAAGCATATCATAGCTACAATTCTGACGGCTCCTCCTAAAGTCATCACTTACTTTAGCAGTGTGGATAGTTAATTGTTATAAAATTCACAGGCAATTGGCGGTATTCCGCAAAGTTTTGGAAATTTTTAACTTTACGATTTGTGTAAATGATAATGTCATTAAAATTTAGGAGAAAGACAAAACTGTGTCTCAACCGCGCAATCGTTGGATAGTTCAAGTCATCTTAGCGGTGGCAATTCTTGCTTTTGTGGGTGTTTCGGTGATTCCCATAATTGGAGCATTTAATAATACGCCACCCTCAAGTCAAAATACCGCTAGCACCAGAGGCAGTTTGTCCTCCGCTGACCAAAAATCAAAACTGGAAGACGAAGCACGGGGTTATGAACAGGTTTTGCAACGGGAACCAGAAAATCAGACTGCGCTTAAGGGTCTGTTACAGGCGCGGCTGCAATTACTGAGTCAAAAAGATAAAAGTGAGGTTAAACCAGCTGATATCCAAGTTGTCATTGAACCCCTAGAAAAGCTAGCAAAACTGAATCCCGAACAGTCAGAATATTCAGTGTTACTAGCTCAAGCCAAACAGCAAATTGGCGATCGCGAAGGAGCCGCTCAAGCTTATCGCTCAATTTTGTCCACGAAACCAGGCGATTTGAAGGCTTTGCAAGGAATGGTGGCTCTATTGATCAGTCAGCAACGCCCCGAAGCAGCCATTGGTTTGTTGCAAGAAACCCTCTCTAATGCAGCCCAAGCAAATACAATTCAGCCTGGAAGTGTAGATATAGTAGCCGTGCAGGTGCTGTTAGGTTCTGTTCATGCTTCCCAGAAACGTTACGCTCAAGCTAGCTCTGTATATGACCAAGCGATTAAGAAAGATCCCAAGGATTTTCGCCCCGTCGTGGCAAAAGCGATGCTCCTGAAACAACAGGGCAAAAACGCAGAAGCAAAACCTTTATTTGATAGTGCCGCAGCTTTAGCCCCTGCTAAGTACAGAGACGAAATTAAGAAGGCAGGAACGGTTTCCCCAATTCCTAAATCTGCGACCTCTCCCGCGCCTTCATTGGGAAATACTCCTAAGTAATGGGCATTGGAGAAGAGGAGGCAGCACTTCTCTACGAGACGCTGCGCTCAGTGACCAGGGGGCAGAAGTTCTTTAATTTTGAATTTTGAATTTTGAATTGATTTCTCCCCTGCTTCTTCCCCTCACGCTCCTTCAATGGCAGCAACAATACCAAAGACTAAAAACAGGCATCCGCCAATAAAAGTGAGTTGACGCTCAGAAATGCGTCCGGCAATCATTTTGCCGCCGATAACTGCGATCGCAGCACAAATAGAATGTCCTAAAATTGCACCTATTGTGACTCCAATGGGGTTATTACCTGCGGCTAGGGCAATAGTGGCAATTTGGGTGCGATCGCCCCACTCTGCCATAAATGTCAACACAAAGGCTTCTATAACAATTGCCAACTGAGTCTTTTGCTTTGGTAACTGCAAATCTGCTTGTTTCACCGCTGCTTCGGCTTCTTCCACAACTTCTGTATCACAAGCAGCAGCGGACATTTTACTAGCGTCATACAACAGCTTGATACCGAAGGCAATAAATAAAGCTATTTCGGCGTAATGAATATAAACTTTTGGCAACAAAGATACCGCTTGTCCAAATATCACCGAAAGGATTGTCATCGCCGCCAAAGCAGCTGTCACACCTACAAACACCAGCCGCCGTGGGTGGTGCATTGCCAAAATCACAGCAATAAAAAATGTTTTATCGCCTAACTCTGAAACCGTGATTAGTAACAAACCTGCGGTAAAAGCTGTTAACACTCTCTCAAGCTCCTGAAGAATCGTTTACCGATGTGAAGCTTGATGAGAGCCAAAAGACCTCACCAAGTTTACACTTTTCGGTGTGAACTTAGTGAAGGTCTCGCTTTCAAATATTGGTTACTTGCCATCTGAACCAGGCTCATCGCCAGTATGTTGATTCAGATGTACTGGCTTTCAAGTTTTCTGCCAGCAGCTACTCCCCTTCTATGCGTTCATAATCATACATATTTTCCATGTATTAAGTCAAGAGAGTAGCCAATATAGAGGTATAATTTTAGAGTGAAGCGGTACATACAGACCAATTCAGGGCTTACTGAGGTAAAAACTCATCATCTGTGACTTCTGCTAGCTCGTATGGGCAGTTCAGAGGAAACAATTCCATTGACAAGCCAGTTTCAGCTTTTGCTTGCTTAACCGCTTGTGTGTAACACTCAGCAAAAACTATCTCAAGATAGGATTTGAGACTAGGTGAATCATCTAGAGCTTCTTTGACACGTCTACGATGTTCAATTATGCTTCCTTCCCAGCTACCGCTTCTTTTGTCGGGCTGAAATTGCCATTTGAGCAAATGCATCAGAATTACAATCAGATTACTCTTGAGACTCCGGCGCTCACTCCTTCCCATATCGGCAATTTCTTCAATTAGGTTCTCCCACTCAACGTTTGCGTAATCCTGACTTTGCAATTTTTCTACAGTCGTTTCTATCCATTGCAAGTAATCAGTCTCATATAGGGTTTGGGAATGTGCCTTTAGGGAAGACATAGCAGTTTCCATCAGAAATCTTTAGATAATATCTCACATATCTTTACAATTAACATCGGTGCGTTAGACTTTAACGCACCCTACGGCCTAAAGTAATTGCTAATTGTCTACAACTTTACTAAATTTACATCCTAGTAAACTCAACGACGTGCGCCGACTGGTAGAAGTGGATTTTCTCTACCCAGTTGATGCTACGCCCCCTCAAATGCTGACAATTCAAACTGTAGACCAAACATAAGGCAGTCCCGATAAAACAAGTTTCAAAAGCCTTGAATGAAAGAATAACTGGGGACACAACGACCACTGAGCGTGGTCGTTGTGTCCCCAGTCCCCAGTAAAGAGTCCCTTACCTCTACGAGTGATTCAGAAATCAAAGACGCTCGATAGCGCAGCGTTAGCGACGCAGGAGCGTCTGACTCGCTACCGCTTCGCTATCGGATTGCTATACGTCTTTGCTTTAGTGCAATTTCTGATAAAACAGATGTTGTTCTGAGTTTGCTGGGTCAAAATAGAAAACATGACGATTGAATCCAATTCCTCTAATCTACCAACCCCAGAACCAGGGCCCGAAAACGATTCGCAACCAAATGACTTTGACGGTAGTGCAACTGAGAAGAACCTTAATTCAGAAGTACTAGCGTCACAACAAGCACTAACAGCGATCGCGTCTTTAAAATCTCCCCAATATACAACTGCATTACAACAAGCTCGTTCTGAAGTCAAGCAACCTATTACCAACCAATTCACCGTTAAGCCGAGGGCATTGCTGATTACTCTAATCGCGATCGCCATCACCTTTATTGGAATTATCCTCAATAACTGGATCGTTGGTATTATCGGAACATTGATAACCTTGCTGTTATCCCTGGCGATATTATTGCCTTGGTTCCAAGAAGTTTTAGACGAGTGGTTTTCAGCCCAAGAACGCACCCTGTTTGTAGCCTTTTTGGGACTAATAGTAGCCATCATCGGCACGATTAGATTCACAGGTGTAGGCGATCGCTTGCTTGTTTTGGGACGCAAAATTAACTGGGACATTGCTGGAACCCTAGCAGATTGGTTTGGCGCTTTGGGGCAAATTCTCATCGCTATCATTGCCGTTTACGTAGCATGGCGACAATATGTCATTTCCAAAGACTTGACAATTCAGCAAAACCTGCTAACAGTTCAGCAAAACATTATCACCCAGCAACAGACGATTGATTCCTATTTCCAAGGCGTTTCCGACTTAGTATTAGATGAAGAAGGATTATTAGAAGATTGGCCCCAAGAAAGAGCGATCGCGGAAGGACGCACTGCGGCAATTTTAAGTAGTGTCGATGGTAGTGGGAAAGCGAAAATTCTCCGTTTTTTGTCACGTTCCAAGTTGCTCTCACCCCTACAACGCGATGGCCGATTAGGTCGAGCCATTCTTGACGGGAGTGGCGGATATGCAGAAGACCGCCTTGAAGGTGTGCGCGTCATCGATTTAGGCGTAATGCTAGCCGCCGCAGACCTTCAAGGCACTGATTTGCGTTGGACTGATTTGAGCGAAGCTAATCTTGTCCGCGCTAATCTGGTCGGTTGTGATTTAGTAAAAGCCAATCTCTCGCGCACAATTTTATATAATGCTAATCTCAGTGGTGCTGACCTGAACGGGATTCGCCTATTCTACGGTGTACTGGAAAAAGCATCACCCCGCAGTCGCACTGAACGACCAGATTATGAAACCGGCGAACACACTGGCGCTGTGGTGGAAAATGCCGATTTTACGAATGTACAACGGATGTCTGAGTCTGCGCGTTGCTACTGTTGCACTTGGGGTGGTGAAAAAACCAGAGGTACTATTCCTGGTGGTTGTGAAGGTATTCCTAATAAGTTGGGAAGATAGTTATACCAAGTTCAATACAGTTCAGAATGAGCAACAAAACACTTGTAGAGACGGCGATTTATCGCGTCTTTGTGATGATTTATCGCATCTTTAGCGATCTAAAATTTTCATCAAAAAACCTTAAGCGAACCGTATTGATACTGCTCTTAATTATTTTAACTAGCTTTAATTAGGCAAAAGTCAATTGACTAATACGCTTCAAAATCCGCAGTACATTATATAACTCATTGCCACGGTTACGGACATCAAAAATATCCGAAGTGGTATAGCGAGGAGGATAACCTTTGAGTAGTTTAATGAACATAAAACTGCCACCAGAAGTAATCATGCCAAATACTACATCTTGTGACTGGGGAGCAGCCAGCATATATGCCAGAATTTGGTCAAGTCCTGCTTCTACCGAATAAGCAACCTGTTTAGACTCAATAACTGTTACCCAGAATTTTTGATTTAGAAGTAAGAAGTCAATTCGTCCTTTGATGATAGTTTGTTTGTCTTGTGTTTCAATCTCGATAGATTTCTCTAATTTGACGTGAAAAGGAGGTAAATAAAACTTGCCAATGAATAGCAGTCGTGATAAAACAATCGTGTTAACTGTATTTTCTAATAAAGGCGGATAGTTTCGTAAATTTATGTAACCTGCCTTGATTTGATCCAATAGCTCCTTTTCTAAACTTGTCAGTTCTGGTAGGTCATCTTGCCACTCTCGAAAGAATTCTTCCGAATCAACTAACTCTAATCCATAGAGCAATATTAGTTGCTCAAGTGTGACGTTATCCGCAGCAAGAGTTTGAACCATAATGTTAATCAAGGAGTAGAAAAATCTACCAGTTTAGTAATTCTCACCTTCAGGTAGAGTGAGGATTTCAACGCCGTCTTCAGTTACAGCTAAGGTATGCTCACATTGAGCAGAAAGCTTGCGATCGCGCGTTACCGCAGTCCATTTATCGCTGAGAACTTCGACTTCGTAAGTACCTTCGTTAATCATTGGCTCAATAGTAAAAACCATCCCCGATCTGAGGCGCTTGCCCTTACCACGAGTGCCATAGTGGGGAACATCCGGCGCAGTATGGAAAATATTACTGATGCCGTGGCCAACGAAATCTCGCACCACAGAAAAGCCTTGTCCTTCAGCATACTCTTGAATGGCTGCACCAATGTCGCCAATGCGTGCCCCAGGTTTAACTTCAGCAATACCTAGACGGAGACACTCTTCTGTCACCTCTACTAGCTTCCTCGTTTTTGGGGAAGGAGTACCAACAAAAAATGTCTTGGATGTATCGCCGTGATAACCTTCAACAATGGGCGTTACATCAATATTAATGATGTCACCTTCATTAAGAATTTGCTTGGCGTTGGGAATGCCGTGACAAATTACCTCATTTACACTGGTGCAAATCGATTTAGGATAACCCTTATAGCCAAGGGGTGCGCTTTTTGCGCCATGCGCTTGTGTCCAGCGTTCGGCTTCATCATTTAGTTCGAGAGTGCTAACCCCTGGTTTCACAAACGGTTCGAGATGCTGAAGGAGTTTAGCAGCTAAACGCCCAGCTTGACGCATTTTCTCTATTTCTCGTTGGGATAAAATAACAATTAGTTCAGTTTTCATTAACTTTTATCTAAAGTATCTTTCATAAACATAGTTAACCCTGTCTGTGCAGCTCTTTGTGCAGTATCAGCAACCTTGAGGGTATACAAGCTCTCCTCTGGGGTAACGTACAAAGGAGTGCCATCAAAAAGATGGTCTAACACCATACTCGTATCTTTGGCAAACAAACCCCGGCGAGGCCCAACCTCTATAGGTGTTGTTTCCCCTGGCTGGACGAATATTCCGGTGTCGCCATCAAAAATTAAACCACCTTTTTCACCGTGAACTTCAAACTTGCGTTCTGATTGCCAAATACTTCCGCCTTTACCATAGACTACTTGGGCTAAAAGTCCACTGTTAAAGCACAGTTCACTAGTGCAGAAACAGGTTTGGTAGTATTCCGGTTCTATTTCCCAATATCGTTGGTGACAGTTAACAGTAAATACTGTACCAAATAAATCGATGAGGCGATGTAGGCGAGACAGCGCCCCAATTAAGGGAAAGCCAAAAAACTCGTGGTTATAAGTCCATTTGCGGGGTGCAGGATTTTGAGGATTGATGGTGCTGTAGCGAACATAAAACACCTCACCAACTTTGTCTAAGTTTTGCTTCAAAGCTTGATGCAAACCACCCAAAAGTTCCAGATGTTCAACGTGTAGGAGTTTTTGTTTTGCTTTGGCTAAAGCAATCAGTTCCTCAGCCTCAAACACATCCAGCGAAAGAGGATACTCTACAATCACATGTTTGCCGTTGGTAAGTGCTGCACGCGCGATCGCACCATGATCTCGATTAATAGTTGAGATCGCTACTAGGTCTATATCTTCACGCTCTACTAGCTCTTGGCAAGTATTCAAGACTTCAATTTGGTACTCTCTAGCAAAGGTTTCGGTTTTTTCTCTTGTATGACCAACAACTGCGACTAAGTGCGATCGCTCATCATTGAACAATGCCTCAGCCCGAAACTTTGCCGCATACCCAGTACCTACCAAACCTACACGCACTCTTGCTTTTTCCAAAGCTGCTTCTGAATTATACATGATCCTCATTAGTTCTGTTTTTGATCTTCCCACGCTTCTAGTGGTGAGATTCTCTCTTCATGGGGTTCACCAGTCTAGACTCTACAACATTCGTCCTACCCCCTCAAGGGCAAATAAGACTTTATTGGAAGCTAGATAGAATTACGTGTACTTAAAAAGGCAGACTTCAAAAGAAAAGCCCCTTTTTTACCCATAATGTCAGAAATTTGTCAATACAATGAACAAAAAAATGGCAAAAGACAAATTACATCTCTACTGTACTGTTATGTTTCTTTCATTTATAACGGGCGCGTTTAAATCAGATTAGAAAATGAAACAGCCCTACTTTTTAAAGGAGTTGGGGAATCTCTTCTACGTAAGTCCTACAAAATATCGGTAACATTAACCTTACTCATGTTTCCTTTTCTGGTATATAACTTTTTCTAATTACAACCTGACTAGGGTAGAAAATAATATAACGAAAACTTATCAGGATTAAGTAACTAAATTTCATTACTAATCGGGTTCAATTTCCAGTTACATCGTTTAATTTTTCTCGTAGTATCAGAATTGAAGCAAATTTAAACCAGCGGCTAATTCCACAGAACAGCCGTGACCTTTGCCTTAAGATAACTTATACTGCCGTTTACAAAAGAGAGGATTACTCAATGCCAACTTATAAAGTGACACTACTCAACGAAGCCGAAGGTCTGAACCAAACACTTGACGTTGATGATGATGTCTATATTCTAGATGCTGCTGAAGAAGCTGGTCTTGACTTGCCCTACTCTTGCCGCGCTGGTGCTTGCTCGACCTGTGCAGGTAAAATCACCAAGGGTACTGTCGATCAGGGCGATCAGTCATTCTTAGATGATGAACAAATAGAAAAGGGATATGTACTGACTTGTGTTGCTTACCCAACCTCTGACGTAACAATCGAAACTCACAAAGAAGAAGACCTTTACTAAGAGTTAAGCGACTCAAACATGAACCTCTTGCAAGAGTTACTAATGTCGACAAAATAGAATCAGGATATCTAGAGTTAACACCTTTGCAATGTAATGCCGTGTATAACTCTGAAAACGACTTTGACAAAAAGTCTAATTTTATGATGAGCAGGAACACAGTGAATCTTGTGTTCCTGCTTAATTTTTTATCTATTTTTTGTCTCTTCTTAATTCCCAACTCCTAGCTAAAAATGCAACTTGAATGCCAATAGCTTAAAGCTTAATCTCTTTGTTGAGAATTTGAATCTGAGTACCAGGATAGTAAAACTGGAGAATTTTTGGACTTGACCAACCTAGTTTCGCTAAATTCTGAGCGCCAGTTTGACTCAAGCCGACTCCATGTCCTAATCCACCACCAATAAAAGCGTATCCCCAGAGTTCCGATTTGCCTTTGTTCAGGGGTTGGATGTAAAAAAGCGTACTTGTAGGGGCTGCAAAAGCACTGCGAACTTCGTCTTTGTGCAAAATAAAGGTGCTGCGATCGGTTTTAACTGCAAGTTCAAGAATACGTCCACTCTGGCTTCGCTCTACTACTGCCATAGCCTGAATGGTCTTAAATTTGGCATGGGGACTGTTTTTCACCTGTAAAAATTTTTGCAAGTCCTTGATAATATCCTTTAAAGGGGTTTCCTTATGCCAACGAAACATATCCCACTTGCTTTCATTAAATCCTTGTTGCGTATTAATAAATTTCTGGAAATTCTTTTCATCTGCTAAACTCTGCTTAGACAAGTCCCAAAAATTGGTCGGAGCATCCAGCACAGGGCGCAAGTAGGGACGATCTTCGCCATTCCAGACATCGCTAAAGGAAGCGGTGACGCCACCAGTGGTAGAAGAATAGAGGGCGTCTACTAGTTGATTTTTATAAGTTAGTATTTTACCCCTAGTTGAGGCGATCGCTTGGTCTGTTTTGGCAGCTGCTCCCTTCAGCCCATAATAAACTTGGCAGTGAGTATCAGCACACAACTGATAATTATCTGCGGCAAACCTACGTAAATTTCTCAAGGCATAAGTCCGGGCGAGAATTGCCTGAGCTTCCAGCGCCGCTTTTGGTGCATCTGTTCCTATTTCGTAAGGTACAACTCCACGCAAATAAGTTTCTAAAGGTACTTGGTTAACGAGAGTGTATGTGCCATAAGCATTTGGCTGCAAATTGATTTGGCCGGCATAAAGACGAGCATTTTCTGGTTTCTCGCTTTTATTCACCCGAATCAAGTTTTTATCAGTGCTAATTTCCAAGTCATTCGGGCTATAGCGATTACCATCCACTACCCAACTCACTCGCGGCACTTGTTTCAAAACTTTAGTATCAAGATATACTTTTTCTTGAGTATAAGCTTGGATGTTTTGTAATAACAAGCGTCGCAGTAAAGGAGTGCTGTAAACATCTCGTTTAGCCCAAACCTGCCAGCGTTCTGGCTGGGCTATTTCCACTTCCATTCCCTGAGAACGCCATTTATTAGCACTATCTTCCGCAGTTTCAAAAGTACGGTATGTGCCCAAAACTACTACTTCTTCGATTGCTGGCTGGGGTAAAGCTTGCATGACTGTTTCTAGCTTTACAGGATTCTTAGTAAACAGGATTTGCTGCTTATTGCCCGCTTGAAATTTTAACCTTAAGCGATCGCCTTTGATGGGTTCCAGTTGTAGCTTGGCTGTGGCTTCGGCGCCAAATCGCTGCACAATCCCAATTTTCAGTTCTATATCCTGGATATTGCTCTCAGGGCCTGATGCAGCAGTCAGTCCCAATAGACAAAATGTTGTCAGCACAGTGTGGGAAAAACGCCAAAACGAAAATTTCATGGCTACCTGATAGGGAAGCGATAGCGAGTACTCAAGCGCCTTCTGCCCCTTAATGCGTCGTTGGAGCTGATTTTCCAATTGCTTTGTAGCGCGGTTTTTTTGTCGCATGAATGCTCCAATGATACCATTACCAATTTTGCCCTAAATACTAGTTGCAAAACGAAGTCATAATGACTATGATTTATTTAGAGAGAAAAAACAGAACTAGTTGGATAAACTCTTTATGATTAGAGTCCAAGAAATTCCATTAAATCAGATAAAACGGCCATTGCCTCGTACAAACGATCCAAATAAAGTACAAGCCTTAATGGAATCGATTGCGGAGATTGGGCAGCAAGAACCTATTGATGTCCTAGAAGTAGATGGACAATATTATGGCTTTTCTGGTTGCCATCGGTATGAAGCTTGCCAGCGCTTAGGCAAGGAAACCGTTTTAGCCAGAGTCCGTAAAGCACCCCGTAGCGTTTTGAAGATGCACTTAGCATAGACAATGGGGATTGGGGACTAGGGACTGGGGACTAGGAATCAAGGGCTTAATTTTCTTGCCAATCCCCAATGCCCCATTCGCAATTTTCAATCCCCAATTACATATAACCTAATTAGGAGAAAATTATGTCATCGAAAGTAACAGTCAAAAATGTAAATATCGGCATTGACGAGGCGAGTAGGGCTAAAATTGCCGATGGTTTATCTCACCTGTTGGCTGACACTTATACACTGTATCTGAAAACTCATAATTTTCATTGGAATGTAACGGGGCCGATGTTTCAAACGTTGCATTTGATGTTTGAGACCCAGTATACAGAATTAGCGTTAGCAGTTGATTTAATAGCTGAGAGAATTAGAGCGCTTGGCTATCCCGCACCAGGAACCTACAGCGAATACGCCAAACTGAGTTCGATTCCAGAAACTCCTGGAGTTCCTAAAGCTGTGGAAATGATCCGCTTGTTAGTGGAAGGACAAGAAGCCGTAGTCAGAACTGCACGATCTATTTTCCCTGTGATAGAGGAAGTTAATGACGAGCCTACCGCCGATTTATTGACTCAGCGGATGCAAGTACACGAAAAGACAGCTTGGATGTTGAGAAGTTTACTGGAAGAATAGGAATTAGGAATTAGGGACTGGGGACTGGGGACTAGGGACTAGGAACTAACAAATAAAGACTTAATTTTTTTGCCAGTCACCAATCCCCAATCCCCAATCCCCAATCCCCAGTCACCAATCCCCAATCCCCAATGTCCAATGCCCCATTCCCAAAAGTTGCAAGATTTCATGCAACAGGTAGGTATTTCTAGTTTTAAAGCGCTGAGTCGCGCTGCTGGCGTCTCAGAGCGTCAAATTTTGCGATTACGCCAGGGAAAGCTAGAGCAGATGCGGGTAGATGTGCTACTCAAGCTGTCGTCAGTGCTACAGATGCCATTAAGTGAATTAATCGCAACTTTTTCAACCGTAGAGTTATTACAAGAGAAAACAGCGCCAACTCAGGAATTGTTACAAGAAATTACAAATTTAAGAAAAGAGTACGATCGCTCGCAGCTTCAATTAGAGCAACAGCGAGAAATATTACTACAAGAACTCCAGCAGTCGAGTTTGCAACTGCTGGAGTCTTTATTATTGCAATGGCCAACAGCAGCAAAGACAGCGCAGGAGAATCCCCAGCTAGCAGCAATCAAAATAGTGCCGCTGGTACAGAAACCCCTAGAAAAGCTTTTACAGGCGTGGGGAGTGGAAGCGATCGCCCCTGTGGGAGCACAATTACCCTACGATCCCCAACTGCACCAATTGCTGGAGGGAACTGCACAACCTGGAGAAACAGTCAAAGTCCGCTACACTGGCTACCTTCAAGGTGAGAAGCTGCTTCACAGAGCTAAAGTGAGTCCTGTTTGAGAGAGTGAGGAGTTGGGAGTAACAAATTCACAACTCTTTACTTTTTGTATTGTCTGTCGAGAAATCACAGATATTGGGAATACTAAAATAGCAGAGGCGATCGCCTTCAGAAAACTTCTTTTAAAGCCTTAGTGTCGGTTCTAGCTTGCTTGGCGCTGTTTAAACCTAAATTTTTGGCTCTAGAGCGGTAGTTCAGAGGTAAATTATTTCAATTATGTAAGTAATTGGACATAAATAAATATAGATCCTAGTTACCATCATAAGTACTCAGGGAGGAAAAGCTACTGCTAGACTCGGTTTAGCTATGTGTAGGCCTAGCCCGCCATAAGCATTGCTGCAACTAGTTGAATTCTGAATTGCTTAATGACAGTTATTATCATGAGATTTATTAGAGAATCTCAGTTTTGCAAAAATTTTTGGTAAATAATCTGAAAAGCAGTAACTTCAGCTTGTATGTAAGTATATATCTAAATCCATGAGATACAAGTAAGTCGGCGTTAAAAATTAACATACATGACAAAACATCAAATCAACGAACCGCTTATAAATTCGTCATGACAACATTTTTACAAAAATAAATATACCAGTTGTTTATCATGCCAACTGACTTAGCTTGTTTATTTATAATTGGTCTATTTCTAGTAAGAAAACTATACTGAATTAAGCTAATAATTTGTTTTGATTACAAAAAAATAGATTCAAAATTTTATAATTAATCTTTATCTATACCTGATTAATTATTAATGATTACTCAATAGATAATCTTAAATTTTATTTTACAAGCATTTTTAAATGTTCTATAATGGCGAAATCAGAGAATTATTTACACAAATCAGAGTGACATAATGATGAGAGAACAAGTAAAAGTTATTAAGCTTAGTGGTAATTTGAACGCCACAACTTCACAAGACTTTCGACAAAACATCACTGATATTCTAGAAGGTGGTGCAAAAATTGTGTTAGTTGATTTTAAAGATGTAACGTTTATGGATAGTTCGGGTTTGGGAGCTTTAGTATTAGCTTTTAAAACCTTGCGTGCCGCAGATACTAAGCTTGTTCTCTGCTCAATTAATGAGCAAGTCAGGATATTATTTGAACTGACTAATATGGATAAAGTATTTGAAATCTTTCCTAGTCAAGATGCCTTTAATCAGGTTTTAGTCTCTAATACGTAATTAATCAAACTTCATTTGCAAAATAGATAAATCATCATCAAAAGCATCTTTGGAGTTCAGAGCGATTAAATAACTTAGTACGCGATCGAGTTGGTTATCAACAGGATCTTGTAAGCTAACCAGGAGCTGAATAAAAGCATCCAAACTCCAAAGTGTGCCGTCTGATTTAGTTATTTCATAAGCGCCATCACTAAAAATATAAAGGGTACTGGATTTTTCAATATTGCAAAACCCATCAAGATATTTTGCCTCTGGAAACATGCCAACTGGCATACCAGGGGTTTTTAATAGTTGAACTTCAGCTTTTCTGGGAGATGTGCCGGTTACTAAAACTGCTGGTGGATGACCTGCACTAGCATAAATTAACTGGCGGTTGATTCGATTGTAAACTCCGTACCAAATCGTAAAGTATTTGTCATTTTGATAATTCATCTGAAAAGTGTCATTTAAAGCCTTCAATACATCACTAGGTTGATAGTAATCAAGACCTTTGAGCGCACGAGAACGCAGTAGATTCAGCACTGAAACAGAGGGAAGAGTAGCTTTGAGTCCATGTCCGGCGGTATCGAGTAAGTAAATTGCCAGATAATCATCATCGAGCCAATAGTAATCAAAACAGTCACCGCCGAGTTGTCGTGAAGGAATGAATCGGAAATTTATATTAAAGGGTTCAGTCATGGAAAAAGGTAGCAGCGATCGCACATATTCTGCTGCTTCTGACATTTCTGATTCTAAAAGCAACTTTTGAGCCTGCAAATCTCTACTCAACTGATGCAGGCGTAATCCCGCTCTTACGCGTGCTTGCAATTCATTATGCTCAATAGGTTTAGAGATAAAATCATCAGCACCAGCATCTAAACCTTTGACACAATCGGCAACGGAATCTAAGGATGTTAATAAAATAAAGAATGTGGTGAAAAATTTGGGGTCTGTCTTAATGCGGTGGCAAACTTCTAGTCCAGTCAACCCCGGCATGATCCAATCACAAATAATTAGTGCTGGATGATAAACTAGTGCCTTTTCTATTCCTTCCTCGCCGCTACTGGCAGTAACGACCTCATAACCCTGTTTTTCCAACATCCTTTTCAGGAGTATTTTTATTGAATGGTCATCATCAATTATTAGTATTTGAAACATATAAATTTTTTGAAAACACTCATTAATAATTTTTTTGTCAAAATAGAAAATAAAAATATGATATGAGCGAATAAGCTAGTAGTATCAATACAGAAATGCTGCTATAGCGCTTATCGTACCCTGCGGGTACTCCTTATCCCTTGGCGTTGCCTCTCCCTTTGGGAGAAGGGGAGACGCTAGCGCGAATAGAGAACTTGTAAAGTAGCCGCTACGCGTCTATGTATGCAATAGGCTTTGACTCCTCTCTCTTTTTCTCTTTTTAAGAGAGAGTACCCTACGTTGTAGCAACAGGCGTAAGGAGTTGAGGGTTTGGTCTTTATTAGACTCAAATGAGAAGTACCATAACTCATTTCTATTTACTCATGGAATTTACGACTGTTTAACAGTCATAAAATATTATGGCGCTCCTAAAGGATTTAGCCATAAAAGAATGTTGCTTTTTAACTGGTTTAAATCGCGGTATGCTTCTTGCTTGAACCATTGTCCTAAAGCATCAAAGGGGGTAAAAGATGTTCCCGTTTGCCATTTAATATCTTGACCTAAAGGTGTTGTATGATTTCCTGGTAAAGTTTGCGCTGTCACCATCTCATCAAAACGTTCTTGTAAGATTTTGGTTAAAGCTGCTGATTGATCGATGGTGTCATTACTAAATTTTATTAATAAATTGCGCCGGATATTGTAAGATTCTTGGACAAGTTTGTTCGTTTCTAACGGCGAAGGAGTAAACTCGATTTTAAAAGTAGAATTGAATTGTTCTACTAGAGGGATAGCTTCTTTAGCGGCGTAGTTGTTGAAGGATATTAAAATATTGCCTGCACGTTCTACTTTAAAAAGGCTACCAATCAGCAAGTGGAGTTTACAGCCCATACTGTGTCCAACGCCGTAGATGGGAAAGTAAAGCTTGCGTAATGCCCCAGAATCATGCAATCGTTCAAGGGTGCGGTCAAAGTTTAATAGCACAGATTTTGCGATCGCAGTATGATCCAATGTATTGACGAAAGGCGTAGCAATTACAACATAGCCTTTACTTGCCAGTTGTTCGAGTAACCAGCGATAAGTGATGTGCGGTGCAGTGGCGACAAATGCACCTCCTAAAAAATGAACGATACCTATGGGATTTCGGGGAATGATTACCCAGTTTCCTCTAATTTCTTTCCAGTCCATGCGGATAAGCGATCGCTTTACGATTATTCTTTATGTTAGACCGAGGATTGCAACCGTGGGAAAGATTATGGAAAAAGCCATTGATAATCTCTGGCGAGTAGGTTGGAAACCAACCCACCCAGCAGCGTCTATGGATTTATCAGAAGCACCTACGCTTTCTCCAACTCTTTCTAAATCCCCATTACAAAACTTAATTACGAATTACGAACTTGTACTGAGCGTAGCCGTAAAGCCTGCGGCATAGCTACGCTTCGGGCGCAGCCTCTCGTAGAGAAGTATTACGAATTACGAATTGTCTTAACGTTGAGTTTGTAATCTTTTCATTTCGTATTGCACATCTAATGCAATTTGTAATGCTTCATTGAGTAACCTTCCATGCTCAGTAGCCTCCTCTGTTACTTGCATAGCTGTTAAAGTTGCTAAATTGTTGACAAATAGTTCTGTATTACTCAGGATAAAATTCTTATTCTCTCTCAAAATTCTTTCTGTCTTTAAAGCGCGAACTAAATCAGCTTTGGTGAGTTTAAGTGCTTCGATTACATCCTCTCTTTCCTTTATAATCACTTCTGGATTACCAGCTTCTTCTATTTGGTCATTGATATCTATAACTCTAATAACAGTATTATATCTATTAACCTCATTTAACAGTATTTGCAGAGATTTTGTCATATTAGCTTTAACAAGCTTACTTCTAGTTTTCCAGATAAAATATAAGATGCTTTGCGTCAAACCACCAACCCACAGACCTAAGAAAATTAATAATATCCAAGATGGAATTGTTATCCATGTAACAAATATTTTAATAATTATATCAAATAAAATATAGACAAAAACAAATGTAGAAAATCCAATAAAAACTACAGTTGCTCCTTCAGAGCTTTTAATTTTTTGTATATATATATTGACTAATCTCTTGAGAGGATTTGTAATGATTAAAAGTTCCCCGTTGACAGGTAAATTAGTCAGCTTTTGCAGATCGTTCTGACTAATTTCCAAGCCCTGTAAATCATCCCGCACAGCTTTTCAACCCTTGCCAGAATAGTTATTTAATCTAATATAGCAATCAAATTTCTAGAATGCTGGCATTTTGTCTAAACTTTTTCGTGCAAGTTAATACTTATAGGCAATGTCAATAATTTTTGTGCAATATGATACTATTTCGCCAAGATAACTAGATAACTATTTATATCACGATCGTGTCCGTATAATTAGTTATGATTTCTACAGTAATTGCACCCCACCCCCAAACCCCTCCCCGCAAGCAGGGAGGGGAGCGTTTGCCTCAGCAAATGCGGGGTGGGGTTCTTTATTTTGATTTATGCAAGAGGTTTATTGAGTTATAAATAATCGTGTCTCAGTCGTTACATTAACTTCGTTTTGGAGAAGGTTGTTTCTGTTTTGAAACACTAGGCTGAGGGTTTAAAAATGGTGGGATAGGGCAGTCTAGCGTCATGGCGATCGCTCTGAGTAAATCTGCTTCGGAAGGAGTAACTTTGTTATCTAATAGTACCGTGTGGGCGCAAGCATCAACAATAGCCTGTTTGAGTTTAGGAGTGGCAAGACGCAGACGCTCAATACTTTTTTTGAGTTCAGTAAAATTACAGTTTAGTGGTTTTTCTGGTTTTTCTTGCTCCCCAGCTTTGGGGAGTCGAAAAACTCCAGAACGAAAAGCATAGGCGATGTCTTCAGTGGACGCATCGGGTTGGGAGTGTCCGACACGGGCAATTACGGACAATATTAATAGACTATCTGGCCAAATCTGTTCGATGGAGGTGAATTCTACCGTTGTAGTAAATGCAGGATTTATACTAGGTTGAAGACGATGCCACAGTATTAACTGCAACACAAAATGCCACAGCGATAAACTTCCGGTGGCTACAACTAAACCGTGGATGCATTTGCACAGCCTTTGGCATTCTTTGGCAGAGTTTTGGCGCAATATAGGCACTGCCAAATCCACCAGTGGTAAGCGAATTCTGGGATCTAACTGGCTAATTTCGCTACTTAGTTCCAAGGTTTTCTCTACCAAATCAGTAGGTTGTACCTCTCGTAACCAAGCAATCTGACGTTCTTGAATTTGGAGATTTTCTGTATCTAACGCTAGCGCCAAAGCGATCGCTATTGCACTTTGTTGCTCCCGCGCACCCAAACGCAGGGATTCTGGTAACTGCGATAACAGCGCTTGAGCATGGGCAAAATGCTCTGGTGTCACGCTTCCAACTTGGTTTACAACCTGTTTTGGCGTGGCGTTAGAACCACCAGCAAAGCCCATTGTTAGGGATTCTTGGGAAGGGGAACGCATCTGATTGCGAGATGGCATTGCTGCTAAATTGCTGACGTTCAAACCCCCAACGCGGCGGATACGTTCTGCTAAGGGTGGGTGGGTAGAAAACATATTTTCCCAGAAAGAGGGGTTGAGGGCATTGCCAAAAAACATGTGGCTAGAGGCTTCTGCACCCGGCGATATTAACCGTGAATCCATCTGTTGGAGTTTTTGAAAGACTCCGGTAAGTCCGTTGGGGTTGCGAGTGAACTGTACGGCTGAGGCATCAGCGAGAAATTCACGTTGGCGAGAGACGGCGGCTTTAATCAAGCGTCCGCAAAGTAATCCGATACCGCCAATTGCCATTAGTGCCAAACCAAACGCCCAGATAGGTAAACCCTTGTCTTCCTTTCCTAAGCGGAAGCTACCGCGAAGGCGCAACAGCAATTCCCCGGTTAAGTAAATGAACAAAATCCCATGCAGTAGTCCCACTAAACGCAAATTTAGCCCCATATCTCCATTGAGAATGTGACTGAATTCGTGGCCGATGACTCCTTGTAGTTCATCCCGGCTCAGATGTTCCAAAGTTCCACGGGTAACTCCAATTACAGCATCATTGGGCGTAAATCCCGCAGCGAAGGCATTAATGCCGGTTTCTCTGTCGAGGAGATAAACTTGTGGGACAGAAATACCAGAAGCGATCGCCATTTCCTCGACAATATTTAATAGTTGTCGCCCTTGTTCGTCGGCCATTTCTGGTAACAGGAGTCTTCCTCCTAACTCTTGGGCAATTACGCTTCCACCCTCCCGGAGACAGGCAATTTTGTACAAACTTCCGATTGCGATCGCAATTATTGTAATCCCAGCTACGTAGAGAAATATCCCTGGATGCCACCAAACACGAGGAGCGATGCGAAACAGAAATAAAGTGGCAATATAAATTGCCATAATCATAACTGCGATCGACAGGGAAAATAACCCAATTAATTGTTGCGTATTTTGGCGTGCCCGATCCTGATGTTCAAAGAAATTCATAGATATCTAAAAAGACACGCGTGGAGCATTTCTGATTTCTGGAGTAGCTTCGGGGAGCAATTCTGCAACAGTAAAGTTAAAATTATTTGCCACAAGGTTGCTGGGGAAAGATTCCCTCTTGGTGTTGTAAAGTGTCACCGCGTCATTAAAAGCCTGACGTGCAAAAGCAATCCGGTTTTCAGTGGAAGATAATTCTTCCATTACCTGAGTCATGGCGCGATCGGCTTTCAATTCTGGATAAGATTCTGAAAGTACCATCAACCGACTTAACGCACCCGTCAGCGCCCCTTCAGCATTGCCCAACTGTTGCATCGCTTGGGGATCGCCGGGATTTTGAGCGGCACGACTGCTAGCATTAATTGCAGAATTCCGAGCCGCAATAACTGCTTCTAAGGTTTCTCGCTCATGTTTCATGTACCCTTTAGCAGTTTCTACCAAGTTGGGAATTAAATCATAACGGCGCTGTAATTGAACATCGATTTGAGAGTAAGCATTTTTGTAACGGTTCCGATACTTAACTAAATCGTTGTAGCTATTAATGATAATTACAGCAACAATGGCAACTAAAGCAACAGAAAATATTAAAAACCCCATATTTTTAGATTATTTCCATCAGGTACTTACTTTTTTGCAGATTTACCAATCACGGTAATTCTTATATCCAGCAGAATTTGTGTGGATATAAAGATGAGTCTACTTGTAGCGAGTTGGCTTCGTCGTCTGTAAAATTAGTTACGCAAGTTTACTGATGTAGGATTTTTTAAATAACCGCAGAGGCGCAGAGAACGCAGAGTGAAATAAATTAAAGTTTATAGTAAGGACTTTAGTCCTGATAATCCTTGCTCTGAGCGATAAATCGCTCACTCAAACTAAGAGTTTATTTTATTGTATTTAATTATGTCTACCTACTTATCATCTCTCTTTTCTCTGTGTAGTCTACGCCTCTGCGGTTGATTAAAAATTGTAGCCAGATATGTCACCCATGAATATGCATAAATAGGGAATAACCACTGACAGCAAAAATAAAAAGGATGGCGGCAGGAAAAATTACTACATCCCTGACAATAAATAGAATCCAATCTTTTCTTAGTTCTTGTTTAAACTTGAGTTCTCGCAGTTTTCGCTCAACTTCTAAGTCTTCTGGTGACTGCAAGTTGGCAGGTGACAAAATTAGCGGATTATCGCCTTTGCTGGCAATTCTTTTTGATAAATCTGTTATATCTGTCATGCTGTTGAGATACTGATATCACTTAGTGTCTCATAAAAAAGAGCCAGAGAGTTAGTTCTCTGGCTCAAAGCTGGAGACAAAAGAATCATCCAATAAAGGCTAACTTGGGTAAGAACCTAAATTCTTCCCAGGTTATGCAGCCCTAAAATAGTACCTACTCCTAAGATATGACCAAAGGCGGTAGTTGCTAAAAGGGCTGGTAGACCAAAACCACCAAAAAAATTGGCTGAGGGTAGTCCTGGTTCTGCGTTGGGATACTTGATGCTAGATTTGCCAAAGGCAATGGCAACGATATTAGCAATAATCATAATCAGTCCAACTGTAGGACTCCATTGCAGAGGTGTGGTTGCAGCAGCGAGTAAGGTTGAAGTCAACACCTAGATTTGCTCCTGAAATTTATTAATGGTTGAAAACATAATCTGAAACTTTCCGAAGCAAATTCAAGAAATTACCCGATTTTGCATCAATATTTAACAGTTATTCTTACTACTTAATAAAATATGAGTTCAACGCAGCGATCTGAATGTGGTAGCTAGTTTGAATTTCAATATCCGAAACAAGCTAAGTGGTAGTCTTTATTTATACTTAAACGACAGTGATTCTGATGAAATTATTTCAATGCATCCATAGCAATTTGTGCAGGAGTTACGAATAAAAAGATCCTGACTTTTTGAAGGATATAGCTGAAGTAAGAAATTTCAGGAGCGGATTCACCTTTTGGTAGATTTAGACAGAATCATCAAAACTGTATATTTGGATGGGATAACACATAATTTGCCGCAAAACCTCATGCTAAATCAGTAATTTCAAGATCGACAGATGAAATTTTGATTGAATTCTAGTTAATTTGTTCCTTAAGTTCCTCAAAAGCCATGACATCCCCTGAGCCTCAAACTGATTTTGGAGAAAAAGCTCCACAAACGTCATTTGAGCCACCTTCTGGAAAACGGCGGTGGCTTTGGTTGAGTTTAGCCGCACTCCTATTGTTAGGGGGCGGAGCAGCTCTAGTTTGGCGTTTACTCACTCCGCAAAATTCAGCACCTTCAACTGCTAACGCTCAACCTCAAGGGGTAAGAGTCAAAATATCAACAGTACAAAGCGGCATAATTGAGGAAAGTTCAGATTTTATTGCTAGTCTAAAATCCCTGCGCTCAGTCACGCTCCAGCCGAGAATTCAGGGTCAAGTTACCCAAATACTTGTCAAATCGGGAGATCCAATCGTCGAAGGAGCAGCAATTCTCCAAGTAGATCCTACACGACCAGCAGGTATCAGTGGAAGCAATACTGTGCCTCAAGCATTTTTAATGCAACTGGCAAATGCCCGCGCTACACTCAAATCTTTAGAAACAGAACGACCCTCCTACGTTGCGAATGTGCAATTGTACCAGCAGAACTACGAAAAGTTTGTCAGCCTAGCTGAACAAGGAGCCGTGTCTCGACAGACTAGCAATCAGTTTGCTAATCGGCTGGCCAATGCTAAGACTAGTCTGGATGCAATTGATTCCAGAATTCAAGCCCAACGAGCCACCATCTTACAGGCTGAAAAATCTTTGCAGCAATCTAATGTAAATACTCAAACACAACAGCCCCAGTCTGACAAAATTACCGCTCCCTTTAGTGGCACAGTTGGCAACATCCCTGTGAAAGTGGGTGATTTAGTTAATACTTCTACACCATTAGTTAATATCACGCAAAATCGACCTTTAGAAGTGAATATCTCTGTACCGCTACAGCAAGGGCCTCAATTGCGTAAGGGTATGCCAGTAGAGGTGATGAACACACAAGGTCAAAAGCTTGGTAGAAGTAGGATATTTTTTATTGCACCTAATGCCAGCAATGAAACACAAACGATATTGATTAAAGCACTTTTTGACAACACTAACGGTCAGCTACGTGCAGATCAATTAGTCAGAGCTAGAGTGTTCTGGAATCAACGCCCCGGAGTTTTAATTCCCACAACAGCAATGACTCGTGTAGGCGGAGACACTTTTGTTTATGTAGTTGAAACAGAGACATCTCCCCAAGGTGTATCCCAACAAGTAGCTCGGCAAACGCGAGTGAAGCTAGGCGAGATTAAAGGTAATAATTACCAAGTTATTGAAGGATTACAGCCAGAAGATAAAGTTATTATTTCAGGTTTGCTCAATCTCAGGGATGGTGTTGCGATCGTTCCAGAATTTTAATTAAGGGGAGTAGCACTTCGACTCCTTTCGACTTCGCTCAAGGCAAGTCGCTCAGTTACCGAGGAGCAGGGGAGAAGTCTCAATCTTGTCTCCTACCAATCTTCACTCAAGAGTGTTAGGAACTTCCAAGAAATAAATTATCCAATCTTGTGGGGTGGGCGTCTCGCCATTGGTGTCAACTTAACGCTAAACCCGCGTGATGACAACGTTTTGCCCTCACCCCCAGCCCCTCTCCCTTGGGGAGAGGGGAGCTAGATATTCAATTCCCCTTCTCCCAAGGGAGAAGGGGTTAGGGGATGAGGGCGTGAGGGATTTGCAAAACGCCTGTCCGATATAGTTTTCGGCTTAAGTTGACACCAATGGCGTCTCGCCCGCCCACAGTCAAAGGCGGGCAAGATACCCACCCCACAATAAATAGTTGTATATTTTTTTATTTGGGAGTCCCTTAACTATAGCGATCGCTCTTTGTTAGAGAACTTGTAAAGTAGTTTCTAGGTGTCTATCTATGCAATACACTCTGAACTCACTTCCATTCTTTTCTCCTCAAAAGAAAGCATTGGTGAAATTTTAAGATATAACTCGTTTTGTCAATAGTGATTACGCTGTAAATTATCTATGTTATTGAGTATCTAATTAAGCTTTATAGTAAATTTTATGGCAAGGATGAACAATGCTTTTAAATATGCGTAGGCGTAGCTAGTCTTGTCTATGAAACGCTATTCAAAGGCATCACAGGCTGGAAATTTACGTTTGTAACTTCGATTTTGACTAAATTTAATCACCACTACTTATTGGTGACAGGTTAATGACCTTAACCTGTCACCAATGAGTAAAAGTAAGCAATTACTTGATTACGTAACAGAGGTAAACAATTATGTCAGTGAAAATCATCCAATCTAAGTGCGGTTTAGTTTTAACTTGTTTACTTGGAGAGATAATGCTGTTGGCTGCGCCAGTACAAGCTGGAGTGGAGGGCAAAAGCTACGATGTCAATGTTAATTCGAGTCAGGGAGATAATTTTACTGCTTGTTTTGAATTTAACGCCAATGGTAACAGCCTTCGCTTTGTTGGACTAGATGCTACTTATAGCCGTACAAATCTAGGTCGGGATCAGAGAAATTGGCAAGCAGTAACAAATCCAAATTCAGAAGAAAGTATCGCACTTAGCGGTCAAGTAAGAGGAGACTTTATTCCAGATCGGAGGATAAGTGGTAATGCTATCAATTCCCAAGGCACTACTTATACATTTAATGGAACACTCTTATCTGAGCCAACATGTCCAATTGAGAATGAATCCGAGATAGGTTCAGAAAATCCCTTCTTCAAATAATTTAATCTACGCAGATATGATAAACTAGATGAGCTTTTGGTTAACGAAGACAGACAATTTATAAAAGATGTTTGTAGACTATGGTCAAGACAATACCTGCGTCATCAGCACTTAAATTCTGTCAAGTTCAGTAGGGCGTAGTTTACTGCCGTAGGTATTGTGTTTAGCTCAATGAAGACTCAGAAATTCGATTTAGCTCAACATATTCAACAATATTCGCCAAGCCATAGCAAATCTTAATCTGCTGTGAAAATGCCGCCAAGAGGGCACGTATCCTCACCTTTTGCAAAGTATTTTCATTTCTCCCGCCTGAGAGTTACTTGAATTCGCTGGCGGGATTTTGGCTGGAATGAAGTCGGCAGTTTTAGCAGCGATCGCTAAATTTAACCTTGGTACAGTACCTTTAACAATAGATAATCACTTTAGTTAACCAAAATTAAACTCGATTAATCTATGGCATCTTTGACAGGGAAAGTTGCAATTATCACTGGTGCATCGCGGGGAATTGGACGAGCGATCGCACTAAAATTAGCTGGTAACGGTGCATCTATTGTCGTTAACTATGCGGGGAATGCAGGCAAAGCACAAGAAGTTGTTGCAGAAATTGAAAAGTTGGGAGTAGAAGCGATCGCTATCCAAGCTGATATTAGCAAAGTACCCGACATCCAACGGTTATTTGAGCAAACACTGGAACGCTTTGGGAAACTCGATATTTTGGTTAATAATGCCGGAATCGCCTTCTATAAACCAATTACTCAGGTGACAGAAGAAGATTTCGACGCGATTTTTGCCATTAACGTCAAAGGCACTTATTTTACTTGCCAGCAAGCGGCGCAACACATGGCAGAAGGGGGACGGATTATCAACTTTTCCTCATCAACTACAGTCATGATGCTGCCAACTTATAGTGCCTATGTAGGAACTAAGGGTGCTGTTGAACAAATCACGCGGGTACTAGCTAAAGAATTGGGTGCAAAAGCGATCGCAGTTAATGTTATTTCTCCTGGCCCCACCGATACAGAATTATTCCGAGAAGGCAAAACACAAGAACAGATAGATCGTTTAGCCCAAATGGCTGCTTTTGGCAAACTGGGAGATGTGCAAGAAATCGCCGATGTAGTAGCGTTTCTGGCTAGCGACGAAGCTAGGTGGATCACTGGGCAAAACATCCGTGTCAACGGTGGAATCGCGTGAGAAAAAGCGAGTTTAGGATACATTAGCTGCCAGTTGCTCCTATTAGTGTGTCAAGAACTAATTGACGGATAAATTCCTTGTAGAGACGGCGATTAATCGCGTCTCTCTAACTCTCTAACCGTCAAAATGAATTTGACAAACTACTAGTGTTCTGTCCCAAAAGTTTTCAGAGGTTCGTGGTGTTCAGATCCCCGACTTCTTGAAGAAGTCGGGGATTTCGCTGCCCCGCAAAATTAATGGGACAGAACACTAGTGCCTACCCATTTTTAGAACTTCAGACAACTTAAATTAATCACAGTCATCTCTAAATCAAAAATATAGTTTTTCATCTGCAAAACTTTTCGGTTTTATAATTGTCCAAGTAAGATAGGCCAGCCATTCTATCTTACAAATAAAACAGATTGCTAAATCTGGGCTGAAAAAATTTGTATAAACAATTTATAACTTATACAAATAACGGCTCGGCTATGCAGTTGTAGAGTCTGTGTTTTCGTACTCAATATCAATTCACTGTCATTCCAAAATTATGGATTTGTCCAACTTTACTACACTTCAAAACTTAGAAGCTGCTTTCGGTGGTGAATCGATGGCAAATCGGAAGTATCTGTTTTTCGCTGAGGTGGCGCGTCAACTTGGGTTTACAGACTTGGCGAAACTTTTTAAAGAAACAGCAGATCAAGAAACTGAACACGCTTTTGCACATTTTAAGTTACTACATCCAGAACTTGTGGTAGAAGATGCAGCTGCTTTAACTGATGAACAAAAGCGGGAAATTGTATCTCACTGTTTATCTTTGGCAATTGAAGGCGAGACTTATGAATATACCACAATGTATCCAGAGTTTGCCGCAGATGCGCAACGCGATCGCGACAATCCGGCAGCTGAAGAATTTCTCAAACAAGTTCAAGAATCTACCGATCATGCCAACACATTTCGAGAAGCTGCCCACCGTTTTGGCTTGTTAAAATTCATCGAAAATTATCACGCCGATCGCTACACTGAAGCCTTAGAAGTATTAAATGGTGGACAAACAGCAACTAGACTTGCTGGTGAAGATCCTAAAACTCGGAAATGGATTTGTAGACAATGCAGCATGATTTACGATCCCGTTGCTGGCGATCCTGATTCGGGAATTGCGCCTGGTACACCTTTTGAAGAAATTCCTGAAGACTGGGAATGTCCGATTTGCGGTGCTAGCAAAAAAACCTTTAAACCATTTGAGGAAAAAGTTGCAGCTTAAGACGACAATCAATTAGGCACTTTTTTAGCAAATAAACGCGAAGCGTCTCTTGGGATGCTTTGCGTTCATAATTATTTATACACAGGGTTTGATCGTGCATTTACCAGAAGATAATAGCCAATCTGAACGACAGAAACCAGTTTATCTAGAGCTAAATTTTCAGATTGTTTGTGCAGTTGTACTAATTGCTGTTATTGGAGTTTCTAGTGTGACTCCGGCTTTTCCAAAGTTAGCTAAAGATTTAAATATTAACCCGAAAAATTTGGGTTTGTTGATTACAGCATTTACATTACCATCTCTGATTTTAGGGCCAATTATTGGTATTCTTGCCGATAGATTGGGCAGAAAGATAATTATTGTTCCTTCACTATTTATATTTGGCATAGCTGGTACTGCTTGCGCCTTCGCCCGCGATTTTAATTTATTACTATGGTTGCGTTTGCTGCAAGGAATTGGTGCTGCTTCTTTGCTTTCTTTAAGTATCACCTTAATCGGCGATTTATATACAGGAGACAGACGGACTACGGCAATGGGTTACAATGCCAGTATCAGCAGTGTCGGCACATCAAGTTATCCAATAATCGGTGGTGCATTAGCTACAATGGGCTGGTATTATCCCTTTATGTTGCCGATATTAGCGATTCCTCTTGGGCTATGGGTGTTGTTTGCACTTAAGAATCCCGAACCAAAAGGCGATCGCAACCTCAAAAAGTATTTGAGCAATGCCATAAAAGTTCTAAAAAATCGTCAGCTATTTGGAATTTTTATTGCCAGTGCTGCTAACTTCGTTTTTCTTTATGGTGCTTATGTCACATATTTACCACAACTGATTAACGATACCTTTAAAGCGCCACCCACAATTATTGGATTGCTCCTTTCTAGTGTTTCCGTAGCAATTACGATTACATCTTCCCAGTTAGGTAAATTAGCGAGAAGATTTCCCGCCACAACTTTAATTAGCGCATCTTATGTTTTCTATGCCTTAGCAATGTTAATAGTTCCCTTTGTGTCAAATATCTGGTTACTATTAATTCCAAGTACAATTTTTGGGATTGGACTTGGTATTGGTTTTCCTAGCAGCCAAACACTTTTAGCAGATTTAGCACCAAGAGAATATTTGGCGACAATTATATCGGTAAACGGGACATTCTATGGATTAGGACAAACATTAGGCCCGTTATTGATGGGCTATGCCTTTGGTTTTGGCGGAATTAGTAGTGTGTTTTATGCCGCGACTGGTTTTGCAGTTTTGATATTTTTTGTGTTTAGGTATTGCACTTGTAGGTAATTTGTAATTCGTAATTCGTAATTTGTAATTCGTAATTCGTAATTCGTAATTCGTAATTCGTAATTCGTAATTCGTAATTCGTAATTCGTAATTCGTAATTCGTAATTCGTAATTCGTAATTCGTTTAGGGTGTGAGGGTTTTCTCAATGCGACGATCGGGGATTAGCCAAATGACAGCGACTAAAGCGTATAATCCACAGGCAAACCATGAGTTCACAAAGGCAAGTGGAATTGCCACAGCATAGACAACTACTGATAATTTTCCTTTGAAATCTTCACCAACTGCGATCGCTAGAGTCGAATCCTTGCCGTGGTAAGAAATCAGGGTGCGGGTAAGAATGAAGTAAGCGATCGCAGCCAACAACAACACTGCACCATAAAGGGCAACTGGCATGGCGGCAAAGTGATTCTCGCCCATCCAACCAGTGACAAAGGGGATTAGCGACAGCCAAAACAGCAGATGCAGATTAGCCCAGAGGATACGCCCATTAACCTGTCGGACTGCTTGTAGTAGGTGATGGTGATTGTTCCAGTAGATGCCGATATAAATAAAACTCAACACATAGCTCAGAAATACCGGGATTAGTGGACGTAGCGCAGCTAAATCGAACCCATGCGGTACTTTGATTTCCAGCACCATGATAGTGATGATGATGGCAATCACTCCATCGCTGAATGCTTCTAATCTCCCTTTTCCCATCTACGCATTCCTTTTCTATTTACTTGAAAGTAAGTTGTGACACTCTGTACTTTATCGTACCAAGTAGCCGCCATTGATGAAGATTGTCTGCGTTGGCGTAGCCCGCCGTACTCCTTTGGAGAAGCAAGCTACGCAAAGCGTCTGTCTACGACACGCTGCGCGAACGTAGAGAGGGCATCGCAAAATCAAAATCTTTAATTCTCACTTGCCAATTTCCGCCGTAATTCCCGAATAGCAGCGCTAGTATTGCTATGCTTTGAATCATAATGTGAGAAAAATTTTGATCCATAAATTAGAAAAAAGTTAACGAAAATTCAGGCTTTCGCGCTAATCACAAATTAC
>NZ_JBALEO010000069.1:0-263271 GCF_036918015.1 Nostoc sp.
AACGAGTCTTTTATACTCGCTGACGAGTCTTTTATACTCGTGAATGAGTCTTTGATACTCGCTGACGAGTCTTTTATACTCGTGAATGAGTCTTTTATACTCGTGAATGAGTCTTTGATACTCGTGAACGAGTCTTTTATACTCGTGAATGAGTCTTTGATACTCGTTCACGAGTCTTTTATACTCGTGAACGAGTCTTTTATACTCGCTGACGAGTCTTTTATACTCGCCGACGAGTCTTTTATACTCGCCGACGAGTCTTTTATACTCGTGAACGAGTCTAGAGGACTGATTTCAAAAACTTTTTACATTGTCGCCAATTAATTTAAGATTAACGCGATCGCATTTCCCTTCAGCAACTCAACAAAAATCATACTGTGCAACAATAGCTGTAGCTTAGTCGGAGTACAAACTATGGACTGGCAACAGTACATTTATTCAGATCCTAAAATTCTGCTGGGTAAGCCGACTGTCAAAGGAACTCGTTTATCTGTAGAGTTCTTATTGGGTTTGTTTGCTGCGGGATGGACAGAACAACAAGTGCTAGAAAACTATCCGACTCTTACCTTAGAAGCATTAAGGGCGGTATTTGTTTTTACAGCAGAGTAATTTTTGAAATTTACAGTGTAATAGTAACCACATCACCTGCTTGAATCGTTGCTAAAGCTTCTTGAACTTTAGGCATCAGAGGTTTCAGAACTTCTAAACGATTGCTGGGAGATGCGAGAACGATAATAGCTAGGTCAATATTATTCAAATTTTGTTGGGCAGTTAAGTTTTGGTCAATGGTGATGAATACATCAAACTCCGTCTTCGCTAGTCCCAGTAACTCACCATTCTTTTTACTTGCCCATCCTTGCTCTGGTACAATCACAACCTCATGACCTGTGATTTCTCGCTTTAATTTCTTAGGCAGGTATTCATCAAGCAGCACTTTCATAAGAAGATAATACCTTTTTCAGGGCTAGCTTGAGAAACGCTGTTGCCTGTGCGCGGCTCACAGTGGGAAAATCTTCTAGAAAGTCATCAAGGCGATCGCCTGCTTCGAGATAATCAATCAATGTTTGTACTGGTACGCGAGTTCTATAGAAAACGGGTGTACCAGAAAGGATGTCGGGAGAACTCTGTATTAGTTGAGATTCCATATTGCATCTGGCAGTGTGATATTCAGTAATTGCATAAGCTGGTTATATTGTCGTCAATTAATTTAAGAGTAACGCGATCGCATTCTTAGAGGCGCAGAGCTTGTGAGATCGAATCATTCTGACTAGGAGAAAATATCAGATGAAATTGATTACAAATTCCAAATGATTAAGGTACGGAAAATTGAATATCAACGTTTGTTGAGAAGTCAGTAGGCTTATTTTCAAGAGTAGCTATTTGAGTTCCAAATAAAGACAAAGCGCCAGTGTTTTTGTTGTAGCTAAAATCACTAATAGAACGCGCACTTGAAATAACTGAAATTTCAATTTTGTCACCTTCAAGTCGATTGAAGTCTGTAATAATGTCAATGCCATTAAACAAAGAAGGTAAGCGAAATCGGTCAGCACCTAAATCGCCTGATAGCGTATCTTCGCCATAATCAGCCCAAAGCACATCATTACCACTGCCACCACTTAAGTAATCATTATCTTGTCCAATGACACGACTATTGCCATTACCGAAAAGTGTATCATTGTCATTACTACCGGAAAGTAAGTCATTACCGTTACCACCAACAATTATGTCAGATCCAGAACCGCCCAAAACTACGTCATTGCCATTACCAGCTATGATGTCATCGTAAATCCCACCAAGACCGAAAATAACATCATTCCCGTCATACCCATAAATATAATTACTAAAATCAGTTCCATAAATATTGTCATCACCAGAAGTACCTCTAGTGAAATAATCAATATTGTTAGCGTAGATAGCCATGCAACTAACCGTATAATAACAACGTATTGATTTTTTCACATTTAAAGTAAAAAAGCAACTCATCCCTCTGGCCATCCTTCTTTAGCATCCAGCCATTGATAAAGTTGCCGTCACAACTAGGTGATAGAGTATAAGCTATCTCTTTGTTGAGCAGTTCAAAAGTTTTATCGCCGATATTCGTCGCCGCAATCGCCGATTAGCTGGTACAAATCGCGTGATTGGCGAGATACTGCATTGATGCGATCGCGATCGTCTGCATCTAAACTAAAACTAAATACTTTGGTGTTATCTTCTATATGTTCAGATACACCAAGTTTTGCACCAACTATCACACCGCCCACAGTTGGCTGATCTAAAATGTAACGTACTGCCACGTTAGAAATGCTTACCCCATGCTTATTAGCAATTTCTTTGAGGATAGCCAGCAACTCTTGAAATAATCGCCAACCACCCCAAGCATCGATCATATTTTTATATTTTTTCAAACTAGCAGTGGAGAGATCAAATCCTTGCGGTTCTGGTTTGCCCAAATAGTTTTCTGATAACAAACCGCCGCAAAGTGTACCGTAAGTAAAAAGCTTAATGTCATGCTGCTGACAAAACTCCACCATATTAACTTCAGGACGGCGGTCAACCAGAGAAAATTGTACTTGATTAGAAACTATTTTGATACCTGCTTCAGTAATAAGCTTTAAGTTTTCCGTGTCAAAATTAGTTAAACCTAGATGCTTGATTTTACCCTCAGTCTGAAGTTCTGCCATATATTTGAGGGCATCCAGGTAATTTTTATCCTGATATTCCCACCAATGGAATTGCATCAAATCTAACGATTGCACATTCATTCTTCTCAAGGAAATATCAATATTTTCCTCGACGAGTTTTTTTGTCATTTTGCCTGGACGAGGTACCCATTTCGTAAAGGCTTGTACCTGAGATAAAGCATCTTTACCACGAGTATCAATTAGTTGGCAACGAAACTCACCAATAAAGTCTTCCGCAGGGCCATAATGATCTGCTAAATCCCAAGTGGTAAAGCCAGCATCTAAATATTTGAACATAGTCTCAATAGCGGCTTGGGGATTGATCTGTCCGTGTCCGCCGGATACTTGCCACATCCCATTTAATATACGGCAGATGTTCAAATCGGGAGTAAATTGGAGACGACTAGCTGCGGGTAAGTTCATTTTCAATTTATGAGTGAAAAGTTAGGAATGGGAAGACTTAACAATTACTAATAGATAAATCATAACTGATAATTCCTAATTCCTAACTTCTAACTCCCAACTCCTAACGTTCTAACGCCAGCCTTTTTCAGCTTGTTCGATAACGTAAGCA
Organism: Nostoc sp.; assembly: GCF_036918015.1. GTDB lineage: Bacteria > Cyanobacteriota > Cyanobacteriia > Cyanobacteriales > Nostocaceae > Nostoc. The sequence goes on from NZ_JBALEO010000069.1 coordinate 3,256, forward strand.
GCAACGTCTTGAATTTGCTGTTCAGAGAGACGCTCTTTGTAGGCTGACATATTATTTTTACCATTGGTAACTATAGATGTAACTGCCTCTATTGAATCCATACCATATTTTTTTAGGGCTGGCTTTTTGAGATTTTTACCACGCCTGATGATGTTGCTACCGTTGATATGACAACCAGCACAATGAACACTAAATATTTGTTCGCCATTAACTGTGTCTGCTGCACTAGCAGGCAAAGTAAAAGTACTGATTAATAACAAAACCGTTACTAATACTAATGTAAGTAGTTTCTTCAATTAACTTCTCCAGATTTTGACATACTAGTGTAAGCATAAGTATTAGAACTAATACTAGAGAGATTCAAAGTCAGTTGTAAATCCAGCAAAATTTGCACAATCTTCTTGAAAAGACTCTGCATCACTAACATCCTCAATTTTATAAGACATGATACGCGTCCCATCTGGCATTTTTTTAGAACCAATCAATTCACCTTGATATTTCTCTGCGATCGCTTTAAAATCAACACCATAGATTTTCCAGGCATCACCCGAACAAGTAATATTTACTTGCCACATATTTCACTCCTAATTACTACCACTAAATATTCATCATCTCATAAATGGGCAACATCTTACACATCACCTCTTTGGGATTGGAATTTTCTATCTAAAGGAAGTGCCTAGCTTAATCAGGCTACGCCATAATGTTGATGTAAGAACATCTCTAGAAAATTTTATCCAAATTAGTTAAATCCCAAGAGTTGAAAATGCCTAACAATATCAAGCAACAAATTCAAGCCGACTTGCAGCAAGCGAAAGAAACTGGACAATTAAGAACTGAGAGGATTCGAGAAATAGTAAAATCCGCAGTTTCTCAAGTAGCTTCTGAGTTTAAACAAGGTTCTAGTGAAGTTCGTGGCATTGTGAAAGATGCAGTTTCTGCTGTAATTGAAAACTTCCAAGAAAAAGGTGGCGAACTCAAAGATGAAGTGACAGCTTCCATTGAAGGAGCGCTGGAAGGGATTAATAGCAAAAGACACGAAAGCATTGCTCAAACTCAAACAGATATAAAAAGGTTACAAGCTCAACTGGATGGTGAAGAAGAACAACTCCAACAAGAGGTTGATGTAATTTTGGCAGAGATTGAAGAGACAGGTAAGGAAAAACCTGCGAGTACCAAAACTGCCATTGATTCTGCTGTCAATGCGATTAAAGATAGTGAAGAAGTCGGATTGCTAAAGAAACGTTACGCGCAACTGCAAGCACAGCTAGCCATTGTCCGAGCTAATATGGCTGCACGCTACGGCGGACGTAATATGGAGGTTCAAGATTATCTAGACGAGGCTAAACACTGGTACGATAAGGCTCGTCCCCAAGCAGAGTCTATGGCTGTACAGGTAGGAGAGAAGCGATCGCAGTTAGAAGATAAACTGGGTGAAGCTGGTACATCTTTAGCCAGAAAAGAGCGTCAAATCAAACAAACCTTAAGAGAGTTACTCTTAACGGCGGCTGACTTATTCAAAGATAAGGAACCTGCTGCTAAAGAACGGGAGACTATTCATAAATAGACTGTTTTAACGTTTAATTGACTTATAGCGTTTCTTAATCACATGAGGTACATTTTAACCCCCTCCTCCCTTGCGGGGAGGGGGTTGGGGGTGGGGTTCTTGTACCTCACTCAACCGAGAACCGCTATATAAAAGTTAGGGTGGGAAATTCTCACCCTATTTTTTTTGTTAAAACAGTAGTTTTCATTAGACTTCTGACATGAATCAAAAGCCCTCACCCTAAATCCCTCTCCCAAGCTTGGGAGAGGGACTTTAAAAACTTTGAAATTAGCTCCCCTTCTCCCAATTTGGAAGAAGGGGCTTTTAATATTGCGTATTAGTAAATACGCCCTTCTCGATTAACTTGCTCGTCATGCTTGGCTATAACCCAAATTGCATGAATACTACCAGGAAGCCAACCTAGAACTGTGAGCAAAATGTTAATAAACAGAGTGGGGCCAACTCCAACTGTCAAGAAAACGCCTAAAGGAGGAACTAACAAACCTAGAAGAAAACGAACTAATTTCATGATGTTACAACTTTGTGATTTTGTTTAATTACATTCATTTGAGGATGCCGAATTAGGAAATCCATCTTCGGAGATTTTATGTAGGTGAGAAACGTGATTTAACTGGCGTTTCTACTCGTTCTAAACTTATCTAGAAGAAGGTAATTCACCTTGATTCTTTACATCACCACTGCTAGTTAAAAGGTTTCTTTCAACAAAATAGTTGTTAATAAAGGTGTTAGCAAAGGTTAAAATTACTGGCCCAAGCAGGAAACCAATAATTCCGCGAACTGCGAACCCCGGAACTAGCACTGCTGCTAACCAGAAACATAAACCGTTGACAACGAGCGAAAATGCTCCAAATGAGAGAAAGTTAAGTGGCAGAGAAAGACCAGACAGAACTGGTTTAACTGAACCGTTAATTAGACCAATTACTAAAGCGGCAATCAAAGCAGCGGGGAAATTAGCAATATTAACCCCTGGAACAACTAAATCAACAATCAACAGGCTCAAAGCTGTAGCTAGCGCGGTTAAAAATGGAGTCAACATTGTTTCTTACCTAATAACTAGAGATTTTTTTTTGCGACTTCTTATATACATCTTTAACTATCTGCTAGGGTTTAACCTCCCTTGCAAGATAGAATTTCTTTCTACCATTAGGCCTATCGTTGAGCAAAATATAGCGGTTCTAAATACATTTTATGGGTGCATAGCTGTATACCCATACATTAGACATAGGAATAGAGACATAGCACTGCTACGTCTCTACAAGGGTTCTGGATAATGCATATTAATTTCTGGAGATTTCTCACGTATTGCCATGTTTTTAAGGGCACGTTAAACAAATTTAACGCACCCTAAAATTTAAGATTAATTTAATGTCACAAGGCAAAAATCACTTAGATTGTCCCGATTCAGGCTTATAGTAAAGGGCTGATTTATATAAGACTTGTTCTTGATGGGTTTCTAAAGTGCAATCAGACAAAGGATAAGTTACACAAGTAACAACATAACCAGCCTGTATTTCGCTTGGACGCAGAAATTTTTGCTCGCTTTGATCGATTTCACCACTAATAAGTTTAGCGATACAGGCAGAACATTCACCTTGTTTACACCCAGATGGTAGGCGGATACCAGCTTCTTCCGCCATATCCAGAATATATTGATCGTCTGGTACTGGAATGGTGCGATCTAATCCAAGTGTAGGATTGATAAATCGAACTTGATAAACTGCCATCTGCTGTTTCTAATTATTGTTTAACTGCTTTCATTGACAAACTAATCCGTTTGAGTTTCTCGTTGATTTCTAACACCTGCACTTTGACTACCTGTCCAACTTTGACAACTTTGTTGGGATCGTCTACAAATCTATCAGCAAGTTGGGATATATGCACCAAGCCATCTTGATGTACGCCGATATCGACAAAAGCACCGAAGTTGGCGACGTTCGTCACAATTCCCTCTAGTTCCATTCCCACATTTAAGTCCCTGATTTCCTTAATTCCTTCTCTGAAGGTGGCATACTTAAACTCAGCACGAGGATCTCTACCTGGTTTTTCTAGTTCGCTGAGGATGTCGCGCAGTGTGGGTTCGCCGACGCTATCGGTAACGTATTTCTTCAGATTGGTCTTTTTGAGCTTTTCGGCAATTTGTGTTACCTGATTTAATGGCACATTTAGATCGGATGCGATCGCTTCTACTACAGAATAACTCTCTGGATGCACTGCTGTATTATCCAAAGGGTTATCACCGCCGCGAATCCGCAGAAAACCCGCTGCTTGTTCATAGGCTTTTGGTCCCAGCTTCGGAACTTTCAACAGTTGTCGGCGATTTTTAAAGGCTCCATTCTGGTTGCGATGGGCGACAATATTATTGGCAACTGTTGCCGTAATCCCAGAGACGGATGTTAGAAGTTCTTTGGATGCGGTGTTTAAGTCTACGCCGACGTAGTTGACGCAGCTTTCTACAGTGTCATCCAATTTCTTTTTCAACAACTTCTGATCGACATCGTGCTGATATTGTCCCACACCAATGGATTTGGGATCGATTTTCACCAGTTCCGCCAAAGGGTCTTGCAAACGGCGACCAATACTAATAGCACCGCGCACGGTAATATCTAAATCGGGAAACTCTTCTAACGCCACTTTACTTGCAGAATATATAGATGCGCCAGACTCATTCACCATCACCTTAACTGGTTTGCGTTCTATATTTTGCAATACTTGCGTGACAAATTCCTCTGTCTCGCGGGACGCTGTACCGTTACCGATGGCGATTAACTCAATTTTGTACTTTTCAATCAGATTTTTGACAGTTTGTGCAGCTTTGAGTCGCTGTTCAGCCGCTTGGTGGGGAAATACTGCCTGATATTCCAAAAATTGTCCAGTTTGGTCGAGGACAGCAACCTTACACCCAGTTCTAAAACCAGGGTCTATCGCCAGCGTTGGTTTCATCCCTGCTGGTGCAGACAGCAGCAACTCCCGCAGATTAGTTTCAAATGTCTTGATTGATTCTATGTCTGCATAAACTTTTTTCTCAGAAATAACCTCTCCCATAAGAGAGACTTTCATCAAACGATTGAATGCATCTTTCAACATCGCCTGATAAAAATCCCGAATTGTCCGAACTTTGGTTTTAATTTCTTTCGACTCAAGATAGTAAAGTACCGTATCCTCATCGAAAGCAATTTCAAAGCTTAATATTTTTTCAGTTTCACCCCGACACAACGCCAGCATATTGTGTGGTGCAATATTTTTTACCTTAATTTGATAGTTACGGTACATCTCAAATTTGGTTGTACCTTCAGGATAATCATCTTTGATGCGGGAGACAAATACTCCTTCCTCTAAAAGGTAATCGCGGATATACGCACGTAACTCAGCTTTTTCAGCTACTTCTTCTGCCAAAATATCAGCAGCACCTTTGAGCGCTTCTTCTGCTGTTTTTACTCCCTGCGTTTCCGAAATATATTTAGCCGCTTCTTCTTCCAAGGATGCAATTACAGCATTTTTGACATTTAGTGACTTGATGAACTCTGCTAGTGGTTCTAGTCCTTTTTCTCTGGCGATGGTGGCACGGGTGCGGCGCTTTGGGCGATAGGGTAAGTATAAATCCTCAAGTTCGGTTTTTTGTAAGCAGGACGAGATTTTAGCTTTGAGTTCATCTGTAAGTTTACCTTGTTGGGCGATCGCACTTAAAATCGCCGATTTTCGTTCTTCCAGTTCTGTTAAATAAGTATATCGATCGGCCAGTTCGCGTAGTTGCACTTCATTCATTTCATCGGTGCGCTCTTTGCGGTAACGTGCAATAAAGGGAATTGTTGCACCCTCCGCCAAAAGTTCCAGCGCGTTTTGCACCTGATGGGATTTGAGGTTTATTTCAGTTGCCAGTATTTGAGGAATGTTCAGCATTAGGTGTCTAAAATGAAAATGCTACTTCTAAAGGTAATATGCTAGATCCTTATCCTGGCGCAAGGCCAAAGTTTTAAGCTAATTTACCAGATGATTGCTCACAAGAGTGCAATTGGCGAAATAGACAAAACCCACCTACGCAAGTTTTATAACCCTTTCAATCCGCGTAGATGAATCAGAATTTGTCTAGCACAGGGTAGCTTGGCTGATTGAGGAGAACGACAAAGCGTCACCCACAGGAATTGTCTGTTTCTAAACAATACGCAATTTCGCGTGGCGTCTCGTACCCACTTTTAAAGCTTGCTACGCACACCATCGAACACAGAAAAATATTTGTCAAGCTTTTTGGCGCTTCATCTATCGCAATAATTATTCCAATTGGCATAAAATACAACGTTGCCTAATCTTGATTTTCTATAATATTTATTTCGCTCGACTGTTGTAGCCAAAACCTTATTGGATGTAAGATTAACCACAATTCCAAAAAATTTGTTCTAAAAACACTACAACCTTTAGTTCAGAGGTTAGTAAAATGCCTTTGTTTTTCTTGATACCACTATGTACTGCTTTAGCTACAGGCTACTTGTTCAAAAAGAGTACTGATGAAATAGCATATCTTGCAGGTGTATTCGCAGCGATTAGCTTGATCTTAAGTTTAATATTAGCACCTTGGCAGATTCAGTTTGGGTTATTAATCATTGTCTTCGTCATTACCAACAGACTTTTGCAGGATAATGAGTCTAAACAATAGGAAAACTACCTAAAGAAACCTCTATCCAGCCAAGGAAACTTAGGCTTGTTTTTATTGACACCACTATATACTGTTTTGGCTACTGCCTACTTGTCCAAAAAGAGTATTAATGAAATTGCTTAATTTGCAGCTATTAGCTTGATTTTAAATCTAGTACTAGCATCTTGGCAGATTCAGTTTGGATTGTTAATCATGATTAACAACAGATTTTTGTGAGGATAATGAGTCCAAACAATAGAAAAACCTTTACCCAGCCAAGGAAAATTGGCGGAGTAATAGCTCTGTCTGAGATTAGATGGAGATTTTTGTGGATAGATAGAAAACAATTCAAACTCTCGATTGTCATCTAAAATTCTGGCTGTAATTTGGTGTAACGTTGTGCGATCTTATCATTGCCAGTACTGTTATTCAAGCTTAAATTTTCCTTTGGTCAACTCTTAGCTTTGCATTTATCGAGTCTAATACTAACTCTTTACTTCTACAAGTTTAATACCCAGAAATTACTTCATAAATGTACAAATTTCCCAGACAAAAATTCATAATGGAGGAGGAATTTTGTTTTATGAAGTTTTTGTTTAAGTGTATTTGTCAATAGATAAATTTTTGATAAAGTACAACGATAAATTTGCAACATACCTTTCTCGTGGTATTCTAGTAAGTAATTACATGTAGCAATAAATTTGGAGAAAAAAGCCTATTTATAATTACGAGGAGAAATCAAGCCAACCTAATACTAAATGGTGTAAAAATATCTCAAATTCAATGCAAACAACGTCAACTTAAAGTTGATTAGGCGATGCTAGTTTGCATTAGTTGTTTTGTTAAAAAGGCTCCATTTGGACATTCAGTAAAATTCCCCATAAACCTGTAAAGCGTATTACTGTAGATTGATTTATCTCCTCTCTATGATTTACGCCGCCAGTCAGACTTGTATTACTTATTGCGTTCTCATACCCAAAAAAAGCACGTATACATACTCAATTTGAGTAAAAACCTTTACTTTTATAAATCGGCTTAATTGCCAGCCGAGATTACAGATATGTCTGTGAGTAGGGAAAAATTTTATGATATGTTCAGTACATTAATCAACTTTCCTGGAGCAAATAGAGAATATTTATCAATCCAGCTAGGTTTTATAGCTTGAGAAGATCGATAGTATCTTTAAAAAATTTCTACAGCAGGATACAACCGATGAAAGTTAATAAATGGGTTAATCAAAAATTCTAGCAATCCATTTTGATTTAGGTGCGTCTGTTGAATATGTGTGTGGAATCAGAGTTCAGCATCAGTGATGTCTATAACTGCCTACACCTACTCACACTGCAAACTTTGTGTATGTAGAGAGAATTTGTGACATTCTCAACCTTCTCTATATCTGCATCTACTATTAGATTATCGCGATCGCGCTAAAAATAGCGTTAGAGCAAAACTGGGTAGCACAGAAAATATCTGTAATTCACAGTTGGGCAAACTCTAAATTGATTGTGCCAATTGCCAAGCAATAAACTGGTTTGCTTGAGAGTATAACCCAGTAAAAAATTAAGCGTGCTTTAGTCCGAATCATATCGAACGCTGCCATGATAGAGCAACCTGGAATATTACATAGTATTTAGTTTTGAACTCTAGGGCATGAGCTTCAACGCTCATTTTAATATCAGTCGCTTCAGCATAGCCTTCCTAATTTTATTGTCTATTTACTGAAGTAGAGATCGAATTGTAGAGAAGGTGTTGCCGAGATATGAAACGTTCAAAACAACTGGCTTTTTACTGCTCGGTTCATACCTACTATCTTGATTAAGGCAAAGTACTATGAAATCTATGTCGCAAATTTCAAACTTTAAAATAATCCCTTATATTATTCTATTTGTAAGTATTTTACTTAGTATTTGTGGACAATTGCTGATGAAAAACGCCATGCTTTATACAAATGAGGGAGTATTTACTTGGGATTTCCTTCAAAAATTATCATTAGCTATTACTGTCTATTGTTTAGGAATAGTAAATTGGATATTGGCTCTGCGATCTGTAAAATTAAGTATTGCTTATCCACTGACGAGTTTAAATTATGTCGGGATACTTTTCGGTTCATACTACTTTTTTAATGAGGTGATTACATTAAATCGAATAGTAGGAGTCGTAACTATCTTCTTGGGTGTTCTTTTAGTAGTTAACCCCATAAAAAAGCTCAAGTTTAGATAATTAATTACTTCAAAGATTAAAAATGAGTATTTTTACTTGGATAAATTTAATGCTTGTTGTTTTGTTTGGAACAACAGCTCAACTTTCACTAAAGTATGGATTTTACATCTCTAACTCTAATAAAGGAGAAAGCGGATCTCTCAAAAATCTCTTATTATCTCGTTATTTTTTGATTTGGTTTATCTGCTATACATTTATGACTATATTGTGGCTTTATGTATTGCGGACAATTCCTTTAAGTCAAGCGTTTCCAGTTTTAGGATTAATGTATGCATTTGTACCAATTGCTTCTCACTATCTTTTAAAAGAAGAAGTTGTTTTTAGTCAGTGGTTAGGAATTTCCGTGATTATAACTGGCGTAATTCTAGTTGGACATTAATCTTTTATCAGCAGATTATTAATATTAACAGTTTCCCGAAGATCGTCCTCTAAAACATTTTCACAAAATCTAAATTTAATTTATGAATATAGGCATTGTTGGCGGAGGTATAACTGGGCTAGTGTTAGCTCAACGTCTTTCACATCAAGGACATCAAGTCACTATTTTTGATAGTAATAAGCAGCTTGGTGGACTTACTACCTATCATGATTACGGATTATTTACCTGGGATCGCTTTTATCACGTTATCCTACCTTCTGATACTCATTTAATAAATTTCCTCAGAGATATTGGTCTTGGAGATAAACTACGTTGGCATCGAAGTTTAACAGGCTTTTATGATAATAAAAAGTTTTATTCTATTAGTAATAGTATAGAATTTCTGCGTTTTCCTCTATTTGGAATTATAGGTAAAATCAGATTAGCTTTTACTCTCCTATATGGTTCACGCCTTAATAACTGGCGGCGCTTAGAGAAGATTTTAGTTGAAGATTGGCTATTGAAACTCGGTGGTAAAAACACATACGACAAGCTCTGGAAACCTTTACTTTTATCCAAACTAGGAGAAAACTATAAGCGAATCTCAGCAGTTTTTATCTGGGCTTATATCAAACGACTATTTTCAGCGCGCGATTCTTCATTAAATAAAGAACAACTTGGTTATGTCTCCGGCGGTTATAAAACTGTTTTTGACCATATAGAAAAGTTAGTTTATGCGGCTGGAGGTCATATCCACAAAGGTGTTGCGGTTGAATATATCGCACCTCATCCTGGGGGTGGAATGTGGGTAGAATCTCAGGGTAAAAAAGAGCATTTTGATAAAGTCATCTTTACTGGGCCAGTTAATATCTTGCAACAGGTTGCTGCGAGGGAACTGGTGAATATTTCAGACACTACTGAAACAGTAGAATACCTGGGTGTAATCTGCATGGTATTGATTACTCGTAAGCCTTTAGTTCCTTATTACGTAGTAAATATTGCCGATAAAAATATTCCTTTTACCGGAGTAATCGGTATGAGTAACTTAGTTTCTTTACAAGAGACAGCAGGATATCACATTACATTCCTACCAAAATATATCCTTTCCACTGACCCGTTGTTAAAACAACCAGATGACGAATTACGCCCAATATTTTTCCAAGGTATACGTTTAATGTTCCCCGAACTTAAAGCCGATGACATTGTAGCAGCACATATTAATCGAGCGATTAAAGTACAGCCACTACAAGTTTTAAATTATTCCAGCCTTGTTCCAAAAGTCAGTACTGAAAACGATGATTTTTTCGTCGTCAATACCTCACAGTTGGTCAACGATAGCGTCAACAACAACGCAGTAGTTAGACAAGTCGATGAATTTCTCAAAAAATCAGCATTACTGAATTCTTGAAACTTGAGCAATCACATTTTATTTTAAAAATCACACGAGGTCTTTATGAGTCTTTTTGTTCTTTTACCCGCATATAACGAGCAAGAATCAATTCGGCCCTTGTTCAAAAAGTTTCAAACATTGCAGCAAATCTTTAATATAGAGATAGAACTGATTCTTGTCGATGATGGCAGTAGCGATAAAACTGCTCAGACTGCAATAGATGAATCTCAATCACTGGGTATATTACTGAAATTAGTCCAACATCCCAAAAATGCTGGTTTAGGTCAAGCAATTAAAACAGGTTTCACGACTTTCTTAGAAATTTCCAAAGAAGGTGATTTTTTAGCTGCGATGGATTGTGATAATACTCAACCACCAGAGCTATTAATAAAAATGTATGACACTATGATAGCTGGTAGCTATGATATTGCGATCGCATCTAGATATCGCAAAGGTTCTAAAGTCATAGGCTTATCAAAATTTAGAGAACTGATGAGTTACGGAGCCAGCTGGCTTTTCAGAATTGCCGCCCGCGTACCAGGTGTAAAAGACTACACTTGTGGTTACAGATTGTATAACCGTACTTTCCTCAGTAAACTGGATATGTATTATGGGGACAATCTATTCACTGAAAGCGGATTTGCTTGCATGATAGATTTACTGCTGAAAGCCAAAGTCCTCAAACCAAAAATTGTAGAAATTCCAATGGTTTTGAGATACGATCAAAAACCGACTGCTAGCAAAATGAAAATTCTTAAAACTATTACTCGAACGCTAAAGCTCTTGTTTAAGAATCTAGTATCAACAAAGCAGACTTCCAATTTAGGTCAGACTTTCAAAGAGCAAGAAACACTCAGAATTCCACTGAAAATGGCAAATCGTAAATGAACCTGAGAAGAAAAGTATGAATTCTTTGGTTGAGAAGAGTGCCAGATAAGTACATAAATACAGATGTGTTATATTTTACACTCAATCCAAAAGAGGAGCTTTCCTTGCTCCGCTTTTGTATTCTGATATCATGTCCGCTTGATTACTTACTAAACCCCAAGAACCCCACCCCGCCAAAGCTGCACTTTGTCTCCCCTCCCCGCTTGCGGGGCTGGGGTTGGGTGCAATGACTGTGGGAATCATAACTAATTATGCGGACATGAAATGACTTCTGAATTCTTCGTCAAATAGCTCTAAATTTCTAGTCTGTGGGCGGATTTGCCAAGGCGTTGTTAAAGGGGAGGGAAATCCACACGTTTTTCTAGCAACTGTGGCTTTTGCTCATTTGTTAGACTGAACACACCAGGATTTTTTCAGTCAAATCTCTGAACTACGCCAGCAGACGAGGCTACCCATGCTTACAAGTACGCTACTTCTCTCGAATCAACTTCCCACTCTCCAATATTCCTCCACACCAGAGCGTTTCGATGAAACCTGGGAAGCCCCCCTGGCTACCCTTCTGGGGCTAGGACGCGCCGCTGGGGCTGACTTCATCGAATTATTTTTAGAGCGTCGCAACTATATTAGTTCTCTTGCAGAAGATGACGCTATCACGAGTATTTCACCCAGTTTGTCTACAGGCGCGGGAGTCAGGGTATTTCGTGGTAAAGCTGACTGCTACGTTAGCACCAATGACCTTTCGTTTTCCGGTTTGAAAGCAGCCTTAGAAAAAGGTCTTTCTATCTTGGGATTGCAACTACCCACTGCTAAGGCTTTCATCCCAGAAATCAACCTAGAATTACTCAGAGATTACGCCACCAAAAGAGGTAAAGATGCATGGCTACCAGTGTGTAGCTCCATCCGAGAAATGGGAGAAATCCTTCTTGATGGTACTACCCACCTGAAGCAAAAAGCTAGCCACGTCCAATCGCGCCGTGCTACCTATTTCCGGGATTGGCAAGAAGTTTTAATCGCCGCCAGTGACGGTACTTTTGCCCGTGACATCCGCCTCACGCAATCAGTCGGATTTAACCTATTGTGTGCAGATGGTGCTAATCGTAGCTCAATTGGCGATCGCGCGGGTAATACTAGCGATGCCAACTTCTTGAGAACTTGGGATTCTCAACAAGCCGCCGAAAAAATAGCAGAATCGGCTGGAAAAATGCTCTACGCAGATTACGTGGAATCTGGTACTTATCCCATCATTATGGCCAATCACTTTGGTGGCGTAATCTTCCACGAAGCTTGCGGACACCTACTAGAAACCACTCAAATAGAACGCAATACCTCTCCCTTTGCTGACAAAAAAGGCGAAAAAATTGCCCACGAAAGTTTGACAGCCTGGGATGAAGGGCGCTCTGAAAATGCCTTCGGGACAATTGACATGGATGACGAAGGTATGCCGGCTCAAAGAACCCTCTTAATTGAAAAAGGCATTCTGAAAAACTTTTTAGCAGATAGAACAGGTTCCTCACGCACCGGACACCCCAGAACTGGAAGTGGACGCCGCCAAAATTATACCTATGCCGCTGCTAGCCGGATGCGTAATACTTATATTGATTCTGGCGAATATAGCATCGATGAATTATTTGCCTCTGTTGATAAAGGTATTTACTGTAAAAAGATGGGTGGTGGTAGCGTTGGTGCTACAGGTCAATTTAACTTTAGTGTTGATGAAGCTTATTTAATTGAAAATGGCAAAATCACCAAACCACTGAAAGGAGCAATTCTTATCGGTGAAGCCAAGGAAATCATGAATAAAATTTCCATGTGTTCCCAAGATTTGGAAATTGCACCAGGTTTTTGTGGTTCCGTTAGTGGCAGTATTTACACCACAGTCGGACAACCCCACATCAAGGTTGATTCTATTACCGTTGGTGGAAGATAAGAATTTTAGATTTAGATTTTGGATTTTGAAATATTGTAATTCAAAATCCAAAATGCTCAAGTTACCTGATTGTTCCATCGGTTCAATCTAAAATCTAAAATCCAAAATTGCTTGAGTATTCCTTTAGTCAGAACTCTATGAGAGAAGTACAAGCAATAACATCCAAAATCTAATTATTCAAAATAGAATCGCTTCCAATCCAAAATCGTTCGACTGAGCGTAGCCGAAGTCTAAAATCCAAAATCCAAAATTGACTATGCCGAATATCAATGAGATTGCAAATTCTGCCAAGGATAATGCTGATAAGCTTGGCATTAAGAAATTCGACATTTATGGCTCAACAGTAGATGACACTAACGTGCAAGTAGACCAAGGTGAGCCGAAACAAGTCAAAGCTTCAAATCGCTCTGGTGTTACTGTTCGTGTCTGGAATGAAGATAATACAATGGGTGTCACCAGCACCACAGATGTTGACCCCAAGGGACTGGAATTAGCTTTGAAAACTGCTTATGAAGCCAGTTTCTTTGGTGTTAAAGAAAATGTCCCTGATTTTAGTCCAGAAGCTACTGTTCCTATTACAAGTAAACCTCAGAATAAAGCACCCCAAGCACCTGTTGCTGAACTCATAGAAAAATTATTGGTAGCTGAAAAAGAATTACTAGCAGCCCATCCAGCAATTAAAGGTGTACCTTATAATGGTTTGTCTCAAAGAGATATTGACAGATTTTATCTCAATAGCGACGGTGCGGTGAGAACTGAATCTCACTCCTTAGCATCAGTTTATCTTTACAGCAAAACTGAGGAAGAAGGAAAAAAACCGCGCAGTGCAGGCGCTTATAGAATCAACCAGAGTTTAGATAATCTAGATATTAATGGTTGCATCAAAGAAACCGCCGATAAAACTATCAGTCACTTGAATTATGAAAAAATCAAAACTGGTAAATATCGAGTTGTTTTCTCAGCAGAAGCTTTCTTAAGTTTGTTGGGTGCTTTTTCTAACTTGTTCAATGCCCAAAGTATTTTAGACAATCAAAGTCTATCTACGCCTGATGATTTAGGTAAGCAAATTGCTTCTCCTTTAATTTCAGTTTATGATGATGCGTTGCACCCAGCTAACGTAGGTGCAGAAAGTTTTGATGGCGAAGGAACACCCACGCGTCAAATTTCGCTGATTGAAAATGGCGTTTTAACAGGATTTCTCCATAGTGCTGGCACTGCTAAAAGGTTAAATGCCCAGCCAACGGGTAATGCTAGTATTGGTGCAAAAGTCAGCGTTAGCCCCAATTTTTATCACGTATTTTCAACAGCAACTCCTGAGCAAGAGTTTAGCTTAGACACTGCTGAAAATGTGATTTTTATCGATGATTTACAAGCTCTCCATGCTGGAGTTAAATCCTTGCAAGGTTCCTTTTCTTTGCCGTTTGATGGTTGGCTAGTTAATAAGGGTGTCAGGACGAGTATTGAGTCAGCAACTGTTGCTGGCGATTTCTTAGAACTTTTGAAGTCAATTATTTATGTAGAAAAAGAAGCAGAGTTAACGCCAGGTGGTGTTTGCCCGAAAATTTGGGTTAATGAACTATCGATTACTGGCGAATAAAACTTAGGAAGTGCAGAGTTAGGAGTTGAATATAACTCTTAACTCATCACTTGGAAATCATGACTCATCATTAGTATTCACCACCAATGCTAATGGCAGTATTAAATACATCAGCACCGCTTAAATCAATACCAGCTAAAACAGCGCCATCTACGTCACTGTTATATAAACGGGAATTACTCAAATTAACGTTGGTAAGATTGGCATTATTTAACATCGTATCGCTAACAAATGCTTCTGTGAGATTAGCAGACTTTAAATTAGCTCCAGTTAAATCGGCACCTTCTAAGTTAGCACCTTCTAGATTAGCTCCTTTTAAATTTGCATTTCTCAAGTCAACACCGATTAGATGAGCGCCTTTGAGGTTAGCTCCTACTAGATTACATCCCGAACATTCTCTAGTTTCTAACAAGCGGCGGACAGGGGCGGAATTTTCTGCTTTGACGGGAATGGGAGCAGCTAAAGATAGCGTGCTGAGTAAGGCTGCTGCCGTCAAAAAAATTCGTTTCATAATTTACCTCGGACACTTCTAGAAGTCATTAAATTCTGATCTTCTACGATACCAGTGTGCCAAGATTAGAGAGTTCTGTCCTCATACGATCGGAGGAATAATAAATGCCATGAGATGAGATATTCTTCCGTAACGTAGTCCTATAGGAGTAAATTTCAAACTGAGATTATATTACTAAGCTTTGCCGCTACCTAATAGGTACAAGAGTGCCATCCGAACAGCAACACCGCTGGTAACTTGTGATTGAATGAGACTAAATTCTGGGTCATCCATCAATTCAGAACTAATTTCAACACCACGGTTAACTGGGCCTGGATGCAAAACTTTGACGTTAGGTTTACAAAGTTGCAGTTTTGTGCGTGTAATCCCAAACAGTTGATGATATTCTCGCAAACTTGGCAGCAAATGAGCCGTCATCCGTTCCTTTTGCAGGCGCAATGTCATGACGAAATCGGCATTCTGCAAAGCTGGTTCTAGCTGCCAGTGTAGAAAAAGTTGGGGATTGGGGGAATTACTTCTGACTTCTGACTCACTTCGACTACGCTCAGTGACCTCCTGACCTTCCTCCGAGATAAACTCGGCAAAGAATTTAGGTAAGAGGGTTGGCGGTGCTGCAAGATGAACTTCGGCGCCACTGGCAATTAAACTCCAAATATTCGATCGCGCCACACGAGAATGGAGAATATCCCCAACAATAGCAATCTTTTTCCCCTTTAAAAGTTCCAGTCGCGGATGATCTGGGTCAATTAGAGTAGTTATGGTAAATAAATCTAGCAGCGCTTGGGAAGGATGTTCATGTTGACCATCACCAGCATTGAGGACGCTAACTCGTACACCTAGACGATCCATTTCAGACGCGATCGCATTTGGTACTCCTGCCTCTCGATGGCGGACTACCATAATATCAGTTCCCATCGCCAAATAGGTTTTCGCTGTGTCGAGAATTGTTTCTCCCTTAGTCATAGAAGACGTGGCGGCGGCAAAGTTCAGTGTATCCGCACTTAAGCGTTTGGCTGCAAGTTCAAAACTGCTGCGAGTCCGGGTAGACGATTCAAAAAATAAATTCGCTACCACTTGTCCCTGCAAGGTTGGCACTTTCTTTGTCCGCCGCGATAGCACTTCTTGAAAACTGGCCGCAGTTTGCAAAACTGTATCGTATTCAGTAGTAGTGAAGTCAGCTAGGGAAAGAATGTGATGGCGATTCCAGGTAGTAGTAGGCATATTTGGGGACTGGGGACTGGGGATTGGGGACTGGGGATTGGGGCATGGGGGAGTGAGGGAGTGAGGGAGATGAGGGGACAAAGGGGTAAAGAAAACTCCTAACTCTTAACTCTTAACTCTTAACTCTTAACTCTTAACTCCTAACTCAGCACTCAGCACTCAGCACTCCTAACGCCCAATGCCCAATCCATTCACGCTGGTAAATGGAAAACGTTTAAAGCTAAAGAAATTAGGCTGAGGAATGTTAAAAACCCAATTGTATCTAGCATTGTAGTCACTAACGGGCCACTAACCAAGGCGGGGTCAAGTTTCAAGCGCTGCAAAGCCATTGGCAGTAAAGTGCCGAGTGTAACAGCCACAATTGTATTAGTTGCCATGACCATGCCGGCAATTAAAGCCACCCATCGCTCTTGGGGTCGTGCCCAAATTAAGGAAAGCAGTATCATCGTTGTGGCTAAAGCAAGAGCTGTACCTAAACCAGCTAGAAGTTCCTTGCGGAGAATTTTTAAGGTATCTTTGGGTGTTACCTCTCCCACTCCCAAGCCGCGGATTGTTACCGTTAATGATTGAATACCGACAGTACCACCAGTGTTAGAAAATATCGGCATGATGACTGCTAGAACTGGCACTGCGGCAATTACAGATTGAAAAGGCGCGATCGCACTGGCTGCACCAATATACAGGGCCATGATCCCCAACAGCCAAGGCAAGCGGTTACGGATGGTTAACAGGGGAGAGGATAAAGCTGCTTCATCACCACTCACACCCCCCAGTTTTTGGATATCTTCTGTGGCTTCTTCTTCCAAAATATCCATGACATCATCAATGGTGACAATGCCTACCAATCGGTCTTCCCGATCGACAACGGGGATAGCGATTAAGTCGTAGCGCTGCATGATTCGCGCCACTTCTTCTTGAGGAGTTTCAGTTGTTACCTTAATGACGCGATCGCTAGCAATATCCTTGATGAAAACATCGGGAAAGGTAAACAGCAATTGCCGTAGTGAAACTACTCTCACCAGCGTCCGGTTATCATCTGTGACGTAGGCGTAGTAAATCGATTCCTTGTCTTCGTCCTGACGGCGGATTTTGCTCAGGGCTTCACCGACAGTCAATCCTTGGCGCAACCGGACATATTCGGTTGTCATCACCCGCCCAGCAGTGCCTTCTGGATAGCCGAGAATCGTTGCTGTTGCTTGCCTTTGTTCTGGACTGAGTTCCTGCAACAGCCGTTTAATTACTCCAGCAGGTAGTTCATCAAACAATTCTGCCCGTTCGTCAGGACTCATTTCTTCTACAAGTTGCACTACCTGAACATCATGGAGAGAATTAATTAGTTCTTCCTGCACCTCTGTCGGCAGATATTCAAATACATCAATTGCCTGAGCTTTGTTGAGTAAACGGAATGCGATCGCCCGTTGTTGTTCGGGCAATTGTGTAATGTATTCTCCCACATCCACAGGTTGCAAGCGATTTAAATCCCATTTCAACTGGTTTAAATCGGTAGTATCAGTCAGCAAATCACGAATATCTTGTGTGAGCATGAGATATATCTCCTAAGTCTCCCCCGCGCTGGGAGACTTCCTCACCACAGCTCAGAGGAGGTTGATACTGC
Source organism: Nostoc sp. (assembly GCF_036918015.1). GTDB lineage: Bacteria > Cyanobacteriota > Cyanobacteriia > Cyanobacteriales > Nostocaceae > Nostoc. The sequence continues at coordinate 21,177 of NZ_JBALEO010000069.1, forward strand.
CATCTTGTGGACTATGGTCCATAAAATTTCAACAATTCAATATCGATAGCTAAATCAAAGCATTGCTAGTCATCATCCTAACCCGGAATAGCGCTGTCTGGTAGATACTGAGGAAATTTTATCTCTTTAGTACCTTTATATAAATTTTTAGCTTGCTACCTTGATTTTTGGGGGAATTATTCTGCGATCGTAGTAAGTTTTGCTACTAATATAATCTGTGAGAGCTGGCGATCGCGAATAAATAACCATACGGATGGCTAAAAAAAGAGGAGTTGTCTCCAAACAAGGCATTAGAAAACTTCTGCTCATTAACAAATGCTTGAGGTTCAGTAATCTAAATTGAGATACTCTCACTTGAGTGTCGTTAACTAATTACTAAATCATAAATAGCTTCTAGCTTGGCAGTTTGCTTGCGAATATCAAAATTTTCGCAAATAAACTCTCGTCCTTTTTTACCCATACTCTTAGCTAAAGCCCGGTCAGACAAGAGAATATCTAATTTTTCCGCGAGAGCTTGATCGTCTTTTTCATCAACTAAAAAGCCAGTTTCTCCATCTAAAATAGCATCAGGGATAGCGCTATGCCAGGTAGAAGCTATTGGCAAACCAGAAGCAGCGGCTTCCAATATTGAAAGCGGTAAACCTTCGCTATCACCGTTCTTTGCTGTTTGACTGGGTAGAGAAAATATTTCTGCATTTCTCATAGTTTTTTGAATCACTTCATAAGGTTTTGCCCCCATAAAATTGACTCTATTACTAATACCAAGCTCATCTGCTAGAGTTTTTAATTTTTCAGTCATTGTGCCATTTCCAATTTGAATAACTGACACATCTGGATGCTTACTGGCAATCCTGGCAAAGGCTTTTAATAGGGTATCAATTCCTTTTTTTTCAGTATGTCTGCCTACACATAAAATATATCTTTCACCTTTTGATTCACTAGCTGGGGCAAATTTTTCTAAATCTATACCACTATTTAGTTTAATAATTTTATCTTCAGGATAACCATATTCAATCATCTTTTTATACAAGAAACTAGAAAAAGCAATAAATTTAGATGCTTTTTGTTTTAATTCTTCTTCATGCAAAAGAAATTGATAGAATGCTGGATTACCTGACAGCCACATAGCACGGCGTGAAACTGTGATATCAAAACCGTAAAATGTAACGAGGAAAGGAATATTTAATTTTTCTGCCAATCGCATTGCATAAATACCATCTGGCCCAAAATGCCCGTGAATTAATTTTAGATTTTTTAGTTCAGCTTCTTTACCAAACATATTTGGTGAAGCAGAAATTATATGAAATAATTGCTTAATTTTCCATTGGTCATTATCACTAATAGCAATATGGTCAAAAGGAATTTCTTCTAATAGTTTACAAGTAAGAAATAACGGTTTATATGTTTGTAAATTATGGGCTTGCTCTCCGATAAAAGTTTCTGATACTCTCGGATAAGCTCGACGATACATCCCGACTGTTTTCATTGTGTTACTCCTATTTAAGATTAATATTTCTCTTGACAAAAAATGAACAAGATATTGGGTAAAAAAATTTGAAGTTATTTATATTTTTACGCCCTTGCTTCTATCTGCTGCTTTTTTTTATAAAATGGTAATTACCTGATTCATTGAGAACAGCAATAACAATACCAATTTTTAGTTTTTTCAAGCAAATACTAGCCTAAATCAAGGCTTCAATTATTTATGTTAGTAAGTGAAATAATAATTTTCCCTGAAACTATTATTTAGTAAATATCTTAGGGTGTAATAAAGCAAACTAGGATATTTATCATGTAAAAAAACCGATTAATATTTTATGACTTACGCATTAACAGAAAAGCCAAAATAGCAACTATGCTTTTCAAGGCTTCTAGCTAGATTTTTACTAGCCTACGCAAATAACAAAATATGGTTTGTAAAAGTCTGAACCGAGGTATTTATACTAATGCATAAGATGAGTTATTTGTACAGTGCATAAGCCCTATTTTTTATCAAACTTGATTGGATTGAGGATAGCCTCCCTTTCTTGACTGCAATTATTTGCCGAATGCTTAACACAAGCAGATCAATTTTAAAACATATCTACATTAAAATTATATTTATTTAATAAATATTTCTACAAAAAAATGATTTAGTTTATACCAGCATAAGCATAACCTCGGAGTAGTGATTTAGTTTAGACTAGCATAAGCTCATGCTTCGGAGTTAGGGACTCTTGATTTTTGACATCATCCCACCACTGAATATTATGTCCGGCTAATTAGTTATAATTTCCGAATCTATGCACAAAGCCCAAAAGGACCTTACCTCTGCGGTCTTAATGATAAGTCTTTAACCGGACACTATATGATTTAGTACACCCAATCACGGTGGATTCCCAAGACCACTCTTGAGAGTCACCTTTCTAAGACTCGACTTACTTGGAGGGATTTATTCCACCCACGCAGAGATTGCCTTAAAAACTATAGTTATAGGTATAAAATATTACAATAGATAGTGAAGATTTGAATAAATATCATGTTTTGGTTTGCGATCGCGGTCATTTTCTAATCCATGACTAAAAATTAGCTGTATCTCTGACTGTGTTAAAACCTCAGCGCGTCCATGCCGATTTATTTTCATTGCCAGACTGTAGACCCTGTAATCCACAGCCTACAATGTCTCGACATCTGATATCGACATCTGATAAGCTACATCGATTAAGCGAGTTGATAAAGGTAATTTTTAGAGATTTTCTCGTGTCCGTTTTGCTTCTATTAGTTTTCCCAGTTCACCAATTTCATCTATGGTATAAAACTTCGGGTTAGGTTCAGCGTTAATTTTATCCATTAGAGCGTGAAAAGCTTCTGTATCATTACGATTCTCTAATAAATAACGTTTTAACTCTATTTTACTCATTGCAGCAAACTTAGGCTTGGTCATTCGTCGTATCTCCATTTACCATTAGGGTTAATTACAATACCAGTTTCATCACCAGCCAAGATATAGATGTCTCCTGTTCGTTCATCTAATCTGACTATAAAGATAGGTAGTAGAAACGTTGTGAGGTTTTGACAGAGAATAAAACAAATCAGATTTTGTTTGGGTGTAGGATACCTCATTAAGGTTGACTTACTTTTTTGATTGCCGCATCACACCACATTCTGACAGCTTCTTCCATTGCCTCACTATGCCCTATTTCTAACTCAAGAGCTAGCTGTTTGAAAATTTTAACTAAATCCTTGGGCAGATAAGCAGCACTTTGGGTGTAATCGCTGTGGGTGCGTTTATTAATTCGAGTTTCCATAATGAAAAAAGTTAATCTGCTGTTATGCTAGCATACTAGCTCATCTCTCCCAGATTGCACTCCATAGCACGTAATTCTGACCACACCCAAAAATCTCCCCAATTTTTCACTATTTCGCCAGTGCCACGCCGAAATAAAATCACTAAAATTCAGTACCCAGAGGTGTATTAACAAGAGATAATAATAAACTCACACCACCCTTAGCTGTTGTCCCATCAACCATTACAGAACTTGTTCTGACTTGGTTTAGGTAATTCAGTTCACAGTCACAGGGTCGAATTTTGCAAGTTGTTCTGAACCAAACCATGAAAACATCTACCAAATTGCTAACTCGCCTAGACTATTACTACCAGCAAATCAAAACGATCATCCTGACTCGGCAAAATCCGATTACTGGTTTGCTACCTGCGAGTACAGCGATTACAGCCCACGGCGATTATACTGATGCCTGGGTGCGAGACAACGTTTACAGCATTTTGGCAGTTTGGGGTTTAGGACTTGCATACCGCAAAATTGACGACGATGAAGGACGCACCTATGAACTAGAACACAGTGTCATTAAATTGATGCGTGGGTTGCTATTTGCGATGATGCGACAGGCTCATAAAGTAGAGACATTTAAACATACTCAGTCGCTATTAGATGGACTGCACGCCAAATATAATACCGCCACTGGTGACATTGTTGTTGGTGATGATGAATGGGGACATTTGCAACTTGATGCCACATCTATATTTTTACTGATGTTGGGGCAAATGACGGCTGCGGGATTGCAAATAATTTATACCATTGATGAAGTGAATTTCGTCCAAAATTTAGTTTACTACATTGGACGAGCTTATCGCACTCCAGATTATGGCATTTGGGAACGTGGGAATAAAATAAATCGTGGTAGTGCAGAGTTAAATGCCAGTTCCGTAGGCATGGCAAAAGCTGCTTTGGAAGCTATCAACGGATTGGATTTGTTTGGTGTGCGTGGTAGTCAAGCATCAGTTATTCATGTGCTACCAGATGAAATCGCCCGTGCCCGGATTACTTTAGAATCTTTATTACCGAGGGAATCTGGTTCCAAAGAAATTGATGCGGCGCTATTGAGTATTATTAGTTATCCTGCCTTTGCAGTGGAAGATTTGGAGTTACGCGATCGCACTTTAAACGATATTATCAATAAACTCGCAGGTAAATACGGCTGTAAACGCTTTCTGCGTGATGGACACCAAACGGTTTTAGAAGATCATCAGCGCTTGCACTACGAACCGTGGGAACTCAAGCAATTTGAGCATATTGAATGCGAATGGCCGTTATTTTTCACTTATTTAGTTCTAGATGGATTATTTCGTGGCGAACAAGAACAAGTTAAAAAATACCAAGAGCTTTTAGAATCATTACTCATAGAACAAGATGGTTTGCGTTTATTGCCAGAACTTTATTATGTTCCCGCAGAAAATATAGAAGCAGAAAAGTTAGCACCTCAAACTCAACCACGTTTGCCCAATGAGAATATTCCTTTGGTATGGGCGCAGAGTTTATATTTCCTCAGTGAAATGTTGAGTGAAGGTTTACTGGCGGTTGGTGATATCGACCCTTTGGGAAGACATTTGTGTGTAGGAAAACAGCGCGAAGCATTGGTACAAATTGCCTTATTAGCAGAAGATGAAGATTTACAAACGAAACTAGAAGTTCATGGAATCGAAGCACAAACACCCGCACAAGTAGAACCAATTCAGGTGAGGAAAGCTGGAGAATTTTCAGCTATTTATACCCAAATTGGACGTAATGATAAACTTGGTTTAACTGGGCGGCCAGTGCGGCGGCTGCGGAGTTTGACAACATCTAGAATCTTTCGGATTAGCGGTGAAACAATTGTATTTTTGCCTTCCTTTTCCGACTCTCAGCAATTTTATCTAACTCTTGATTACCATTTTTTACTAGATCAAATTAGAAGCGAACTAGCTTACATTCAAAAATATTGGAGCGATTTAGGGCGTCCTACCTTGACTTTAATGTTGACGCACACCATGTTAGAAAGTGGTTCTGAGGCATTACTAGAACTGATGCAAGAACTGAAGGATGGTGTTTGTAACGGTGTGCGAGTGAAATTAGGGCGGCTAAATCAGCTAATGTTGACAGCCGGAATCCAAAGAATTGATTTTCTCCCCAATGCAGAATTTTCGCGATCGCCAGTAAAAAATGCTAGCCCACGTTGCTATTATTTAGCGTATCACCCTGAGAAAAACTGGCGCTTAGGACATACCCAAGAATTTCAAGTGGAGTGTGAAACCAACTTTGGGTTATTACTTTCTCATTTGCGTTCATCAGAGAATATCTACGAGCAAATTGAGTTACTGCAAACTTTAACTCGCTTACAGGGAATGCAATTTGATACAGGATATGGCGGGCCAGGATATCCTGTCACAGTAGGCGATTTACTCGACGAAGTTTATACCAAAGCTGGAGATTTAGGCATTTGGGCAGTAGTGCGTCGGGCTGCGGGGTTACGCCAAATGGTTGATATCAGCCTATCAGATGCAGTAACGAGTATTTTGGTACGGGGCAAGCAAATTGCTGTGGGTAAAGCTTACAGCGAAGCGTCCTTAATTACAGTACCTATGTCCCACGATGAAATTGCCGATAAAATTAATCATTTTTGTCGTGAAGATATCCGCGATCGCGTCCTTACTCAAGAGATTTTAATCTATCTTGGTATCTTAATTCGCTCAGAACCCGAACTATTCCAAGGACTACTAACCTTGAGAGTCGGCTATCTCATCTTATTGCTCACCAGCGAACTAGCGCGGGAATTACACGTCACTCAAGATGAAGCTTACGATTACTTAATGCAACTTTCACCCTTTGAAGTGAAAATGCGCTTGCGTCAGGTATTAACTGGATATACTGGCATGAGTAACCTGTTGCGCCAGCAAGAATCACTGCACGTCAAACAAAAAGAAAGTGATATTGCTTGGGTGGTATTACCAGGAATCGCCGAAGGGATAGAAGTTCCGCCGGGTGGTTGGCGACGGTTTCGCCAAGCTGAAGGTGCGACGGGGCGCGTACCAAAAGAATTTTTTAAGCAAGTTTGGCTATTAATGCAACATTGCAAGGGTCTAGTAATTGGCGATAAACTAGAGCGCCGCAATCGTTTAGATAGTGAGATAATGCTGTCGGAAATGACGGCCGGGGAAAGAAATTTTGCGCTGTTAGTTGAGCATTTGCTGAATAAAATTGAAGCTACAGAATATCGCCAAGTTAATATTGAAGCATTAATCGAATTAGCTGCGATCGCTGCCAATAATCCCAAGCTGCAAATTGAAGAATATATCGTGTTGGATGTGTTGATTGGCCATGCAGTGCGATTGGCGTGGTTAGAGAATCATAGTCAACGCAGCGATCGCTATGATGAGGATAAGGCGAGTGCATGGCGATCGTTTTACAATACCTCTCCTAGAGATTGCGCTAGTTATATTTTGAAGGCGTTTAGGTTCTTGACGGAATTTGTGAAAGATTTTTAAACGCAAAGGATCGCAAAGGGAAGCGCAGAGGAACGCAGAGGATGAGAGAGAATGAGTTGAGTGGGGTGATTATTGGTTGTGCGATGAGGGTGCATACTGCTTTGGGGCCTGGTTTATTGGAGTCGGCTTATGAGGAGTGTTTGGATTATGAGTTGAAGAAGTCCGGGTTGAGTGTTGGTAAACAAATTCCATTGCCTTTGGTTTACCAAGATGTGCAATTGGAATGCGTTTATCGATTAGATTTGATGGTCGAAAACAAAGTAATTGTAGAGATTAAATCTGTAGAATCCTTCCATCCAATTCACTCCGTCCAACTCCTAACCTATCTCAAACTAGCAAACTGTAAACTAGGTCTTCTCCTCAACTTTAACGTACTCCACCTCAAAGAAGGCATCAAACGCGTAGCCAACAACCTCTAACCCCTCCTCTTACTCCCTTTTCTCCTTTGCGAACCTCCGCGCTTCCCTCCGCGCCCCTTTGCGTTGAAAAAAAATATCCCCCACCTCCGATTCCAAAAGCAGGGGTTTTATTAAAACTACTTAACAGAAACGGCATCAACATCAATAGTGCTTCCACTAGAGGTAGAACCCTCAGTAGTGTTAGGTACTTCAGCACCCACCTCACCCTTACGAGCTTTCCAGCCCTCAATCACTAGCCCAGACACTTCACTAACTAGCAGAGTCAAAAGGAAAACATCATCAATCTGCCCCACAACGGGTATAAAATCTGGGAGAACATCAAATGGGCTGACCAAATAAACCAACGTTCCTAAAATTACCCACCAACGGTATTTGGGGTTACGAAGCACACTGCGATACCAGGCGTAAAGTGATTGGATTGAAAATTTCATATTTTGAACCTCCAGTTATCTTTAATTTTCGCAAATCATCCTAAAAACTCACGGTGCGAATAACCGTCCTAGTTAGTCTGGAAGACGCTACTAGTAATTTATCAACAAATACAAATAAGTAGGTAAGCTGGTTCATCCCAAACAGGTAGCAGTTGTTTGTTTATAGGGCTGATATTTGCTGCTCTAGCCATAAGAGATATGCCTATGTACTGATTTTATTTTGCTAGAGATTTTATAAATTGCTCGGTATAGTCTTAAACTTTTGTGCAGATCCCAAAGAATAATCTTCTAATTTAAAATCAGCAAAAGGCTTCTTTTCTAACCTATTCCGTAGCGCCTCGTCAAGAATGACACCTGATGATTCTCTTTTAACACCAATAATTATTACACTTGTCTGATATGTCGTTAAATCCTGATTTACCTGACAATTACTCCGTTGAAATTGACCCAAATTCAATAAGCGATAACTTTTGACACTTGGTGTATTAATAAATAATTTTTTAACTAAAAGTTGTATTTGTTTAGAACGTTCTAAAGCCACACGTTCTTGAATTAATCTATCACCTTTACAAGAAGCTGTACCGACAGAGATAATCTCATTGGGAGCTTCCATTATCTTCTCTATACCTTCTTGTTCTAAGTTCAACTTCAAAAGGTCAACGCTAATAATTTCATCATTGTATTTAATTTGAAAGTTGCTACCTAAAAGCCATTTATATTTTAGTGATAAAACCGCTATATTAAACTCGGCTATCCTTCCCTGACTATCCCTACCTTCTTGATAAGAAAAATAATCAATATTACCTTTTTTTTCTGGATATTGTCTGTAATAAGATGTTTCAGAAAAATCTGACTTTCGCGTTGCCAAAGCCACTATACTAAGCAATCCTAATACTACTAATAGAACTGCAAAAAATGCCAATAGCGGCACTTTTTCCGGCTGCTTACTTGGAGGTAATGAGTTTTTATTAGTATCTAAAGGTAAATGTTCAAGGTTAGAAGATTCTACGATATTACTATTTGTCGGAGTAGTTTCTGTTAATTGAGTTTCGATTTCTTCTAGGGAATACAAAATTTCTTCAGTACTGGCAGGACGTTTTTCTATATCTGACGCTGTTAGCCAATCAATTAAATTCAATAGTAAGGGTGAAATATGGGTAGCATGATTTTGCCAGTGCAACAAATTTTGCTGGACATCATACATTTCCAAAGGATGATATCCTGTCAGCAAAAATACAAAAGTGCGTCCTAAAGCAAAGAAATCTGACTGCGGTACTGCTTGACCATTCATTTGTTCTGGGGCGCTGTAGCCAGATGACATAAGTGCTGTCATCTTGTCGCCATTGCTTAGTTGGTCTTGGTAGGTTTTATTAATTTCACTGGCGGTGCCAAAATCAATCAGTACTAGATTCCCCCAACCCTGCTCAAGGGGGGATCTAATCATGATGTTAGATGGCTTAATATCTCGATGTAGGTATTGTTTGCTATGTACTACATCTAAAATTTCTATCAACTGTCTTAACCAGTCTATGACTTGTTCTTGGGATATGGGGCTATTTTGCTGCTGTAGCCACTGTTCTAAGTTGTAGCCATCGATTTTTTCCATTGCAATGCAATGCAACACTAAACCATTTCGGGTTTGATACTGGAAGTAACTATCTTCTTTGGGAATTCCAGGATGCTTGAATTGTCCCAACACCGTTACTTCTTGCTGAAATAGTTCTACTGCTTTGGCGTCGCCTGATAAATCTTCTTTGAGTATCTTGATAATTTTGGGGGTATCTTGCTCGTATGCCTCATAAACTTTACTAAAACCTGTTTTGTCACTCAACAGGCACGTTACCCGATAACGCCCTAGCAATTCTAGATGGGAACCACAACTTTGACAAAAGCGGTTTTGCTGATTATTCGGGTGATTTGGTTTAGGGCAAACAGGGTTGATACAAAGGCTCATGACAGGAGAGTGGAGAGTGGGGAAGCAGGGGAGCAGGGGAGCAGAGGAGCAGGGGAGCAGAGGAGTAGGGGAGCAGGGGAGAAATTGCAGTAAGTTTTCCCCTCTGCCCCTCTGCCTCTTATGCCCAATTCCCAATTCCCAATGCCCAATTCCCCTAGACATCGCTCCTATTAATTCTTCTGTTGCTGTATGACTAATCCCGTCCAAATAATCATGAGATTTTTGATTTGTGTTCTGCCAAGAAAGCTGCCACAGTTTGGTTAAATGTCTCTGGTTGTGTCAAAAACGGCCAATGATTGCCGGGAACTTGGCAGATACGTAAGTTTTGAAGATAGGTTTTGTAGGGTTGGATTTGCCAATTTTGGCGGTTCAGTCCTTGTTTTGGCTGGACGAATAGGGCAGGGGTGTTAAGGGGAATTGTAAAACCGGGCACTTGCATGACTGCCTCAAAAATGCCGTCGCGGGCGGCTATGGTAAATTTGCTGCCCCAACTCCCATCGGGTTTTTGTTCTATTCCTGCTTGGAAGACTTGCTGCTGTAAGGAACTCCATCCTTGATATTGCTTTAATTGCCGTGTTTGCTGTTCGGCTTCTTCATGGCTGGCAAAGGGCCCCATACTTTTAAGAAAAGGCAGGAAGCGATATAACATTGGGAAAGTTACCCTGAAAAGACTGGGCATTTTCCAGATAAAAATCGGATCGACGAGAATTATACTCCGTAAACGCTTTGGGTTTTGTCTTGCCCAAATAGCAGCTAATTTGCCTGTCCACGAGTGACTTACAATGTGGGCAAAATTCCATCCAAGACTATCCATAAGTGCTTCAAGGTCTGCGATCGCACTCTCAAAGCTATAATCTATCTCTGGTTTACTACTTTGGCCATGTCCGCGCATATCTGGCGCAATAATGTGGTAATCCGCCGCCAAGTAATCTCCTAAACTAGACCACACCAAAGCATGGTCGCCTAAGCCATGTAACAGCAGTAAAGGTTCTTGACCTTGATTCCATTCTAAATAAGAAAGTTGGATATCAGGCTTTGATAAAGTTTGACGTACAGGCATCATTGCACATCCAGCCTTAGATAGTTTTGCGTTTATATGGTACTGCGGAAGATGGGGGGCAGAGGAGCAGGGGAGCAGGGGAGCAGGGGAGCAGGGGGGCAGAGGAGCAGGGGAGCAGAGGGGCAGAGGGGCAGGGGAGCAGGGGAGAAAAGAAGTTGTAGTAAGTTTTTCCCCTCTGCCTCTCTGCCTCTTATCCTATGCCCAATCCAATTGTTACCATTTACCACTTTATGACTCTGAGGATTGTACCAATTGACACGAAATAATGAGGCTAATGAATGCCAAGATCAAGAAAAGGATGCCCCAAGGATATTAAAAGTACTATGCCAGAATTACACCAATCGATTGCCCAGCATTATCACGAACGGACTAAATACAACCCTGAGACTCTCGCTTCCAAAAGTCAGCGGTTAGACTGGACTAAACAGCCAGTGCCCTTTAAAGAGTACAAAATTGGCTCTACTTTTGATCTCAAACCCTATATCCAAGAAAAAGCAGAGGCTTATGCTAATAATCCAGATGCTCAATGGTGGCAAAGACTTTCACGGCTATTGTTTCGCAGTTATGGATTGACGGCGAAAATGCCTTCTATGGGTAGTGCAGTATATTTACGCGCTGCTCCCAGTGCAGGCGGACTATACCCTGCCGAGATATATGTGGTTTCCCGTGGTACGTCGTTATTGCCGCCTGGTTTATATAACTACCAGTGTCGAACTCATTCTCTCATGCATTATTGGGAAAGTGATGTTTGGCAAACTCTCCAAGCAGCTTGTTTCTGGCATCCTTCTTTAGAAAATACCCAACTAGCAATTATTGTGACTGCGGTATTCTACCGTTCTGAGTGGCGCTATGAAGATCGGGCTTATCGGCGGATTTTTCTGGATACGGGACATCTGTTGGGTAATATCGAGCTAGCTGGTGCGATTACTGATTATCGCCCCCATTTAATCGGCGGCTTTGTGGATGAATCGGTCAACGATCTGCTTTATGTCGATCCGCAACAAGAAGGTGCGATCGCTGTCTTACCTCTGGCAGACTTGTTAGATGTGAATCAAAATTTACCATTGGGATGTACTGCTTTACCTTCCGCTACTGAAACCAGTTATCCTCAAATCCCCGATGGCGAATTACTAACATATTTCCATCGACACACCCAGATCCAACCAGGTGTAACTGGTAATCTTAATCTACCAACTATTAAACAAGAAAAATCTTTAGAGGATAAATACAATTTTCCTTTCTGTTTAAAAATTCCCACCACCACCGCACCGATAAACTGGGGACACAAGCTGTCAGAACTGGAAAGCACTATGTATAAGCGACGCTCTACCCGCGCTTACAATGGTGATGATTTAAGCTTCGATGAATTGAAAAGTTTACTCGATTTCACTTACCAACCGCAAAATTACATCGACCAAAGCTTAGATATTTCTCCAGACTATTTCGATCTAAATTTAATCGAAACGTTTATTGCTGTTTGTGGAGTCAAAGGACTGGAGGCTGGTTGTTACTATTACGCGCCCAAAGCCCAAGAATTACGCCAAATCCGGTTTAAAAACTTTCGGCGAGAGTTACATTTTCTCTGTTTAGGACAAGAATTAGGGCGGGATGCAGCAGCGGTATTATTTCATACAGCCGATTTAAAAGCGGCGATCGCACAATATGGCGATCGCGTTTACCGTTACTTGCACATGGATGCCGGTCATTTGGGACAACGCCTGAATTTAGCAGCAATGCACCTGAATGTAGGCGTCAGTGGTATCGGTGGATTCTTTGACGATCAAGTAAATGAAGTTTTGGGTATTCCTGCTGATGAAGCTGTTTTATATATCACTACATTGGGACGCCCAAGATAAAAATAATCCCAGAGACGCGGAGAATCCAGAGAGTTTCTTGCTCAGATAGCCCACCCGACATATATTTTTGTAACCACCTTGTCACAGTTCATGCAATTGGCAATTCTTTCTCCTGTTGCTGATAATAGTTTTAAACGATCCCTGGCTATGGCAAGTTCACTCTCACCTTGAGCGGACGATTGTTCTGCACAGTTTAAACGTAGAAATTCCCCTGACTGAAATCTATCGTCGCATTAATTTTTAACAAAAAGATTTGGGCTGTTGAGCGATGCTTCGGCAGTTTTCAAAGCACGTCTAACATTGCCTTCAGATTCACCAAATTGAGCCACAAATTTTGCCATATTCCACAATTTCAGTCACTAATAAGCTTTTTCGATTATCTAGTCTGAGTGCCTAGCCGATCAATTGACAGCGATCGCTGTGGTACATTTTTAACAGGGCTGTCTGTTCACCCCATCTCCTCAATATCCAGACTATGAAAATCGACCGATTACAGGAACTTAAGCAAAAGCTGACGGACGTTGCAGACTTGTCTCATATCTGGTCATTTTATATGGATCATTTTGCGGATCATCCAGAATTTACTGACCTGGGTGAGCCTGCCTATAATGAATACCTAGATGCTATCCTCCAAAAAACTTGTCAGCAGATGTTTAGCAGGACAATAAAGATTACTGACTTTTTTCTGATATACATTGCTCCGTATTCTTTATTTCATGGAGCTTTCCAAGTTGAAGGACGTATTGGGGGTGTGATTTATTTCGAGGATATAAAAATTGGGTTAATTGCAGTATCGGCGGATTATCCCCCTACCGATGCGGTTAAGTATTCACGTTTTTCTGAGGTGATTCAACTGTCGCCTCCTAATCGCAACGATGTCTACGACGGGCTACGCCTACGCAATTGAGATTCACTCTTTAATAGACATCTCCGAAAAAGATTTAGATACCACAAATTTGCACCCAGACTTAACCCCCCTTCCCCCCTTCCCTACGTTCGCACAGCGTGCCGAAGGCAGGGAAGGGGGGTTTTAAAGCCTCTCTCCGTTTCGGGGAGAGGTTTGGAGAGGGGTCTTTTTTCTTTTCTGGAGATGTCTAATGTATATTCAAGGGAATCCCGTTATCTTTGGGTCTTAAATTGAGAATAAACGGAACAGCTTTCAATACCCAATCGGACACGGGTGTATAATTAGCAGCTTCTTCTCCAAAGCTAATAGAAAGCATATCTGTATGAATAATACCTGGATTGAGGGGTATAGCTGCCATACCATTCGGCAATTATTGTGCCAAAGAACGAGTTAATCCTTCTATTGCCCACTTGGAAGCACAATATAGTGCAACTTGGGCTGAAGTCGAACGTCCCCAGCCAGAACTAAAGTTAACACCAAATTCTGCAAATTTGGCTTTCCAATTCCTAATAGTCCGCAAGGGGACGGTTTCATTTTCTCCCTTCTATTTTAACTCCTTCAATAATACTAACATCCGATTGTGTTGGATAAATTTTAGTAAGTTTGAAACCTGCTGATTTAAATAAATCTTCAAACTCAGCTTCAGTACGAATACGTCCACCTGGACACATTACTAACATATTGATATCTATAAACTTACTTCCTGAAAACTCGTTAGCAGGAGGAAGTACGTAGTCTATCACTAAAACCCGTCCTTGCTCTATCATAGCTTGATGACAACGTTGAAGAATAGCCAGCGATCGCTCGTCATCCCAGTCCTGAATAATATGTTTAAGAACATAAGCATCTCCTCCTTGTGGCAGAGCTTCAAAAAAGCTACCTCCTACAAGCTGACAACGACTAATAACGGATGCTATTTCTTGTGAATCCTTGGCTCTATTAATCACTTCTGCCTGATCGAACAATACTCCTATCATAGTAGGATTAGCTTCGAGTACAGCAGCTAAAAAGCTTCCTTGACCACCACCAATGTCTATTAGCTTATTAATTGACGAAAAATCATAAGCTTCCAGGTGTTCGGTATAGGAATCTTTTGATGAAGTCATAGCCTGGTCGAAGATTTCTCCTCGGCTAGAATTCTGTTCATTGTACTCAAACAAATCCATACCATACAAATCTTCAAAGGCACTTTTACCAGTTTCTAAGCAATACATTAAATTTCCCCAGGATTTATAGTAATGCTCTTCACCTCGGAAAATAGCCATAGCACGAATTGAGTCAGGAACGTTGCTTTGCAAACAATCTGCCAATGGTGTTAGCTCAAAGCATCGAGTTTGTGTCTCCGCAAAAATTCCGATACTGGCGAGCGCCCGCAAAACTCGATATAGAGAATCACTATGTGTATTTGTTGCAGCAGCTAAAATATCGCAATGTTGAGAACCATCCTTTAGCAAATCAGCAATACCAAGTTTAGCGACGACATAGATACACCGTGAAACCCAGTAAGCATGTACCCATTCTAGCGGACTGATTTGAAAGTCTGTATTATTAGGTTTTGAATCAGATGAAATCATGATTTTGAAGTAAATTAACTAAGTGTTGATTGTCTGCAATATTCCAGTGAATATACTTTTGAATTGAGTATCCAAACGGATAATATGTAGGAGAATAAGTTCAAATTTGATTTTTTAAATTCAAACTTTTTATAATCATTGCATCATAACTACGGTCTGGTATAAATTTTTTAAGCACAAGCTCAAGCATTAAACCTAGCTGCCCCTTAGACAAGAAATAACGTGTTTTAGGCTTCCTAATTTCTAAAGCCTTTATAATTGCATCTGCAACTTGTTCCGGCGGCATCCCTTCACGATTTGATTGAATTAAATCTTCTACAAAAAATTTATATGTATCTCCATACATTGCTTTAGCATCAGGTGACATATTGGCAAAATTTTTTCTAAAGCTTTCCTCTACTTTATCGGGAGCCGCAGATGCAATTGAGCCTGGTTCAATTAAGATAACTTCGATTCCCCAAGGATGTAATTCTATTCTCAAAGCATCGGTAAATGCCTCTAACGCAAACTTGGAAGCACACAAAGCAGAGATATATGGCCCAGAAATTACTCCTCCGATAGAGCCAATATTAATAATCCGACCTTTAACTTTTCGGATTAACGGTAAAAATTCCTGCGTCACTGCTATTTGCCCAAAAACATTGACTTCAAATTGCCATCTCAGATCATCAAGCGAAATAAACTCCAGTGGCCCATCAACTAACAGACCAGCATTATTTACTAATCCTACTAATCCTTCATCAGGAATAGATTTAGAAACAATATCTGCCGCAGATTTAATTTCTTCTGATTTTGTAATATCCATGAAAATTGGTGTCAAATTCTCGGAGGAATCACTCTTGAGAGATTCAGCATCTTTTTCTTTACGGACTGATGCAAACACTCGATATCCTTTTTTGTCAAGCATAAGAGCTGCTGCTCTGCCTACACCTGTTGATGCTCCTGTAATTACGATAGCACCTTTATGTTTTGGAGGCATTTTTGTGACCTTTAGAGTGAATAGATATGCATGTGTAAGAACTACAATTTAAAATCAATAAAATTGGAATTATATTGATAGTCTAATAGGGATTATCTTTTAGATAGTTTATATCCATTTTTTTGAATTCAATAAATGTTAATAGAAGTGCAATAACCATCAGTAAAAAATCCGTAATAGCTATTCCATAATATACACCACTTACACCTAGCAACTTTGATAAAATTACCACTAGTGGAATAAATAAAACTATATTATTTAAAATAATTATTATAGAAACAGTTTTTCCCTTTCCTATAGACTGAAATAGAACTGAACCAAAGGGAACAAAAGATATTGTTGGTATTAATAAACTCAAAACGCGAAAATTGAGTAAATCATTGTTTGTGAAAGTCGAATTTGGCAATAGCCAACTTAAAAATGTTTCTGGTGATAATTGCATTGGCAACCAAAATAATACAGCCAAAGCAGTTACAGAAATACTAAAAGTAAAATAAGCTTTTCTCACTCTATCATAATTTCTGGCTCCATAATTTATTCCAATCACTGGTTGTAATGCTTGCACAAATCCATTTAAAGGAATGAATGCTAATAAAGTCAATCTTATAGTTGCTCCGTAGAAAGCAATATCACTATTTGTTCCATAATAGGAAATAGATTTAAAAACAACAAAATTTTGTACTAATTCCATAACATTAGCGAGTAGTGCTGACATTCCCACTGATAAAATTCCCGGAAGTAAATTTATTGCTAGAGCCAGCTTTCTAGGATTAACTGGAATAGAACTTTTACCAGATAAGAAATATATAAAGTTTATTATGCAAAATACTATCATAGCAATAACAGTAGCAAGAGCAATTCCCCGGATACCCCAATGAAAAACTACAACAAATATAGGATTTAAAATTATATTAATAATGACATAAATACCTGCAAAAGTCATAGCTAATCTCACTTTACCTTCTGACTTAATAAGTTGGTTAGAAGCTACTGCTAAAATATAAAATACTGAGCCTAGTATATAAGTTTTAAAATATTCAGAACCGGCAAAAGCTACTTGACCACTTCCTCCCATTAGTTTAATTAATTCTTCACTAAAACTGTAGCCAATTATGGTAATAAAAAAGGATATAAAAATACCAATTATAATTAAATTGCCAAAAATTTTGGACTGAGTTTTTATATCTCCAGCACCAATAGCTCGGCTCAGAACAGAAGCTGAACCTGTTCCAACTAAGTAAGCAAAACCATCTATGATAGCAGTAAGTGGTAGAGCTAAAGATATGCCAGCAATTGCTGTTTCTCCTATAAACTGCCCAGCAAATAGAGCATCAATAAAAGCATTCATGTTAATCAGCAGCATTACTAGAATGCCAGGGGCTGATAACTTGAACATCAGTTTTAAGATGTTACCTTTAAGTATCTCATTTTTTATTTTAGATTGGTTTTGTGAAGTCATTTTTAATTTATTTACTTATTAACGTGACCCAAGCATTACCATCTTCAAGCCACTAGCTGGAGGATAGTTAACGCCCCTAGCTTTAGGTTTCTCTACTCTTTTATGTGCTAACGCTAATTGATAGCGTGAGAGAATTGTTGCTAATACCAGTTTCATTTCAAAAAGTGCTAATAACTCACCTGGACAGCGACGAGCGCCACCACCAAATGGTAGAAATTCATAGGGAGAATATTCTTTTTCTAGAAAGCGCTCTGGTCTGAATTGCTTTGGTTGTGGATATAAATCCTCTCGTTGATGAGTCAAGTATATACATCCTCTTACTACGGTTCCTGGGTCTAATTTGTAGTCCATGACTTCAATTGGTGATTCTACAAGTCGTGGAAATGTCACAACCTGAGTTGGATAAATTCGTAGGGATTCATTGCAAACAGCATTTAAGTAAGGTAATGCGATAATCTTCGCAGGTTCTAGGGATTCACCAAGACTGTCAAGTTCTTCTAATAAGCGATCGCGAACACCAGGTGTGCTATGAATCCAGTACAAAGACCAACTTATAGCAGTGGCTGACGCATCTTGACCACCAAATAGCAATGATGGAAACAAATCTCGGATATATTCATAGGTCATTGGTTGACCCATTTCATCGCAAGCCAAGACCAGTTCTGATAATACATCGGTACGCAAAGGATCTACTTGTTGGTGGCGCTCTTCAATTTCGATGTGGAGTAGTTTGTCAAATTGCCGTTGTAAGTGAAGCCAGTATCCCCAAGGACTCCAGGGGCCCAAATCCCTCTTGAGAAAAGGGTAGGACAGAGATATATCTAACCAGCGAGACCGAGCGTAACTTATTAAATTAGAAAACAGTTGTCGAAATTGTTCGTAACGCTCTCCTTGATGTAACCCAAATAATGATGGCAAAACTACTTCTAAGGTAATCTTTTGCATAGTTGGGTAAGCAAGAAAAGATTTACCTAAAGTCAGTTGATTCATGACTTTTTCTGTGACTCTACAAATATGCCGTCCATATTCTTGTGTCTGAGTTTCGCGCATCGGTGACATCAACAACTTACGCCGATTTCTGTGACGCAACCCATCTAGTGCAAGCAACCCATACTTGCCGACAACTGATTCTCCACCTTGATTCAACTTACCAGAAGCTGTAATCTCTCTTGCATTAGTAAAAATCTGCTTCATCCCTTCTGGGTTGCTGATTATTACTAAAGGTATTGAATCAGCCATAATAGTGAAAATGTCGCCATAGCGATTGCCCATAGCATCCATGAAGGCAAGGGGATCGGTCTCAAATTGATTGAGTAATCGGGGAGAACTTTTTGGGCCATCAGGTAGGTTCATTGGTATTTTTCTGATAAATGTTAAATAATTAATAGTTCTTAAACTAAACCGACTACGGATGGTTGTGATTGTCTTTGATTTTGACGCAGACCACGTATGACCATCTTCACACCGCTAGCTGGATAACAAATCAGACCTCCATATTTGGGACGTTCTGGGCGCTGACTAACTAGCTCTAATTCATAGTTTGAAAGAATAGTTGCTAATATAAGTTTCATTTCAAATAAAGCAAAAGTCCCGCCAATACAAACACGAGAACCACCACCAAATGGGAGAAATTCGTAGGGAGAAAATTGTTTTTCTAAAAAGCGCTCTGGCTGAAATTCTTTTGGATTGGGATATAAATCTTCTCGCTGATGTGTAGAATAAATATTAGCAATAAGTATTGTACCGGGATTCAACTCGTAGCCCATCATCTCAACGGTCGATTCTACCAACCTGGGAAATGCAAACAACTGAGTTGGGTAAATTCGTAAAGCTTCGTTGCAAACAGCATTGAGGTAGGGTAATGTGACAATGTTCATGGGGTCTGGGTTTTCACCAAGACTATCAATTTCTTCCAGCAGGCGCGATCGTATAGCAGGTAAACGGTGAATCCAGTACAAAGACCAAGCGATCGCAGTTCCAGAAGCGTCTTGAGCTGCAAATATCGGCGATAATAGAAGGTCGCGCACCTCTTGATTACTTAATGGTTCACCTGTTTCATCAGCAGCAAATATCAGATCGGTAAGCATATCAGTGCGTAAATAATCTGCTTGCTGGCGGCGTTCTTGCACTTCAGTATATAGCAATTGAAAAATTTCCCGTCGGAGGTGAAGCATATATCCTTCTGGACTCCACCGACCTAAATCCCGGTTTCCTAAAGGTAGTTTGGTAATAAATTTAAAAAGTTTAGATCGCTCGGATTTGAACACAGAAACAAATAAATGCTTGAGTTTGTCATAGCGTTTACCTTCAGGTAATCCCAGCACAACCTCTATACCTATGGACAGCGTAATTTCTTCTATGATTGAGTAAGCGATAAAAGGTTTATCAATCGCTTGTCGAGCCATAATTTTTTGCGTAAGTTCGCAGATACGTCGTCCACAGGCTTGCATTCGCGTTCCATGAAAAGCCTGCATGAGAAGCTTACGTCGATTTTTGTGAATTAAACCATCAAGTTGCAGTATTCCTTGAGTTCCTGTGAACAGGGCAAAATCTTGGTTCAAGGTACCAGATGCGGTAATTTCTCTAGTATTGGTGAAAAGTTGCTTGATAGCCAAAGGATTACTAACATAAATTATCGGCGTAGAACCAAGCATTCTAGTCACCATATCCCCATAAATTTGGGAATTAGCATCCATATAGGCAAAGGGGTTAGCCTCGAATTGCAGAGCTAGTAACCAAGCAGGAGTTTTTGGCCCTGGGGGTAGTTTCATCAGTCTTTTTTACTCCCATTATTTTTATACAGCATTATCAATACAAACTCTCAGATATCTGGCTAATTCCTGAATATAAGGTTCTACGAAAATTGAGAAATGGTCGCCAGGAATTTCAATCATTTGTATAGGTTGCTTGGAAAATTTCTCCCAACCTAGAAATGGATCGGCGGTATTCCATTCGGGGTTTTCAAAATCATGAATTATTTCCTCATTTGCTCGGAATAAAGTCATTTTCTCAGAATAAATCTGCGGGACATAACCTCGCATAGCTTGAACATGAGATTTAAACAGTTTGTAATGGTGAAGAAAATCATTAATCTCCGCATCGCTAAAAATGAAATTTGCTTTTTGATTAATAAAATTAAGTTGCTGATTTAATGGCAAATCTCGAAGTTCTTCAAAAGGTACTAAAAAGTCTATATTATTATCGGTTTTTATTGATTCAGCGATACGGAGCAAAAATTTTGCATCGTCATCGTCTGTAGATTCAATGGGTGTTTCTGATAGTATGGCATCGATGATAACTAATAAACTTACTGTTTGACCCTTCTTTTGCAACTGTTGTGCCATTTCAAAAGCAAGTACACCGCCGTAACAATGACCACCTAAAAGATAAGGGCCATTTGGTTGTACTTTATGAATTTCTTGGAGGTAACGAGTTGCGGTTTCTTCTACTGAAATAATTTCTGCTTTGTCTTGTTCTAAGGTATCTTCCAAAGCGTAAAATTGATAATCTTCACCAAGTCTTCTGGATAAGTTAAAGTAGTGACTAATACCTCCACCAGCGCCATGTATACAGAAAAAAGGTATTTTAGAACCGGAAGAGTTAATTGCTACTAGAGGAGAATTAGAACTCTGACGGGATGGCTGACTGACAATAGTTGCTAGTTTTTCAATTGTTGGGTTTTCAAAAAGAGTAGATAGGGGAAGATTATGCTCAAATCTGTCATGAATTTGAGCCATTAAGCGTACAGCTAAAAACGAGTGACCACCTAACTCGAAGAAGTTATCTGTCACCCCAATAGGGTTAGTATTTAGGAGATTTTCCCAAAGTTTTACTAATGATAATTCTGTAAAATTCCGAGGAGCAACAAATGATTGGCTAGTAGTTGGTCGGATAACTTCATCAATTGGCAGAGAACGCTTGTCTACTTTGCCATTAGGTGTAAGTGGGAGCTTATCCAGCACCACGAAAGCAGACGGTAGCATATAATTAGGCAACTGATGCTGCAAATAGGGCAACAATTGTGTAGCTATATCCTGTTTATTTGTGACGACATAGGCAATCAAACGCTGATTTTCTTGAGCATCATCGTCGGCAATTACAATAGATTCTTGCACATCTGGATGTTGTGCGATCGCCGCCGCAATTTCACCCAATTCTACTCGAAAACCTCTAATTTTTACTTGTTCATCCTGACGGCCCAAATACTCCAGACTACCATCATTGAGATAACGCACAAAATCGCCTGTTTTATAAAGCTTGGCTCTGGGAACAAAGGGGTTATCAATAAATCGTTCTTGAGTTAATTCTGGACGATGTAAATAACCCTTGGCTAACCCATCACCACCAATATAAAGTTCTCCAATCACTCCTCTAGGTGTTAATTGTAAATCCCGATTCAACACATAAGTTTGAGTATTGTCAATAGCACGACCGATGGGGACACTGCTTGCTTGGTCTTCTAATAAACTACTATCATAGTAAGTAGCGTTAGCGGAAACTTCCGAGGAGCCATAAAGGTTAATTAATTTTGCAAATGGGATTAATTCTCGGAAACTTTTAGCTAAGTTAATAGATAGTGTTTCCCCGCTAGTTATCCAAAGTTTGAGCTGCGATAATTTCTTGACCAGATGACTGTAATTGTTAATCAGTAAGCGCAGTAGTGAGGGTACAAGTATAATACGGCTTACTTGATGATGAGCTAGAGTTTCTATAAATAGTTGCGGGTCTAGTATGGTTGCATTACTGATAATTACTGTCGGAATTCCTTGAAGTAAAGGAGCAAAAATTTCCCATACAGAATCTACAAAACTAATAGCTGTTTTTTGACAACAAACTTCTCCTTGGGTAAAAGGATAGGTTTTCCATAACCAATGTAAGCCATTGACTGTACCACGATGAGTGCCAAGAACGCCTTTAGGTGTTCCAGTTGAGCCAGAAGTGTAGATAATATAGGCGAGCTTATCAGATGCAGAGATGTTAATGGGATTTTCTGAACTTTCTTGAGCAATTTCATCTTTGTGGATATCTAAGCAAACGGTTTTAGCCGAAGATAATGATAGTTTTTCTAATATCTCTTGCTTGGTAATTAACAGCGATGCTTGGGAATCAGAGAGCATAAAATTCAGGCGCTCTACTGGATAACTCGGATCGAGGGGAATGTATGCACCACCAGCTTTGAGGATAGCTAAAATTCCTGTTACTATGTCTATGGAGCGTTCCAGACATAGAGCAACCAGCGTTTCTTTTGTTATAC
The DNA here is from genome assembly GCF_036918015.1 of Nostoc sp. Taxonomy (GTDB): domain Bacteria; phylum Cyanobacteriota; class Cyanobacteriia; order Cyanobacteriales; family Nostocaceae; genus Nostoc. The sequence goes on from NZ_JBALEO010000069.1 coordinate 43,869, forward strand.
CCTGTTTTTGTAGATAATGTGCAAGCTGATTCACTCTGTGGTTAAGTTGACGATAAGTCAGTTTCTCAGACAGGCTAATTAACGCTAAAGAGTCCGGTGTTAATTCTACTTGTTGCTCAAATAATTGATTCAAAGATGCATTTTGAGGATAATCAGCACGAGTTTGATGAAATTTTAATAATAGTTGTTCCTGTTCAGAAGCAGTTAGTAATGACAACTCACTGATGCGCTGTTCTGGATTAACAACAATATTTTCTAACAATGTCTGGAAGTTATCGATAAATTGAGTAATTGTTGTTGAATCGAAAATGTCTGTATTGTACTCCAAACATCCTGTTAAACCTTCTTGGGATTCAGATATCGACAAGAAAATATCTAGTTGAGCTGTACCACTATCAAATTCCAAGTGACGCAAGGTTAATCCAGACACTTCCTGTACAGAGGTTGGAGTATTTTGCAAGACAAACATGATTTCATAAAGTGGATTTCGGCTTAAGTCGCGTTCGAGTTGTAATTTTTCTACAAGCATCTCAAAAGGCAAATCTTGATGTGCATAAGCATCGAGAGTCACTTGACGCACTCGACGTAGAAATTCGCGAAAACTGGGATTACCACCAAGGTTATTACGTAACACCAAAGTATTAACAAATAAACCCAGCATCCCTTCTAATTCTGCACGATTGCGGTTAGCAATTGGAGAACCAATTAAGATGTCTTCTTGGTCTGTGTAGCGATATAATAATATGTTAAATGCTGCCAGCAAACTCATAAATAAAGTCGCGTCTTCTCGCTGGCTTAATTGTCTGAGTACATCAGTCAGGGCTTTTGAGAATGTAAAGTACTGCTTGGCACCACTGAAAGTAGTAACCTTCGGTCGCGGACGGTCTGTAGGTAATTGTAGTACAGGTAACTCACCCTTGAGTTGTTGCTGCCAATAATTTAATTGGGTTGCGAGGAATTCACCTTGGATGCGATCGCGTTGCCAAATTGCAAAATCTGCGTACTGAATGGGGAGTGCAGGTAAGGGAGAAGGTTGATTTGTTGAAAAAGCAGCATACAGCGTTGACAACTCCCGCAGGAACACATTACAAGACCATCCATCCGTAATAATGTGATGCATAGTCACAAGCAAAACGTGTTCTTCTCCACTCAAGCGCAGTAAAGTTGCTTTGACTAGAAGCCCTTTAGCTAAATTAAAAGGTTTTTTTGCTGACTCTGCTGCAAATTGCTTAACCTCCGACTCCCAGTTATTATCAGACAAATGTTCAAGATTAATAATAGATAAATCCCAATTTAATTGGGATGCAATTTCCTGTATTGGTTCTCCATTTATCATCTGAAAATTTGTCCGCCAAACTTCATGACGATTGAGGATTTCATGCAAACACTGTTGCAGGACTGTAATATTCAGGCGTCCTTTAATCTGAAATGCGATGGAAATATTGTAGAAAGAACTCCCGTGATAAAGCTGGTCAACAAACCACAGTCTTTGTTGGGAGAAAGATAAGGGAATATTTTTAAATACTTGACGTTTGGGGATAATATCAGCTTGAAGATTCCCTCTCTTCCATTTTTCTAAAAGGGCTTTTTTCGCTGGGGATAAATTAAAGTCTTGTTTCTCCATTGCTGATAAATTATTAATAGTTACTAGTTCTTAGTCTTTTAGCTAAGTTAGGACTTGTCGCGGAATAAAAATTTTCATTCCCAAACTCTTGATTCAGATAGCTATACCGTTATCAAAAGCTTATTAAGTGACAAGTCCTATCAGCTAAAACAATTAGTTTTGACTGAGCCACTAATCTCGGCAATTATATTATCGCGTCAGGGATGGTTTGCGACAAACAAAGCAATCCTCACCTGTTGGGGTAGGGTCTCCAAAATCTTTGCTATTGTAGTGATTAATTTCTATAAAGCCCACATTTTCTAAAGCCGACTGAATTTCTGATGAGAAATAAGCTTTATCCAGTAAGGTATTGTCCGAACGCTTCCACATTCCATTTATCAATTCAAACGTGGTAGATTTTAGTTCCCGTATCCTTTTTTCTGGGTCGTATTTGCCTTCTTCAATATAAACATATTTATCAGTAACATCACATATATTGAAATCTTCTAGAAGACTCTCACGCGATACACTGTCCACAGTTACTATGGTGAACACAAACAGACCATTATTATGCATCGCCGCATACACGTTTCTGAAGACAGTTGTCAATTCCTCAAGGTTGAGAATGAAGCCGAGAGTGTTTCTTGAAAAAACTGCATCATAGGTGGGTAGTGACTCAAACTTACGTATATCACTAAGAATAAATTTACTTTCAGGTGCAGTTATTTGGGCGTAGTGCAATAGTTTTTCAGAACAATCAAGTCCAGTCGTTTGATAACCTCTGATATGAAACTGTTGGACTAATTGTCCGTTAGCGCAACCAATGTCGAGAATATGTGCTCCTTTAGAGAGGTGTTTTAGTATTAATTGCTCTAAAACCAGTGCTATAGTTTCGGCTTCGGAAGCGACACCAATAGCGTTATATACCGAAGCAATAGGGTCGTGATTTGCATCATTATTGGCTAAAGACATAAACTGCTTTTCCTATTTCTAGATAAAGATTTAAAATCAAGTATTTGGGGAAACTTATAACAAGAGAACTGCTACTTCTTCTTCAGATAATTCTTCAATCTTTTCCAATAGAAGTTGTTCAACTATTTCTGCTTGTTTCGCTGGTATCATTGCTTCAAATAAAATGTCACGTAGTGCTAAGTCTACAGGGAATTTGGTTCGCAATCGAGAAACTAATTGAGTTGCAATCAGTGAGTCGCCTCCTAACTCATAAAAGTTATCGTAAATACCAATTTCTGCAATTCCAAGTACCTCTTGCCATATTTCCGTAATTTGTTTTTCCAACTCATTTTTCGGAGCAACATAGGAATTACTCAGGCTAGGCCTAGAGTACTGTGAGGATAAATTTGATTGATTAGTTGATGTTGAATTTGCTAGAGAGTCAAGGTTAAATGGATAATTTTTTCTGGCATTAATATCTACTTCAGAAATAATAATCTGAGTTCCTTCTCTTAAAGAAAATACTCGTTTAAATAGTTCTACAATTTCTGTTTGGGTAATAGCTAATTTTGACCCAGATACTTCCTCAAGTGTTGTTTCTTCTTGGTTAGTATTTAGTTGTAATGTATCCCAATTTATAATATACCACGGAAAATCATTATTCTGGTTGCGTCGGTTAGCAAAGGTGTCAAGGGATTGATTAACAGCTGAATATAAGCCTAGTCCAAATCCTCCTAAAATGGAAGATAAAGAAGAAAAAATAATCCAAAAATCTAATTTTATGTTTTGTAAAACTTGTTCTAATACTGTAATCTTACAAAGTTGAGATTCTAAGAATTTTTGTAATTCTATTTTACCAATTTCTGGAATGGAACCAAATATATTTGCGCGTTTTATTCCAGTTGAATAAATGACCCCATTAATTTGTCTAATATTTTCAGATGCAAGGCTTTGAGACATTTGCTCATAATTAGTTGTATCTGCACGCATTACCAAAATTTTTGCACCTAATTTCTCTAATGCTAGCAATTGTTGAATTTTGCAACTCACTTCATCTTCTTGAGTGTGAGATTCCAGCCATTGCGAGAAATCATCTTTTTCTGGGAAGATAGAATCCTCGATAAATATGAGTTTTGCTTGAAAAGTTTTTGCTAAATATTCTGCAAGCACAACTTCAATACTTTCTAAACCACCAGCGAATAGGTAAACACCTTGTTTTCTCAATGGTGTTTTTTCGTTAGCTACTGATTCTAAGCGAACTGGCTCAAACGTTTGTACCCAACGGTAGCGATCGCGATAAGCAACTACCATGTCTGAGGATACAGAGGTCAACTCATCCAAAAGTTGGTCAATAATATTACTCTCACAATCTTCTTGTCCTTTTTCTGTGTCTCTGCGATTAGTTAAAGCAATATCAATACATCGACAAGTAATATTAGGATTCTCTTGAGGGATGACTTTACATAAACCTAATATGGCTGCTTTCTCTGGGTCTAGTTTTTCATTCCCATTCACCTCTTGGATATTGTTCGATACCACCAAAATTTGCAAGCGATCGCTAATTTTCAGTTTACTAAGGCTCTGCATTAAAAATAGTAAACTGTTGAATTCTAAATAATCTCTTCCTTGACGATTTTCTAAATTGCTTACACTCCACAAATAAGCAATATTTTCTGGATTTTCACCTGATGATATTAATTCTTTCAGTAAGGTATTATAGTCTTCACTTATGTATGGATTAATTGTATAAGTATCCTCACTTAGCTTACTAAACTGCTCTCCTTGTTGAACAATAATGACATTTTCAGTTTGATTTTTTAACGCATCAATTACTTTTTTAGCCAGTCCCAAATCATCCACAAAAAACAGCCATTTTTCTTGCGTAGATTTTATTGGATAAAAAGACGACTTATGCAGCAAAGAGCGCTTCCATGAAGGAATATAAAACCAGTCGGCAATATCTTGTTTATGATCTAATGTAATTGATTTTGTATTTACTGAAGTGGGTGGGGATTTCGCATCAACCCAGTACCTTTGCCGTTCAAAGGGGTAAGTAGGCAAAGGCAAACGATGACGCTGCTCATGGTTATAAAATCCCGACCAATCTATTTCGACACCAGAAAGCCACAACCGACCTAATGTTTGCAACAACCAGGCAACATCCGATTGCTGTTCTTTAACATGGCGTAACGAAGTCAATACCTGTTGCTTGGCATTTCCATCCAAATGCTGTGTCGTTAATGTACTTAAAGTTCGCCCTGGTCCCACCTCCAGAAAAACACCTTCAAATTCCTGTATGAGTTGGGATATCCCATCTGAAAATCTGACAGTTTCTCGTAAATGTTCACACCAATAATTCGGATTTGTCGCTTGCTCTTGACTAATCCAATTACCAGTTACATTCGAAATAAACCGGATGCGTGGTGGATTCAGTTTGACTGTTTTTATCACCTCAATAAATGCTGGCAATATTGGCTCCATCATCGCCGAATGAAATCCATGAGATGTATGCAACAACCGACATTCAACTTCTTGAGAGGATAATTGCTTTTCAAGGGCTGCAACTGCCTGGTTTGTTCCCGAAACTACACAAGAACATGGACTGTTAATCGCTGCAATTTGTAGAGATGTTTGATACAACTTTTGTGCAGACAGCAGCAACTGCACATCTTTTTCTGGCAGCTTAATTGCCAGCATACTCCCAGAGGGCAACTGTTGCATCAACTGTCCTCTTTTTGCCACAATTTTTAAGGCATCTTCTAGAGAAAATACATCTGCAATGGTTGCGGCGACATATTCCCCAATACTATGACCAATCATTGCTTCTGGTCGCACACCCCAAGACATTAATAACTGAGTCAGGGCGTACTCTGTAACGAATAACGCGCTTTGCGTGAAGGCTGTTTCTTGTAGTTGCAAACAAGCTGCTTCAGTATCTTCTTCTCTGGGATAAAGTAGAGAACGGATATCAATACCCAGATGCTCTTGCAAAATCACAGCGCAAGTATCTATATGTTTTTTAAACGTCGGTTCGACTTCATACAGTTCCCGACCCATGTTTGCATATTGTGACCCTTGTCCTGAAAACATCAAGATGACTGGCTGTTCTCTATGCTCTTGACATACAGTAAAAATCCGCTCCTGCGCCTGTGTCGCCAAGACACTTACAGCATCTTGAACACTCTCACACACCAAAATTCGGCGATGGTTAAAAGCTCTACGACCCACTTTTAGAGTGTGAGCAACATTAGCTAAATTTATATCTGGATATTCTTTTAAATACGTAACCAAATTTTCAGTTGCAGTATCTAAGGCTGTGCTAGTTTTGGCTGATAATAATATCAATTGCCAAGGTCTAGAGTCATCAAAATATTTAATGTCAGGGGCTTCTTCCAGAATCAGATGGGCATTAGTTCCACCAAAACCTAAAGAACTAACTCCTGCTCTGCGGGGAGTATTATTAGCTTTCCACTCGGTAAGTTTAGTATTAACGTAGAAGGGGCTATTGACAAAATCAATCTCAGGATTGGGAGCTTCAAAATTTATACTAGGAGGTATTTGTTTATATTTTAATGCTAGGACAGTTTTGATCAGACTTGCAACACCAGATGCTGTGTCTAGATGTCCAATATTTGGTTTTACTGAACCTACAGCGCAGAAGCCATTTCTTCGCGTAAAAACACGAAAAGCCTTAGTGAGGGCAGCAATTTCTACTGGGTCTCCAGCAGCTGTTCCAGTTCCATGAGTTTCAATATAGGAAATATCATCAGCATCTATTCCGGCATTTGCCAGAGCCTCTACAATAACTTCAGCCTGGCCATTTACACTAGGTGCTGTATAGCTAACTTTTAAAGAGCCATCATTGTTGATTGCTGAACCTTTAATAACTGCATGAATGTAATCTCTATCTGCTATTGCATCTTTTAATCTTTTTAAAACGACTATTCCCAGTCCACTGCCGAAAATAGTACCCTGTGCTTTAGCATCAAATGCCCGACAATGACCATCAGGAGACAAAATTCCGTCCTCTTCATATAAGTAACCTGACTTTTGTGGAACTATAATCGTAACCCCACCTGCTAAAGCAATATCACACTCTTCATCAAGTAAACTTTTGCAGGCTAAATGTACAGCGACTAATGAAGTAGAACAGTAAGTTTGGATACCTACACTTGGCCCTTTTAAATTTAATTTATACGATATATTGGTAGTCAAAAAATCTTTGTTCAGAGTATAGTTATTGGAAATATTTATTAAATTAACATTTTCATATATATTGTGAAAAAAGTAACTATTTGTGCTAACACCGGCATAAACCCCAATCAAACCTTCATAGGTTTCTGGATCGTATCCAGCGTTTTCAAGAGCTTCCCAGGCACATTCTATGAATAGGCGATGTTGGGGGTCCATTACTTCAGCTTCTCTAGGGCTGCAACCAAAGAACTTAGCATCAAAATACTCAATGTCTTCTAATACAGGTGCTGCTTTAACATAATTGGATTCGTTTAAAACTTCCTCTTCAAGATTTAAATCTACTAAGTCATGATTGGAGAAAAATGAAATAGACTCAACACCATTTTGAAGATTATGCCAAAAATCATCAATATTTTTTGCCCCAGGTAAACGGCCAGACATTCCCACTATTGCTATATCTATATTTGCTGTTTGTTCTTGTTTTAGATTGGTATTCATAATTTCTCGCTCTAGATAAATTAACTGAAGTTAACATATTTTAGTTACTGTGGATTTTCATCTGTCTTCTTTTCTGTCCTCGCTTTAGTCTTTGTTCAAAAGTATTTTCCTGAGATTCTTCAGGAGTAAAAATTTTTGCCATAGAACTGATGTTCGGACATTCATAAAGTTTGGCAACAGAAATATTTACATTAAATACCTTATTTAAGGTTGCAATAAGTTGAATACCTATCAGCGAATCACCACCAAGTTCAAAAAAATTATCATAGATTCCTATCCTTTCAATCCCAAGGATTTGTTGCCAAATTTCAAATAGCTGTTGCTCAATTTTATTTCGAGGAGCAACATAATCATTACTTAATTCAGGTCGAGGATATTTTGAGCTAGATAGATTGGCAATTTCTAAAAATTCTAGGGATTGTATTTGTTTGGAAGAATTATAATGTTTAAGTTTATCCAAGAAGTCAGAGGTAGATATTACAACTTGAGATATTGTATTTCCCAAAGTACGTAGAAAAACCTCTACACCCTCATTAGGTAATATGCCTTGTTTAAGCTCTTCTATTCGTGATTCTTGGAGGTGTTGAGGAACTCCTGTATTTACAGCCATTCCAATTTCTTGCCAAGCATCCCAGTTGATACTTGTAGTAAATTTGCCATGTTTTGAGGCATTACGGTGAGCAAAGGCATCAAGAAAAGCATTTGCTCCACAATAGTCTACTTGTCCAAAATCACCTAAAATTGAGGCGCTTGATGATACTAGAATAAAGAAATCTAACTGAATATCTTTGACAAGTGAATCAATAACTACTGTACCTTTGACTTTCGGAGCCAGAATACTTTCTGCTTCTGCTTGAGTTTTTCGCTGAATGACACCGCCTCCAGGAATTCCAGCAGCATGGATGATACCGTTTAACTGACCAAATTGTTGTTGGGTTCGAGTAATGACACTTTGCATTTTTTCGATGTTGCTCACATCAGCACTCACCACCAAAACTTCTGCACCTAAGTCTTCAATTTCTTGAACTTTGCGAATTTTGTAGCTAGTCCTATCAGTTTCATCGTGAGTAGCAAGCCATTGAGACCATTCGTCTTTTTTGGGTAAAGCAGAACGTCCTAGCAATACTAGTTTTGCTTGTACAGTTCGAGCCAAGTATTTTGCCAAAACAAGTCCAATATCTCCGAGTCCACCTGTAATTAAATAGACTCCTTTTTCTCTTAGTCGAGGCTTTTCGATTTTAGCTTTATCGAAGCGCACAGGTTCAAAAGTTTGAACCCAACGGTTTAAACCTCGATAAGCAATGAGTTTTTCAGAATCAGGAACTATCAGTTCCGCCAGCAATTGTTCTACAAGTTTTTCTTCTTGCCAATTTCGTTGTTCTGCAAGTATAACATCAATACTACGACAGTTTATATTTGAATATTCTTGAGATATTACTTTAATTGGCCCAAGTAAAGTAGCTTTCTCCGGGCAAAGTATTTCATTTCCCGTTACTGTCTGTAATCCATTAGAAATAACTGTAATTTGAAAATTATCACTAGTTTCTAGTTTTCCCAAAGCTTGAGCAAGAAATAGCAGGCTGTAAAATCCTATTGTTTGAGCTTGTTCAACTTTTTTAATTTCTAATTCTTCGTCACTACTAGGTGTAACATTCCATAAATGAGCAATCGTTTTTGGCAACTTATTTTGCTTATAAAGCTCCTGGAGTAAAATATCATAGTCATAATTATTTTTCGGATTAATAGTATATTGAGATTCACTTAGTATGGTAAAACTATCACCAACTTTTACAGTAATTACATCCTGGTTTTGTGTTTCTAATTGTTTGACCAATTTACTACCCAAGCCACACTCATCGATAAACACCAAAGTGCAGGACTTCTCAGATGCTAATTCTGTATGTTCAAATTGTAATGGTGGTAACGAAGGCTTCCAAAAAGGGATATAAAACCAGTCAGCTATATCAGGTTTTTTACCCAGTGATACTGGAGTGTGACGCTCATCTTGTCCTTGCTTGTTAGGTTCAATCCAGTACCTTTGTCGTTCAAAGGGGTAAGTAGGCAAAGGCAAACGATGACGCTGCTCATGGGTATAAAATCCCGACCAATCTATTTCGACACCAGAAAGCCACAACCGACCTAATGTTTGCAACAACCAAGCAACATCCGATTGCTGTTCTTTAACATGGCGTAACGAAGTCAATACCTGTTGCTTGGCATTTCCATCCAAATGCTGTGTCGTTAATGTACTTAAAGTTCGCCCTGGTCCCACCTCCAGAAAAACACCTTCAAATTCCTGTATGAGTTGGGATATCCCATCTGAAAATCTGACAGTTTCTCGTAAATGTTCACACCAATAATTCGGATTTGTCGCTTGCTCTTGACTAATCCAATTACCAGTTACATTCGAAATAAACCGGATGCGTGGTGGATTCAGTTTGACTGTTTTTATCACCTCAATAAATGCTGGCAATATTGGCTCCATCATCGCCGAATGAAATCCATGAGATGTATGCAACAACCGACATTCAACTTCTTGAGAGGATAATTGCTTTTCAAGGGCTGCAACTGCCTGGTTTGTTCCCGAAACTACACAAGAACATGGACTGTTAATCGCTGCAATTTGTAGAGATGTTTGATACAACTTTTGTGCAGACAGCAGCAACTGCACATCTTTTTCTGGCAGCTTAATTGCCAGCATACTCCCAGAGGGCAACTGTTGCATCAACTGTCCTCTTTTTGCCACAATTTTTAAGGCATCTTCTAGAGAAAATACATCTGCAATGGTTGCGGCGACATATTCCCCAATACTATGACCAATCATTGCTTCTGGTCGCACACCCCAAGACATTAATAACTGAGTCAGGGCGTACTCTGTAACGAATAACGCGCTTTGCGTGAAGGCTGTTTCTTGTAGTTGCAAACAAGCTGCTTCAGTATCTTCTTCTCTGGGATAAAGTAGAGAACGGATATCAATACCCAGATGCTCTTGCAAAATCACAGCGCAAGTATCTATATGTTTTTTAAACGTCGGTTCGACTTCATACAGTTCCCGACCCATGTTTGCATATTGTGACCCTTGTCCTGAAAACATCAAGATGACTGGACAGTGACCTGGCTTGTGGTGGTGACTAAAAATACGTTGTGGGTATTGGCTGTTAAGCGATTTCACTGCATCATTTGGGTCTTGGCAAATCACGATGCGGCGATAGTCAAAAGCTTGACGACCTATTTGTAGGGTGTGAGCGACATCTGGTAGGGGAATATCGGGGTTTTGCTCTAAATAATCATGCAGTTGTGCTGTTGCAGTGTCTAAAGCTGTGCTGGTTTTGGCTGAGAGCAACAACAATTGCCACGGACGGGAGTGTAGAGACGCAACTTGGCGCGTCTCTACTGGAGCTTCTTCCAAAATAACATGGGCATTAGTCCCACCAATACCAAAAGAACTCACACCTGCTCTGCGGGGTGTTCCGTTAGTTTTCCACTCGGATAATTTGGTATTGACGTAAAAGGGGCTATTGGCAAAGTCTATCTGTGGATTTGGCTCTTGAAAGTGCAAACTTGGAGGTATTTGTTGATGTTTTAATGCCAGGACTGTTTTAATTAAGCCTGTTACACCAGCTGCTGTATCCAAATGTCCCACATTGGTCTTTACTGAACCAATAGCACAAAAACCTTTTTTATTTGTGCTAGCACGAAAAGCTTGTGTGAGAGCTTTAATTTCAATCGGGTCTCCTAAGATAGTTCCTGTACCGTGTGTTTCTACATAAGAAACAGTCTCAGGTTCGACTCCAGCTAAAGCTAAAGCTTCTAAAATAACTTTCCTTTGACCATCAACACTAGGGGCTGTATATCCAACTTTTAAAGAGCCATCGTTATTAACAGCTGAACCCTTGATTACTGCATAAATAAAATCACCATCAGCAATAGCATCCTCTAATCTTTTCAAGACTACTACACCTAAACCACTGCCAGCATTAGTTCCTTTCGCTTGAGCGTCAAAAGCTCGACAATGACCATCAGGAGAATGAATTCCTCCTTGTTGATAGTGGTAACCAGTTTTTTGCGGCACTCCAACGCTAACACCCCCTGCTAAAGCCATATCACTTTCACCATTTAGTAAACTTTGGCAGGCTAGGTGGACAGCAACCAATGATGTGGAACAAGCTGTCTGAACATTGATACTTGGCCCTCTTAAGTTTAATTTATAAGAAATTTGTGTTGGGAGAAAATCCTTATCATTCCCAATAGTAATACTGCCTTCTGATTCCATCAAATCCCGATGGGAATATAAGTTTGATAGCAGGTAGGTACTGGCAGCAAGACCAGCGAAAAGACCTATTTGACCGCTATAAGTTTCCGAATTATAGCCAGCATTTTCTAAAGCTTCCCAAACACTTTCCATAAAAAGACGGTGTTGTGGGTCTGTAAGTTCAGCTTCTCTGGGGGAAAAACCAAAAAATGAAGCATCAAATAACTCTATATCTTCTAATATACCGCTTGCCTTCACGTAATTGGGTTCGTTAAGCAATGATCGATCTACCCCAGCAGATATTAGTTCTTCATTCGTGAAAAAAGAAATTGACTCTACGCCATCCCGCAGGTTGTTCCAAAAGCTATCAATTTCATTTGCTCCCGGAAAACGACCCGCCATACCAATAATAGCAATCTCGTCTTGAAGATTCTCATTTAAGCTATGAATAAAATTATTGGCTATATCCATAAGTCAAAACCTGATGATAAATATTTTCTTTCTAATAGCAAGTTGTTCAATATGAAAGTGAAATTTCAGCAGCAATCTGAATTTGGTCATTTAAAACAGCCTCAATATCTTCTTCAGTAGTTAATGGATTAGCAATTACTGCACGCATGGCAATTACAGGAATTTCTTTGTCCAAACTGATAATTATTTTCGTTGTTCGTGAGATAAAAGTGCGACCGATATGACGCTGCTTTTTTTGTAAATATTCATTACAATCATTGATAATTTGATTATCTGTTTCTGTTAACTGGGTTTTGGCAATCAGCCCTCTAAATTGCTCTGGAATATAGCGATAGATTAATAGATTAGTATCAGGTTCTGCCAACAATTCAAATTCAGGCATCGCCGAAATCCGAGCAGCCATATATTGAGTTTTGCGGATTCCTTCATCAATCAAAAATTCATATCCCTTAAGCCCAATCAGTTTTAGACCAGCGTGTAAAAATAAAGCCATGCCCGGTCGAGAACCTTCTAAAGCACGTTTACCTAAATCAAACGATCCCTTACGCATGGTATAGCTAGCCTGTTTTTCGATTGAAGAAGCTAGATAGGGGTTGCGGAAAAAGACCATACCAATACCCATTGGCAAATACAGTTGTTTATGTCCATCAATAGTGACTGAATCAGCTTTTTCTATACCAGCAAGCTTATACCGATATTGTTCAGAAAAAATTAGTGGGCCACCCCAAGCAGCATCTACGTGAAAATGAGCATTGGCTTCTTGTGCAATCTCCGCAATATCTTTAAGGGAATCAACTCCACCTGAATCTGTCGTGCCAGCAACCCCTACAATTGCGATAATTAGTAAGTTTTGGTTACGACAGTCTATAACAGTTTGGCGCAGTGCTTGTAAGTTAACTCGATTATTACAGTCAGCAGGGATTCTGATCAAACTATGAGTACCAATGCCCATCAAATCCGCAGCTTTATCAAAAGAGTAGTGCATCAAGTCAGAGCCAATAATTACTGCTCCTTTGTAGCCATAGAAATCTAGAGCAGCTGCTAAACCTTCTTTTTCTACGCCGAGAAATCCATCTTTCGGACCTAGTGAAGCATTTCGCGCGCACCAAACTGCTGAGATATTCGCCACTGTTCCACCAGAAACTAAGATTCCTAGTGTACTGAGGTTGTTTTGAATATGTTGAGTGTAGAAACCGTCAGAAAAATTATAAATCTGTCGATGCAACATAGCCAAAGCCTCACGTTCACAGAAGGTGAGGGCTTTAGCTGTCTCTATTTTGACGGCGTTTTGATTCATTGCCGTCATGAGTTTAGCCAAAGGGCGTACAAAACTAGGAAGTGCCGAGGTCATGTGACCAATAAATCGTGGCGAAGATGTATGTATTGAATGAGCAACAAGATTATTGCCTATGTACTTGAGATAGCCCTCAAAGTTAGTGGGCTGAACTGGAATTTTACTATCAGAAAACTTTTCTAGTAGTGAGTCTAAATCAATGTTGGTATTAGAGTCAATATTGCTTAAAAAATCTTGAGAAATATTATCAGTTATTTCATCTATTTGTTTTTCAATAGAGTTTACCTGATTGAATGAAGCAAACATTTGCATTACTTGCTCTTCTATCCCATCATGTAATACCTGTTCAGATTCAAAAAGGTAATTCTTGTTTAGCATTTCTTGGCTGCTCGATGTCATATTGTGTTTGTTGCAATAAATTTTTATACTTCATTTGTGAAATAAGAAGGTTTTGCCTTCTTTTCTTGAAGTGTTATTAGCACTTTCTAAAATGTTCGATTTTATAGGGCATCAATCTTCTAGCGATCGCCCTTATTTCTTCAATGCCTTGTTTAAACTAAACATCTTTTTGCTTTGTTGCTTCTCGATACTCTTTTCTAACTTGTTTTCGCCGCTGTACTGAAGCCGTTCTGCTCTCTGGGTGATGAACAGGTAGTAAAACAGGTGTTTCTTCGCTAGATTCCTGACTAAAATATTTAGCCAAGTGACTTATAGTCGGATATTCAAACATATCAACCAAGGTGAAATCTCGCTGAAATACTTTTTGCAACTTGCTATGAACTTGAATTAAGAGCAATGAATGACCACCAAGTTCAAAGAAATTGTCATGAATTCCCACGTCCCCAACATTCAGTATTTCTTGCCAGATACTAGCAATAGTTTTTTCTATTTCGGTTTGGGGTGGCTGATAAGCTGCTTCTAATTTAGGTCTTGTCGTACCAGGTGCAGGTAATGCTTGGCGATCGACCTTACCATTAGGTGTAAGTGGTAGTGCATCTAGCATCACGAACGCTGACGGCATCATGTAGTTAGGCAGTTTCGCCTTTAAATCCTGCCGTAATTGGGACACAACCTGAGTATTAGATATCTGCTGTAGTGGAGTATTAGTAAAATCACTCCAAGTCTGAGAGCTAGCTGTTTTTCCACTGCAAGGAGGAGCCACCATTATAGGCTTTATTTGTGATGCTACAGTGCGCTTTTTGAATACTACTTGGTATTGACCATCGACACTATCATCTGACCAGCTAATATCGACGATATAAGGTAATTCTTCACTAACAGCCCATAATTCTTCGGGGTCTACGCCAGTTGTTGCTATTGCCTGAAGAGCTTGGCGTACCTCACCAACATTTGTCAAGCCTTTGGGCTTTTTGAGTAATTCTACAGCTTTTATATCTGGCAAGACACGAGCATTAGGCACATTAACAATTCCTAAAATATCCGGCTCAGTCTCTATAAGTAATTGGCGGACAGATGCAAGCGTCAGCTTTGCTTGCTGCCAATCTAACCATGAAATATCTACTGGAGGATTGTCATGTCCTACATGGATAATCACATCGTAGCGGAATTTTGTCAACTCATTATGAAAGTGCCCGCGTTCCAGATGAATTTCTACATGACTAATCTTGGGCAGATGCTGCTTTAAGGCGATAAAAAAGGCCGCATCAATAACTAACTGTTTCTCTGCAAATATTTGCTTTTGCACAAGTTGCTGTAAATTTTCTACAGAGAGAGAAGCTGGTGCTTTATGTAGTTGAACAGAGGTGTGAAAAGCTTCTAGTAAGCTAAAATTGCGAACATCTCCTATAAATATAAAGCCTCCAGGCTCTACTACATTTACAGCACCTTCCAACACCTTTAATAAGTAGTCAACACTTGGAAAATATTGGGCTACTGAGACTATAAAGACAGCATCGAAAGTATCTGTACTTATACCAGTGAAGTCATCTGCTCCTTTCTGGATAAAGCTCACTCCTGACAAATTTTGCCCTAAGTTGCTTAATTGTTGCTGGAGAATGTTTAGAGCATTTTGCGAAATATCAGTTGCACAGTATTGTGTGCAATGAGGAGCAAAGCGTAAAAGCATTAGACCGCTACCACCACAACCAATTTCTAGGATGTGGGTTGGTTGTAAAGCTGAAATCCGCTCAACTGTTTGATCCATCCATTCACGTACTTCTCGATCGGGGAGATGCAAGCCTGTATAGCTACTTTCCCAGCCCTTGATATAAAAACCTGACTGTTGTTCTGAGTCTAACTCGTTGTAAAGACTATCAAAAACTGCCTGCCACTGCGAGGCTTGTTGAGTGTTCAAATCAACTACTGATGTCTGCTCTTTTACAACATCAGATGTATTAGCAACTACATAAGCCACTAACTGCTCGTAGTCTGACACATCTTTCCTAGAAATCACTGTTGCTTCCATAACAGATGGATGTTCGTTGATGAGTGCTTCTATTTCTCCTAGCTCAATACGGAAGCCCCTAATTTTTACTTGGTTGTCAATACGATCGCTAAATTCAAGTTGACCATCGCTGCGGTAGCGTACCCGATCGCCTGTTTTGTAAAGACGAGAACCTGGGCGATCGCTAAAAGGATTTGGTATAAACTTCTCAGATGTTAACTCTGGTTGGTGCAGATAGCCTCTGGCTACGCCAATTCCGCCAATGTGCAATTCGCCCCAAACACCGATGGGGACTGGTTGTAAATCAGTATTTAACACATAGGTTTGCATATTAGCGATCGCTCTGCCAATCGGCACTTCCCCTTCTAGAGTTGTCAGGTCGCAAACTGTAGCAACTACTGTGGTTTCTGTCGGCCCGTAGGTATTAATCAAACGTATGCCTGATTCTACTTGCTGTTGCCAAATGTTAAGTTTATCTGGTGAAGCTTTTTCGCCACCAATAATAACTAGGCGCAGTGATTCTGGTAGCTTTAATGCTGATGTTGCCAGTTCTGAAGTTATTTGATGCCAAAAAGCAGTAGGTAGATCTAAAACCGATATGCAATGCTGTTGGCATTTTTCATTGAAAGCTTTGATCGAAACCAACATTTCATCAGTTCGCAATACCAAAGTCGCACCGTGTAGCAAACAAGGAAAAATTTCTTCACAAGCGGCATCAAAGCTGATGGAGGCAAATTGCAAGATCCGGTCTTGTGCTTGTAGTTGGTATTCTGCGATCGCTGCTTGGACAAAGTTTACCAAAGATTGATGTTGGATAGTGACACCTTTGGGTGTACCAGTAGAGCCTGATGTATAAATCACATAGACTAGATTTGCAGGGGTGGTTTGATTTACAGGGTTTTGTTTGATTGCTGACGATCCGGCTTGCCAATTAATATCGTCATCGAAGCAGATGACTTTTGCTGTATGCGGTGGCATCTGTGCCAGTAGGTACTGTTGTGTAAGTAATACTGTCAGTGGAGCATCATTTAGCAGCAGTGCCAATCGCGGCTGCGGATAAGTTGGATCGATCGGTACGTAGGCTCCCCCAGCTTTGAGGATGGCTAATAGCCCAACGATCATCTCGATTGATCGCTCTACACAAATCCCGACTAATACTTCTGGTTTTACTCCTAATGAACGCAAATAATGTGCTAGTTGATTTGCTTTGGTGTTTAGTTCCCAATAGGTTAGCTGTTCATCTTCAAATACTACTGCGATCGCATCAGGTGTACGTTCTACTTGAGCCTCGAATAACTGATGGATGCATTGATCTTGAGAATATTCAACCTGAGTCTGATTCCATTCCACAAGTAACTGATGTCGCTCATGTTCTGTTAAGAGCGATAACTCACCAAGACGTTGCTGTGGAT
This sequence comes from Nostoc sp., assembly GCF_036918015.1. Lineage (GTDB taxonomy): Bacteria > Cyanobacteriota > Cyanobacteriia > Cyanobacteriales > Nostocaceae > Nostoc. Next base: position 60,948 of record NZ_JBALEO010000069.1, read on the forward strand.
TGGTGGACATACCTTCTAGCAAAGTCTGTAAATGTCCTAGCATTCGAGTGATCGTGTCAGTGTCGAAGCGATCGCTGTCATCGCAAGTAATATTGAGCAACAACTCCTCACCTGGATTCACGCTTAGGGTTATCGGATAGTTAGTCTTTTCAAAGCTATGAAATTCCTCTATCTCCAAATTTATATCCCTCTGCCGTAAGGAAGGATCTACAGCATAGTTATCAAAAACTACTATACTCTCGAACAGCGATACACCTTTGGAAACTTCGCTCCATTCTTGGACTTTCACTAATGGACAATACTCGTATTGCCGTGCTTCAACTAGTTGATCTTTGATTTTCTGAAGCCAAGGCAAAAGAAATTCTTGGGATGATACTTGTACTCTAATCGGTAACATATTGATAAACAGCCCTACCATAGACTCGGTTTGAGGTAAAGTAGGGGGACGACCAGAAGTTACTGCCCCAAAAACTACGTCTTCTTGACCACTGTAGCAGCTCAATAGCAAAGCCCAGGCTCCCTGTACAAGGGTGTTCAGCGTTAATTGGTGTTGCTTTGCTACAGACTGCAATGCTGCTGTTGTGACTACAGAAAGTTTAACTTCTCGCTCGTCATAGCCATCTGTTTGAGTCAGTAATTTTCTAGCTCGTTGATTCACCGATAGCTGTGTCGGAGTGGTAAAACCTTTAAGTATCTTTCGCCAAAAAGTTTCAGCTTCCGATAGGTTTTGTTGCTGTAGCCAGGCAATGTAATCTCGATACGGGCGAATTGATTCTAAGTATAATTCTTGACCATTGCTAAAAGCTTTGTAACAAGCAAGGACTTCTTTAAAAACTAAGGCAACAGACCAGCCATCTAGCAACAGATGATGATGACTCCAGGTAAAGTTATAGGAAATATCTGAAAGCTGAATCAGTGTTAAGCGCATCAATGGAGGTTGCTTAAGTTCAAAGCCACTAGAGCGATCGCTTTGTAAGAAAAGTTCTAACTTTTGTTGTTGTTCTTCTGGAGAGAGATCCTGCCAATTATACTCCTGCCACGGTAAAGCCACCTGTCGATGCACAATTTGTACTGGTTCTTTTAAGCCTTCCCAAACAAAGCAGGTTCGGAGAATGGAATATCGTTCTACAATATGCTGCCATGCCCGACGAAAGGCTGTAACATTGAGCTTTCCGTGGATAGTCCAGCTAAATTGTTCAAAATAGATGCCAGATTTAGGAGCTGCAAGACTATGGAACAGAATGCCCTGCTGCATGGGCGAGAGCGGATAAAAATCTTCAATGTTTTTGTTTTGCACACCCATGTTACATATCCCCCATAGCTGCTGTAATGGCATCGAGATCGGTTTGATCCCATTGGCTTTGCTGAAAATCTGCGAAATCGGAAGGGGTAAAACCACCTGCATTGGGAGATAGGCAATGAGCAATCAGCGATCGCAGTTCCTCAATAAACCTTTGAGCAAGTACTTCAATCGTGGTTTGTCGATGCAACTTATTACTGTAAGACCAACTCATTTCCAGATGTCCTTGATAAATACCACCGTTAATTTCTAATAAGTGAGTTCGTTTACTTTGCAAACTGCGAGTGGAACCAGTCGATTCCTTCGCGAAGCTAAATAAAGATGATTCTGGTAAAACTTGATCGAACTGTCCTAAATAGTTGAAAGCAACTTCAGCTTTTGATGAGGAAAATTTTTCAGCTATTTCCTGATCCTGACAAAGATAGCGGAGTAATCCATAGCCAATACCTCGATTTGGAATTGCTCGTAGCTGCTCTTTGATCGACTTCAAGACTTTTCCTTGCTCGTTGGTATTTTCTAGCTTTAGGTGTACTGGGAAAATAGTTGTGAACCAACCGATAGTCCTCGATAAGTCCACATCCTCAAAGATTTCTTCTCGCCCATGCCCTTCCAAATCAATTAGTAAAGAATTTTCTCCTGTCCACTGGTTAAACGTTAGTATCAGTGCTGTTAACAAGACATCATTAATTTGTGTCTGGTAGGCTGCTGGCACTTGTTGCAGCAAACTTTGGGTTTCTTCTACGGACAGCGATACTGATACTATAGAAGTGGTTTCTTCTATATTATTTCCATCAAGAAAATCTCTTGGTATAGACGAAACTAATTGATATTGTGTCGTCAGCCAAAAGTCTAGCTCTGAAAGTAGTACTGAAGCTTGTGCATATTTTTGGAGATGGCTAGACCATTGTTTGTAAGAAGTTGTTTTGGATGGCAACTTAATTACTTTGCCTTGACTAATTTGCTGGTAAGCTGTTTGAAAATCTTCAATTAAAATTCGCCAAGAGACACCATCAACAACTAAATGGTGAATAATCCACAGCAAGCGGTTGGGTTGATTGTCGCCCAAGTTGAAAAGCGCAACCTGGAATAACGGCCCTTGTGACAGATTTAAGCTGGCTTGCAGTTTAGTTGCTGCTGCTTCTATTGCTGGCGATTGTCGGTCTTTTGGCAGTGCTGAGAAATCAAAGTATGTCAGTGGTATGACATCATCAGGAATAACGATAAGTGCTTGAGTACTAAATTCATTTTCTATAAATCGTAAACGTAGTACATCATGATGTATTTGTAGAAACTTGATAATTTTCTCTAAAACTACAGGGTCAATATTCTGCTTGCTTTCTAAGAATACAGCTTGATTCCAGTGCTGTGGTTCTGGTTGCTTTTGTGCAAAAAACCAGTGCTGAATAGGTATTAGCTCTAGCGCTCCAGTTAAAACTCCTTGTTCAGCTTGAATTTTCTGAGTTGTACCAATTACTGTCGCTAATTGGGCAATAGTTTGGTACTGAAACATCTGTTTAGGAGTTAGGTGCAGCCCTGTTTGGTTGGCTTTGGATATTACTTGAAGGCTAAGAATCGAATCCCCACCTAATCCAAAAAAGTTATCGTTTATACTTATATTTTTCAGACCTAATACTTCTGTCCAGATCGCAGCCAACTGCTTTTCAACGGTTGTCTGCGGCGCTACTAGTTCTTTGTCTTCAGGTCTAGCTGTATCAGGTGTAGGTAGTGCCTTACGGTCAACCTTACCATTAGGTGTTAATGGTAGTGCTGATAATATGACAAAAGCTGCTGGCATCATATAGCTTGGCAACTTTGACTCCAGAAAGCCACGCAGTTCAGAAATCGTTAGCGTTTGCTCTATTTGTGGAACTATATAGGCAACTATTTGTTGAGAATCTACCTGTGAAAAATGAACCGCAACTACAGCTTCTTGGACTGCTGGGTATTCAAGAATAACTGCTTCAATTTCTAACAGTTCAATCCGAAAACCACGAACTTTTACTTGATAGTCAACGCGACCAATATATTCGATATCTCCATTGGGCAGATAGCGTGCCTGATCTCCAGTTTTATATAACCGTTCCCCTGGCAAGTTGGCGTAAGGATTAGGAATAAATTTATCCGCAGTCAGTTCTGCTTTGTTTAGATAACCACGGGCTAAACCTGCACCACCAATATACAACATTCCTGGTACACCTACAGGAACAGGTTGTAAATTTTGATCTAACAAATAAATCTGGGTGTTGTGAATCGGACGACCGATAGGTGGAGTGTTGCTAGTATCCTTATGTATCCAGGCAAAAGTTGAATAAGTTGTATCTTCTGAAGGCCCATATAGGTTAAATACTTTTTGTATATTATCTTGCTGATAAAGTTGTTGTACAAGTTTATTATGAAGTGGTTCACCTGCAACATTCACAATTTGCACTGACGCTGGGATTCCATCAGTTCTTAATAATTGTGAAATTACACTTGGGACAGTATTAATTAAGGTTACATCTAAAGCTGCTGACGAAGTTGGTAACAAGAGTGCGTTCTCAATTAAAATCACTTTGCCACCACAACACAGAGGAACAAACACCTCGAATACCGAAAGATCGAAGCAAATTGAGGTTGATGCCAAAACTCCTTGCATAGCTTCTATCGCAAAGGTTTTGTTTGCCCAATCCAACATTGCAACTGTGTTTGCGTGTTGAATCATTACACCTTTTGGTCTGCCTGTTGAACCAGAGGTATAGATGACATAAGCTAGGTTCTGACTAGTTACAAGAGATAATAAATTTTCCTGGGTTTGTTGGGCGATTGTCTGCCAATCGGTATCTAAACAAACCACTTTAGCTTTGTGTTGCGGTATCGCCTCAAGAAGCGACTCTTGAGTTAGCAACACTGGGGCTTGAGTATCTTCTAGTATAAATGCAATGCGTTCTTGGGGATAGCTGGGGTCTAATGGTATATATGCACCACCTGCTTTCAAGATGGCTAACAGCCCGATTACCATTAAGAGCGATCGCTCTACACAAATCCCAACTAATACTTCTGGTTTTACTCCTAAAGCTTGCAAATAGTGCGCTAGCTGATTCGCTCTGGCGTTGAGTTCGTGGTAGCTCAACTGTTCATCTTCAAATACTACTGCGATCGCATCAGGTGTGCGTTCTACTTGAGCCTCGAATAACTGATGGATGCATTGATCTTGAGGATAATTAACCTGAGTGTCATTCCACTCCACTAGCAATTGACGTTTCTCTGCTTCTGTTAGCAGTGATAATTCTGATAGTCGTAGTTTTGGATTGGCAATAATCTCTTTAAGTAATGTCTGGAAATGTCCAGCCATTCGCTTAATAGTACTTGACTCGAATAAATCTGTATTAAACTCTAGGCTAGCAAAAAGTTTTTGTGGTGTTTCTGTGATCTCTAGGGTCAAATCAAACTTGGCGCTACCATTATCAATTGTCAAGGGACTTATAGTCAAACCAGGCAACTCGAAAACTGACATTGGTGTATTCTGAAGCACAAACATTACTTGAAATACTGGCGTGTAGCTCAAGTTTCGTTGTGGTTGCAGTTCTTCTACTAGCTGCTCAAAAGGTAAATCTTGATGGGCGTAAGCTCCTAATAGCTTTGTTCGCACACAAGTTAGTAGATCCTCAAAGGTAGGATTACCTGCCAAATTAGTTCGCAGTGCAATTGTATTGGCAAAAAAACCAATTAATCCTTCTAACTCTGTGCGATCGCGGTTAGCAATGGGCGAGCCGACTACAATATCTTCACTACCCGTATAACGCCATAGTAGTATTTGAAAGGCTGCCAGCAGGGTCATAAATAAGGTACTTCCATGCTGCTGGCTCAGTTTATTTAAGGCTACATATAAATCATCAGATAACTCAAATGGATAGCTAGCACCCTGAAAGCTGCTAACAGCAGGTCGTGGGTAGTCAGTGGGTAACTCTAATAATTTTGGTGCGCCTTCTAACTGGTTTTTCCAATAAGATATTTGCGATTGTAGTAGTTCTCCTTGTAGCCGTTGTCGCTGCCAAGCTGCAAAGTCTACATACTGTATTGGCAGTTCTGAAAGCAAAGAAGGCTGCCCTTTCGAGAAGGCTTCGTAAAGTACTGCAACTTCTTGAGTCAGTACTCCCATTGACCATCCGTCAGAGATAATGTGGTGCATTGTGAACACTAGAATGTGTTCTATTTCTTTGAGACGCAACAAAGTAGCTCGCAGTAATGGAGCTTGGCTCAAATTAAAGGGTTGCTGAATTTCTTGTATAACTAACTTTTTAACTTCAGCTTCTTGCTCAACCTCAGATAATTCCTCCAAATTGATGGTAGGTAAATTCAAGCTTAAAGTAGGGATAATTACCTGAACAGGTTTTTCTTTCATCGTTGCGAAAGTAGTTCGCAAAACTTCGTGGCGTCGCACTATTTCATCCAGGGTTTGCAATAATGCAGCTTGATTCAGGAAACCTGTAAGACGCAAAGCTGCCGATATGTGATTAGCAAAGTTACCAGGTTGTAATTGGTCTATAAACCAAAGTCGTTGTTGACCAAAAGACATTGGAAAAGTCTGAAGCTGGCTAACCTTTTCTTGAAGTAGTTGTGCCAACAATTCACGTTTTTTTTCTGCTGAAATATCATTAACTATCTCGTGATTACTGGTCATTGTTCAGTTCCCTTTTCTGCTAACACCTTATTAAGCAGTAACTCTACTTCTTGGTCTGAAAGTTGATCGAGCTTTGCCAAGACCTGTTGCTCATTACTTTGCTCAATTCTTGGAATCATGTTGATGCTATACTTTTCTCCCGAACTTCGGGTCTGTTCAACCATTAATGCTTGATCGATGATAGTGGGTGCTTCAAAAAAGCTATGCAGAGACAGGTTTACTTGAAAATCTTGACGCAATCGAGAGAGAAGTTGAGTAGCTAATAGGGAATGTCCTCCCAAATCAAAAAAGCTATCATGAATACCTATTTGATTAATTCCCAGGATCTCTTGCCAGATTCGAGCAATAGTTCCTTCAATTTCATTATTAGGTGCAACATAATCATTACCTAGATTAGGCCGAGGATGGTTTGTTTGGGAAATACTAGCTGAAGCTGAGTTATCTTCCAGAAGTTTTAATCCTTCTTCCAGAAAATTGAGATAATGATTCTCCTTAATTACATCTGAGAAATTTTTTGTTGACACAACAACGTGAGGTAAGGCACTTCCCAAAATGCGATCAAAAGCATCAGCGCCTTCTTGGGGCATTATTGCTTCTTTTAATTCTTCTGCAACTATATCTTCCGCTAGATATTTGAGATTATCTGGTAACATAATCTCCGTTGCCATCCCTACTTCTTGCCAAGTATCCCAGTCGATTGATATTGTTAATCGTCCAGATTTGGAAACTTGATTATATGCATATACATCAAGAAATGCATTAGCCGCGCAATAATCTACCTGTCCAAATTCACCCAATATAGAACTTTGGGATGAACAAAGTACCAAGAAATCTAGATTAATATTCTGAAAAACTTGCTCTAGTAATATCGTTCCTCTAACTTTTGGTGCGAGTACCTTGCTTGCTATATCCGGGGTTTTAAGTTGGATGACACCGCCACCAGCAATACCTGCTGCGTGGATAACACCATTAATCACACCAAATTTTTCTATTGACTGAGCAATCACAGCCTGCATTTGTTCGGAATTAGTCACATCCGCGCTGATTACCAAAACTTCTGCACCAAGAGCCTCTAATACTTGGACTTTACAAATTATCCGGCTAACCCGATCTTGTCGATCGTGAGTTGCCAACCATTCTTGCCAATGATCTTTTTCGGGAATACTCTTTCGTCCAACTAGAACTAATCTAGCCTGCACTTTCTTTGCTAGATGTTCTGCTAATACTAAACCAATACCGCCTAGTCCACCAGTAATTAAGTAAACCCCTCCCTCCTTTAACTTAGTTTTATCAGCAGCTATGGTCTGTTCTAAATGCACAGGCTCGAAGGATTGAATCCAGCGATGATAACCACGGTAGGCAACTATGTCATCTGTTTGATCTGCTGTAAATTCGGCGATCAGATTGTCTAAAACATTTTGTCCTGGTAGGGTTTTTAAAGAATTGACTACTATATCAATATTACGGCAAGATATGTTTGAATATTCCTTGGGAATTACCTTACATGGCCCTAATACGGTTGCTTTAGAAGGGCATAATTTCTCCTCGCCAGTTACATCATATAAATTACTGGTGACTACCATCAGCTTCAGAGAATTGCTAATATCTTGTTTTCCTAAAGCCTGTGCTAAAAAAAGTAGACTCCAGAAACCGAGATGCTGACAATCTTCAAAAAATTGATGTTGTGTTTGTTCGTCTAGCTCTTGAGAGTGTAGAGTATCGTTGGGAGTAACGCCCCAAAAATGGGCAATCCTCTGGACAGTCCAATTCTGCTCTCGTAGTGTTTGAAGCAAGATATCATAATCATCTCTCTGTTGGGGATTAATTGTATATGTACAGTCACTAAGTTTCGCAAAATTATCTGCGACTTTGACGGTAATCACATCCTGACCTTGTTGTTTGAGTCTTTCTGCAATTTCTGATCCCACTCCATAGGTATCGACAAAAACTAACCAACATAACTTTTGTTCTACCAGCTTTTGTTTTTGGAAAAGCTCAAGCGGTGTAGATTCTCTCCAACGAGGAATGTAGAACCAGTCAGCAATATCTGGCTTCTTATCTAAGGTTTTTGACGACTTCATTGCCAGAAGTGCATTTCGATTTACCTCCAGCCAGTAACGCTTGCGCTCAAAAGGATAAGTAGGTAAGGGTACACGATGACGCTTTTCATCTACATAAAAACCAGACCAATCAATGTGAACTCCTACTGCCCAAAGTCTACCCAAGGTGTTGAGTAAAAATGCTACATCTGATTGTTGCTCTTGAGGATGCCGTATAGAGGCTAGCGCTATCAGTTCATCTGTTTGATGTTGTTTAGCCAAACTACTCAGTGTCCGTCCCGGGCCAATCTCCAACAGTATTTGCTCTGGCTGTTTGAGTAACTCTGTTACCCCTTGGCTAAAACGCACTGGCTGCCTTAAATGCCTCGCCCAATAGTTAGGGTCTGTCGCTTCTGCTACGGTAATCCAAGTTCCGCTAACATTGGACACAAAAGGAATTTTCGGAGGATTGAGTTTTATTTTTTGTAACGACCAAGTGAAAGCTTCAATGATGGGTTCCATCATTTGAGAATGAAAGGCGTGGGAAGTATCCAAATGTCTACAGCTTACACCTATTTGTTGTAGCTTCTGTTGCAATTGGTCTATCGCTTCTGTCGAACCAGACACCACGCAGGAAGAAGGTGCATTGCTTGCAGCCAGAGAGATTTCCTTTTCTAGTAGTTGTTCTACCTCTTGTTCTGGAAGCTGAACCGAGAGCATAGCACCACTAGGCAACTGCTGCATTAGTTTTCCGCGAGTAGCTACTATTGTCAAGGCATCTTCCAAAGAAAAAACTCCAGCCACAGTGGCAGCTACATACTCTCCTATACCGTGACCAATCATAGTCTCAGGACGCACGCCCCAGGCCATCAATAACTTGGCTAGAGCATACTCAAGCACAAACAAAGCTGGTTGAATAATTGCTGTTTGCTGCAACTTTTGTGCTGCTTCTTGAGTTTTTTCTTCACAGGGGTAGAAAATTGTACGTAGGTCTACTTCTAAGTGAGGTATGAGCAGCTCGCAGCAGTAATCAACTTGCTCTCTAAATACGGTTTCACTCTCGTATAATTCCCGACCCATATTTACATACTGCGAACCTTGTCCAGAAAACATAAACACAATCGAGCGATTACAAGGTTCTTGGTAATGGGTGAAAGCTATTTGAGGGTCTTGCAGTGCCTTGATTGCATCTTCTTGCTCTTGGCAAACTACCATTCGGCGATGGTTCAAAGTCCAGCGGCCCACTTGCAAAGTATGAGCAACATCAGCGAGATTTAAATCTGGATGCTCTTGGAGATAATTAGCCAGATTTTCTGTAGCAGTTTCCAGTGCTGTATCTGTTTTAGCTGAAAGTAATAATAACTGCCAAGATCGAGAAGGGCTAGAAGGTTTAATTATGGTCGCTTCTTCTAAAATTACATGGGCATTTGTCCCACCAAAACCAAAAGCACTAACTCCAGCACGACGAGGGGCGTCATTGCTTTTCCATTCAGACAATGTGTTGTTAACGTAAAAAGGACTGTTAGCAAAATCTATCTGGGGGTTAGGTTCTTCAAAGTTTAAGCTAGGTGGTATCTGTTTATGTTTGAGGGCTAAAACGGTTTTGATTAGACTTGCAACGCCAGCAGCTTCGTCCAAATGTCCAATATTGGTTTTCAAAGAACCGATCGCACAAAAACCCTTTTTCTGAGTTTTGCTGCGGAAAGCTTGTGTTAAAGCCGCAATTTCAACGGGGTCGCCTAGAGCAGTTGCAGTCCCGTGAGCCTCTATGTAGGTAATTGTTTCGGGTTCCACCTCAGCCATAATCTGAGCCGCTCTAATCACCTTTGCCTGACCATCAACGCCGGGTGCAGTGTAGCTAACTTTGTTTGCTCCATCATTATTAATGGCGGAACCTTTGATGACCGCATGGATGCAATCTCCATCTGCGATCGCTTCCTCTAAACGCTTTAAAACTACAACACCTAAACCTCTTCCTCTCGGACATCCTTTAGAATTGACATCAAAAGCACGGCAATGTCCATCAGGAGATGAAGTTCCATCTTGCTGATATATATAACCGACTGCTTCTGATATTGAGACTCCAGCCGCCAAAGCAACATCACACTCGCCACTAAGCAAACCTTGGCAGGCTAAATGTAAAGCAACCAATGAACTTGAACAGGTAGTTTGAACTGCATAACTTGGCCCCTGCAAGTTTAATTTATAAGAAGCAAATGTAACGGAAGCTCCAGAGGTTCCTTTCTCTATTTGTTGTTCACCAAGAGATTCTACAATTTCATAATTTGAATAAATATTACGTAAATAACCGCCAAAACTAGTACCAACATAAACTCCAATCGGCTGATTGTAAGCTTCGGAACTATAACCAGCATTTTCAAGTGCTGTCCATGCATGTTCCAAAAACAAACGGAGTCCGGGGTCCATAATTTCAGCTTCTCTGGGATTTATACCAAAGAATGAAGCATCAAACAAATCTATATCTTCAACTACACCCTCTGCCCTAACATAATAAGGGTTTGTCAGGTCGGCAGAATCTACACCTAAATCTTTTAGCTCTTGAGCGCTGAAATAATGAATCAACTCTACTCCGTCTCGGATATTTTGCCAAAATTGCTCAACATTTTGAGATTTGGGAAAACAGCCACTCATCCCAATAATAGCTATTTCTAAGCCTGTTTTTTCACTTAAGTAATCTACTGAATTAGGCATCATTTTTATCCTTTTAATTAATCTTTTATTCTGTTTTAAATAAATTGTTTTTTCTTTCGCAAGAGACTTTGTTTTAATCTAGCTTTCCCAGCTTCTAGATTTTCATTGATTTGATTACTTTCTGAAGCAAATACTTCATCAATATTATCTTTTTGACTTAAATACTGTGATAAAGAATTTATAGTCGGATATTTAAAAAGGTCAGTTATAGCTAAATCCGCTTTCAAAAGTTCTCGCACTTTGCTATAAACCTGAAGTACATTTAGCGAATGACCACCGAGGTCAAAAAAGTTATCTTTAATGCCAACTTTCTCCACCTTAAGTACTTTTTGCCAAATATCAGCAACCGTCCGCTCGATCTCATTTCGCGGAGACACGTAAGCTGTTTCTAGTTCTGGACGAAGATTATCTGGTTTAGGCAGAGCTTTACGGTCTACTTTACCGCTTGGTGCTAGCGGTAGATTTTTCAGTACTACAAAGGCAGAAGGAATCATGTGGTCAGGTAATTTTCCCTTCAAGAAGCTACGGAGTTCGCTAATACTAGGAACTACTTCTGTCTTCGCAACCACATAGGCAACTAATTGCACGTTATCTGCTTGCTCCTGTTGAACCACAACTACATTTTCACGTACATTCGGATGCTGACCTAAAAATGTCTCAATTTCTCCAAGTTCAACCCGAAAACCACGAATTTTCACTTGATGGTCAATACGTCCAAGGAATTCGATGTTCCCATCAGTCAGCCACCTTCCTAAATCTCCAGTCTTATAAATTACATCTCTGCGATTATCAGGTAGGCTGTTTATGGTATCTGTAAACGGGTTAGGAACAAAGCTTAAATTGGTTTTTTCTTCGTTTTTCCAATACCCATCACCTACACCAATTCCCGATACACAGATTTCTCCGGGAACACCAATGGGTAATAGCTGCATTTCTTCATCCAGAATGTAGAGATTTAAGTTTGCTAATGGTTTACCAATTGGAACTGTTCGCTGATTTTCTGGCAAAGGTTTGTTAACGATAAACTGGGTGATATCATCAGCAGCTTCGGTAGGGCCATAAGCATTAGCAATTCTGATATGGGGGTATATCTCAAGCCACTTATTTACCCATTTAACCGATACAGATTCACCCGATAATATCATCCATTTTAAATCTGGTAATACCCGTTCATGGTTTGGTAATTGGGAAGCATATTCAAGTAAGCCTCCAAATAATGTTGGTACTAATTCAACAACAGTAATTTTTTCTGATTTAAGTACTGCAAATAATTGTTCGGGAATCGCAACAGTTTCGATATCTACAATTATAGTCTTTCCACCAATTAAAAGTGGTGCCAAAAATTGCCATACAGAAATATCTGTTGAAGAAGGAGCGCTTTGGAGAAAACAAAATTCCGACCTTAACTCCAACTCATCAAATTGAGCATAAATATGATTTATTGCACCATCATGTCTAACAATTGCCCCTTTAGATAATCCTGTAGAGCCTGAAGTATAAAGCATATAAGCTGGGGTGACAGCATCATTCAGATGTTCTAGATTGTCATGAGGTAGCTGGTCAAAATCACACTTGCTATATATTTTAAGCTCTGTTTTATTAGCCCATAGTTTAGTCCTATTCAAGACATCATCTAAACAAATAATAGATGATAATTGCGAATCATCTTCTACCAAGTCTGATAAGGAATTTAATAGCGAACAATCTGTTAGTATAAATTTAACTTCGCTATTAGATAGCATATATTTAATTCGATCTGGTGGATAAGTACTATCAATCGGTATATATGCCCCACCTGCCTTGTAGACAGCAAGGATAGCAACCAGGAAATTGATATCGCGAGCTTTAAAAATGCCTACAAACTCTCCTTTAGAAACTCCTATTTTCCGCAGTAATCCAGCTATTTGATTAGCTTTTATATTTATTTCTTCATAGGTTAATTTAGTGGATTTATGAACGACAGCTATCTTGTTTGGAGTTTGAGATACCTGATTTTCAAATAATTTATTTATTGTCTGATCGACTGGATATTCTTTAGTCTTATTGTTATATTTTTTCAACAACTGATGTTTATCAAATTCTTTCAAAAATAGAATATCTGATATTCTATTATTCAAGTTATTGATAATACTCTCAAGACCATTAGTATAATACCTAATCATCAATTTTATATTTTCATCTTTAAACAGATGTTCTTTATACTCAATATTGGCAATAATACCTTCACCATTAACTGAAAAAGAAATTGTTATGTCATTATTAAGTTGATTTAAATCTTTTTTACTATGAATATTTTCTAATAAAACTACTATGTCAAAAAGTGGGCAACGATTAGGGCTTGCTGGTAGCTCTAACAACTTAATTAACTCATTAAAATTATAGTTCTGATTGTTGAAAGCACCGATAATTGCATCTTTGACTTCAAAAGTAAAATCTTTGAATGAAAGTTGACGTGTTACCTGAGTCCGCAAGGGAATGACTTTGCTATTTACGCAACCTGTACCACTTTCTTCATATATAGGTATTCCAATAATAACATCATTATTCCGAGTATATTTTTGTAGCAATATATTCAATGCAGACACTAATATCAAGTATGTTGAAAAATAAGAACCTTTAGCTAGCTTAATGATTGCTTTAGATAAATCATTTGATAAGTCAAAGCTAAGAGATTTGTTTCTATCAGTAGGAAATGAAGGTCTTACATAGTCCAGCATTAGATTTGTTTCTGGTAGTTCTCCTGATAACTTATTTATCCAATAAATTTTTTGAGATAATAAGTCATTCGAGTGTGATTTTGTACTCATATTCTTTTCCTGATAATAAATTACTTTCTGAATTATGAATATTAGTATGCCAATTTAATTTGACATGCAGTCATTAAAAGCTTCTTTGATAATTGAACAACCTTTTTCTAAGGTAGACATATCAATTACCAAAGGGGGTAAAATTTTAATTACAGTATCATTTCTACCTGCGCGTTCAACTATTAATCCTAGCTCAAAACAACGCGATGTTATACTTTTAGCAAAAATATTGCCGCCAAAATTTTTTAAATCAATACCCCAAATCATACCAATTCCACGTATTGCTATCTTTTCACTAATTGGTGCTATTTGTTGAGTAAGAAAATTTTTCAAAAAAAGTTCTTTGGCTTTGACATCCTGTTCGAGATTGCTACTTTCTCTATACTCTAGAGCCGCTGTTGCTCCTATAAATGCCAATTGATTACCCCGAAAAGTACCATTATGCTCACCTGGTTCCCATATATCCAATTCTGGTTTAATCAATAATAGTGACATTGGAAACCCGTACCCACTAATAGATTTAGAAAGTACTACCATATCGGGAACAATATCTGCTCTTTCAAAGGAAAAGAAAGAGCCTGTTCGACCACAGCCGACCTGAATATCATCGCAGATTAATAAAATATCATTCTCGTCACATAACCTTCTTAGTCTTTGCATCCACTCAATGGGAGCTACAACAACTCCACCTTCAGCTTGAACTGTTTCAAAGATTATTGCTGCTGGTTTTTCAATTCCAGAGTTGACATCATTTAAAACAGAATTTATATATTCTATTGTGTCAAAACTTTCCATGAATCCATAAGGATAAGGCATGAAATTTACATTACTTGATGTACCAATTGCGCCTGCTCTAATTCCGATGTTGCCACTAATCGATAGGCTGCCTAAAGTCATTCCATGATATGCTCCCATGAAGGAGAATATGCCTGTTCTTCGTTTTACTTTTCTTGCTAATTTTAAAGCAGCTTCAACTGCATTTGTTCCTGTTGGCCCACAAAATTGAATGCGATAATCTAGTTTTGTTGAACTTAGTACCACCTCATCAAACTTGGCTAAAAATTTCTCCTTAGCCGAAGTATACATATCCAAACCATGTGTTATTCCATCGGCATCTAAATATGAGATCACCTTTTCTTTGATATAGTCGTGATTATGTCCATAATTTAAAGCACCTGCTCCTGCTAAAAAATCAATATATTCTTCACCTGATTCAGAATAAATTATAGAACCTTTAGCTCTATGAAAGATGGCGGTAAAATTGCGGCAATAGCTTCTGACGTTTGATTCACGCTTTTCAAATATATTCATGAGTTTTCTATTTGAATTACAAAATACATTAATTAATCTGGTATTGCTGAATTTGGGGTTTTCCTTCAAAAGACTCTTCGGGTCTATAGGAGCGATCGCTAAAAGCCAAAAACCCCTTCGTCTTCTCTAATTAGAGATAAATCAATATCAAAATACTGGAAATTAAATTTGGTGTTTTTTTTGTTAACTTTGATTTTTTAAGCTTTATTTAGCCATTTAATTGGTGGAAACAAAATCAAAATCCAATGACATTTCTGTTTCTAACATTGATAATTTAATATGGGGCTTTTGCTCGGTAAGTAACAATAACTCCTGAAGACGTACTTGAGGATTTGTCACCACGCCTTCGAGCAATATTTTTAAATGCTCTAATATATTAATGATTGTTGCACCATCAAAGCGGCGAAAATCATAATTAATTCCAATCGTCAGTTCTGAACCAGGATACCCAACTATAGTTAGAGGATAGTTAGTTTTGTAATATTCAGTTTTCTCAGAGATGTTTAGACTCCCCCATTCTTCCAGAAATTTACCTGTTTTTTGGTTCTCGAACACTACTATGCTCTCAAACAAGGTTACATTACCCCGAACTTCGCTGCACTTTTGAATATCTACCAATGGATAATATTCATATTCACGAATATCTATTAACTGATTTTGCAATTCCTGAAGCCAAGGTAATAAATACTCATGCATATTTACCTTGATGTTTACTGGTAAGGTATTAACCATTTCCCCTACCATTGACTCCGAACCTTCTAAATCTACTGGACGACCAGAAGTAGTACAGCCATAGACTACATCATTTTTGCCGCTGTAGTGATACAGAAGTATAGCCCAAGCTCCCTGAACGAGGGTACTCATAGTGAGGTGATGCTGTCTTGCTAATAAATATAGATTCTTAGTCGTTGCTTCCGATAGACTGATTTTTATATCCTCGTACCGTTGTTCTAAGTTGGACAAGTTCTTTGACTCTAAATTTCTTAGGGGAGTAGCCTCTTTGACTCCATGAAGATGCTGTCGCCAGAAATCCTCTGCTTTTGATGAATCCTGCTGTTTGAGCCATTTGATATAATCTTTAAAGCTACTGCCATCTGCTAAGGATGCATCCTCACCCTGACAATAAGCTTCATAAATTTCAATCACATCATTTAATACCAATGGATATGACCAACCATCAAGAACGATCAGGCTGCTACTCCAAATAAGATAGTAAGCGTGTTCTTGAATCTGGATGATAGCCACACGCATTAGAGGTGCTTGGGAAAAATCAAAACGTCGGAGGCGATCGCTGTTGAGAAAAGACTGTAAACGCTCTTGCTGTTCTAATGGATTGATTTCCTGCCAATCTTGGTATTCTACAGGTACTTCTACTTGGCGATGCACAACTTGTAGTGGTTTATCCAATTCTTCCCAATAGAAGCTAGTACGCAACATTGTGTGTCGGGTTGCTACTTGCTGCCAAGCATATTCAAAAGCCGCAAGGTTCAAATTGCCACTAAAGGTGTAGACAGACTGTGCATGGTATAGCTCCATTTCTGGAGCGTGCAAACTGTGAAAAAGCATACCATGCTGTATCGGAGATAGTGGATATATATCTTGGATATCTTCTTTCATGTTGTTTTATTTTTACTCCCTCGGTTGATTTTCTCTAAAAACCGATCAAGGTCTTGTTGAACCAAGTCTGCTTCTGGAAAATCAGAAGGTGTATATCCTCTGTCTTCAGGGGATTGACAATGAGTCACGAGTACTTGCAATGCTTCTAAAAACTCTTGCGCTAATCGTTCGATAGTACTTCGTCGATGTATTTTTTCGCTGTACGCCCAATTCACTCTCAACTGCTTATCAATTACCAAAGCATTGATATCTAGCATATAAGCCTCGCAATTCTCCGAACTGCGCGTTTGTCCTTGAGACTTCTGAGAGATTCTAAATATTGATGAGTCCGAAAATGTTTGATCGAACTGACCTAAGTAATTGAAGACGACCTCAGCTTGGGGAAGCGATCGCAGTGCCTCTACTCTTGTAGTATCATGACTTAGGTAACGTAGTACACCATAGCCCATTCCCTTATTTGGAATGCCCCGCAGCTGCTCTTTTACCACTTTCAACGCCTCTACGGGATCAGACGTTTTTCCTAAATCTAATAGTACAGGAAAAATAGAGGTTAACCAACCCAATGTGCGTGAAAAATCTACATCATCGAAAATTTCTTCCCGCCCATGACCTTCCAGAGCCAACAACAGAGAACTATTGCCAGTCCATTGAGAAAAAGCCTGTACTAGTGCCGTGAGCAAAATATCGTTAATTTGCGTATTGTAAGCTTTTGGTACTTCTTTTAGCAAGGCTTGAGTCTGTTCCACAGTCAGAAAAATTGAGATGTTCCGAACTTGCTCCACAGTATTGTCGCCGTCAGAAAAATCGACTGGTAAAGGAGCAATCTTCTGCCAAGACGGACTCAGCCAATAGTCCCATTCTTGCTGGAGGGTAGCTGATTGTGCATATTCCTGTAAGCATTGCGACCAATATTTAAACGAGGTTGTCTTTGCTGGCAGTTGCGCTTTCTTGCCTTGACTTAACTGTTGGTATACTGTTTCTAAATCCTCCAGTAAAATCCGCCAAGAAACCCCATCTACGGCTAAATGGTGAATGACTATCAGCAAATGGCTTGGTTGCTGCCCTAAGTCGAACAGAGCAACTCGGATCAATGGGCCTGTTGAGAGATTAAGACTCGCTTGTAATTTGGTAGCAGCTGTTTCGATGGCTAGTTCTTGTTCGCTTGCTGATAGGGCAGAGAAATCCAAGTGTATCCAGGGTACTTCTGCATCAGGGCTGGCTATAACCTGCTGCCAGCTAGACTCTGTTTGTTCAAAGCGTAAGCGGAGAGCATCATGGTGTAACAGCAGTTGCTGTACGGATTTTTCTAATACATCTAGGTCAAGAACTTGTTTAACTTCTAGTAAGACTGCTTGGTTCCAGTGGTGGGGTTCGAGTAGATTCTGTTCAAAAAACCAGTATTGTATTGGTGTCAGAGAAGCTAAACCTGTAATCAATCCTTGTTCAGCTTGTTTTACCTTTTTCGCAACTGCGACACTTGCCAAACCAGCAACTGTTTGATGTTGAAATAACTGTTTAACTGCCAGTTTTAGACCAGCCTGGTTAGCTCTGGTGATAACTACAATGGCAAGGATGGAATCACCACCTAACTCAAAAAAGTTATCGAAAATACCCACTTTATCCACACCAAGCACTTCTGCCCAAATTTCAGCCAGCTTGGCTTCTACGAAATTACGAGGTGTTACTAGCTCTTTGCCTAATTCAGGTCTTGCTGTATCAGGTACAGGTAGTGCCTTGCGATCAACCTTGCCATTAGGTGTTAATGGTAACGCTTCTAGGCTGACAAAAGCAGATGGTACCATGTAGGGTGGCAACTTTGACTCTAAGAAGCTACGTAGTTCAGGAATTGCCAGTGTTTGCTCTTTTTGAGGAACTACATAGGCGACTAAACGTTTAGAATTTACCGATTCTTCGCTGACTACAACTACAGTTTCTTTTACTGCTGGGTATTGGTTGATCGCTACTTCAATTTCGCCGAGTTCAATGCGAAAACCGCGTATTTTTACTTGGTGATCGATACGTCCAAGGTACTCAATATTACCATCTGCTAAATAACGAGCCAGATCCCCGCTCTTGTATAGGCGTGCGCCCGGCTTGTTGCTGAAAGGATCGGAAACAAACTTAGCTAAAGTCAGATCAATATTATTGATATAGCCTCGTCCGACTCCTTCACCACCAACATATAGTTCGCCGACCATACCCACCGGCAAAGGCTTGAGGTTTTCATCTAATATGTATACTTTGGCATTATGGATCGGTTTCCCAATCGGTACTAATTTTTCTAGCCATTGTTCTGGTTGAGCAACCCGATAAGCGGCACAGATGTCTGTACACTCGGTCGGGCCGTAAGTGTTGACAATTTGTGTTGTGCAGGGAATAGAGTCGAGCCATACCTTGAGCCTAGAGATTGAAATCGGTTCACCACCCAAAAATACATACTTCAACGTCTTCTTCATACACAAGCTTTTATCACCTTGATCTATCAATGGATAAAAGGCGCTCGGAGTGCAGTTGAGCCACGTCACTTGTTTGTTACAAACAGACTCAGCGATTTGTGCAGCGTCATAGCATCCAGATGATAAAAGGTGCAACTCACCTCCAACGAGTAAAGGAGCATAAATATTCTTCTGCGTCAAATCAAAACTCAAAGAAGATATCAGTAAAACACGGTCATTGCAGGTAAAATCGAATTCCGTCACAAACCAATTCATCAGGTTTGCAAAGCTTCGCTGATAGACTCCTGCACCCTTGGGTTTACCTGTTGATCCAGAGGTGTAGATCGCATACATTAAATTGTCTGGTGTGACACCACTGACTTGATTTTCTGGGCAATGTTTGGCAATAGTTTCGCAATCTGCGTCGAAACAAATCACATCCCCTTTGTACTTCGATAACCGCTCTGCTAGCCGTTTATGAGTCAACAAAACGAATATGTCGGCATTCTCTAGCATGAAGGACAAACGTTCCGGTGGATACATCGGATCTAGCGGTACATACGCACCACCCGCTTTGAGGATTGCTAATAGTCCGATAACCATATCGAGCGATCGCTCTACACAAATCCCCACCAGCACCTCTGGTTTTACTCCTAAAGCTTGCAAATAATGGGCTAGTTGATTTGCTCTGGTGTTGAGTTCACAGTAGGTCAACTGTTCATCTTCAAATACTACTGCTATAGAATCAGGTGTGCGTTCTACTTGCGCTTCAAATAACTGATGAATGCATAGCTGTTGAGAATACTCAACTTCTGTATTATTCCATTCCCGCAGCAATTGATGCCGTTCAGAATCAATTAACAGTGGTAACTCCGACAAATTTTGCTGTGGATTAGCAACAACTCCTTCAAGCAAGGTTTGCAAATGACCCGCCATTCGATGTATCGTCTTTTCTTCAAATAAATCAGTATTGTATTCTAAGCTTCCAACTAGTCCCTCCTCTGTTTCTGTCATTTGTAGGGTTAAATCAAACTTGGCACTATCACTATTGCTTTCTAAGGGAGTTAAAGTCAAACCAGGGAACTCTAACGCAGACATCGGTGCATTCTGAAGCACAAACATCACTTGAAATAATGGTGTATAGCTTAAGTCTCGCTGTGGTTGCAGTTGCTCAACTAACAACTCAAAAGGCAAATCCTGATGTGCATAAGCTCCTAACGCTACTTCCCGCACCCTTTTTAGTAGCTCTTCAAAGCTGGGATTTCCTGCCAGGCTAGTTCTCAATACCAAAGTATTGACAAAAAATCCAATTAACCCTTCTATCTCTGTTCGGTTGCGGTTAGCGATCGGTGAACCGATCACAATATCTTCCTTACCCGTATAACGCCATAGCAGTGTTTGGAAACCTGCTAACAGAGTCATAAATAAAGTACTTCCCTGCTGCTCACTTAATTTATTTAGGGATGTGGATAATTCTAAAGATAACTTAAATAAGTAGGTTGCACCCCGGAAAGTCTGAATTGCTGGTCTTGGGTGATCTGTAGGTAATTCTAATACTTTTGGTGCATTCTCTAAATGCTTAAGCCAATAAGATATCTGAGTTTCGAGTACTTCTCCTTGCAGCCATTGTTTTTGCCAAACCGCGAAGTCTACATACTGTATTGGCAGTGCAGGTAACGGTGAGGGTTGTCCATTACAGAAGGCTTGATAAAGTGTCGCCAATTCGCGCACCATAACACCTATCGACCAACCGTCAGAGACAATGTGGTGCATTGTCAATAATAATATGTATTCTTGTTTACTAATTTTCAATAGCTTTGCTCTCAGCAACAAGTCGCTGTTGAGAGCAAAAGGTTTTTGTGCTTCTTGAGAAGCCTGTTGTCTGACTTCAGTTTCTTGTTGATTTAAAGGTAATTCGCTAATATCAAATATTGGTAATGTTAAGGGCATCGCTTCAGAAAGGACAGATATTGCTTGCCCTTCTATTGTTTGGAAATTGGTTCGCAACGCTTCATGGCGACTGATAATTTCGTTGAAACTTTGTTGCAATGCTTCTAGATTCAATTGTCCCTGTAGGCGAACAGCAGCAGGGATGTTGTAGAAAGGACTGTTTGGTTCTAACTGGGCCAAAAACCATAAGCGTTGTTGAGCAAAGGATAGGGGAGCAGGACTTATTTGGGAACGTTTTGGAATAACTTCTAATTGTAAGTCAGAGTCAATTTCACCTTGTAAGCGCTTTTTAAGAAGCTCTTGCTGTACGAGTGAAAGCTTTGACCGTCGTTTTAAAACTTCATCTTTTTTTGTGTCCATAATCTCCCCTATCGAACTACGAGAACTAGCAATATTTTTTAATTTATAACTTTGACCTTCACATACTCAGGGATAGGCTGTATTCGCGTTAGGTCATTTTCTAAAATCAGCAAATCTCCATTTTTATCTATTTCCTGAAAACCTGAAAACTTATAAGATATGAACATCATGCGATTCCGATTATTTGAAATAAACTCGGCACGCAAACGGACATTACTATTTTTAGCCAATTTCATAATGTGATTTAGCATAATTGTGCCGACACCTCTAGACATAACGCGACAAGACATCAGCAAAAGTTTTAGAGTCCACACAACTTCTTCACATTCCAAAAGAACTAATCCAATTTTTCCATAATTCCCATATTTATCTTCTAAACTGCTAATCAATATTTTATGCTTATCAGATTGTCGAAACTGATTCAAATCGTCATACGAGTATGTATAACCAGTTGTATTTAATTGATTTGTTCTTATTGTTAATTCTTCGGCTCTTTGTAAATCATCTTCTTGAGCAGAAGAGATAGTAAAAGTCATATTGAGTGTGGCTAAGAATTCTTCTTGAGTTCCAATAAATTCTTTCTCGAAACTATTTCGTTCTATATCATTAAGATACATTAGCCTTCTTAATTTTGAATCCTCTGTAATAAACCGAGGATTCATAACTGGCATATCTACAATATACTCTATTTCATCAGCATTAATACAGAGGATTTGTGGACAGGAAAATTTTACTTCTTCTAGTTCAAATAACTGATCGTCAATAAAAGCGATCGCATCTATCCCAATATTAAGCAAATTAGCAATTTCTTTGAGAGAAGATGCTTTAGAGTTCCAGTTTATTTGTGGATATAAAAAATACTCTTTTAAACCAAATTCTTCTAGTTTGGCTATTGCTGTAGCAGGTTCATTCTTACTAGCTATAGATTGAAGTATACCACGACTATCTAAAGTGTGAATAATCTCTACTATATTTTCTCGCAGAAAAACTTTCTCATCTTCCAGCAAAACTCCCTGCCATAGAGTATTATCTAAATCCCAAACTACACACTTAATAACTTTTTGATCTTTCTCTTTAGTATTTACATCTTGTTCTTTAATGCTAATCATATATAAAACTCTTTCTGTTCGGTGTACTTATCTTTGGGCAGTCAGCTATTAGCTATCAGCTATGAGTTTTTACCTGATAGCTCGTAGCTAAATCAAAAGCTCAGTTTCTTTCCGTGCAAAGTGTATCTCAATGGTTTTTTTTGCTATTTAGGTTTTTCGTCTCTAGCGCCCTCTGTGAAACTACCCGGTAAGATAAAAGATTTTATCATAGCTATAGAAGACTGTAGAGCGTCTGGAGAAGAGATTGCATGATATAGATAATGAGGTGCGATGTTTAACAAAACTGATAAAATCTTTTGTTGCTTGAAATAATCTTGAATTGTAACATCGTAGAAAAATGATAATGATATATTCTCATCTACTGCTGTTACATAATGCCACCAAAAAGGTGGTATGTAGAGCATTTCTCCCGGTTGAATTAAAACTTCTATTCTTTCCTGGTAAGGAAACTTCGGAAATGATTCCAAATTAGGGAGATTCGGATCTACCCTACTATAAGCTGCTAAACCACGACTATCATCAAGAGGTGGATAAAAGGACAAATAATTTGAAGGAGGATATAAAAGTATTTTTTTTCTGCCTCTAATTTGAACAAAAATATTATGAACTGCGTCAAAATGAAGGGCACTAGTTGAAGAAAAGTTTTTACTTGAAAAACCATGCCAGTAGTTAACTAATGGCTTCCTATTTAAGTATTCTGGATAAATTACGTCTCCAATAATTTCTGGAAAAGAATCTTCAAAAAATGCACTAGGTAAATAACATCCTACTAAATCAGGATCATTCTTATTTTCATTAACTCTCTCTTCTATCTCCTTTACATATTCTTTGTATTTAATTATTTTTCGATCTTCAATATAAGCACCAACATAAGAAAACATCTTGTAATCATCAAAAAAATCTTTTTTAAAATTTTGTATATCAACCAGATTATTTCCACACTGTTTTATCAAATAATCATTAGACCACTTACTACAAGCATCCCAATGTTTAGCAACATCTTCAATTAAAAAAGGCTGATATTGCTTCCAAAGCTCTAAAAATTCTTTCTCATTAGGATTTTTAATCCTCAAAATTGAGTCACTATTTTTAACTTTCATAAACAATCTCCAAGAATCTACTTATTTTTATTTTGTGAATTTAATTATCTCTATTTGTGGATCAAGAATATTATTTGAAAATCAGATTTTTTTAAGCCAATAGGAATATTTAAAAAAAGATAATCCTGATAACCTGATTCGGCGATAGTAATTTCTTAAATTTGAACTCTACCTTTGATGATTTCCATAATTTTAGAGTCTCGTAAATACCTTTCAACTGGGTACTCACTACTACAACCATCGCCACCATGAATTTGCACAGTATTATTTGCTATTTTGGTAGACGACTGTGGATGCAAAGTACTTCCCAATAAAAGTCTCCATAATCGATTTTGGGTCGTTAATGACTTTGAAATAACCAGCTTGATAACATAATAGTTTTGCTGCTTTCACTTTAGTTATCATCTGAATAATCATTTGGCGGATTAATTGATGTTTTTTAATATAAACACCAAACTGTTTTCGCTCATTTGTATACTTGATACAAGCTTATTTCCAATTACTTGTGATTACCAAAGAGATTGAAATAATAACTTAAGCATACTCAGTGAAGAGATTGAATGACGTGCATAATGAGGCAATATATCCAAAATCGTAGAAAAAAATCTCTTTTGTCTGAAAAAATCTTTTATTTTAACATCATACCAAAATGACAATGATATGTTTTCATCTATTCCTGTAACGTGATGCCACCAAAGAGGTGGGATATAAAGCATTTCCCCAGGTTGAAGTATAACTTCAATTTGGTCTTGCCAAGGAAATCTTGGAAATAATTCTAAATTGGGGGTAATAGGATTTACCTTACTATAATTTGCATAAGTACCACTCTCTCCAAGGGGTGGATAGAATGATAAATAATTTGAAGGAGAAAACAGAAGTATTCTTTTTCTGCCTCGAATTTGAGTAAAAAGATTATGTGCTTGATCAAAGTGAAGAGTGGTAGTTTTCCCAAGGGAACCAAACCAGAAGAAAATGAATGGTTTTATACCAAAGTAGTCTGGATAATTTATATCACTAGTTAGTTCAGGCAAATACTTTTCAAAATCTAACTCACTCATATAATATTTTAAATCAATTTCTTTTTTATTTTCGCTAATTATATCTACATAGTCTTTTAACTTCATCTCCTCCTTGTTATTGTAAGTTTTGTGTAATACATAGTTAGAGTTATCTAAATATTTCTTTGTAAAAAATGATACAGGAATAATCTTGTCCCCACATTCTTTTAATAGATAATCATTAGACCAATTTTTACAGCCATTCCAATATTCAGCAACACCTTCAATTAAAAAAGGCTGATATTCCTTCCAAAGCTCTACAAATTCTTTTTTACTAGGATTTTTAATCCTCAAAATTGAGTTACTATTTTTAACTTTCATAAACAATCTCCAAGAATCTACTTGTCCGTGAAGTCTAATTGTTTTTATTTGCTGATAAAAAATATTATTTTAAAGCAATATTTTTTCTAAGCTAGTAGGAACAGTTGAGAAAAAATAATCCTGATAACCTGATTCGGCGATAGTAATTTCTTGAATTTGAGTACTACCTTCAATAATTTCCATGATTTTAGAATCTCGTAAATATCTTTCAACTGGGTACTCATTACTACAACCATTGCCACCATGAATTTGCACGGCATCATTTGCTATTTTGGTAGCCACTGTCGATGCAAAGTACTTCGCAATAGAAGTCTCCATAATTGAGTTGGGGTCGTTAATATCTTTGAGATAACCAGCCTGATAACATAACAGTCTTGCTGCTTTGACGTTAGTTATCATCTGAGTAATCATTTGGCGGATTAATTGATGTTCTTTGAGATAAACGCCAAACTGTTTTCGTTCATTTGTATACTTGATACAAGCTTCTAAACAAGCTTGAGCAATACCTACGCAACCCGATGCTACACTATATCTACCATAATCAAGTGCAGAAGATGCAATGTAGGAAAATCCAAATCCTAATTTACCTACTAAATTTTCTGAAGAAATATGACAGTTATTAAACAGCAATTCTGCTGACATTGAAGCCCTAACACCTAAAAGACCAGACATTGGTTTGACAGAAAGTCCTGGGCTATTTTTTTCAACTAAAAAAGCTGTGGGTTTACCCTCGCATTTAGCAAAGACCAAAAATACATCTGCTATTTGTCCATAGGTAATCCATTTTTTTTGCCCATTCAAGACATAAGTATCACCTGCAAGTGTTGCTGTTGTTTCTACACTTTTGGCATCGCTACCTACATGAGGTTCACTTAATGCGAAAGCAGCTATGATTTCTCCAGATGCAAATTTGGGCAGCCAATATTCTTTTTGAGACTTATTACCCCATTTACACAAAGCATAAGCAACCATGTTGTGAACTGTGAGCAAACTCCGTACAGAAGAACATCCCCGTCCAATTTCCTCGTTGAGAATACCATAAGTAATCATGTCCATTCCTTTACCACCATATTCCTGGGGTAATATGGCACCGAGAAAACCATGTTCGGTGATTTTCTTAATTAGTTCTGGTGGAGTAAATTCTTTTCTATCCCATTCCCCAGCACTAGGATATATTTCCTCATTAACAAAAGCTCTAAATTTAGCTTGAGCATTTTTTTGTTGGGCAGATAGTTCTAGTTTCATAATATCATTTATGCCACCTAAAATGGCAACGTATGTTTCTTACTGCACGAGAATAGCAGTTTTACGTTCAATTAAATTGACGATAGAGTTGATTGTGCGAAAATTTTCAAGCTCTAAATCCTCGTTCTCAATGGTAATCTGAAACTCTTGCTCTACAAACAAAACAAGTTGCATGGCAAACATAGAATTGACAAAACCGAGCGCAAAAATATCTTCATCTGGCTGTAAATCATGATTGCCGAAAAATTTGGAAAGGAAATTTTTGATTTTAGCTTTAATTTCGTTCATTTGTCTTGATTATTCCTATTTACTGATATGCGTAAAATCCTTTACCACTTTTTCTACCATGTAACCCGGCATTTACCATTTTTTTGAGTAAGGGGCATGGTCTATACTTACTATCGTTAAAGCTTTCATATAAAACTTCGATAGAAAATAGAATGGTGTCTAAACCAATCAAATCTGCTGTTTCTAAAGGCCCCATTTTGTGACCAAAACAACTTTTAAAGATTTTGTCTATATCTTCTGCTGTAGAAACTTGGTCTTGCAATAGAAAAACAGCTTCGTTAATAGTTAACATCAACACTCGGTTAGAAACAAAACCAGGTGAATCATTAACAATGATACATTCTTTACCCATCTGAGCTAGCATTTTTTTTGCTATCTCAATTGTTATATCAGAGGTATGATATCCACGAATCATCTCCACCATCGGCTTCATTGGTACAGGATTCATAAAGTGGATACCAACAACTTTATCAGCACGCTTAGTAGCTGAAGCAATCTGGGTAATGGGAATTGCTGATGTGTTAGCCGCGAATACGCAATTTTCTGGACAGATAGAATCTAGTAGAGGATATACCTCTTTTTTAATATCCCACTTTTCTGTGACATTTTCTACTACAAAATCTGTATTTTCTAAAAGTTTATAGTTGGTAGAAAATTCTATTTTATTGAGTATACTATCTGGGGTTTCTGTATTATCACTTTTTTTGAAAAAACCCTGAAATCGGATATTATTCCTGATTTCGTGTTTAGCCTTATCTAGGGTATTTTCTGAAATATCTACCAAGATAACTTGATGACCTGTTTGAGCTAGGTTTTGTGCGACACCTATTCCCATTACCCCTGCACCAACAACACCTACTGTTTGAATATTCATAACTTCAACTCATCTCCGTTTGGATATTATTGTATTTAAGTTAGTTTTTGCATTAAAAGAGAGAGGCCGATAAAGAAATAGGATGACGATGCTCATCAACATAAAATTTTTCCCAATCTATTTGCACTCCTGTTAACCAAAGCCTACCCAGTGTTTTAAGTAAGAATGCTAAGTCTGATTTATTATCGTAAGAATATCTAAGAGAAGGTAAGATAATTTGACTAACTGCTGGATTATTTTCTATACATTGCAGTGCAAAGCTACCTAGAGTCTGTCCAGGGCCTATTTCTAACAAAATAGGATATTGTTGTTTCCACAACTCCTGCATACCCTGAGCAAACAACACAGGTTGACAAAGATGCTTAACCCAATAATCGGGATTTGTCGCTTCTGCTGCTGTTATCCAAGTTCCTGTAACGTTAGATATATAGGGAATTTTTGGTGCTTGGAGGTTAAATGTTTTTACCAACTCACGTAAGTCAGAGTTAGCACCCTCCATCATCTGAGAGTGAAAAGCATGAGACGTTTCCAGACGGCGACAAGCTAAACCTTTTTGTGTTAACTGTTGTTCTAAAACTTCTATAGCATTGGTTTCACCTGCGATTACACTCATGTGTGGCCCATTGACCGCAGATAGTGAGAGTTTATCATTGAGTCGGGGAGATATCTCTGTTTGCGAAAGTGGAACTGCAAGCATTGCTCCACCTGGCAACTTTTGAATTATCTGCGCTCTTGCAGCAATTAGTGTTAAACCCTCTTCTAAAGATAAAACCCCTGCTAAAGTCGCTGCTACATATTCACCAATGCTATAGCCAATCATTGCCGCCGGACGAATTCCCCAAGATATCAATAGCTGTGCTAGGGCATATTCAATTACAAAAATGGCTGGTTGAGCCAGGTGAGTTTGATTGAGTAAAGATTTAGCAGCTTCCATCTTTGCGTCTGCTGGTGTCTGGCTGCGACCTAACATTTTTCGCAAATCTAGACCGGGAGAATTTTCTTTGAAAGACTGTTGGTCTTGTTGAGAAGCTCTGTTTGGATATATTATATCTTGTAAATCTTTACCAACAAAGGGTTTGAGAAATTCACAACAGTAGTCAACTGATGCGCGAAATACGGGTTCAACTTGGTAAAGTTCCCAAGCCATGTTGACGTAATGAGTACCAAGTCCAGGAAACATAAAGGCTACAGGACGTTCTTCTGTTTCTTGGATGTTGGTAAGTACTCGCCTTGGATCTTGAAGTGCAACTAGAGCATCTTCTATATCTTGACAAACAACCGTCCGCCGATGCTTAAAAGCCTGTTGTTCGCGTTGCAATGTATGAGCAACATCCACAAGGTTAAAGTCACGATGCTGTCTCAAGTAATCTGCAAGGTTGACAGTAGCAGTTTTTAGTTCTGAGTCGGTCTTTGCAGAAATTACTAATAACTGCCAAGGGCGAGAAGGGCTAGTAAGCATTGTTTACAAACTCCAAAATGGCTACTTAACATTCAATACGGTTCGGTTAAGGTTTTTTGATGAAAATTCTAGATCACCAAAGATGCGATAAATCGCCGTCAAGACGAAAGACTGATTATTGTAGAGACGGCGATTCATCGCGTCTCTTGTCTTAACCGAACAGTATTGACTTAACATTAGTGAGAGTTATTTTTTGATGTTCTCATCGATTTATCCTATAGTGACTAAGACGGTCAGAGAGACGCGATAAATCGCTGTCTCTACAGGGAATTTATCCGTCAATTAGTTCTTGACAGACTACTAGTTTGAAAATTGCACATCAAGAGTTTTTTTGATATCCCCACTTGTTTCATTTCCAGATAATTGTTCTAACTCTTCTATGAGAATTTCTTCAATCACCAAAGCTAATTCATCGATGGTGGGGGCTTCAAAAAGAGAACGAACAGGTAGTTCTATTTGAAAGTTTTTGCGAAGTTGAGAAATGAGTACAGTTCCCGTTAGGGAGTCTCCCCCTAGTGCAAAAAAGCTGTCATGAATACCTACTGGTTCAATACCTAGTAACTCTTGAAAAACTTCAACTAATTTTTGTTCTACATCATTACTAGGAGCAACATAAATATTTTTTAAGTTCGGTCTAGAGTGACGAGAAGATAAATTAACTGTTTGGGCAGTAGTTTTTTGTTGTAAAGGCTTTAATCTAATCCATTGGTCAATTCTAGATTGTAAATTACCAGTTGAGACAACTATTTGATGATATTGACTCCACAAAAGAATCTGTTCAAGGGCATTAATACCTTCTAAAGGTTCGATGGCGAATTCAGCTAAACTTGTACCAGTAGTTATTTGTGAATTTCCTCCTCCAAATCGCCAGGCATCCCAATTAATACTCATCCAAGGAACAGGATTTGTCTGATTATGCTGGTAAGCAAAAGCGTCCATTAAAAGACTTGTTGCTGAATAGGTAACAGAGCCTAATCCTCCTAAAACTGAGGTTAATGAAGACATTAATAGACAAAAATCAAGCTTTTGGGACTGTAAAACCTTTTCTAATACTAAAAGTCCTTGTTTCTTTGCTTGAAGTTGCTGTTCGCACTGCGTTGGGTTTATCTCTGTAATAGCACTAAATGAATTCTCTAGAGCTATCTTGGTTGTATGAAACACTCCGTTTAGTTGACCAAACTGCTCTTGGGCTTGAGCGATCGCACTTTGCATTTGTGCTAAATTTACTACATCAACGCCCCTGATTAAGACTTCTGCGCCTAGATTTTCTAGTTCCTGCACTTTGAGAATCTTACCACTGATGTTATCTTGCCGATCGTGAGTTTTCAGCCACTCTAGCCAATCCTGACGGTTGGGAAAACCTTCAGCCTCTAAAAGCAGCAGTTTTGCCTGTACTGTCTTTGCTAAATGTTCGGCTACTACAAGTCCTATTTCTTCGAGTCCACCAGTAATTAAGTAGACTCCTTTTTCTCTTAACCTGGGTGTATCCGGGACGTTTGCATCTAATTGGACAGACTCAAAGGTTTGCACCCAACGTTCCAAACCACGGTAAGCAATAACTGAGTCAGAAGAATTGCCTTGAAGTTCTGTCAGTAGTTGTTCTACAAATTTCTCTTCTTGCCAACTTTCTGATAAGGGAATAATAACATCAATACTACGACATTTAATATTTGAATATTCTTGTGGGATGACTTTAACAAGTCCAAGTAGGGTTGCTTTTTCTGGGCAGAGATTTTCAACTCCAGTTACAGCTTGCATATTATTGGAGATAACTGCAATCTGTAACTCATCAGTGAAATTCTGTTTTCCTAGCGCCTGTGCTAAAAATAACAAACTCTGGAATCCTTGTGTTTGGGCTGTATCAAAGTCTGCACATTCTGACTGTGTTACACTCCACAGATGAATAATTCTTTTTGGTATTAAATCTTGGGCGCGAAGTTCTTTGAGTAGGGTATTGTAATCATCTTGTTGTTGAGGCGCTATTGTATATGCACACTTGCCCAGGTACTTCTCTGAAGATTCGCTTTTGCTACCAAATTGCTCCCCAATTTTGATGGTAATTACATCATGACCTTCAAGTTCGAGGCGCTTGACGATTTGAGCGCCTAACCCATAATCATCAACAAAGACTAACCAACGTTCGGCTTGTTTCACCTGACTGTTTGACTGTGGTGGTAGCGAACGTTTCCATGAAGGGATGTAGAACCAGTCAGCAATGTTGGACTTTTTGCCAAATGAAACTTCTTCTTGTTCATGAAGTAATGCTGTAAATGCTGCTGGTGCTTTGGGCGTTGTTTGGGTAGTAGCTTGAGCGACAATTATGTGGTCTGTAAAAGGTGCGAATTCTGAGAAAGCTTTTACCTGTACAAAACCATGAGATTTGAGTTCTTGTTGCCACTGCTCTTTGGATAAAAAGGGATTGCACATATTGCGATGACCTCCGGTCGGTCGGAGACCATCGCTTTCTGGATTCTCTATCGGATTCATCAATAGTGCGTCAATGAACTCAAATTCCAACCTGGGTTGAGTTGTTTCCCAAAAGAGAAGCAAACCTCCAGGAGCGAGTAAAGAGCGAATGCGGTCGAGAGTTTCTCCAATATTTCGAGTAACGTGCAGCACCTGGAAAGCTACAATTACATCAAAGCTGTGGTTTGAGTATCCTTGTTCTTGTAGCGATCGCTCAAGGTCTAGCAATTGGTATTCAACAAATGGATAATCGCTAAATTTCTTCTTAGCTGCATTCAGGAAAAAACCTCCCACATCAGTGAAGGTATAATTTGTTTTCTCTGATGGCAATATAGGTAATAACTCTGCGGTACCAGTACCAGTTCCAGCACCAAGTTCCAGAATTCTGAGATTAACTTGAGATGGCAATGATTTTAACACCTGTTCTAAGCATACCCGCATGATTGAGTTGTAGTACTTATTTTCAGGCGATTCTTGGACTGAAAATTCTCCTGATTTTAATAAGGTAGAAACATGGAACTCCAATGGTTCTTTTTTACCAGTCAGCAGAGATACCATATTTTCGCCATATAGTTGCAGCAAATCTATTTGTTGCGGTGTGTCTGCCCATTTGGCTCTGACTTCTACCAAAAGCTCATTAACAAAGTCTATTGATATTGGTAAAAAGTTAGTAAATAGCCCTTGTTCTTCATGTAACTGACCCTGTTCGACCAATATTTCTAACCATCGACTGAACAATTCTCTATAGGTAGGAATAATCTGACATTGGTCAAATAATTCTTCCAAAGAATACTTTTTAGTAGGATTGCTAAAAGCTCCTAAATGTGCTGTTGTAAGATTAATATAAGCAATACATAAACGATCTAAACACTCTCTTTTCGCTTGAGAAATTTGCTCGTCAAATTCCGCAGACCCTGCACTAGCTTGGATTTGACCAGCTTCTACCAAAGATTTCCAAAGTTCTGATGCTGTTAACTGGGGCTGGAAATTTGTTTGTGCAGCTAATAATTTTTGCGGTTCAATCCAATATTTTTGTCGCTCAAAGGGATATGTTGGCAAGGGAAGGCGATATCGGCGCTCATCGGCATAAAATCCCGACCAATCTATCTTGATTCTCTCAAGCCATAGTTGTCCTAATGTGTTGAGGATAAAAGCAACGTCAGACTGCCGCTCATAAGCATAGCGCAGCGAAGATAATATTACTTTGTTATCATCAGAAACATTATCTAAACATTGCATAGCTAAACTACTTAAGGTCTGTCCTGGACCTACCTCTAATAAAATGGGACTATGTTGTGTCCACAACTGATGTATTCCATCAGCAAAGCGCACGGGTTGGCATAGATGCTGTGTCCAGTAGCTGGGATTTGTGGCTTGCTCTGGTGTAATCCAAGTTCCGGTGACGTTAGATATATAAGGAATTTGCGGTGGTTTGAGACTGATATTTTTAACCAGTTCGGTGAAAGAGTCAGCGATCGCTTCCATCATGTAAGAATGAAAAGCATGAGAAGTCTGCAATTGCCGACAGGCTAATCCCTTAGCACTCAACTTTCCTGCCAATTCCTCTACAGCCTGTGTAGTTCCAGCAAGTACACATTGAAATGAGCCATTGACTGCTGATAATGAAAGGTTTTCATTCAAC
The DNA here is from genome assembly GCF_036918015.1 of Nostoc sp. Taxonomy (GTDB): domain Bacteria; phylum Cyanobacteriota; class Cyanobacteriia; order Cyanobacteriales; family Nostocaceae; genus Nostoc. The sequence goes on from NZ_JBALEO010000069.1 coordinate 93,701, forward strand.
AAAGGTTGCACTTCTTCCTCTGTCAAAGGAACCGCCAGCATTGCGCCCCCTGGCAACTCTTGAATCATTTGCGCTCTTTTGGCAACAAGAGTAATCGCATCTTCTAGAGACAATACCCCGGCTATTGTTGCGGCCACATATTCACCAATGCTGTAACCAATCATTGCTACTGGACGAATGCCCCAGGACATCCATAATTGAGCTAAAGCATACTCAATGGCAAACAATGCTGGCTGAGTGAGGTATGTCTGATTTAATTTTTGGGCGGCGGGATCTGGTGATTGGCGATCGCGTCCAAGCATTTGGCGTAAATCTATACCCGATTTTTCTTGTGTTGCTTCTTGCTTGGCACAGGAAGTAGGATAAATAACTTCTTTGAGATTTAGACCTAACAGAGGTTGAAACAACGAGCAACAGCGATCGAGGTGTTCGCGGAAAGTTGTTTCAGCTTGGTATAATTCATAACCCATATTGACATAATGGGTTCCCAAACCAGTAAACATAAAGACTACTGGGCGCTGATTTGTTTCCTGAGTGCTAGTGAGAACTCGTTTGGGATTTTGGAGGGCTGCGATCGCATCTTGAGTATCTTGACAAACAACTGTCCGCCGATGGCTGAAACCATGTCGCCCGACTTGCAATGTATAAGCCACATCTGCAAGATTAAGTTCTGGATGCTGTTGCAGGTGATTAACCAAATTTCTAGTTGCTGTCTCTAAAGCAGAGTCAGTTTTTGCAGAAACTACCAGCAATTGATACTTTCTCCCCTGCTCCCCTGCTCCCCTGCCCCCCTGCTCCCCTGCCCCTCTGCTCCCCTGCTCCCCTCCAGGGGCTTCTTCTAAAACAACATGAGCATTAGTTCCACCGATGCCAAAAGAACTAACCCCAGCCCGGCGAGGAGTTCCATTTGTTTTCCATTCATGAAGCTGAGTATTGATGTAAAAGGGGCTGTTAGCGAAGTCAATCTCAGGATTGGGTTCTTCAAAGTGCAGGGTGGGCGGAATTATCTTGTGTTTGAGCGCCAGGACTGTTTTGATCAAGCCCGTTACGCCAGATGCTGAACTCAGGTGGCTGACATTAGTCTTGACTGAACCAATAGCGCAGAAGTTTTTTTTGCTAGTTCCGGCACTAAACACCTTGTTAAGCGCCCTAAATTCAATTGGATCGCCTAGAGGTGTACCAGTTCCGTGGGTTTCAATGTAGGTGATTGTTTCAGAATCAAAGTTAGCGATCGCCTGAGCCTCAGCAATCACTTCTGCTTGGCCTGTGACACTGGGTGCTGTGTAACTCACCTTCTCGGAACCATCGTTATTGATAGCTGAACCTTTGATAACCGCATAAATGCAGTCCCCATCAGCTACAGCATCTTCCAATCTTTTCAGCACGACAATACCCGCTCCTTTACCGAAAGGGCTACCCTGTGCTTTCGCATCAAAAGCCCGACAGTGACCATCAGGAGAGGCCATACCACCTTCTTGATAGAAATAACCTTGTTTTTGTGGAATTTGTATCGCAATACCACCAGCCAGTGCCATATCACACTGATAACTTAGCAATCCTCGACACGCCAAGTGAACTGCTACTAATGACGTAGAGCAGGCCGTACCGACGCTAATACTTGGCCCTTTTAGATTTAATTTATAAGAAACTCGTGTGGATATAAAGTCTTTATCATTAGCAATTGTAATTTGTGACTCCAGCGCTTTAATGAGTTCAGGGTGTGAAGCCAGATTGTTAAGCAAATAGGTACTTAAGTTACCCCCTGCATAAACACCAATTAGATTTTTGTCTGTTTTCGGGTCATAACCAGAATTTTCCAGCGCTTCCCAAGCACACTCCAAAAAAAGACGTTGTTGCGGGTCCATGATTTCAGCTTCTCTAGGCGAAAAGCCAAAGAATGGAGCGTCAAACATCTCAATGTCTTGTAACACAGCCCCCGCTTTGACGTACTGAGGGTCATTCAACGAAGCTGGATCTACGCCTGAAGCGACTAACTCGTTATCAGTAAAGAATGAAATTGATTCCACACCGTTACACAGATTCTGCCACAATTGATCGACATTTTTGGCTCCTGGAAAACGACCACTCATGCCAACTATGGCTACACCTTTCAACTGGTTACTCACGTATTCTCCTCCTTTGCTTCATTAGTTGCATTTCTTCTTCCATAACCTCCTGTTGCCTCTTAGCACGGTTATATGCTTGCCCAAAGGCAGGTTGCTGGGCCTGTTTTCGACTTAAATATTCTGCTAAGGCACTTATGGTCGGATATTCAAACAAGTCAGCCGTTGCGATATCACTATTAAATACTTGTTGCAGTTGGCTGCGAACTTGGACTATTAGAAGGGAATTGCCACCGATTTCAAAGAAGTTGTCTTGTATTCCCACCAAATCTTTCCCAAGAAGTTCTTTCCAGATGACAGCAAGCTTTTGCTCAATCTCATTTCTGGGAGCAATATAGGCACTACTGAGCGCAGGTTGTGATTGTGTCGGTTTAGAGAGATTATACTTTTGTGAGGCTTCTTGGAAAGGTTCTGAGTTAAAACCATTATCCGGCTCAACTCGATTTAAGAAATCACGGGTTGATACTAGAACCTGGGTAAGTGTACTTCCGAGAATGCGGTCAAATGCCTCTACACTTTCTTTTGGTAATAACCCTTCCTTGAGAATAGCAGGTTTGTCCTGTATACCAGAACCAACTGTGGAAAAAACAGTAGACGGAGAACCTAACCGGGCGGAAGAAGCTACAGTTTCTTTTTTTTCTTGACTAACTTCGCCTTCTGAAGCCACCAGCGCTTTCAAAGCTTCCTGATTCTGCCAAGATACCACAATCTTACCGATATGTTTGGCTTTAGCCATGTATTCAAAGGCGGGAGCTACTTCTGTAATTGGAAATATCTGATGCGGTAGGGAATTAAAATTACCATCTTTAAAGTGTTGCACTACTTCGTGCCACGTAGAAATAAAGTCAGGGAGATCATTTCCTACATCTGTAGCAAAGAACGATAAGCATTTCTCAAAAGGTCGTAGACCTAATTGGCTATTGTTGAGGATATCCCGTTTGCCGAGTTCTAGAAAGCGTCCATAGGGTGCTAAAAGTGAAAGGCTTTTAGTCATGAATTCTCCTGATAGGGAATTCAAAACTACGTCTACACCCTTGCCATCAGTATATTTCATCACTTCATCGGCAAAAGCCAAAGACCTGGAATCCATAACATATTCAATACCCAAAGAATGTAGAAATGCTCGTTTTTCCGGGTTGCCTGCTGTGGCGAAGATTTTGGCTCCCGCCCACTGGGCTATTTGCACAGCAGCCATCCCAACACCACCGGCAGCAGCATGGATAAGAACACGCTCACCCTGACGAAGCCTAGCTAATTTTATCAAGGCATAGTAAGCCGTAATAAAGGCAACGGGAATTGTTGCTGCCTCTTCTAAACTAAGATGTTCTGGTTTGAGTGCCACCAAAGAAGCAGAAGTTGTTGTGAATTGGTTAAAGCAAGAATCGCCAAAGGCCATCACTTCATCTCCTACCTCAAAACCCTTAACTCCTTCTCCCAGAGCAACTATTTTTCCAGAACACTCTCTACCGAAGTTGATACGAACATTGGGTGGAACAGGAAGCAGCCCCAACGCTATAAGCACTTCCTTAAAGTTGAGGCTAGCCGCGCAGACTTCGATTTCTACCTCACCCAGACCTGGTTTTTGGCGAGTGCTAGGTCGGAAAGTCAGGGTATTTAAGATGCCAGGGGAAGCAATCTCCAAAGAGAAGTTTTCGCTTGCAGAAACGGAAGAAATTTTTCGAGGTTTACCGTTAGACTCTTCAGCAGTATTTGTACCAATATCTACTTTCCTCATGATGAATTCTTCAATCTCAACCAGTTCGTTTCCCTGGTCGTCCATGATCGTGATGTTAAATTTTAAAGTTCTTTCTCTGAACTGATTATTTTCTATATATCTGATGTGGCTATATACTTTGCTTGGCAAAGATTTTTTTATTTTCAGACTTTTATAGGAAAACGGTAAGTAAACACCTTCGTTTTCAACACTTAGAAAACCCGTGGCATTATCCAATAAAGCAGGATGCAACTTATATGAATTAATATCAGTGGCAAATACTTCGGGCAGTTCTAGAACAATCAACCCCCGATCTGTTCCTAATTTTGCCTGTTTCAAGTTGTTCCATCTAGCACCAAACTCTACAAATCCTGTTTTAAGTTTATTCTCTCCTTCTGGAATAATTATTTCCTTTTGATTACATCTTTCCTCAATTTCTCTGAGTTCTTGTTTTGGTGATGATTCTGATTTTATACAGGCTATTTCGCCCTTGGCATGATCGATCCATTGCTTTGACCCTGAGTTTGATTGGCTTATGACCAAAAATTCAAAGCCCTCTCCTTTCTTCTTCAGGACTGTACGAACTTCTTTTTCTTCATCATCTTCTATTACCAAGGGGGTTAAGAAAAATACTTCTCTAATCTCAATGGTTCCGTTCTTCGCATGATTTTCAAAAGCGGCTAAAGCCATTTCCAAGTAAGCTGTTCCCGGAAGTGTCGCCTTACCCATAGCCCTATGCTCATCTAAAACCCAGTGTTTGATGACGCTAAATTTGCTGATGTATATCTCTTGCTCTTTCCCTTCAACTATACATTGATCGAATAAAGGGTGAGACACTTCTTTTAATTTAGATTGGGAAATATCCAAGATTGGTGTTGATTGCTTAATCACCTCTTTCTGCCAGGAATCCCAGTTAATCGATACGGTAAATGTGCCATCTCGATTAGTTTTATGACGAGCAAAAGCGTCAAGAAAAGCATTAGCAGCAACATTATCTACTTGCCCAAATTTACTTGTAATGGAAGTGATTGATGAACATAAAACAAAGAAATCTAGTGGAACATCCTTGAGAATTTTATTGAGAATTAATGTGCCTTTTACTTTAGATACCAGAATACTTTCTGCCATTTCTGGCGTTTTTTGCAAAATCACGCCGCTAGCAGAAACCTCGGCTGCGTGGATCGCGCCATTGATCTGGCCAAATCGCTCTTGGGCGAATGCGATCGCTTGTTGCATCTGCTCAAAATTGCTCACATCGGCGCTGACTACCAAAACTTCTGCACCTAGTTGTTTAAGTTTCTGGATTTCCCGAATCTTGAGGCTTGTGTTATCTTGCTCATCGTGAGTAGCTAGCCATTGTTCCCATTCCTCTGGTAAAGGAAAAGCTAAACCTCCCGTCAGGATCAGCTTGGCTTGTACAGTCTGTGCTAAATGTTGGGCTATGACAAGACCAATACCTTCTAATCCACCTGTAATGAGATAAACGCTTCCTTCTTTTAACCTTGATATTCCTTGGCCAGCTTTCTCCAATCGAATTGGCTCAAAAGTTTGTACCCAACGATGATTTCCACGGTAAGCAATAACCTTCTCAGAATTTAGGGCTTGTAGTTCGCAGAGCAACTGCTCCAAAAGTTTCGGCTCACTCTTAACTCCCAATTGGGGAATAACAACATCAATACTACGACAGATAATGTTTGAGTATTCTTCTGCAATCACCCTAACGAGTCCGAGTAAAGTCGCCTTCTCTGGACACTGCAACTCTTCTCCGACAACTTCCTGCATATCGTTGGAGACAACCGCGATTTGACATTCATCAGTATGGTGTTTACTAAGTGCCTGGGCTAAAAACAGCAGACTGTAAAATCCATTTTCCTGAATTTTGTCAACTTCCTCAAATCTTAATTCTGCGTCACTGTGCGGTGTAATACTCCATAAATGAACAATGGTTTTTGGGCGTTTATTTTGTGCTAGAAGTTCATTGAACAAGGCATCATAGTCATCACGTTGTCGAGGATTAAGGATATATGCGCGATCGCTCAACTTTGTAAACGCTGACCCAATCTTCACGGTAATCACATCTTGACCCTCAAGTTCGAGTCGTTTTATCAACTCAGAACCTAAACCGCACTCATCGATAAATACAAGAGTGCAAGACAAAACCGACTTTTGACTTAGTTGAGGGGCAACCAGCAGAGAGCGTTTCCAAGATGGGACATAAAACCAGTCGGCTATGTCCAGCTTTTTGCCTAGTAGAGAGGTTGCAGGCAATTTATTTTCACCAGTCTTGAGAGCGTTTACCTGTATTTTGGGTTCAATCCAGTAACGCTGACGCTCAAAAGGATAAGTAGGTAAAGGTATACGATGACGGCGCTCATGGATATAGAATCCTAACCAATCTACTTGTACTCCAGCCAGCCATAGCTGACCCAATGTATTTAACAAGAATCCTACATCCGACTGACTTTCTTGTGCATAGCCCAAGGAAGTTAATACAATTTGCTGGGCTTCTTTATCAGAATGACGACGGGCGAATGCACTCAAAGTCTGCCCAGGGCCAACCTCTAGCAAAATGCGCTCTGGTTCTTTCAACAATTCTTGCATACTCTGAGCAAGGCGAACTGTTTGCCGCAGATGCTTCACCCAATAGTTTGGATCTGTCACCTCCGCTTCTGTAATCCAAGCTCCAGTAACATTGGATACAAAAGGAATTTTGGGAGGATTCAGTTTGATTTTTTTAACTTCCTCTGTGAATGGCTCTAAGATGACATCCATCATCACAGAATGAAAGGCATGGGAGGTATGCAGACGCATACACTCGACACCTTGGGAAGCTAGCTGCTTCTGTAATACCTCCACAGCATCTATGAAACCTGAAACTATGCAAAGAGATGATTCCTTAATCTCAGCTAGAGATAGTGTTTTGCCTAGCAGGGGTTGAACTTCTTTTTCTGAAAGTGGAATGGCAAGCATTGCACCTTCAGGCACTTGCTGCATGAGTTGTCCCCGCGCAGCTACTAGAGTTAAAGCATCTTCTAATGAAAATACTCCTGCCAAACACGCAGCGACATATTCCCCAAGGCTTTCACCAATCAAAGCCTGGGGATGTATTCCCCACTCCATCCACAACTTTGCTAGGGCGTACTCGATAACAAAGAGCGCTGGTTGAGCAATTGCAGTCTGTTTCAGTTGTTGCGCGGCTTCTTGAGTCCTTTCTGTGTTGGGGTAGAGTATATGTCGCAGATCAAGCCCTAGATGTGGTTGGAGAAACTCTGAGCAGATATCTACCTGCTTCCGAAAAGTTGGCTCTGTCTGGTAGAGATCCAGCGCCATATTTACAGACTGTACTCCTTGCCCTGGAAACATAAACACGACGGGAGGATCTAGGCGATCTTGGTAGACCTGAAAAACCCGTTTCGGATCTTGTGTTTCTAAAGTAGCGATCACATCATTAATATCATGGCAGATTACCATCCGCCGATGGTTGAAAGCCCTGCGACCAACCTGAAGTGTGTAAGCAACATTAGCTAGGTTAACATTTGAATGCTGCTTTAAGTACGCAGTTAAATTCGTAGTCGCAATTTCAAGCGCAGAGATGGTTTTAGCCGAGAGTACCAACAATTGCCAGGGTCTGGATTCTTCCGAATATTTGATCGGCGGAGCTTCTTCGAGAATGACAAAGGCATTGGTTCCACCATAACCCGACGAATTGACCCCAGTCAGACGGGGTGTGCGATGTGCCTTCCATTCAGAAACCTTGGTATTGACGTAGAAGGGGCTGTTATTAAAATCGATTTGGGGATTGGCTTCTTCAAAGTGCAGACTAGGTGGGAGCAGCTTGTGTTTGAGCGCTAAGGTAGTCTTGATGAGACTTGTTACACCGGCTGCGGCATCTAGATGTCCGATATTGGTTTTCACTGAACCGATCGCACAGAAACCCTTCTTTTGAGTAGTAGTGTGAAAAGCTTTTTTGAGTGCAGTGATTTCAATGAGATCACCCATAGCTGTTCCGGTTCCATGAGTTTCTATATAGGTTATATCCTCGGCATCTACTCCAGCATTTCTCAGGGTTTCTACAATTACCTCCGCCTGACCTTCTACACTAGGGGCAGTGAAATTTACTTTCAAAGAGCCATCGTTATTGACTGCTGAACCTTTGATGACTGCATGAATGCAATCTCCATCAGCAACAGCATCCTCTAATCTCTTTAATACGACAATTCCAGCCCCACTACCAAAAACAGTTCCCTGTGCTTTAGCATCAAAGGCTCGACAGTGCCCATCGGGAGACAACATTCCTCCCTGTTGATATAAATAGCCAGCTTTTTGTGGAACTTTAATTGAAACACCACCAGCCAAAGCCATATCACATTCTTCATTCAACAAACTTTGGCAGGCCAAGTGAACTGCAACCAATGATGTAGAACAGAAGGTTTGGATAGTAATACTAGGCCCTTTAAGATTTAATTTGTAAGAGACACTTGTGGTTAGGAAAGCTTGACCACTGCCATGTAGAGGTTGTAAAGCTCCATCTACAGGATTTATAGTATCGCGGTTTGGATAAAGGTTTTCTAATAGATAGGTGTTCATATTTGCCCCAGCGTAAACCCCAATCAAACCCTTATAGGTTTCAGGATCGTAGCCAGCGTTTTCAATTGCTTCCCAAGCACACTCTAAAAAGAGACGATATTGGGGGTCTATAACTTCAGCTTCTTTAGGTTCAAAACCAAAAAATGACGCGTCAAACTCCTCTACGTTTTCCAGTATTGATCCGGCTTTAACATAATTAGGATTATTTAACAACGCAGGATCGATATTTGAAGATACTAAATCACTCTCAGAAAGAAATGAAATTGATTCTACGCCGTCCTGCAAATTTTGCCAAAACCGATCAATATTTTTTGCACCTGGAAACTGACCTGCCATACCCACTATAGCTATATCTAAACCCGCTAAATTAGAAAATGTTTCATCGATTTTCATTAGTACCTCTTTTATTAATTTTTTTATAAAGCGCTCTTCTGTTGCATTCTTTTTTCTCTTCGTCTTTGTCCCCGTCCGCTCCTTTCTTCCATAGGTTTGTCAGCCTGTTCCATATTTAAAGTTTTGCTCAAAGAACTGACTGTTGGGCTTTCATAAAGACTGACTACAGGAATTTCTATATGCAATTCTTTACTTAATTGCGAAATAACTTGAACGCCTACTAGAGAGTCGCCACCGAGTTCAAAAAAGTTGTCGTGGATACCTACTAAGTCAATACCAAGTAGTTTTTGCCAAATATCTGCAATTGTTTGCTCAGTCTTATTTCTCGGAGCAAAATAGGCATTACTCAACTGAGGTCGTTGATGTACCGATTTCGACTGGTTAGCCTTGCCTAAAGATTCCAAAAGAGCTTGGGGATTAAAATTGCGATCGCGCTCAATCACAATTGTCAAATCTTCAGTTGATACTGCAACTCTAGGAACTCCACTGTTGAGAATATGTTTAAAGACTTTTATCCCTTCTGAAGGTAATAAAGCATCTATTAATAGGGATTTAGCATCAGAGATATCTTGTTTGTTAGCTAATCGCTTCACCGCTTCTACTGACATCCCAACATCTTGCCAGTCAGTCCAGTTAATAGAAACTGTGAATGTACTATCTCGATTGGTTTTATGATAAGCAAAAGCGTCAAGAAACTCATTGGCAGCACAATAGCCAACTTCACTAAATTTCTTTCTATAAATAATTGAACTCAGAGATGAACAAAGAATTAAAAAATCTAACTTAACATCTTTCAAAAGGCTATCTAATACTAATGTACCCTTGACTTTAGGGGCCATAATATTTTCTGTCATCTCTCGCGTTCTTCGAGAAATCACACCCGCATAATCAGCAATTCCTGCACAATGAAGAACACCATTGATTTGGCCAAACTGTTTCTGAACTGTTGCGATCGCTTCTTGCATCTGTTCCAGGTTAGCCACATCAGCGTTCAGTACTAAAACTTCTGCACCTAGTTCTTCAAGTTCCTTTACTTTCAAAATTTTACGACTGATATTGTCTTGGCGATCGTTAGTAGCTAGCCATTGTTCCCACTCTTGTCTAGCAGGAAAAGCTGAACGCCCGATCAAAACTAGTTTGGCTTGTACCGCCTTTGCTAGGTGTGACGCTAGAGCAAGTCCAATGCCTCCAAGTCCACCTGTGATTAAATACACTCCTCCTTCCCTTAATCGCGATCTTCCTCCCTCTGCTTCTTCCAATCGGACTGCTTCAAAGGTTTGCACCCAGCGATGAAAACCACGGTAGGCAACAACTATATCGGAGGATTGTATTTGTAGCTCATTTACCAGCTGATTTACAAGTTTCTCCTCTTGCCAACTTACTTCTTTTGGAATCACAACATCAATGCTACGACAGTTGATATTTGGATATTCTTGAGGAATGATTTTAACAGTTCCTAGTAGAGTCGCCTTTTCTGGGCATAGCACTTCTTCTCCAGTGACTGAGTGTATATTGTTGGAAATGACCGTTATTTGAAGCTCATCTGTAATTCGCTGTTTTCCAAGTGCTTGAGCTAAAAACAGCAGACTATAAAAACCTTTTTCTTGGGCTTCATCAACTCCTGCGAGTCCAGATTGAATCCGATCAACAGAAGTTACACTCCATAAATGAACAATCGTTTTTGGGGTTTTGTCTTGTGCTACTAGTTCATTGAGCAGGGCATCATAGTCATCACGTTGTATAGGATTAAGGCTATATGCACGCTCATTCAACTTAATAAACTTTGACCCCACCTTCACTATAATTACATCCTGACCATCAAGCTGAAGTCGTTTTACTAGTTCTTCTGCCAAGCCGCACTCATCGAGAAATACAAGAGTGCAAGACTTCTGAGTTCCCAATTCCTTCTGGTTCAACAATACAGTAGGTACAGATTGTTTCCACAAAGGTAAGTAGAACCAATCGGCAATATCTGGCTTTTTGCCAAATGACACAGGTTTAGCACTGTTATCCTGTCTCTGTTTATAGTCTTCAATCCAGTAACTCTGCCGCTCAAAGGGATATGTTGGTAGTGGGAGACGATGACGGTGTTCGTGGGCGTAAAATCCTGACCAATTTACCTGTACTCCATATAACCAGAGTTTGCCGAGTGTGTTCAGTAAAAATGCTATATCTGACTGTTTTTCTTGAGGATGTCGTAATGAACAGAGTGCTGGAGAATCTGAATGCTTTTTAACAAAAGTACACAAGCTGCTTCCTGGCCCCACTTCTAGCATGATGCTATTTGCCTCTTGCTGCAACGCAGAGATACCTGCTGCAAACTGCACTGTTTGGCGTAAATGTCTTGCCCAGTAATCGGGATCTGTGGCTTCTTCTGCTGTTATCCAAGTTCCTGTGAGGTTAGAGATAAAAGGAATCTGCGGCGGGTTTAGTTTGACTTTTTTAACTTCTTTGATGAATGGCTCAATGATAGGTTCCATCATCGCAGAATGAAAGGCATGGGAAGTATGCAAACGCCGACACTCTACACCTAATGCTGTAAGTTGCTTATGAATCGTGTCTACAGCATTATGGGTTCCTGAAACTACGCACAAGGAAGGAGCATTGCTGGCGGCTAAAGATAAATTTTCATTTAGTAAAGTTTTAATCTCTGCCTCTGTTTGTGAAACCGAAAGCATAGCACCTGCTGGAAGTTGCTGCATCAGTCGTCCACGGATAGCTACTATTGCCAAAGCATCTTCTAGGGAAAATACACCAGCAAGGCAAGCTGCTACATATTCTCCTATGCTATGACCAATCATCATTTGGGGAGAAATGCCCCAGGACATCCACAATTTAGCCAGAGCATATTCTATGACAAATAATGCAGGCTGAGTAATATCAGTTTGTTGCAGTCTTTCTGCTGCGGCTTTTGACTCAGACTCGTTGGGATAAATGAGCGAATATAAATCCAACCCAAGATGAGGTTGCAGCAATTGACAGCATAAATCAACCTGTTGTTGAAAAATCGGTTCAGTTTGATAAAGTTCTTTACCCATGTCCACATATTGAGCGCCCTGTCCAGGAAACATGAAGACAATGGGGCGAACGCCACTTTCAACTAAGCGGGTGAAAACTCTTTCTGGATCTTGTAAGGCGCTGACTGCATCCTCGATATCTTCACACACCAGCACGCGACGATGATTGAACTCAGCACGCCCCACTTGCAGGGTATAAGCTACATCTGCAAGATTAAGTTCTGGGTGCTGTTGCAGGTGATTAGCCAAATTTGCAGTTGCTGTCTCTAAAGCAGAGTCAGTTTTTGCAGAAACTACCAGCAATTGATACTTTCTACCCTGCTCCCCTGCCCCTCGGTCACTGAGCGTAGCCGTTGGCGCAGCCTCTCGTAGAGAAGTGCTGCTCCCCTGATCCCCTCCAGGAGCTTCTTCTAGAATGACATGAGCATTAGTCCCACCTATACCCAAGGAACTCACACCAGCACGACGAGGAGTACTTCCTGTTTTCCATTCCGCTAACTTTGCATTGATATAAAAGGGGCTGTTGGCAAAATCTATCTGGGGATTTGGCTGCTCAAAATTCAAGCTTGCTGGTATCTGCTTGTGTTTTAGGGCTAAAACTGTTTTAATCAGTCCAGCAATCCCAGCAGCTGCATCTAGATGACCAATGTTTGTTTTCACTGAACCGACGGCACAAAAGCCTTTTTTGTTGGTACTACTACAAAAAGCTTGAGAGAGGGCGGCAATTTCAATCGGATCGCCTAAAGCTGTACCAGTACCATGAGCTTCAATATAGTTGATTGTCTCAGGCTCAACTCCCGCCAGCATCATCGCTTCGGCAATCACCTCTGCTTGACCATTGACGCTAGGAGCTGTATAGCCAACTTTACCAGAACCATCGTTATTGATGGCTGAACCTCTAATTACAGCATGGATGCAGTCACCATCTGCGAGAGCATCGCTCAATCGCTTGAGGACAACAACTCCGACACCATTACCAATAGTCGTTCCCTGTGCTTTGGCATCAAAAGCACGACAATGACCATCAGGAGATAGTGTCCCTCCCGATTCATGCAAATAACCTGTTTTCTGGGGTACGTGGATAGAAACCCCACCAGCTAAAGCCATATCACATTGATAATTCAACAAACTTTGACAAGCAAGTGTTGTTGCAACTAATGAGGTAGAACAAGCTGTTTGGATCGTAATACTTGGGCCAGTTAGATTTAATTTGTAAGAAACACGGGTAGTCAGAAAATCTTTATCATTACCAATTAATGTTTGATAGCATTGCGCCGATCCTATAGGATCGCGGTTTAAATCTAATGAATAATAGTTATTTAGGCTAGCACCAGCGTAAACTCCAATCCGACTATCATACCGATTGGAATCATAGCCAGCATTTTCTAATGCTTCCCAAGCGCACTCTAAAAAAATCCGGTTTTGGGGGTTAGTAACTTCTGCTTCTTTGGCATTAAAACTAAAAAATGCAGCGTCAAATAAATCGATATTTTCTAATATGGCACTAGACTTTACATAATTGCGATCGCTAAGTGTAACGGAATCTATACCGTCAGATATTATCTCTTCATTTGTGAAGATAGAAATTGACTCTACACCAGATTGCAAATTCTGCCAAAATTCATCAATATTTTTAGCACCGGGAAAACGCCCTGCCATCCCAACAATGGCAATGCCTTCTATAGCATCATTATGTATAGTGCTAATCATAAATCTTTTTACCTTGCTTACTCAATTGTTGTTTTTTGCGATTGATAGCCTCAATTTGCTTATTTGCGCGATCGCGTGTTCCTGTAAAAGAAAGCTGTCGCTGTTGACTTAAATATTGCGCCAGTGAGTAAATAGTCGGGTTCTGAAACATTTCTACAACTGATATATTTCGCTGCAAATTTCCTTGCAGTTTATGATTAACCTGAATCATCAGTAATGAATGCCCACCAAGATCAAAGAAATTATCATGAATACCTACTCGTTCGAGATGTAGCACCTCTTGCCAAAGTTTTGCTATCTGCTGTTCCATTTCCGACTGGGGTACTTGATAAGTAGTCGTCAATGTTGGACGTAAGTCTTCTGGTACAGGTAAAGCACGACGGTTTACTTTTCCGTTAGGCAAAAGTGGCAAGGTGTCTAGGAAGATAAAAACACCAGGAACCATATATTCCGGTAACAGTTCTTTGAGATAGCTTCGCAGTTCACTAGTTGTAAGTTTTTGGTCTGGTAAAAGAACAATATAAGCCACCAATTGTTGAACACGTGGTTTATCTTCTCGTGCCAAAACTACAATTTTCTGCACTGCTGGATGTTTTAGTAAAGCATTCTCAATTTCACCTAACTCAATCCGAAATCCTCTAATTTTAACCTGATGATCGATTCGCCCCAAATACTCTAAATTTCCATCTGGTAAATAACGAGCTAAATCTCCAGTTTTATATAGCCATGATTCAAATTTATTATTAAGCGGATTAGATATAAACCGCTCCTTTGTTAACTCTGGTCGGTTTAAATAGCCTCTAGCTAAACCAGCACCACCAATATAAATTTCTCCTGGGACACCGATTGGTACTGGTTGTAAATTAGTATCAAGTAAATAAATTTGTGTATTGGCAATAGGACGACCGATAGTTACGTTGCTATCTCTATTTACTTGAGCAAATGTGGAATAGGTTGTATCTTCAGATGGGCCATAAAGATTAAAAATTTTCTGAATACGATCGTTTTGATAAATCTGCTGTACAAGTTGATTTTGTAGTGGTTCACCAGCAAGATTAACCGTCCTGACTGAAGGAGGTAAACCATCTACTTGCAGTAATTCTGCAATGATGCTTGGGACTGTATTAACCAAGCTTACTTCAGCAACCAATGAGGGTAAGTGTAAAGCATTCTCTACAAGAATTACTTTACCACCCCAACTGAGGGGAACAAACAGTTCAAATACTGACAAATCAAAGCAAATAGAGGTTGATGCTAAAACTCCAGCAAGGTCATCATCTGTAAAAACTTCTCTTGACCATGTTAAGAAAGCAACACAACTTTCATGAGCGATCGCAACACCTTTTGGTACACCAGTAGAACCAGAAGTATAGATGACATAAGCTAGGTTATTGGATTTTACTTCACTAAACAGATTTTCTCTACTCTGTTGGCTAAGTAATTGTGAATCTCTATCGATGCAGACAATATGCACATTCGATTTAGCAAACAATTCAACTAGATGGCTTTGAGTCAGCAGTACCTTGGTCTGACTGTCTTCTACCATGAAACTTAAGCGTTCCTGGGGATAAGCTGGGTCTAGTGGTACATAAGCCCCGCCAGCTTTTAAAATAGCCAACAATGCAATCAGCATTTCTGGGCTGCGCTTCATGCAAACACCTACAATTACTTCTGGCTGCACCCCTAGTTCTTGTAAGTAGTGTGCTAGTTGATTTGCTTGCTCGTTTAATTCCTGGTAGGTTAATTTTTGGTTCTCAAAAATAACAGCAATATTAGATGGTGTTTTCTCTACCTGTGCTTCAAATAGTTGATGAATACATTTATCTTGGAGGTAATTTGTCTCAGTATTATTCCACTCAACTAATAACTGCTGTACTTCAGATGGTGTCAGGAGTTGCAAGTCTGAAATCCGTTGTTTGGGATTGCTAACTATACTTTCTAATAAAGTCTGGAAATGTACTAGCATCCGAGCGATAGTATCTGCATTAAATAAATCTGTTTTATACTCACAAGTTGCAACCAGCCCTTGCTCTTCATCCTCCATAAATAATGTCAAATCAAATTTTGATGTCCCGTTATAACCCTCCTGACAAGTAACAGAGACATCTGAGAGTCTAGGATTTGATATTGGCACATTCTGGAGAACGAACATTACTTGAAATAGTGGATTGTAACTCAAGTCTCTATTTGGCTGTATTTCTTCTACTAATTTTTCAAAAGGTAAGTCTTGATGAATGTATGCCTCTAAAGCTGTTGATTTTACCTGCGCTAGTAACTCTTGAAAACTCAAATCGCCAGAAAGGTCTGTACGCAACACCAAAACATTGACAAAGAATCCAATTAATGAATCAACTTCTGCTCTGTTACGACTGGCAATTGGCGAACCTACTACAATATCAGTCTGACCTGTGTAGCGATACAGCAAGGTTTTGAAGGCTGTAAGCAAGGTCATAAACAGAGTTACTCCCGAATGACGGCTCAAATTCTTTAACTCTTTTGTCAGAGTTTGAGAAAGAACTAATTTCCCTTGAGCGCCTTTGAATGTTTGACGATCAGAAACAAAGCTTCTACGCGGACGATCAGTTGGTAAGTTTAGTATAGGTAGCTCACCCTGCAACTTTTGTTTCCAATAAGTCAATAAAAATTGAATACGCTCAAAATCAAGCCATTTTCGTTGCCAATTGACAAAATCTCGATACTGAATGGGTAATTCAGGAAGTGCTGGGAGTTCGCCTGTGGAGAATGCTTCATATAATACAGCTAGTTCTTTGATCAGAATACCGATAGACCAACCATCTGCAATTATATGATGCAGAGTGATAATTAAATGATAATTTTTCTCACTTAATTGCAAAATTTTAG
Organism: Nostoc sp.; assembly: GCF_036918015.1. Lineage (GTDB taxonomy): Bacteria > Cyanobacteriota > Cyanobacteriia > Cyanobacteriales > Nostocaceae > Nostoc. The sequence continues at coordinate 110,107 of NZ_JBALEO010000069.1, forward strand.
CACGCAAAAGCGATTGAGCAGATAAATCAAATGGCTGCTGTGCAAATTCTGTAGCCAAACGTTGTGCTTCTTGAGGGCGTTCTTTTTCTGATAGTGAACGCAAATCTTCAACCACCAAGGCTAAAGGTGGCGCTTGATTTATAACTTGGGCTGGTTGTCCATCAACTACTGTAAAGCTCGTCCGTAATACTTCGTGTCGTCTAATAATTTCGTTAAGACTATCTTGTAAGACTGCTAAATTAATGCAGCCTTTTAAGCTAATAACTATAGGAATGTTATATGTAGGACTATCGGGAGTTAGCTGATTGATAAACCATAATCCCTGCTGGCCAAAAGATAGAGGCTGAATAGATGGATTTTTATCGTGTTTGGTAAGGGATATTGATGGTACTGGATCTATTGTCAGTTGAGTGAGGATCTTGGTAGCTAGCTGTTGCGTACTCATCCCTTCAAAGAAGTCTGCTACTGATACTTCTACTTCTAAATTAACCTCAAGTCGGTTTTTCAACTCAAATACTTTTAAAGAATCAAGCCCCAGAGCGCTTAATGGTTCTTCAGGACTGATATCATCTGGTGCGATCGCCAGTACTCTGGCTTCTTGTTCAATCAGATAGATTTCTAAAAGCCGTTGACGTTCCCTTGGGGAAAGCGCCAAAAGTTCGGAACGCTGTAATCGAGTTTCCTCTCTGACAATATTGCTAATTTTGAGAATCTTACTGACAATAATATTCAGTTCACCATTCTGAAACTGAGCGCGAGTTGCACGACGTTGAATCTTACCACTGGAAGTTTTAGGAATACTACCTGGTTTTATCAAAACCACAGCATAAACTTGTACTTCATGTTCTTCAGTAACAGCTTGGCGAATTGCAGATATAACTTCTTCTAAATTTGGCTTGGCGCGAAACTTCAACTCTTGGACGATTACCAACCGTTCTTCGTTGTTAACCTCGACTGTAAATGCTGCGCTAGCACCGGAATTTAATGATGGATGACTGCGTTCTGCGGTTAATTCTATATCCTGTGGGTAAAGATTTCGACCACGAATAATAATTAAATCTTTGGCTCTACCTGTAATGAAAAGCTCGCTATTCTGCAAAAAACCTAAATCTCCCGTTCGCAGAAAAGGGCCTACACCAGTGTCTGATAGATAAGCATGGAAAGTTTCTGCTGTCTCTTGATAACGATTCCAATAACCTTGACCAACACTCGGCCCAGATACCCAGATTTCCCCAATTTCATCAGGTTTACAACTACTGAGGGTTTCGGGATTAGCGATCGCCACTTCCAGTTGTGGTATAACTCGACCACAACTGACGAAATGATAGACATCCTCATCCTTAACAGATGATTCAACTACCCGATTAGATTCTAGTGCAGACTTTTGGACTGTCTTGATAATCGGTGATGTTGCCTTCTGGACACCAGAAACCATCAGAGTTGTTTCAGCCATTCCGTAACAAGGGTAGAATGCCTCTTTACGGAAGCCACAATCGGCAAAAGCTGCTGCAAAGCGCTCTAAAGTGTCATCCCGAATCGGTTCCGCGCCGTTAAATGCTACGCTCCAACTACTCAAGTCAAGAGTTTCTTTTTGTTCAGGAGTAATTTTTTGAGTACATAACTCATAAGCAAAATTCGGGCCACCACTGGTTGTACCTTTGTAGTGAGAAATAGCTTGTAACCAACGATAAGGACGTTGGAGAAAGGAAGTTGGAGGCATGATGATGCAAGGAAAACCTCCATACAAGGGTTGCAATATTCCTCCAATCAGACCCATATCGTGGTACATCGGCAACCATGTCACGAACTTACTTTCTGGAGAATGCTCCATAAATTGGTAAGTTGTGTCAGCATTGTGCAGTAGGTTTCCATGACTAATCATTACACCCTTTGGTGTTCCTGTAGAACCAGAGGTGTATTGCAGAAAAGCTAAGGTATCTCGAGCAATAGAGGGTTCTTGCCAAGCATCTTCTATTCCCAGAGCAAGATTATCTGTAGTTAGCCACTGCAAGGATTCTAAGTCAGTCTTTTGTGACATTAAAGACCGCACTGTAGGCAGGATTTCTGTTGTAGTGAGAGCGATCGCTGCTTGTGCATCTATAGAAATAGCTTTTATTCTCGGTGTGTTGCGCTCATTTCTAGGGGGATATGCCGTTACAGCCACAACTCCCGCATATAAACAACCGAAAAAAGCAACCAAAAAATCTAGTCCGCCTGGATAAAGTAGTAAGGCGCGTTCTCCAGTCAAACCCAATGCTTGTAATTGAGCAGCTATTCGACGCGATCGCCTATCCAATTCTTGATAGGTTAGCGTTGTTTGTTCTGTTTCCCCATCCAGCAAGAAGGTAAAAGCATCTCTGTTTGGCTGGGTAGAGCTTCTTAAGCGCAGTAAATCAACAAATGTAGAACCACCGCCAGAAGCTTCAAGGAAGCAATGAGAATATTGATTCATTTTGATTTTCAACTAGATACAACCCTGATACACTGCTACTCTTTTTCTCGCTCTGACTAGAGAAAAATCAAGAGGAAATGATTAATTCAGCCAATTACTTAGAATTGTCTAAATCCTAATTAGTGATTTTCTGGGAGCAATATCTAGCTTATTGCGAGTAATTTTTATTTATCTTCAGATTACACTAACGAGAATAAGTTGCTTTAGCAATAGAAAAAGTATAGAAAGTTAGTATCAACAAAATCACATTACATAAATTCTACTTATATAAACAAATTTATATCTGTAGATAGATGAGAAATTTAAAAACGTCATTTTCAGGCAGTAAATCATGGGAAAATCAATATTCCCTGACAAAAGACAAATGAGCAATACCCCATTTTCAAGTTAAAACTCCACGAGCGATCGCCCGCAACCACCGGATGAAAGTTAACTTGTCCTCATCTTTAATTCCTAGTCACCAATCCTATTTTCAAGACAGAAAAGTAGTTTTTGCTTGATATATAATCTCTGATTCTATATCAAGCAAATAAGCTGTTTTATAAGAATTTATTGTTTAATATCCATAGCTAAATGAAAAAAGCTATTAATTATCTTGTGTCTTGTATCGCTTCATAATATGATTGGAATAATTTAAATTTAAATGACAATTTTTTTCAGAGATTGTCATTGTATCTTCAGGTACGACCAAGTAGTGTGATTGAGTGTAAGCGGATAAGCGGATAAATGAAGTTAGATAAATTGTTTCAAAGCCTGCTGCTGACAGGTACGTTTGTTCTTTGTATCAGCACTCCTTCTAAAGGCGAGGAAGTACGAGAAGATTTTCAAGGCCAATCTTTTACCCAAGTGATAGGGAAATCTACATCACCCCAAACAGCACCTGGTAAAGCAAGTAAAAACATTCCCCAACTCAGCGAAATCAAACTTCCCGCAACTAGCGCTCAAATGCTAGTACAGACACCAACACCAAGCAACTCCCCGAATTCAGAACAAAGAAGTGGGGATCAAATTGTACCAATCATAGGAGTTAAAGCCAATCCTACAGACAAAGGTGTGGAGTTGATTTTAGAGACGACTCGTGGGGAACAACTACAAGTTAAAAATCTCAGTACCGATAATAATTTTATTGCAGATATACCTGGCGCACAGTTGCGTTTAGCATCGGGAGAAGCTTTTGTATTTCGTTCAGAAAAACCCCTTGCTGAAATTACTGAGATAACAGTTACCAATATCGATGCAAATACTGTCCGGGTGACGGTGGTGGGTGAGAAAACTTTACCCAAAGTTGAGTTATTTGATGATAATGCAGGGCTGGTGTTTGGTATAAATTCTTCGGCAATAGCAACTTCTCCACCGCAGCAACCCCAAACACCACAAGATCAACAAAAGCCAACAAGCGAGACACCGCAGCAAGAACCAACAGCACAGCAGGATGAGCCGATTGAGTTGGTGGTGACGGGGGAGCAAGATAGGTATAACGTACCAGAAACGTCAACTGCGACTAAAACCGACACACCATTGCGCGATATTCCCCAATCAATTCAGGTGGTGCCGCGACAGGTGCTGGAAGATCGCAAGGTAAGAAGTTTAAAAGAGGCAGTGGAAACGGTCAGTGGCGTTGTTGATGGAGGAACCAACTTCGGTGCGCCTTCAGGAGGCAGAGTCATCAGAGGATTTGTGCAGACCGGAAATTTCCGCAATGGCTATCGAGATACAAGTGATAGCTTTTCACTGACAGGCATTGGAACGATCGAACAAGTAGAGGTTCTCAAAGGCCCCGCCTCAGTTCTATTTGGCGCTGTAGAACCAGGTGGAATTGTCAATGTTACTACCAAACAACCTTTGAGTGAACCCTACTACAGTCTCGGATTTGAGGCAGGAAATTTTGGATATTATCAGCCCAGCATCGACTTCTCAGGGCCATTAAATGCCGATAAAACTGTACTCTATCGGTTTATTGCGAGCTATCAAAATTCGGAGGGGTTTCAAGATTCCGTCAACACAAATATAACCACGATCGCACCCTCAATCAGTTTGAAATTGGGCGATCGGACAGACCTGAATCTATACTATGAATACACTAACTATAATGGATATCCAAATCAGTCTGGCAGTTGGTTTTTCAGTGATGGTAGCTTCCTGCCTCGGAGTGTCTTTCTCGGCTATCCTGATTTAACCTTTATTGATGCCAAGACTCAAAAATTTGGCTACATCCTGAATCAAAAGTTGAGCGACAACTGGCAGATTCGTAACAATTTTTCAGTGGCTACCACTAGAACTAGAGACGCATTTGCTGGAGGATTAGATATAGAAGACGATAGTTCGCTAGTAGGTATTAACGCTGAAAGACGTGGATACTCAATAGATAATTATTTTGGACAGATCGACTTGCTTGGAAAGTTTAAGACGGGATCGATTTCGCACCAACTCTTAGTGGGTTTTGATTTCAATCGCAATGTTCAGATTTTTGAGTCTACGATTTCCGATTCTGCTCTTCCTAATCTAGATATCTTCAACCCAGATTACAACATTTCAAACCCCGTATATATTCCAAATTATAGTTTCGATTCATCTACTCAATCTTATGGTGCTTACCTTCAAGATCAAATCAGTATTTTAGATAGTCTGAAGCTATTGGTTGGGGGGCGCTTAGATTGGGTTTCACAAAATCAGACAAATAGCGGAATTGATTCTCCCGAACAAAATGATAGTGCTTTCAGCCCCCGATTTGGCTTGGTGTATCAGCCGAGTAAATCGGTTTCTCTCTACACCAGCTATAGTCAATCTTTTCTTCCTACCTCTGGATTCAATCCTGATGGTAGAGCGTTTAAGCCCACCAAAGGAACCCAATATGAAGCAGGCATTAAAGCTGACTTTCTAGACGGAAAGCTTTCAACAACATTGGCAGCCTATCAAATCACCAAGACGAATATTACGATACAGGATCAAAATGATCGTGATTCCCAGATTCAAGTGGGGGAGCAAAGGAGTCGAGGGATTGAGTTAGATATCACGGGTGAGATTTTACCAGGGTGGAAGGTGATCGGTTCTTATGCCTATACAGATGCAGAAGTTACCGAGGATATTGACATTTCTGTAGGTAATAAATTGCTGGGTGTGCCAGAAAATCAAGCTAGCCTCTGGACAACCTATGAAATCCAGAAGGGCGATCTCAAAGGTTTGGGATTTGGTTTAGGGCTTTTTTATGTGGGTGAGCGGGCGGCACTTTCAGACAACTCGGTTGAACTACCCAATTACTTGCGTACCGATGCGGCGATTTTCTACCGTAGAGATCGCCTTAACGCTGCGATCAATATTCGTAATCTGTTTGATACGGACTATTTCAGTTCTAGTTACGGTTACACTTTAGGTCTGGAAAGAGGTGCGCCCTTGACAATCATCGGCTCTATTCGTTGGGAGCTTTAACTCGCTGTTGTATTGGTAATCGGCTGAACAACGTGTTGCAATTATCCTATTGATACTTATGCTCAATGTTTTTACGTCGCTTCATCTATCTACTATTATTAGGAGTTTTGATGTTTGTACTTGTTTCGGCTTGTACCAGAAATCTGAATTATAGTGCTACAAGCTTGAAACAGCCAACGCAAAACTGCCGAAAGGTAGAACATTTGATGGGAAAGACTTGTATCCCTCTGCATCCGCAACGAGTTGTCACACTATGGTCAAGTTTTTTGGCTGATATTTTAGCATTGGGGATTAAACCAATTGCAACAGGATATGATTCTAGTGAACCTTTTCCAGAATATCTTCGAGACAAAGTAGATGGAGTTGATTTGATTGGAAGCGAAAATGAACCAAACCTCGAAAAGATTTTGCTCCTGAAACCCGACCTAATTTTGGCTCATCCTTATATTCTGAATGTTTATTACAAGCAGATATCTACGATTTCGCCTACGGTCATAATAGGGCATCCCGATTTACTCACTCGTCGTTGGGATCAAGATTTGGTAGACCTTGGCAAGGCCTTGAATAAGGAAGAAGCTGTCAATCAATTAATGAAAGAATATTGGCAGCGCATTGAAAAACTTAAACAAGCTTTGGGTAATCGCCGTCACCAAATCCAGGTTTCAGTTGCTTCGATAAAACCATTCTCTGGAATTTGGTCTTATGGCGAAAAAAGTCCTGTTGGTACAGTCCTCAATGATATTGGGCTAGAACGCCCACCCTCACAAAGGGGGAATTTTTTCTATATAGAAAATATTTCTGAAGAGCGTCTGTCTGATATTGACGGTGATGTTCTCTTCTTTTTATCCTGGGGAAGTAAGAGTGCTAAGGAGACTTTAGAAAAGCTCCAACAAAAACCTTTGTGGCGACAACTTAAAGCGGTTCAACGAAATCAAGTTTATTTCGTTGACGGGTTGCGCTGGCATGATGGCGATATCTTTGCAATCAATACAATAATTGATGACTTATTTAGATACCTGATCGACACTCCTCAAATCATTTCAAAATAAGTAATTAGACAGAAATATTACTAGGAATGCTTTGTTGTTCCATACCTGAAGGGGCTACACGCACCTCATATTCCAAGTGCTGCAAAGGTTTGACCCAATTATGGTAAAAAAGGCCTTCATCATTATCAAGTAATTGCGTATGTCCTCGGTTCATGACAGCAGAGAAATCCAAAAGTCCCCTACTTATTAGACCTCTTGCAAAAGTCCCTAACACCCCTCCCCGCAAGCCTACGGTGTACACACAAGTCGAATTACCCCCCTTAATCCCCCCGATATTTTGGGGGGAAACAAGAAATCTAGTTCCCTCCCCTTTATAAGGGGAGGGTTAGGGTGGGGTAAAACCTTGGTTAATAAGCTATTTCAGACTTGTGTGTACACCGTAGCCCCGCAAGCGGGGAGGGGAGACAAAGCGTAGCTTTGGCGAGGTGGGGTTCTTTCTTATTTTTGATTTATGCAAGAGGTCTATTGAGCCGATACGTTTTAAGCTTCATATTAAATTGGTACGAGTAGCTTATCACTTTACTCAAAAAATGATGATTCACACCCAAATTCAGCAACACCCTAATTTTCATTTTAACCCCGACTGCACGTTCCATAAACTAGCATAAATCCCATTCTTCCCCAACAATTTTTCATGTGTTCCCGACTCAACTAATTCTCCATATTCCATCACATAAATACAATCAGCATTGCGGATAGTGGAAAGACGATGGGCTATGGCTATCGTCGTTCGATTAACAGTAATACGTTCCAAAGAATGCTGAATAGCAGCTTCAGTTTCATTATCTACCGCTGAAGTGGCTTCATCTAATATCAAAATTGGGGGATTCTTTAAAACAGCCCTAGCGATCGCAATTCTTTGGCGTTGTCCACCAGATAATTTTTGACCCCGTTCCCCAACTATTGTCTCATAACCTTGGGGTAGCCGCAGAATAAAATTATCAGCTTCGGCAATTTTCGCAGCTTCAATTATTTGTTCATCGGTAGCATTAAAAGTACCATAGGCGATATTTTCAGCAATAGTACCATGAAATAAGAATACGTCTTGGCTGACCAAGCCGATAGTGCGACGCAAATCACCTAGATTTAATTTTTGGATATTAATATTATCAATAGTAATTGTCCCAGAAGAAATATCATATAATCGCAATAATAATTTAACTAAAGTGCTTTTGCCAGAACCCGTAGAACCAACAATTGCGATCGTTTTACCTGCGGGGATATGTAAGGATAGTTTTTTAATTACTGGTTCTCTATCTTGATAAGCAAAAGTAACTTCTTTGAAGTCAATTTCACCACGAACTTGCTCAATAGGTAAAAATTTGTCTCCCGTAGCAATGTTAATGGGAGTATCTAATAAATTCATCACCCGATTGGTAGAAGCCATTGACCTTTGATATTTGTCAAATATTTCTCCTAATGTTACTAGAGGCCACAATAATCTCTGTAATAAAACGAGTAAAACACTGTAACTACCAATAGATATTTTTCCAGCATGTGTTGCCATACCTCCCCAAAACAATAAAGCTGTGAACCCTGCTAAAACTAGCATTCTGATTAAGGGCACAAATGCAGCAGAAAGTTTAATTGCTTTCGTGTTACTTTTTCTATATGCTTCGCTATCTCCTGCCAATCTAGCGCTTTCATAAGCTTCAGCAGTGAAACTTTTAATTGTGGTAATACCACTAATATTATTTGCTAGTCGTGAGTTGAGAAAGCCTACCCTTTCCCGTACCTCAGCATAACGAGCTTCCAGACGCTTTTGATAAATAAAGGAACCCCAAACAATAAATGGCATTGGTAACATTGCGGCAAAGGTGATGGAGGGGGGTAAGATAAAGAATGCACCACTAGTTAAAATGATCAGTGAAGTGATAATACTGATAATCTCATTGGCTCCATAATTTAAAAAATCTTCTAGCTCGTTGATATCATCATTCAAAATTGACATCAAGCCGCCAGTACTGCTTTCTTCAAAGTAAGCTGAATCTAATTCTTGTACATGATTGTAGGCATCTAAGCGTAAATGATGCTGGATATTTTGGGCTAAATTACGCCAAAGTCTATTATATGCGTACTCAGAAATCGATTCTAGTATCCAGACAATAATAGTGATCAATGAAAGTAGTAAAAATTGCCAAAATATATCTTTTATACCGAATTTGGCAAATACAGAATTTTGCTGCTCTACGAGAATATCTACCGCAATCCCAATTAACCACGGTGGAGCTAAATCTAAAATCGTATTGATGATAGAAAATGATGTTGCCTGCAAAATTTGTTGGTGATCTTGGCTACCATAGTTGAGCAAACGTTGTAAAGGATGGGCTGAATTTCTCTGATTTTTAGATACTGTAGAAGATTTGGATGTGATTGCCACGACTGTTTATTGTTTGTAGTTAGATGATTGATGGGGGCGATATTTTTAGTAGAAATCGAATTAGGAATTTAACTACATTTGTTTGTTATTTACTACTTTTCCCTTGCGTCCTATCGGTACACACATCGGCGTCTCTACCACTGGGTCAGGAATAATCCGACATTCCAACCCAAAAACTTCTTGAACCATTTCTTGAGTCATTACTAGCTTTGGTTCTCCAGCAGCAAAAATTCGACCATCTTTGACTGCAACTAAGTAATCGGCATAACGGCACGCCTGATTTAAATCATGTAGTACCATCACAATTGTTCGTCCCTGAGTTTGGTTCAACTCATACAACAAATCTAAAATCTCTATCTGGTGCGCCAAATCTAAAAAAGTAGTCGGTTCATCTAAAAGTAAAATATCTGTATCTTGTGCCAACGCCATTGCAATCCAAGCTCTTTGTCGTTGTCCACCAGACAAAGTATCTAATGCTCTATCTGCTAATTCCAATAAATCTGTAATCTCTAGTGCCTGTTGCACGATTTTTTCATCTTTTACCGACCATTGCTGTAACCAATTTTGATAAGGGTAACGTCCTTGTGCTACTAAATCTCGCACTGTTAACCCTTCTGGTGCTACTGGCCCTTGAGGCAAAATACCTAATTGCTGTGCGACTTCTTTAGTTGAAAGATTAAAAATAGACGTTCCATCAAGATATACTGTACCGCCACGGGGTTTAAGCAATCTTGCCAGACCTCGTAACAAAGTTGATTTACCACAACCATTAGCACCAACTAAACCACTAATTTGTCCGGTGGGTATTGATAAATTTAGGTCACGGATAATCGTAGCACCATCGTAAGCTAAAGATAGACTTTTGGTTGAGAGTCCTTTCATAAGTGAAACCATTTTAGATTTGTCATTTGTCACTTGTCACTTGTTTTTATTTGCGTCCCCCATCTCCTCATCTATCGGTTGGTGAGCAAAGTCAAACCACATCTCCTCCAATCCCCAGTTTCTTATTTTTTGCGGTTACGAATTAATAAATAAAGAAAATAAGGAGCGCCAATAGCAGCAGTTACGACCCCACAAGGTAGTTCGATAGGTGCAAACAGGGTTCTTCCTAGCAAGTCTGCCATCACAACAATCACTCCCCCCAAGAGTGCGGAAGTAGGAATCAAGCCTTCATGGGTTCCACCTACCAACTGTCGTCCTAAATGAGGTGCGATTAAACCAATAAAACCAATATTTCCGGCGGTGGCGACTCCTGCACCTGCTAAGGCTACACCCACCAGCACGAGTAAACCACGTTGCCATTCCACTTGACTACCTAAACTTTTGGCGACATCATCTCCTAAATTTAAAGCGTTCAAATGTCTTGCTAGTGTCAAAGCCATTGGGACAAAAACAATTAACCAAGGTAACAGAGAAAAGACTTGCTCCCAAGTCCGGCCGTAGACGCTCCCAGCTAACCAAACCAAAGCATTACTAACGTCATTAATTTCGCCAAAGGTAATCATTAAGCTAGTTATGGCACTGGCGATCGCAGACAAGCCAATACCCATTAAAATTAATAGAATCGGAGAACTACCTTGATTCCAAGCCAGTGAGTAAATTAAAATCGCCATCAGCAATGCACCAGCAAAAGCCGACAAAGGCAAGGTGTAAATTGGTGCTGAGGGAAATAGTACAATTACTATAACTGCCGCCAGACTCGCCCCAGCATTGATGCCGATAATACCTGGGTCAGCCAATGGATTGCGTGTCAGTCCTTGGAAGATAGTGCCAGAAATTGCCAGCGCCACTCCCACCATAAAAGCTACAAGGGTGCGGGGTAAACGCAGATTTTGAATCACGAACTGATGGTCTGGGTTTCCTGTATCTAAACCCAATATAGTTTTCACGATATCTAAAGGCGAGATTGGATATTCACCCCGCCCAACATTCATCACCATCACCACTGCGATCGCTACTGCCAAACATAGCAATATGATTGGTACACGTCGGTCAATTCGGAAAGATATCGCCTGCGAACGAATGACTAGCCAATCAAAACTCATTTTTTCACCTTCGACTTAGCCAGATAGACAAAAAAGGGAGCGCCAACTATTGCTGTCATTACACCTACAGGTAACTCCTGCGGTTTGAGCAATACACGGGCGGCAATATCTGCGACCAAGAGTAAAATAGCACCCAAAACTGCACAATAAGGTAAAATCCAACGATAATCGGCTTTAATGTAAAATCTCACTATATGGGGAACGACTAAACCAATGAAGCCAATTGGCCCTGCAAGAGCGACGGAACTTCCTGCTAGTAAAACTACGCTGATAGCGGTAAATATTTTGATCCAAGCTGTCTGTTGACCCAAGCCTTTGGCGACATCTTCACCTAAACTCATAGTGGTAATTTGTCTACCGAGGGCAAAAGCTACTACTAATCCGATGCCGACGAAAGGCAGTAGTTGTAGGAATAAATTAAAATCTCGACCAGATAATGAACCAGCTAACCAAAATCTCACCTCTTCGAGTGTTTGTTGACTGACAATCAGGATACCGGTGGTAAAGGAAGAAATCAGAGCAGTTAACGCTGCTCCTGCTACTGTCAGATTCAGTGGAGTGGCTCCTCCCCGTCCCAGAGAACCAAGGATGTAAACTAATACTGCTGTTACTCCCGCACCCAGAAAGGCCACAAGGGCGTAAACACTTAGGGATGAGCTGCCAAAAATAAAAGTTGCGACAACGACAAAGAGAGCGGCTCCCGATTCAATACCCAAAATACCTGGATCTGCTAAGGGATTTCGCGTTAAACCCTGCATCAATGCTCCCGATACAGCCAGAGATGAACCTACAAGGATAGCAATTAGCGATCGCGGTAATCTCACGGTTTGAATAACTAGATGATCGTAGGAACCATCAAAGGCTATAAAAGATGTCAAAATCTTGCCTAGAGGTATTTCTACTGCACCTAGCGTCACACTGTACACCAAGCAAATTAACAGCATACACAGTCCTAACACCAGACCAAATAAGGCTGACATTTGTGGCTTTTTCAATCCTCTAGGTGACAATGTAGTGACTTCTATCATAATCTTGCCATCACTTTAATTAGCACTCTCAATATTTAAGAGCTTTTTAATCATTAGAGTTGATAATCTTTCTTGATAAATATATAGATTACACGATCTTGTAGCCTTTCCCCCATTTTTAAAAGGAATAAAGGATACCCTTCTAACTTTGATATAGTTTCTCAATAAAGTGGTATTGTTAGATCAACTTAAATCTGACTTAAAAGTAGGGAGCTAGAGAGACAAGAGGATTTGAGTGATAGCTTGCAACAAGTCTTTCCCCAATCCTTAGTCCCCAATCCCCAAGCGTTACATCTATAGATGGTGGTGTTAATGAGGATTGATATTTTACTCAAAGTTTACAAGAGAAAATCAATACGCTTTTTACCCTTAATACTCAGTCTGATACTGGTTTTTTTTCTCGGTAGCCGCACTATAGCTGTACCAACAAAATCCACAGAGATATTATGGGACACTTATGGCGTACCGCATATTTACGGCAAAGATGACCAGAGTGCATTTTATGCCTTTGGTTGGGCACAAATGCAAAGTCATGGAGATTTACTTTTGCGTCTCTATGGTCAAGCACGGGGACGCGCAGCCGAATATTGGGGAGAGAAATATCTAGATTCAGATCGTTGGGTACAGACTGCGGGAGTACCAGAACGCGCTCGTTCTTGGTACAAGGCACAGAGTCCAACTTTTCGTAGTTATCTTGATGCTTTTGCTACTGGAATTAATGCCTATGCTTCCCAAAATCCTAACTTGATTGATGATCAAGTTGAGGTGGTGCTACCAGTCAAGGCAGAAGATGTCATGGCTCACTTACATCGGGTACTCAATTTCACCTTTGTGGTCAATTCTGAGGAAGTATTAGACCTGAGCAAAAAAAAGTTGCAAGCAGGATCTAATGGTTGGGCGATCGCACCAACTCATTCTGCCGATGGAAACGCCATGTTGCTAGCCAACCCACATCTACCTTGGTCAGATTTATTTTTGTGGTACGAAGCCCAAATCACCGCACCAGGAATTGATGCTTATGGAGCAACACTTGTAGGTATTCCCGTATTAGCGATCGCCTTTAACAACAACTTAGGTTGGACTCACACAGTTAATACTTATGATGGTTGGGATGTTTATGAACTCACACTGGCAGGTAATGGGTACCGGTTTGATGACAAAGTTCGTAACTTTCAGACAAAAACCATCTCCTTAAAGGTGAAGCAGAAAGATGGCTCCTTGCAAGAGCAACCATTAGTAGTGAAAAGTTCCATCCACGGGCCTGTGATCGTTGAGAAAAATGGTAAAGCCGTGGCGCTGAGAGTTGCAGGTCTTGACCGACCAGGTGTACTCCAGGAGTGGTGGGATATGGCACGAGCAAAAAACCTTGCCCAGTTTGAAAAGACACTAAAGCGCTTGCAATTGCCAATGTTTACGGTGATGTATGCAGATAGAGAAGGGCATATTATGCACCTATTCAACGGTCAAGTTCCAGTGCGCTCTGAAGGTGATTTTAAATACTGGCAAGGCATAATCCCAGGAAATACATCTAAAACCTTGTGGACAAAAATTCATCCTTACAAAGATTTACCGCGCATCGTTGACCCTAAGAGTGGCTGGTTGCAAAATACAAATGACCCACCTTGGACAACTACATTTCCAGCCGCGATTAAAGCAGATAATTACCCGCCTTATATGGCACCTCGTTTCATGGATTTCCGCTCCCAACGTTCTGTGAGGATGTTGGCTGAGGATGACAAAATCTCTTTTGATGAAATGATTGCAGACAAGCACTCTACCCGTATGGAACTGGCCGATCGGATTTTGGATGATTTAATTCCGGCTGCCCGCAAATATGGTCAAGACTTAGGGCAAAAAGCAGCTAATGTCTTAGAAGCCTGGGATCGGCAAGCCAATGCAGATAGTCGTGGGGCCGTACTCTTTGCCTTTTGGGTACAACAGATGGACTTAGATAAGACCTTTAGTAAACCCTGGAATGAAAATTCTCCACGCACCACACCCGATGGTTTAGCTAATCCTGAAAGTGCAGTTGCAACTCTGCAAGCAGTAGCAGCAGAGGTAGAAAAGACTTATGGGGCGCTTGATGTCTCGTGGGGCAAGGTTTTTCGGCTACGATTGGGTGATATGGATGTATCTGCTAATGGTGGGGATGGCAGCCTGGGAATTTTTCGTGCGCTCTATTTTGCTCCTGAAGCAAATGGTCAGTTCCAAGCCGTTGCAGGTGATTCCTATGTGGCTGCGATTGAATTTTCCAACCCTGTACGGGCAATGGCACTTACCAGCTATGGTAATGCAAGTCAACCTGGATCGCCCCACATTAGCGACCAGTTACAGATGTTCGCTAACAAAAAGTTGCGTCCTGTGTGGCGCGATCGCTCAGATATTCTTGCTCATCTAGAAGCACGTAAAATATTCTGAGGTCAATAGTCTGCTTTTAGTGCTGGCGATCGCTAGAAAAAATTATCTGGTTGATTTTAGTTGATTTTTGGGACTTATCAATAAGCTAAACTTATCATTAACCTAAGCTATTAGCTTTTGTATTTTCCCCCAAAACTGTATCTTACAATACTATTTTTTAGCGATCGCAAAAGTTTCCGGTCTACTGATATTGGCGGTGGGTTTTAGCCTTTGCCTTAGTAGTTCATTTGTTCGCGTTCAAAGGGCTGGGTCTAAATACCCATCCATTACGTAATTCAGAAGCGAATTGCGAATGGAGATTTTGGTAAATCCGGGTAATTTACATTTTTGTCAGTTTTTCCTAAATGAATGTCCTGTTTTGCATCTCGACTAGCTGTAGATGTGATTAGAAACGGATTATTAGGGAGAATTCTTTGAGCATCGAAAACGACGGTCGCGGCAGTGGCAGGTAGTATTATGGCTTTTGTATTAGTTATAGATAGCGTCGGCGCAGCCCAACCTAGTCATCGCTATAGACTGGTGAAGCTCCGATATTAAGCTGGTGTTATGTTGAATGGGGCAAGAGTGATAAAAAAGGGTTAATGTCTCTTACCTGCTCCCAGATATAGCTCACCCACTTTCGGGTCATTCAACAATTCTTCACCAGAACCGGAGATCGCATCACGTCCCGATTCTAATACATATCCACGATTAGCCATCTCTAAAGCTTTACGAGCATTTTGTTCTACTAATACGATCGCAGTACCTGCCTGATTAATTTGTTTAATCTGCTCGAACACTTGTGTCACCAAAATCGGCGACAAAGCAGCAGATGGCTCATCTAAAATCAGCAAACCAGGTTCCAACATCAAAGCTTTGCCCATCGCTAGCATCTGGCGTTCTCCTCCAGAGAGAGTACCAGCGCGTTGACGACGGCGATCGCTTAGTCTCGGAAACATAGTAAATATTTTATCTTTAATTGGTTTCAGGGGAACGTTAAGCACAAAAGCGCCCATCTCCAAGTTCTCTTCAACACTGAGAGAGGGGAAAACATTGGCGATTTGCGGTACGTAGCACATTCCTCGTTGGACAATTTGATTGGACTTTAGCCCCACAATATTTTCACCTTTGAAGGTAATTGTGCCTGTGTGGGGGATCAAAAGCCCAAAAATTGCTTTTGCCAAAGTAGATTTACCTGCACCGTTGGGGCCAATTACTGTCACCAATTCCCCTGGTGCAACCTGAAAATTCACACCTTGCAGGATATCTACATCTTTGATGTATCCAGCGTGAACATTTTGAACTTCTAATAAATAATCATTTGTCATTGGTCATTGGTCATTGGTCATTTGTCATTGGTCAACAGTCAAACATAACTATTGACTGTTGACTATGGACTATTACGGAGTTTTTTGCAACTCTGGTCGTTCTTCTGCAAGAATCGCCCCTTCTACAGGGCAAACTTGGAGACAGATACCACAGTCGATGCAAGTGGCGAAGTCAATCCAGTACCAATCAGTTCCCTTGGCATTTTTGCCTGGGCCATCATGAATACAAGCTACTGGACAGGCATCTACGCAGTCTGCAACGCCTTCACAGACTTCTGTAACAATTGTATGTGGCATGTTCTCGATTCCCTCTCTTCTGTATCGGCTATTTCTAGCCTAGCAGGGGAGGGGAGAGCAGAGGGGCAGGGGAGCAGGGGAGCAGGGGAGCAGAGGAGAAGTTACAGTAAGTTTTATCCCCTCTGCCCCTCTGCCTCTCTGCCCCTCTGCCTCTTTCCCCATACACATTAACGTAATGGTTCTATTTTTGGTGAACCATCAGCTTTGATCCAGGCAATTTGGGCAATGCCGCGATCGCTTGCATATTGGCGAATCGCCTCTGCATCTCTTCCCCCCAAGTCAATTTCTACTCGCACCAAATCAGTAGAATCTCTGAGTTTTTGCGCATAGACAAAGGCGGCGGCGTTGGCACTAGCTGTCTCTGGTGCTACCAACCAGTCACTCGCTGGAGTTTCCTGTGGTAATTGCTGGGTAGACAACAGAACTTGGTATAAATCTTCGATACTTAGTCCAAAACCAATTCCGGGAATGTTTTCTCCTTGAGGATGATATAGCCCCAAAAGCTGGTCATAGCGACCACCGCGCCCTAAAACTCTGGCTTGGGATTCGGTATCGTTGACAACTTCAAAGACAATACCAGTGTAGTAGTCTATGGTTTGGATCAGGCTCAGATCGAGGATTAACGGAAATTTTTTCTCTGATTCTAGTAATTCTACTAGGGATTTGAGGTTATTCACTGCCTCTCGCTGTTCTTCATCTAGATCCAGACTACTAACTTTTTGCAACACGTCTGCACTTGGCCCACGCAAATCCATGATGATTTGGGCGCGATCGCGGAGTTTGTCACTTAGAGGTAAATTATCTATGGTGATGCGGTCAAGATGAGCGATCGCACTGCGAACTCGATCTTGTAAATTAGCAGGAAAGGCACTCAGGAGCGATCGGGTAATTCCCGCCTCACCTAAAATTAAATGCCATTCCTGCAAACCCAATGCTGCTAAACAATCTGCTACTAACAGCAGTACTTCGGCATTAGCCAGCAATCCGCCAGTACCTAACAACTCCACCCCAGCTTGATAAAACTCTTGCTGGCGATTATGCCTACTTTCCCAAGTGCGGCGAAACACATTGGCGTTGTAATACAACCGTTGTGGATAAGTGACACCAGCCATCCGAGTCACAACAGTACGAGCAATAGATGCTGTTAATTCTGGACGTAGCCCTAATTCATCATCTTCACCATTTTGTTGTAGTTGAATCACCATCTGACGCTGGATTGCTTCCCCCGCCATCAGGGTATCCATCCGTTCTAAAGTCGAGGTGATAATCCTGTGATATCCCCAACGGTGAAACACCTGCTGTAACCGCTCTTCAATCCAGCGTTTTTTCTCCACATCCAAGGGTAATAAATCCCTGGCTCCCGCTGCTGGTTGATACACCATTATTTTTTCTTCCCACCAAACAAACCACCGAATAAACCACTACCAGATTTCTCTGGTTGCTTATCTCCATTATTGGGGGATGAAGTCACCTTATGATCGTTGGGTTGTTGTCCTAAAGCCTTATCTATTTTAGGTTTCCATTGCAGAGCCGTTTCGTCACTGGGGTCTAATTTTAGAGCGTTGTCAAAGTGGATTTTGGCCATTTTTAGCTGATTTTGCTTTAAATACACCATTGCAATTAAGCTATGACAGCGACTATTTTTCGGTTCTAGCTTCAGAGCATCTTGCAACTCTACTTTGGCTTGGGCAAATTGATTTTTGTCAATCAAAGATTGAGCGCGACGAACATACTGTTCTACAATCAAGTCTTCTTTTGGTGGCGCTGGTGCTGGTGCTGGTGCTGTATTTTTTGGTGTATTTGGCTGAGGTGTACCTGATTGGGCTTTGGTTTGAGCAGATGGCGGGGCGGCGGATGCTTTACCCGCGCTCCGCATTAAATACACTAAATTCAACTCACTAGCTTGGGCAATGACTTGCAGTGCTTGTTCTAAAGAATCATATTGGGTTTGGGCTAGTTTCGCGATCGCAGTTTTATAAAAATGATCGACATTAGCCGCCTCAACTAACTGTTTAGCCAAGTCGGTATTTAGAGTTACCGAAGTAGACTCTTGCACCAGACGTTTGCCAATTTGCGACAAAATTAGAATATATTCAGTGCGAGTGCGATCGCCAGCAAGTTTTTCGTAAGCTGGGTTAACCAGCTTTGATAACAATTCATTACCGAGATGTTTTTGAGCAGCAGTTTCCGTAAGACTACTGTCTGGGTGCAAACGGCGGGCGACTTGGAGATAGCGTTTGCGAATCTCTTTGACATCGGCATCAACTGGAACGCACAGCACTGCGTGATGATCTATGAAATCATATTTAAATAGTCCACGATCTATTTTGAAAGACATATAGAGTTTTTGCACCAAAGGAGCAGTTAGATTGCTTTTAGTGTACCCAAAGTCGTAGAGAAAGCCCCCATCTGCTACACCCAAGCTGACAGTGGTGGAACCCGTAAAAGTTCGTTACTGAGGGAGTCGTGAATATAACTATTTGTAGCAAGAATTCTACCAGACTCAATTTTGACAGCAGTGCCATCATAGGCGGTGATTTTGCCCCCGGCTTCTTGTACCAAAATTATCCCAGCGGCAATATCCCAAGGAGAAAGTCCCCGTTCCCAGTAACCATCGACACGTCCACAGGCAACATACGCCAAATCTAGCGATGCCGAACCGCTACGTCTAACTCCTTGGGTAAGATGGGTGAGGTGACTAAATTCTGCGTAGTTGTTATCAGAAGTTTCACGGCGATCGTAAGCAAATCCTGTTACTAGTAAGCTTTTACCCAGTTCAGATGTTGCTGAAACCTTGATGGGCTGACGGTTACGCGTTGCTCCTAAGCCAGCAGCAGCACTAAATAACTCATTGTGAAATGGGTCATAAATTACACCAACTTGGGGAACGCCATTAATTAAAAGCCCGATGGAAACGGCAAAAAATGGGTATTGATGAGCGTAGTTGGTTGTGCCATCGAGAGGATCTATTGCCCAGAGATATTCATTTTCTTGATTACCTAATTTCCCTGATTCTTCAGCGAGGATCGAGTGCTGGGGAAAGTGACGACGCAAAATTTCTAAAATCAACTCCTCTGAGGCTTTATCAGCAGCCGTGACTAAATCACCAGGGCGTCCTTTTTCAATAATTGCGTCTTCTAACTTACCCAAGTAACCTTGCAAAATCGCACCAGCAGCCAAGGCCGCTTCTGTAGCAATATCTAGAAAAATTTGTAGATTAGTCATTTGTCATTTGTCATTGGTCATTGGTTATTAATTCTTCTCCTTCACTTACTCACTCCCCCACTCTCCGCCTCAGCACTCAGCACTCAGCACTCAGCACTCATTAAAGATTTTGGCGGCGAAACTCGGCGGGAGTAAGGCGCATGGGCTTTTCTGGGTTCCAGATTCCTTGGCCCATGAGTCTAGCCCATTGTTGGGCACGTTCTAAACGCTGGTCATACTTGTGGTTAGGCGATCGCCCCACAAACATTGCATTCCCTTGTTTGACTAATTCTTCATTCAACAACACCTTATTTTTCCACACATAAGCTAGAGTTCGTCCGATTTTGTCTTTTGCTTCTAAATCAAACTCCAGCGTTACCGATTGTTCTACACCACCAATTAGATTCTCTAACTGTTCTTTTGCTGCTTCCCCCCAAGGGCGCTGTCGCAAATCTGGTGCATCAACACCCACTAACCGCACTTGGGAAATCAAATTTGGTTGTTCAGCCATGCCTAAAACTTCCAAGCTTTGCCCACTAACTACCCGCGCTACTTTCACCTGGGCTTCACTGTTCGGCAATTGGTTTTTAGCTTGGCAACTCACCAAGAGCAATAAACAAGCTAAAATAGCTATTTTTCGTAACCAGTCACCAAGACTTACAACCATTACAAATTCGGTGATTTTGAATTGTTTATCGAAACAGAATTCATTCTGACTCCTGACTCCTGAATTCTGACTTCTGAATTCATTCCTCATCTAAGGGTAAACCCGCTTTAATTTTCCCCCTAGCAAAATAGCGGCCAAACTGGAGTTCGTAGACTTCATCTTCGTCTTGCGTCTCCACTTCCAAGTCAGAACGGGGGTAACTCACACACAACAAGGCATAACCTTGGCGACGTAAATCTGGCGACAAGCCGATCGCCTCTGGTTGATAAATTTCTCCTGACAATACTCTCACAGCACAAGCGGTGCAAGCTCCGTTGCGACAGGAAAACGGTAGTTCTACCCCTTGTTTTTCGCCAGTGTGCAGGATGTAGCGGTCTTCTGGCACTTCTAGGGTGTATGTTTTGTCAGTGGCGCGATCGCGAACTTTAATTGTGTATGTACGGGACATCTGGATTTGCGTTTTAGGATTGGGACTTTCAGATTCAATCTAGAATATCTTTCTTTATCTTTGCATTTTCTGGGATTCTATAGTATGATCGTAACTTGTGACACCTGGAGAGGTGGCCGAGTGGTTTAAGGCGCAGACCTGGAAAGTCTGTTTAGGGAAACTTAACGGGGGTTCGAATCCCCCCCTCTCCGTTTTCAGACCTAATTCTAAATATATAGTTTGAACCATAGTTCTACAAATAGTCAGGTTCAGTAAGAAGCATATCTGAAATTTAGACTAAACATTGCCTAAATTGAATCTTTTTAGGCAATATTCAATTGCTTTGTAACGGAATAATAAGGGTTGTGGCTTATCCACAAAATACTGCTTAAGTTCTCTTTTAGGGAACTCCAAGAAATAAATTATCCAATATTGTGGGGTGGGCAACATTGAGTGCCCTATGAACTGGGCGGGCGAGACGCCATTGGTGTCAACTTAAGCTGGAAATAGCTTATCTGTTGGCTTCCATGCCCGCCCGGAAATAAATTTTCGGGCTAATAGCTTAAGTCTACTGAAGTAGACTGGAGATTTTTGCCGATATTTAGTCATCTTCAGATGACTTTAGCTATGAGACGGGAATTTCAATTCCCGGCGGACAAGCGGTTTCGCGTTAAGTTGACACGTATGGCGAGACGCCCACCCCACAAGAGTTATTGGATATTTTTTTATTTGGAAGTCCCTTAAGCAGTATTTTTTCCAGTGCATAACTTTCTGCGTGAATGCTACTAAAACCTCAACTAAGATTGTGGAACCCACACAGAAACAGAACCAGCATCGCATCGAAAATCAGCCCAGCCCTCATCATTCGTTGTCACAGGTTCGCTGATATGTTCAGTAATATCAATGTAAGTGCTGTTGGGTTGCCCAACTTCCATCCACTTAGTCCCTTCTCCTCCATTACTCAGAACAACCGCGATACCGCCAGGATGTTCTTCATCTCCTAAGCGTGTCCAGGCGATTGTATTGGCGTGATCGAAGTAATCGTATTGGTCGCCATAGGCATAGGTTTGACGAACGTGCAAAAATTTATCAATTATCCATTTATGACTATCGAGCCAAATCTCATGCTCATTGCCATCGCTGCCCGTATCCTTATAATTAGCACCATAGTAATCCGCATAGAAGATACAGGGATAACCATCACTTCGCAGTAGAATCAACGCATAAGCCAACGGTTTAAACCAGCCTTCCACTACCGATTCCAATGACTGCAAGGGTTGAGAATCATGATTGTCAACTAAGGTGACGGCTAAAGCAGGTTGCTGTTGCACCAAGGTGTTATCAAATATCTGCCGCATATCGTAGTCATTGCCTTGTTTGCTGGCAGCGCTAAAGTTATAGTGCAATGGCGCATCAAACAGCAACACATCGCCACCGGTGATGCTAATGAAATGGTGCAGCGCCTCAACTTCATAAGACCAATACTCACCGACGGCAAAAAGATCGCGACCTGCCTTTTGGCGACAGTGTTGCAGCCATTCTGGGAAAAAGCCTGCTCTAACGTGTTTAACGGCATCAAAACGAAAGCCATCTACTTCAGTGGTTTCTACAAACCACTCACCCCAGCGATTCAACTCCTCACGCACTTCTGAACTTTCCATATCCAGATCGCATCCCATGAGATAGTCGAAAGCGCCTTTTTCCAGGTCAACGTTATCATCAAATTTTTTATCTTTGAATAGATAAACTGCGTTCTCGCCTTCGTTGTAAACGTTGTAATCAACTGCGTCGAAATGCCACCAGTGCCATTCCATTTCAGAGTATTTGCCTTGGCGACCTGGAAAGGTAAAGTGAGTCCACACTTTAATTGTTTGCATCTCACCGATGGGCTGGGTGCGATCGTCTGGATTATAAGGCGTTGCTTCCACCTCTTCTTCTTTGTCTGCACCTAACTTGTGGTTAAGGACAACATCAGCATAGACTCGAATGCCAGCAGCTTTTGCCGCCTTAACAGCAGCGATATACTCGTCTTTTGTGCCGTACTTTGTCCGAACCGAGCCTTTCTGGTCAAACTCGCCTAGATCGTATATATCATAGACTCCATAGCCGACATCGTAGCCACCCCCTGTTCCTTTGTAAGCTGGGGGTAGCCAAACAGATGTAACACCTGCATCAGCTAACTCTTTGACTTTATCTTTAAATTCATTCCAAAGATTGCCATCTGGAGGGATATACCAATGGAAGTACTGCATCATTACACCATTCAGTTGAGCCATATCTATCCCTCTGATAAAATTTACGATAAATTGTGATTTGCGACACAAAGACTCTACATTAAGTTTTATTTTTTGTCTTTCAATAGAAACAAAAATCTACTAAAAAACTGCGCTCAACTCATATTGTTTTCTTCTGTGGGTGACAGTTCTTCAGCCAGGTTTTTCTGGAGTGCTTCCAATACTGCGATCGGGTCAGCCGGTTCCTGCATCGATTTTGCTTCCGAATCAAGCCGATTTATCACATCAGGCAAATCGGTACGAAGTTCTTCTAATAGAGCAATAATCTTGGCAATTTTTTGCTCGGAGAGCAGGTTAAGCTGTAGCATCAATTGTGCCCGTTGTTCGGCAAAATTTTCTTGGCGAGTTTGTCTTACCAGTACTCCGGTTGAGATCACCAATGACGCTGCGTCTAAGCCTTGACCTGACCAGCTAAATGAGGGGAGATTGAATGGCAAAAAGCGATCGAAAAAACTGCTAAAAATCCAGATAGCCAGTATGACTAGCAAACTATACATAAATATCGATCGCCCAAAGAATGTAGCGATCGCTTCTAGTATCCGCTGGTGGACGGGAATATCTCGAACTTCCTGGTTATGAAGTGAAATAATCGCTTCAATATTTTTTGCAATCGGGTCTGGTAATGGAGCCGTGATCAGTTGATTTCGAGAAGCTTTGTCTTTGATTTTTTTAGTACCTGAACTGAAGTGTCTGTTCGCTGTACTATCTGCGTTATCGGTCATGCACCAACTCCTGAATCTGGATGTTACGATTATTGCCTATCTTCCACCGACGATCGCGTTTTACCCCACCGTAGGCGATCGCATCCCAATACTGCTCGATTATTTAGATTTAAACCACATCTATTTTGAGAACCATAGTTTTTCATGCCTAGTGGGAGCATCTTGCTCCCTGGTGGTAGTAGCGGGCAAGATGCCCGCACTACTCCAGGTTTCAAAATGGACGAGGTTTAGAACTAAAAAAATTAAATATGATTTCCAAATAAATCGACTTTAGGGGCGTACAGATGTACGCCCCTAATACGGTATTTCGTAAAACCAAGGGTATTGAGTTCTAAGGCACTTCAATGGGAATCAAAGCATTTTCTGGCAAGTAGTTGGAAAAACGCCCTTCATCTGCAAGCACTAAAATCAGGCGCAGAGAATAATCTGGCGGAACTTGCAAGTCTGCCCACGGCACTGCCAACTCTAAACAATTATTTAAAGCTACTTGAGCGCGACTGAAACGGGGATGCCATTGATGATTGTCTCCAGCTTCCCGAAACTGAATCGATTGCGTCAGCAAGTTAACTTCTAAAAGATGGTGGAAAAGGTAATTCAGTGGGGCTGCATCCGGTACATCTGTCAAGGGAACTGGACTATTCACCATTGTTTTTTCTGGATAGAACCACAGCAAATTTAACTCTGCTGGAAAACCCTGCCCTGGTGCAACGCCACCTTTAAAGTCCAGCCGCAAATAGAAATTTAAGTGATCGACCCCATACCAAAGTCGCTGGATGACGCTGCTATTGTGCATCGTCCCCCGCGCCCCGCCGATTTCTATGCGTCCAGCTTTGTCCCAATCTTGTTCGTCACCCTTACCATCGATGACGGGGTGAATAAACCCTTGTGGGGCGTGGTTAGCCTGTGCTGCGTGGTTTTCCAGTGGTTGCTTAAGATAAGGCGGTACAGGTTCATTTAAAGCCTTGTAAATACCAAACAGATGTTCTCGAAACAACCGATCAAAGATGGCATCCTGATTTGAGGAGTGTCCTGTACCAAACCACCAGAACCAGTCGGAACCCTCTGCGGCATACAATGCTTCCCACGCTTCGGGGTTGTTTTCTTCTGTCGCTTCGGGATGATTTGCGAGCATTTTTCTTGCTTCTGTCAAGTAATCCCAAGCACGATTTTTGACGGGATCGCCGATCCAAGTGGTGAAACTGCCATCCACCCAAGAACCACTATGTAGTTGCCCTCCGGGGATGGTGGCTGTGGCTGGAAATTCTTCCAGAAATTCGGAGACGGTAACGAGTTTGAGGCGGGGTTCATCACTCAAGCTTTGATACAAAGCTTCTAAGAAAGGTTTGCCATCTTGGGGATAAAATTCCCAGCAATTCTCCCCATCTAAGGCGATGGTAACTAGCCAAGGTTGTTCGCTTTGACTATCTCTTTGCATTTTAGCGATCGCTTGCAAATGTCCTACTAAATCCGCGGCTGCTTTTTTTGCTGGCATGGCGCTGTAGGTAAAACCAATCAAGTCTGATAATCTGTGGTCACGAAACACAATTGACAAATCACCCTCGGCGGTTTGCAGGCGATAGGGTCGGTACAGTAGTTCTGGTTGCTCCACATTCCCCGCCCCATCCCGATGAAAAAAGTGTTTCAGCGTCCACCCTAAGACGGCTTCATCTGAGCATATCCACTTAAAACCTTGGTTAATAATATGCGGGAGTACCGCCGGACTTACTGATTGTTCCGAAGGCCACAAACCACGAGGTATCTGTCCAAAGCGGTCTTTATAAAAGTCCCAAGCTTTTCGCAAGTGGCGGGGAATATCTTCTGCCCACTCAAAGCGTTGCTTAGGTAGTGTCATATTGGGCACAGCTACCCGACCGGAGTTAGTATCAGCTAGCAAGGGTAAAATCGGGTGGGTGTAAGGCGTGGTGGTAACTTCTAGCTGCCCCGCCTCCTGCATTTTTCGATGTTGGGGAATAATCCGGCTGAGAATTTCTCGCTGTTTGGAATAAATGCGCTGGCGATCGCTTAAAGTAAAATTTCGACCCTGTTTTAACCAAGCAGCAATTTCTGGGTCATCCCAAAACAACGGATCGATCCAAGCCAAATTGTGCCAAGCTAGCAAATCACCATAATCTGGCAATTCCCAGTTTGCTAAACACCAAGCTTGGCCTTTTTCCTGTCTTTGCTGGTACAACTCGGCATAGCGGGGATGAGGATCGATCAGGGTATGGTGATTGGCATCAAAAAAGTGTTGGATAATAAATTCGCGCTGTTGCTGGGTGAGTTGCTCATTCGGTGTCAAGCTGGCTGTGAGATAAGGGTCAAAAGCAGTGCCAGCAATATAATCTTCTAGTTGCAATATCAGCGATGGAACTAAATTCACCGTTTGGTGTAACTTAGGATATCGCTCTAACAGCAATACCAAATCCAAATAATCTTTAGTTCCATGCAAACGTACCCAAGGTAGACGGTACTGCTGACTGGGAGATAGCGAAACGCCGCTGCCAGGAGATTTGTACAGCGGCTGATGTTGATGCCAGATAAAAGCAATGTAGAGAGGATGGGACATAGAAATAGTTAGGAGTTAAGAATGAGGAGTTAGGAGTTAATTGAAAACTCATAACTCCTAACTCCTAACTCCTAACTTTTACACCACTTGCTCAATTTCTGCAATTTCGGGAATCATTTCCTTAAGACGGCGCTCAATACCCATTCTCAGGGTCATTGCAGAACTGGGACAAGAACCACAAGCACCTTGCAGCCGCAGTTTTACAACGGGGCCATCGAGTTCTACGAGTTCCACATTGCCGCCATCAGACATAAGATAAGGGCGCATTTCATCTAAAACTGTTTCAACGTTGTCAATTGTAAGTTCCATAGTTTAGACCTGCTAAGTTAGGGATGGGCATGGGGAATGGGGCATGGGGCATTGAATAATAACGATCCCTGTAACCAATGCACCCTTACTCATTAACCATTATCCAAAGTTTTATTTTCCAGCTTTGTTAAATCGATCCTAAATCTAATTGCCGCTAGATCGTCAGATGTCAGTTTTTTATGACTTTTGACTAAACCACTGCTGGTTTTAGCAACTTGATATTAGATTAGCTGAACAATTTCTCGTGCAAGCCCTCCTACTCTACTTTAGCCTTTAAAGTACTGAAGAGAACACAAGCAGGTGAGGACAAGGAAGGTTTTTTCCCAATACCCCTCAAGAGTGCTGAGTGCTGAGTGCTGAGTGCTGAGTGCTGAGTGCTGAGTCATGAGTAAGATTACTTACTCAGAACTCGGAATTGTTTTGCCCCATGCCTAATATGGTTATTAAATAATAATTAACGCTGTGTGCGACTTTCTCTCAAACCTAACCCCCAACCCCTTCCCTACTAGCGTTGGGAAGAATCAAAGCCTCTCGACCTTTCGGGGAGAGGAATGGAAGTGGGGTTTCAAGAATAAGTTGCACATCGCGTTAATTACTAAAAAACTTTAAAGTTTAAAACTCAAAACCCACTATTACCAAGTATCCAAACTCAGCACTCAGCACTCAGCACTCAGCATTCAGCACTACTTGTTAAGTCGCTATCATTAGACGAAACCATGACTGGTTGTTGATATAGTGGCACGGTGAATGTGACTGTTGAGCCAAGTCCTTCGCCCAAACTATAAAAATGTACCTCACCGCCCATAGCCTCCACTAACTTCTGCGATATTACAAGTCCCAAACCTGTGCCGCCGTACTGGCGAGTGCGGGAGCCATCCACCTGAGAGAATAATTGAAACAGTTTATCTTGTTTGTCTAAAGAAACACCAATGCCGGTGTCTGCTACACGTACTCTCACCATGCCAGGAAATTGCTGATCTTGAAAGTTCGCCTTTTTGAGTACTAAATCGGCGCTGACAGTAACGCCACCTTCATGGGTGAACTTGATGGCATTGTTCACCAAATTAAGCATCACTTGTAGCAACCGTTGATAGTTACTTTGGACAATTATTTCATCAGAGGTAGCAGGCATTTGCATCCGAAAGCTGAGGTTTTTCATTTGTGCTTGGGGACGCATGAAACCTTCTACATGACTGAATAGCTCATCTAGCTTGACTGGCGCATAAGTTAGCTCCATTTTGCCGGCTTCGATTTTGGCAATGTCCAAAATGTCGTTGATGATATTCAGCAAATGTATTGATAAGTGATGAGCTTCTGCTAAAAACTGGTTTTGTTCTTCTGGGTCATCTGCCATACCTTCTAAAATCAACTTCAAAAAGCCAATCATCCCGTTGAGGGGGGTACGAATTTCATGGGATACATTGGCTAGAAACTCACTTTTGAGGCGGGAAGCTTCTTCGGCTTTTTGACGCGCTATTTCTAATTCTTCATATAAAGTAGCATGAGCGATCGCAGTTCCCAATTGATCTGCTGCTTCTTTTGCCAGTTCTAATTCTGATTCTGTTAATGTATAGCATTCATCTTGCCAATTTAAAGCAACCAATCCATTAGCTTGATCTTGATAGCAAGTCGCAACTACTAAAGTTTTCTGCCGCCCAGACTCTTTGTATCCAGCCACTTCCATCATCACTGGTTCTAGGGTTGCCAAGGCTTGAGCAAAGGCAGGCTCAGAAGCTATATCTATATCTGAGCCAAGCATTGATTTGAGTTCTGGCTGGCGATACTCAGCTTTTACCTGCACTTTTGAACTTGAGGGCTGATAAGGACAAATAATGCAGCGTTCTAGCCGCAGTGCTTTCCCCAAACTATCAACTGTTTGCTGCCAAATAATATCTAAATCCAATGTCCGGCGAATATTTCTGGTAATCCGATTTACCAATTTTTGGTGTTGCTGTGAACGTAAGGCCAACTCTATTTGTGTGGGCGTTTTTGATGCCACACGCGCTTGTTTTTTGTTGAGTGTCGCTTGTACTAACCGTCCCATCACTAAAACGGTAGTAGCAGTGGTTCCCAAACTCGGCATAATCGGACTAATCACTAAGTCCAACTCAAATAATTCCTTCTGATAGCTAAACCAACATTGAAACCTTTCTGGCACCAAATTTGTCAAAATTCGGTGCAATCGTTCCAAATAAGTAACCTTATCCACCGGGACAAAAGTTTGAGTCTGGTTCAGATCGTCAACTATTTTTTCAGTACTTAACCCCAGGAGTTCGCTGTACTGCCAACAAAAGGTCAGATAGCGCCCTGCCCCATCTTGCGTATAAACCAACTCGGCTCCTAGAGTTGGTAATAAGCCATCAGTCTTACTGGTAATAGATTCCAGGTTTTGGGAAAATACATTCGACAATTGGGAATTGGCAGTAATAGTCATTAATTGAGTTGGATAGACAAAGGGTATCCGACCGTAATTTTACTAAAGCCGCTGAAATTTATACATAAATTTTTACAGCTTTTTTGGGTTTGATGGGGTATTTTTTGGTGTTCTGAAAACCAGATTGGCAAACTTTAATTTTTTTAACTTGCATTGACAGTTAAATAATGGCGTCAATCGTTCCATTCACCGCGAGGAGGAACAGGAGTACGCACAGGCGTGCGCGTTAGTTCATCATCTCTGAGGAGTTCACCCCGTAACCACTGGCGAATTGCCACCTCAATTACTTTACTTGGGTCATTGGTGAGATGCTGAATTTGCTCTAGTAACTCGGAGTCTAGGCGGACAGCAATTTCTACCTTATCGGCTTGTGTATTTTCCGCTTTGGTAGTTTTCTCTCTCATATTCATAGGTTTATATACTCTGAATTCTTTGAATTGGTTTTGTCTAAAGCTTTGTAAAGTAGTTATATTCATTATTTGGGCTAATTCGCTGAAAAATTTTCAAGGGCACAGTTAAATACTTCCCTGAAATAGCACCAAAGTAACAGCTTTAAGTTTTAAATCGCATTTTTCATATAACTGACTAGACAATGGCTGTAGAAGTTTTGCCGATAAACCAGGAATTATGGGCAATTACCAGTCGCAATTGCCCACGATCCCTACACGATCCCTAGATGTACTTATTTACATTTATTGTACGCTCCTAGCTGTTGAATACTAGCAGCGACAAATAGACTTTCATAATATTCTTAAATGTCCACCTATTTAGATCGAAAGTTGAAGATGGGGTGAAGGGAGTGCTGAGTTAGGAGTGCTGAGTGCTGAGTGCTGAGTTAGGAGTTAGGAGTTAAGAGTTAAGAGTTAGGAGTTAGGAGTTAAGAGTTATTCTCTCCTCTGCCCCACTCAGCACTCGGAACTCAGCACTCAGCACTAAAAGCAGAGCGTCTTGGCTAAGAAAGCATTAAAATACATTAAGTAAATTGCCCTTTTAACTTTGGTTGCTGCTAAGGCAAAGATAGTATATGACTGACGTTCCCGCAGTTCGCATTCGCAATTTTTGTATTATTGCTCACATCGACCACGGGAAATCAACCCTCGCCGATCGCTTGCTACAAGCTACTGGCACTGTTGAAGACCGACAGATGAAGGAACAGTTTCTCGACAATATGGATTTGGAACGGGAGCGCGGCATTACGATTAAGCTGCAAGCTGCCCGGATGAATTACACAGCTAAGGATGGTCAGCAGTATGTACTGAACTTGATTGACACTCCGGGACACGTGGATTTCTCTTATGAAGTCTCCCGCTCTCTTGTTGCTTGCGAAGGAGCGCTATTGGTAGTAGATGCGTCCCAAGGTGTGGAAGCGCAAACTTTGGCAAATGTATATTTAGCGTTAGAGAGTAACCTGGAAATTATCCCGGTTTTGAATAAAATCGATTTGCCGGGGGCTGAACCAGAACGGGTAATTGGCGAAATTGAAGAAATTATCGGTCTAGATTGCAGTGGGGCGATTCTGGCTTCTGCTAAAGAAGGAATTGGGATTAATGAGATTTTAGAAGCAGTTGTTGAGCGGATACCGCCACCGCCAAATACCATAAATGAACGCTTACGAGCGTTAATATTTGATAGCTATTACGACAGTTACCGGGGAGTAATTGTGTATTTCCGGGTGATGGATGGCACCGTGAAAAAAGGCGATCGCATCCATTTAATGGCATCCGGTAAAGAATTTGAAATTGATGAGTTAGGTGTGCTTTCTCCAACTCAAAAGCAAGTTGATGAACTGCACGCTGGGGAAGTAGGCTATTTGGGAGCGGCAATTAGAGCTGTCGCTGATGCACGGGTAGGAGACACAATTACCTTAAGTAAGGCGAAAGCGGAGTCACCTTTACCAGGCTACGCAGAAGCGAACCCGATGGTTTTTTGCGGGATGTTCCCCATTGATGCAGACCAATTTGAAGATTTGCGGGAAGCCTTGGAAAAGCTGGAACTCAATGACGCAGCGCTGCACTACGAACCAGAAACTTCGAGCGCAATGGGGTTTGGCTTCCGTTGCGGTTTCTTGGGTTTGCTGCACATGGAAATTGTCCAAGAACGTCTAGAGCGAGAGTATAACCTAGATTTAATCATTACAGCCCCCTCGGTGGTTTATAAGGTGATTACCTTAAAAGGTGAGGAACTGTACATCGATAATCCTAGCCGTTTACCTTCTCCCAACGATCGCGAAAGAATTGAAGAACCCTACGTCCAAGTCGAGATGATTACGCCGGAAACTTATGTTGGCAGCTTGATGGAGTTGTCACAAAATCGCCGGGGCATCTTCAAAGATATGAAATATCTCGCCCAAGGACGAACCACACTTACTTATGAGCTACCCTTGGCGGAAGTTGTGACTGACTTTTTTGACCAGATGAAATCGCGATCGCGCGGCTACGCTAGTATGGAATATCACATCATCGGCTACCGTGAAAATCCTTTGGTGAAGCTGGATATCATGATTAACGGCGATCCCGTGGATTCCTTGGCGATGATTGTACATCGAGATAAAGCTTACAACGTCGGGCGGGCAATGGCAGAAAAACTCAAGGAACTAATTCCCCGCCA
Organism: Nostoc sp.; assembly: GCF_036918015.1. GTDB lineage: Bacteria > Cyanobacteriota > Cyanobacteriia > Cyanobacteriales > Nostocaceae > Nostoc. The sequence continues at coordinate 141,739 of NZ_JBALEO010000069.1, forward strand.
TCAATTCAAAGTGCCAATTCAGGCATCTATTGGCAGTAAAGTTATTGCCAGCGAACATATCCCCGCTTTACGGAAAGATGTGCTAGCAAAATGCTACGGTGGTGACATCAGTCGGAAGAAAAAACTTTTGCAGAAGCAAGCAAAAGGTAAAAAGCGGATGAAATCTGTAGGTACTGTAGATGTACCGCAGGAAGCCTTTATGGCAGTACTGCGGTTGGATCAAAACTAATAGAATTCAGGAGTCAGGAGTCAGAATTCAGGAGTCAGAAGTCAGAATTCAGAATTCAGAATGAATTTGAGTCCGAGTGGCGGATATCGCTACGCAAAGCGAGTCCGCATACTCCTGCAAAGAAGCAAGCTAGCAAGAGCGTCTGAATCTACTATTTTCAATCCCCCACCAAAATTTTTTATTCTGAATTCTGAATTCTGAATTCTGTATTCTGTATTCTTCTTCAACATTCTTTAATTTTAATTACAAAGGCTGTCAACAGCAGCCTCAAATGAGTTCCAGGCTGCTGCTGGCAGGTTAAACAATCCTTGAGTGTGCCTCTAGTGCGGGATTTCTAACAGAAAAAATGATAATTTATTGTAGAAATTCAAAACGTCATGAGCCGCAAGCAGCCCCAAGAACAACTCTCTGAGGCAGAGCAAAAGTATCGTACTCTCGTAGAACAAATTCCCGGCGTTGTTTATGTCTCACCGATTAATGACACTACAAAAGTTGCTTATATTAGTCCACAACTGCAACAATTATTAGGCATTGCCCCTGAAGACTCGAATTTTGGTTTCTTTAATAGTTGGTTAGATTACACTCATCCAGAAGATCGCGATCGCCTTTGGCAAGCTGTAAACGCTACGATTGCTACCGGAGAGCCTTTGAGCATCGAGTATCGGATGATTAGGCGGGATGGCAGAATAATTTGGGTACGAAATCAAGCTAATCTCGTTCTTGATACCGATGGACAAACTCAGGTACTTCAGGGTTTATTGTTTGATATTAGCGATGTCTATGACGAGCTTTGTTTACGCAAACAGGTACAAGAGAGCGAAGAACTTTATCGTACCATCCTCGAAGACCAAACAGAATTGATTGCTAGAGGCTTACCAGATGGCACTTTTACCTTTGTTAATGAAGCTTACTGTCGATTTTTTGGACTGGAGCAAGACAAAATTATCGGTCAGCACTACGAACCTGTTGTGTTTGAAGAAGATCGGGAACGTGTGTTTAGTCTGGTAAATTCTATCAGCTTAGAAAATCCCGTTATCACAATTGAAAATCGCGCCGTAGCTTGCCAAGGGGTGCGGTGGACGCAGTGGATTATTCGAGGGATATTTGATGACCAAGGTACGATTGTAGAACTTCAATCTGTTGGACGAGATATAACTGACCGCAAACTGGTAGAACAAGCTTTAAGTGAAAACGAGCAAAAATTCCGGGCGATCTTCAATCAAACTATTCAGTTTATCGGATTGCTTCAGCCGAATGGAATTGTATTAGAAGCCAACCAAACAGCACTGGACTTTGCTGGAATTAATCGAGAAGAAGTCGTTGGCAAGCGATTTTGGGAAGCAAAATGGTGGACAAATTCTCTAAATACTCAAGAGCAATTAAAAACTGCGATCGCATCTGCTGCTAATGGTGAATCGATTCGCTATGAAGTTGACATTGTAGGTCGAGATGGTCAAGCGATCGCGATTGATTTCTCACTACGTCCCATACTTGATGAAACTGGGCGCGTGACACTACTCATTTCTGAAGGACGAGATATTACTGAATATAAAGTCGCGCTTCAGAAACGCCACAAAGCTGAAGAGGCATTACGCTCAAGTCAAGACTTTCTACAAAAGGTTGCTAATACCGTACCGCATATTTTGTATTTGTTTGACCTCTTAAAAGGAACAAGCATTTATCTGAATGAGAAAAGTGTAACTATTTTAGGCTACTCTCCAGAGGAATTTTGTAACGCAGATCCGCAGTGGTTTATAAATTGCTTTCATCCAGACGATCAACACCTCTGCTATGACATTCCAAGTCGCTTTGTTAACCTTCAAGACAATGAAGTACTTTCCACTGAATACCGATTCCGACACAAAAATGGGGAGTGGCGTTGGCTGAATACGCGAGAAGTCGTATTTGCCAGAGATACTAACGGTAATCCGACGCAGATTCTTGGTTCGGTAGAAGACATCAGCACTCGCAAACAAGTCGAAGCAATGCTGCGACAACAGGCTGAGGGAGAACGGCTAATTACTAAAATAACTCAACATATTCGGCAATCACTGAATTTGGAAGAGGTTCTGAATACAACAGTCAACAGTATTCGCCAGTGTTTGGGTTCAGATTCCGTAGCTATTTACCAGTTAGAATCTGACGGAAGTGGAAATTTTGCGGCGGAATCCGTGAGTGATGACTATCCTCAGAGATTAGAACTGGCAATGCACCCATTTTCGCTCAACCGAGATTTTAGCGACTATTACCAGGGATTACCTAAAGTCTTCCATAATATTCAGGAGTCTGATTTTTCAGCCGATCTTTTTGAGTTATTAGAACTCTATCAGATTAAAGCTGCTATAATAGTGCCGATTTTGAATGGGGAGCATTTGTGGGGTTTACTTATTGCTCACCAGTGTACTGCACCTCGTTATTGGCAAGCATTTGAAGTGAATTTGTTGCAGCAATTGGCTAGTCAAGTAGCGATCGCTATTCATCAATCAGTACTCTACCAGCAAGTGCAAGCTGCCAATGAAGAACTACAAAGATTAGCTACCCTAGATGGCTTGACTCAAATAGCCAATCGCCGCCGATTCGATCAGTATCTGGAAGCTGAGTGGCAGCGACTCAAACGCGAGCAACTGTCACTGTCTTTAATTTTGTTAGATGTCGATTTTTTTAAACTCTACAATGATACTTATGGTCATTTAGGAGGGGATGATTGTTTGCGGCAATTAGCAAGTGCCCTCAAAAATATTGTTAAGCGTCCAGCCGATTTAGTTGCTCGTTACGGTGGGGAAGAATTTGCTATCATTCTGCCTAATACAGAGATTCAAGGAGCAATCTATGTAGCTCAAACTATTGGACAAGCAATCCGCGACTTAGCCATTCCTCATGCTCAGTCTCGCGTGTGCGATCGTGTTACCGTTAGTCTAGGCGTTGTTAGCATTGTGCCAAATTCTGAAATTTCGCCGCCAGACTTGATTAATGCAGCAGATAAAGCACTTTATGTAGCCAAACAGCAAGGACGCGATCGAGTTCATGCCGTTTGCGTCGTTATCCCTTCTTGATACCTGAGTTGCGAAGGCCAGACTCAATTGTTTTAATTACGAATTATTAGTATACCTTGCTTTCTATCCTTAGCCTACAGCTGATAACCTTTAACAAAATCACTGTTAAAAAATCTAAACATTTTAGTAAAAGTACTCACTGCGTTGTCCAGACTTGTATTTTTAGGTAAATGTAGTTTGTTAGATATTTATAAAGTGTTGGGGAGTCTAGTAGATGAAGATATTGGTACTGAGTTGGGAGTTTCCACCAAGGATTATTGGGGGAATTGCGCGGCATGTGGCGGAGTTGTACCCGGAACTGGTAAAGCTAGGACATGAAATCCACCTGATTACAGCGGAGTTTGGTCACGCATCGATGTATGAGGTTGTTGAAGGAGTAAAGATACATCGAGTACCAGTGGCATATAGCAACGACTTTTTCCACTGGGTAGTGAATCTCAACTTGAGTATGGGAGATCACGGTGGTAAGTTGATTTTAGAAGAAGGGCCATTTGATTTAATTCATGCCCATGATTGGTTAGTCGGAGATGCTGCGATCGCTCTCAAGCATAATTTTAAAATACCACTAATTGCCACAATTCATGCTACTGAATACGGACGATATAACGGGATTCACACAGATATCCAAGGTTATATAAATGGTAAAGAAACCTTGTTAGCTTACAATGCTTGGCGGATTATTGTTTGTAGCGACTATATGCGCCAAGAAGTAGAACGAGCGCTCTACAGTCCTTGGGACAAAATTGATGTCATTTATAACGGTATCCGAGCCGAAAAGAAACAGCATCACATCGATTTTCATGCTCTGGATTTTCGCCGCCAATTTGCCGCAGACGATGAGAAAATCGTTTATTACCTCGGTCGTATGACCTACGAAAAAGGTGTACCTATATTACTTAATGCCGCACCCAAAATCCTTTCCCAAATGGGAGGTAATGTAAAATTTGTAATCGTTGGTGGCGGCAATACTGACCATCTCAAGCGCCAAGCCTGGGATTTGGGAATTTGGCATCATTGTTATTTTACCGGTTTTCTCTCCGATGAATACTTAGATAAATTTCAAACTGTCGCAGACTGCGCGGTTTTTCCGAGTCTTTACGAACCCTTTGGGATTGTGGCTTTAGAAAGCTTTGCTTCTCGTGTACCTGTAGTAGTTTCTGATACTGGTGGTTTTCCTGAAGTGGTGCAACATACCAAAACAGGCATTGTCACTTGGGTGAACAATCCCGATTCTTTAGCTTGGGGAATTTTGGAAGTGTTGAAAAATCCAGGATATCGCCAATGGCTGGTGGATAACGCTTATGAGGATTTAGAGCGACGATTTAGCTGGCCGAAACTAGCCAAGCAAACTGAGCAAGTATATCAGCAAGTTGTACAAGAGCGATCGCAAATACCGTGGTAATATAGATCCCCGATTTCTTCAAGAATTCGGGGATCTAAAATTTTATTTGAACTTGCATAAATCCTTAATCAGCTTTTAATAAATCCATAGCTGGCACTGCCTCAATTTCTGAAGTTGTGTAAATTGAGTTGAGGAACGAAACCCAACATTTATGACTATATAAAATAAACTGCTCTTTTGGGATAAATTATGAGCTAAAGAAGCTAATGATATTGTTTATTGTGGACTATTTATACCTTGGGTTTACGCTTCTAGTTTTCAATCGCTGGCAATTATCAGGAAGAACTAAATAGTGAAAATAATTTAATCGGCGTTCCCAGTTATTCAGCATATTGGGTAACTAAACCTCGTCTACCTTGAGAACCGTAGTTTTGTAGGTTGGGTGCAGCGATAGCGTAACCCAACATAAATAAGTTGGTAATGTTGGGTTGCGTTTCACTCCACCCAACCTACATAAATATAGGAATCCGATTTGATTTATGAAAAAATCTAAGTATGCGTAGGGTGTGTTACCGCGTAGCGTAACGCACCAAAGCCTTCGGATGGTGCGTTAGCCAGAGGCATAACGCACCCTATGTATATTTCAAAAATCAAATATGAGTCCTATATATCTTTTAAAAAACTCTAGGTTTCAACATACATGAGGTTTATTCCCAGTAATTACGGAAGTATCTGGACAATCAATACCTAATCTATTTTAAATTTTATCTGGTCAGAATTAAACGCTACAAGCAATGTAGATATTTTCGCACAGTAGCACAGAGAATTAATGATCGCTCTGCGTTATTTTGCGTTAACAAACAGTACAAGACCTGTACGCTGGAAATTCTACCCAATCTAGTGCCACAGTTAAGCTAGTGCGCGTCTCAATTGCACATTTTTCGTTAAGACTGTCCTAAGTCAATTGGTTATTCACAACAACAGATAAATGACTAATGACAAAGGACAAATTTTACGAATAAATAAGCAATTAAAATGCGTCATAGCCTAGCAATAATTGCAGTTTGCTCTAGAAGTTTAGTATGACAAAGGCATTCCCAAGCATAGCAAGGCGCTTGAAAAGTACAGGAATCAAGTTGTTGAAAATGGGAACCTTCCTAATAACCCGTTTTATTGCAAGCTGGAAACGCTTCTTTCTGGGTGACACTGTTGATGTTCGCCCCTCTACCTCTCCCTCCTTTGATGTCCGTCCCTCCTTAGCGGGCCCAGTCCTGAGTTTGGGTGGGGGAGGCCCAGATGTCGATGATGCTATCCAGTGGATGATTAACCAAGTTAGAGGAGGTAGTAACTCCAGCACTAAAGTTAATGTTGTAGTTATCCGCACTAATGGTAATCACGATTACAATCGGCTAATTTATGCCATGAAGGGTGTAAATTTTGTGGAAACTCTTTTGGTTAGGGATAGACAAGAGGCAAACAAAGCTGAGATTTATGAAAAAATCCGAAATGCTGATGTAGTTTTCTTTGCTGGCGGGGATCAATGTCAATACATCCGCAATTGGAAAGATACCAAGGTTGAGGCTGCCGTTAAGTCAGTTTATCTTAAAGGAGGTGGTATTGGTGGCACTAGTGCGGGTGCAATGATCCAAAGTGATTGTGTTTATGATGCTTGCGCTTCTTCCGAAAAAGGCATTGAAACTAGAGACGCACTTGAAGATCCCTACCGAGACATTACTTTTACTTACAACTTTTTCAATTGGAGTAATTTGAAGGGAACTATCGTAGATACACACTTTGACAGGCGGGAAAGAATGGGTCGAATTATGACTTTCATTGCCCGTCAAATTAAGGATGGTGTATCTAGCAGTGTTTTAGGTATAGCGGTTAGTGAAAGTACGGCGGTTCTTGTGGATAAAAACGGTTTGGTGAAAGTTATGGGTAGGGGTGCAGCATACTTTGTACTTGGTAATCATCTGCCAGAAGTATGCGAACCCCGAAAGCCTTTGACCTTTTCCAATTACAAAATTTGGAAAGTTCGCAGTGGCGACACCTTCAACTTAAGAAATAGACCAACTTCTGGGTACTATCTCAGGAGTGTCAAAAGGGGACGAATTGATTCAAATCCCTATTGAGTGGCAGGGCTGATTCATCCCATTTCAAACAGGATTTGTCAAGATGGTTAGCCAGAAAATTGTAAGTAAGGGTGATATCATGTCCGCTTGATTACTTACTAAACCCCAAGAACCCCACCCCGCCAAAGCTGCGATTTGTCTCCCTGCCCCTAATCCCCAGAGGGGGCCCCGAGTTCCCCGCTCTTCGGGAGGGGGTGGGGTTCTTGATTATTTTTGATTTATGCTAATTTTGAAAATAGCTTCCAGGAGGTTTTAGCTCACTTGGGTAAGGGAGGGTTAAATAAAAGTAATTTTAGAAAAGAATGTGATAGAACCTGAGCTTCGGTTTTGCTTGGCTCAACCTAGTATATATAAGATTTTGAAAGTAATTTCGGGCAATATTAGGCGCTGATGGGTTGTTGTTCAGATTCAATTAACTGATTATTAGGTACATCAAATCTAATAGTACTAGCTGCCCAGTCTTTGAAATCGGGTGCTAGCCAGACTAGCTTACGCAGAATTTCATCATTGACCCACAACACCAAGGGAAACTGAAACTGTTTCCGAAACTCATCTCGCATGATATTGGTACTAATAATCAGTTGGTTAATTGCTACTACAGATTCTAAGCCTCGTACCATCAAAGCTTCGGGTTGAGTAGTACCAATTTCATTTGTAATCGCTGTATACAATTTGTCAGCACTAGGTGAGAGCAAAATTTCGTGGATATCTGCTGATGAAAATTCTGTTAACAAATTTAACACTTGCTGCTGCCTTTGAACACAGTTGCAACACGCCAATAACAGTGAAAACTGTCCACCAGAAACCATCATCGCCCTTGCCAGTCTCTTAGTGGCTGCTGTGCTGCTAACTGTGCCGTTTTCTGAATTAGTTAAGCCGATCATTAAAAACACCCTTCTTTTGATTTTCAAACATATTCAGTGATTCTACCCTATTAATTTTGATTTAAAAGTGTTAATTGGGTAACTTTGATGACTTGTCTCTGTAATATTAAGCATTATATAACGAACAAGCAGATGGTGCATTATCTCATATTCACAATTAAGGGATAATGTAAAGATAATATCAACACAATGTCAGTAATAGGGGACAAGCGAAGAATTAACAATTGAGTTATCACTGGATTTTCATAGATTTTTGCATCTGCTAGCAAGTAAGTAATTTTTTGTTAAGCCACAGTAAAAAAAATGCTCGGTAAAAGTCTAACAGTAAATGTTAGCAAGTGGCAAAACTTATAGTAGTTTTCAAATGCACCCCTACTTAAACATTAGGTTTTCCATGTCACCCTTCTTTTGTGGTCGCACTATAACTTTGCTTCACGCTAACACCAGTTATCTACAGCAGTAAACCCCCTACAGCTAGAGTTCACCCGCGTCACTGTGTCTTCTCAACAGGCCATTTGGGGAGGGATATTGAGTGTGGAGTAGTAAAATAGTCTCAGCACAAGATGCAGAAATCTTGTTGCATTAAAGCGAACTCATCCGTTTGATAGAACTGTAGATTGAAGATGTCGCTCCGTTAGTGGAGGACAGGGAATATTTAGCTTTCTAAGATCGATTCAGAACATTTGAACTATAACAACAAGTTTGGAATTTGCTCAATTGCTCCATTTTTTGAGGTTGATAGCCAATAACAAACTTATACTTATGTAAATATTTATTATTTATTATTTATTATTTATTTTTTTTTGGAAACTCAATTAGGAATATCACACCATGTTATTTAAAGATCGGAGATTTGCGGGTCAAGTTTTGGCTAAGGAATTAAGCACTTATGCTAACGATCCAAATGTTCTGGTATTAGGGCTACCAAGGGGTGGTGTACCCGTCGCCTTTGAAGTTGCCAAAACGTTAAATGCCCCCTTAGATGTTTTAGTGGTACGTAAATTGGGTGTACCCGATCGAGAAGAACTAGCTATGGGAGCGATCGCTTCTGGTGGTGTGCGGATAGTCAATAAATATATTATCAACCTGGAAAAGATATCTGATGAAGTAATTGCCAGAGTGGCGGTGCAAGAAGAACGGGAGTTAGAGCGCCGAGAACAGCTTTATCGCCAAAATCGCCCCTTAAGAGATTTACAAGGACGTACAGTTATCTTGGTAGATGATGGTTTAGCCACAGGTGCAACGATGTGGGCTGCTGTTGTAACTGTGCGAAAACAGCAACCTGCTCAGATTGTGATTGCTGTGCCTGTAGCTGCACCTGAAACTTACCAAGAGCTAGAAACTGAAGTAGACGAAATCGTTTGTATCTCCACACCCAGCCCTTTCCACAGCGTTGGTCTTTGGTACGAAAGCTTTCCTCAAACTACCGATGAAGAAGTCAGCGACTTACTCGCAAAAGCGGCAAAGAACGGTGAAGTAATACCTGTTGGTATGTAGATAAAGATTAAGTTTATGAGATGGTCTCAACTCACCAACTGAAGTTTTAACGGACAGAACTCAAATGGCGTGATGATAGCGGTTTGAATTAGTAACGTTGCCAACACAAAAACATCGATCGAGTATACAAACTAGTTGATATGGTTAAATAATGCTGATACCAATTCTGTATGAAGATGCGCTAAACCATATTTAAGTACAAGAAAGAAGAAAGAAAAACGAACCGCAAAGGACGCAAAGGACACAAAGGAAGAAAGAAAGAAGTCAAAAGGGTTTGGCGCAGCCTCATAAAGAAATGGTATGAGTTCATCTGAAACAGCACCCGATATTTCACGATCTATACTCAATAATCCCCAGGAATAAATATGTCTCTTATTCAAAACAAAGTGGTAATCATCACCGGAGCCAGCAGTGGGTTAGGTGAGGCAACTGCCAAGCGACTTGCTGCTAGTGGAGCCAAACTGATGCTGGCTGCCAGACGCGAAGATCGTCTCAAAGAATTGGTTGGAGCGATCGCTAAATCAGGAGGGACTGCAACCTATCAAGTAACGGATGTAGCAGATCGCGCACAGGTGGAAGCCTTAGCGAAGGAAACTTTGAGTACTTATGGCAGGATCGACGTGCTAATCAATAATGCCGGGTTGATGCCGCTTTCTCCCCTCGACCAAGTAAAGGTGGAGGAGTGGGATCGGATGATCGATGTGAATATTAAGGGTGTCCTCTATGGCATTGCTGCCGTGTTGCCGACTATGCGTCAGCAAAAGTCTGGTCACGTCATTAACCTATCGTCAGTGGCCGGACATAAGGTGTTTGCGGGATCGGCAGTCTACTGTGCTACCAAGTACGCAGTGCGGGCGATCTCTGAAGGGCTGCGGCTAGAGTCAAATGGTGAAATCCGTTCGACTAATATCTCACCAGGAGCCGTTGCCACCGAACTGACTACCACGATTACCGATAAAGACACAGCAGCAGGAATTAATCAACTTTATGCGATCGCCATTGATGCAGATGCTATTGCCCGGGCGATCGCCTACGCCATTGAGCAACCCGATGATGTTGATGTGAATGAAATCATCATCCGTCCAACACGTCAAGAACTTTAAATTTAGGTTTACAAGGTAAGCATTCGGCTCAGATAAACTCTCTCATCGAGCAAGCAAAAATAGAATTCGCTTAAAAAAACTCTGCGTACCTCTGCGCTTTCCTTAGCGTCCCTTTGCGTTTAAAAACGTAACGATTATTGTCAGTGTCAGATTAATAAGTCCAATTCTGCTTAGTCTGCAAACTGTAAGTTCCATCTTTCACATTCACCCGCTCAGGAATCAGATTTAAATCTCTAAATATATTTGCCTGATGCTGTAGAGCAGTCAGCGATTGGTCGTCAATCGGGATAATAGCGCGTTCGGCACTACGTTGCTGTAAAGTTCCAACGATGGATGGATCGATTTCATGGTGTTCTGCCATTCGTTGAACTGCTTCTAATTCCTGTCTCTTAGCCCAAGCTCCAGCTTCGTTTACTTCTTCTAAAATCACCTTGAGCAGGTCGGGATAGTCGCGTACCAGCTCTGGAATCGCGTAGTAATAGGTTGGAACTTCCACAGAGGCTTTGTCACCAAATATGCTCTCTAGGTCTGCAATCGATCGCCCTGGATAAGCGCTTCGAGCAAGAGTAGCTGTGTAGGGAACCCAAACCACCCAAGCATCGATTTCACCCCGGCTAAATCGCGGTAGCGCTTCCGGTTGTGTTAAATAAACTGGCTCAATATCACTAAAATCGAGGCCGACTTTTGCCAGCGATCGCACAAGCACATAATGGGCACTTGAGCCTTTGTCAAAAGCAATTTTTTTACCCTTGAGGTCTGCTAGCGTCTGAATCGGCGAATCTTCCGGTACTAGAATCGCCTGACCTTTGGGAGCGGTATATTTTTCCTTAGCCACCCGCACAAATACATGATCTGCCGCTTGAGAGAAGATGCTGGCCGTGCCGCCGCCACCGCAGAAGTCAATCGTGCCGTTACTGAGTGCTTCTATCAGAGAAGAGGCTGATAAAAAGCTTGTCCAGGTGACACTCAGCCCATAAGGTTGCAAACGCGTTTCGAGCAAGCCTTGAGCGCGGAGAACTTCCAGATTTGTCATCCCTTCTGGATATCCGATTTTGAGTTGCTTGAGCCGCCGCGCTTGCTCTGCTAAGGGCGTATTGTTAGAGCGATCGGAACGGTTAGAAAACCAGCGATCCAAAACTACACAGAAAATTATGCCCCCCGTAAACAGTCCCACGGTTTCCATTAACTGGATTGTGGAGCTTTTGGGTAGTTTAAACTGATTCATGAGAGTGGAGAGCTGATTGCTAGATTCAGAACTGGCAACAGCATGACCGTTAAAAACTAGAGCTAACACCAAAATCGAGACAAGTCCGAGGAAAAATCGAACTGTAAACCTGTAGGTAGCCGAGCTACGAGTGGCTGATCTGAACGACCGTAAGATGTTTTGACCTGTGCATCTACGCACAAAGTCAATCAAACGGCTAATCATAATTACTCCTTTGTTGATGCTTGCAATGAATGGCGCGTTATATACGAGAATACAACCAGAATGTTAGACTTTTTGGGGTTATTTACTATATATTACTTACGCACTGTACAAATTGATCGTGGTATGCATTTCCTAAAATAGTTTTTTTCAGGCTTTTATTCATCATTTTTTGATGATGAATACACCCACACTTTAGGGGGGAATTCATGAATTACTCCTACAGTATGGTTTTTAAAATCACACCTATTTGGTATTTCTTGTCAAGGCGTAATTCCTATTATATATTATTAGGACTTACACAAATATTTTATATGTATAGATTGAGGCATTTAAGAGAAGCGTAGCATAATGTTCCAGCGCCACTATTAGTAATTTTGCTACGTAATTCTTGTATTATAACTAAGTTGAATAAATAAGAAGTAGAGTCACACTTGATGCGCGAAACTCGCGTTATCAGATTAATCTTTCTCGATTTTGTGGCGCTGATTTATTAGGTTAGGCGATCGCTAGTTTCGTTCATCAGATTAGGTGTTGAGTGAGGAGTGGTGATGGATTGGTTACTTGCAACAATTCAGATTGGGCTAGCTACGGCTGTGGCAACAACGTTTGACGACAATATTTATCTGACTGCCTTCTTCAGTGAGGTTAATCGGACTTTTCGTCCTCAGCATGTTGTGGTTGGTGAAATTATCGGGTTCACGGCATTAGTGGCAGTAAGTTTCGTTGGTTTCTTCCTGGGTCTAGCAATTCCGTCAACTTGGACTGGTTTACTGGGGATTCTGCCGATACTCATTGGCTTAAACAATTTGTTCAACCTGAATAAGGATGATTCAGCCGAAGATAAGTCAGCCAATCTGAAAAGAAACTCTAAATTTAAAGGATTTGATTCCAGAAAGCGATCGCTCTGGGACGTAATTCGCGATCCCCAAACCTATCGCGTCTCCTCGGTAACAATTGCCAACGGTGGCAACAATCTTGGGATCTATATCCCCCTGTTTGCGACTAGCTCAATCCAAAATCTTACTGTGATCGTACCAGTTTGCTATTTCATTGTTTGCTGCTGGCTGTTTATGTCCTATAATCTGACTCGTCTGCCTGGTATCGCTTTAGTACTCAGCCGTTATGCTGGCAAGATTTTCCCCTTCGTGCTGATGTGGCTAGGTTTCAGAATTTTGATGGATAGCGAATCCTATCGTCTTTTTCTACCGAACACTTGACTGCTATGACCACTTGCATTAAGTGCTTACGTGCTGACAAAGCAGTTGCGATCTTAGAGTTGAACCTATAATTAGAATTATTGGGGAGACTCCAAAGCATGAGTGAAACTGCGGAAAAACTTAAACTCGAACTTTCTCAGCTTTCTGCAAAAGAACGTGCTGAAATTGCCTACTTTTTAATTCATTCTCTAGATGAGGGTATAGATGATAATCTAGAAAGTGCTTGGGATACGGAATTAACCCAACGGTTGGAGGATATTAATCGCAAAACAGCTATTGGACAACCATCATCTCAAGTTTTTTCTGAGTTACGAGAAAAGTATTCGTGAAGTTTATTGTTATCCACACCGAAGCTAGTAAGGAGCTTGATGCTGCAATAGCTTACTATGAAGCTCAAAAAGTAGGCTTGGGACTAGATTTACTATCGGAAGTGGAAAAAGTTATTCTTAAAATTCAGCAAAACCCCAATTTAGGAACCCCACACAAGATTGAAGGAATACGTCGTTATGCTATTCAACGTTTTCCCTATCTGATTTTTTATACCGTGCTTGAAGAAGTGATTTGGGTTATTGCAATCGCGCATGGTAAGCGCAAACCGAATTACTGGAAACAAAGAAATATTGAAATTTAATTAGCTAATGTTAGCCGTACCATCGCTGAGTGCATAGCAGTCAACCGTCGCACAATCTGGTCAATCTCCAAATCTAATATGCTGTAATCAATGACTGCCTGACGAATCGGTGTATGTCCTTGATTGACGGCTAACTCTTCTATCCTGGCTGTACGCAGTGCTTGCAGGTGCGGCTGGATTTTTTGCAGTGTTTCTTCCAAGTCAGGTAAAGGCGGTGGCGGAATTTCCTGCTGTACTGAATCAGCTAACTGCTCTAACACTAGTGAAATTTGGCGGACAAAGGTTTCTAATTCCGGGAGTGGCACTGTTCCTCGGAAATGTTCGAGATGTACTGCCAGAACTGTTACGGCGTTAGTAAAACGTCCCATATACAGCAGTAGCGTCATTACTGGTTCTACTAATTCTTGGTGCATTTGGGGTTCGCGCAGCAATCCTTGGAAGGAGGCTTGGGCATTGCCAATTGCTAGTCCAGTTTGTCGCCGTTGACTGATAATACTAGAGTCACGCTCCTTTATACCTTGGTAAACAGCCATCACATCCTGAAAGTATTTGTGACATTCTCGTAGCCCTGTGGCGATTTGACTGGGTAAACGATCGCGTTCCCAGTTTGGCCATAAAAAGTAATGACTCGCAAAAGCCAGTCCTGCCCCAATTAATGTATTCAACACCCGAAAGCCAGCAAGTTGCCAACTAATAGGATGACCAATATCGATAATCAGTAAGACAAATATTGAGAAGAAAATCACTGAATACCCATAGTTGAAAGCGATTAGGGAAACACCAAAAAATACTGTCAGCAGAATAATGATGTCTAATACAGGCTTACTCGTGATGGTTGCAAGTAAGATAGCAGCTAAGACAGCTCCTAAGATTGTGCCGCCAACTCGCTGGAAAAACCGTTTGAAAGTTGCACCCAAGTTTGGTTTCAGGACTAATATAATTGTCAGTGTTACCCAATAGCCCATTGGTAAATTGGTAACGCTGTATAATATCACGCCTACAGTTAGACTCACACCAATGCGGAGAGCATGGCGAAAGATTGCTGAGTCTAAGGTGAGGTTTTCTTTGAGTAAACTTAAGAGCGATCGCTGTTCTTCTTCAAATAAAAGCAGTCTATCTATATCTCGTTGACTCATTTTGCTGCGATCTGCCAGAGATTTAGCTGTCTGAGCCGTGTATTGCAATTGTTCGATCAGCTTTTTGAGCGTCAGCACCAAGTTAGTGAAAGCAACGAGGGTTGTGTAGTCGGTTTCACTCCCAGCAATTGCTTTTCTTTGCAGACTTTCTTGTTCTTTCAGTGCTTCAGAGATGCGCTTGAGATTTCCCAAGTCGATGCTAGCAGGCTTGCGAGATATGACTTTCGCTATGGCTTGAAGAATGACTGATATTTCTGCGAGTGCATCGTCTACTAATTGCTGGACTGTATGATATTGCTGTTGTTGGAAGTGAGTTTCTAGTAATTCTGTTAAGGCAATAACTAAACCAAGCAAGCGATCGCCATCCTGAATTAGCAGCAAAAATGGCTCATTCACCCAACTCCGAGACGACTGTCCAATCCGTAATGTACCTAAAGCAGTGCGTGCTGTCTCTAATGCTTTTCTAATTTCGAGAATATTTTCAGTTGTTGCTACTTTACCTACAAATGCGTGAATGTAGTTGGCGATCGCACTGAAGCAGTCAGCCAAAGCTAGCCGTATGGGATCGTAAGGTCTAAAAGGCCACATTACTAGGGAGAGTAGCATCGCCCATCCACCTGCGGTTAGACATAGCAGCGATCGCACGAGTGCAACTTCCAAGTTTCCTGGCTGTGCGATCGTGGTAATAAATGATATCCCTACCACTAGGCCGACATTGGCACCAGCATTACCATATAGTGACGCAAAACCGGAAGCAAGTCCCCAGAGTAATGTCAGCACTACAGCTAGTACCGGAACTTGAGCGACTAGAGTACCCACAAATACTGAAACAGCTATTCCCAAAGTAGCCTGTACCATCGCCTTAGCTTTAATTTGGTAAGGGCCACCAACATTCGCTAAGTTGACAAAGTGAGCCATTAAACCAACCAATAGTCCGCTTTCTCTTTGGTTAATGAGTTGCCCAATTAGCATCGGAACTCCAAACGCGAAGGCAGCTCGTAAGCCGTTGGATATTGCTGGTTTTCCTGGCTCTGACTGGATCAGAAATTTGAGGAAATTACTTCGATTCAACTGCATTGTTTTTGTTAACAAAACAAAATTTTTCTCGGAATTATCTTAATATTTTTATATATTCAAATTTATTCTAATTGATGGTGGGCAATTAAGAGCTTTTACAAAAAGTGAATCTTCAGATACATATTTTGCCACTTTATAAGTCATTTTTAATTATTCGTTAACAGATATGAGTTTTATCGTGGATAACGGCATCATTGCTGTGATTGTCGGATAAAAAGCATTATTATGCTGCAAATATCTGTAATTAAAAATTGACTATTATCAAGACATATAAATAACTTTAGTTGCTGATTGTAAAATTGTAAATAAATATTTACAATAAAATAAAAAAAGTAAAATAATGTCAACGAATTTGATAGAAAAAAATATTAAATCTCCCCAAAAGTAGAGATAATTTTTAAAAGACGAAAACAATAAAAACCATTTACTTGGATAAGGTTTGATGTCGAGAGACTGTTCCGACTTCAGGGGAGAATTCAGCAAGTGAAGGCTCCGGTGTTTTGAAGGAGGCAGGAGGCAGGAGGCAGGTGGCAGGTGGTCACTGAGCGTAGTCGTTCGCGGAGCGTCTCGTAGAGAAGTGCAGCCTCTCGTAGAGAAGTGAGGCAAGAACTGCCCTCTGCTTTTCTTGATAAACCTGAAGAGGAAATAAAGGGAACTGGGCATTGAAAAGAGATAGGGAGGTTGCTGCTCTTGCAGAAGAGAAAACTCTGCTCCCTTGCTTCTTCCCCAGTTCCCGATACATAGAGAAAAAGTTAAGCGCGAGGACATAGATTTAGTATGGCTAATAGCAGTGCAATCACCGCAGCACGACACTTGAGTGAAAAGTTACCTTTGCCGCTCAAGCGTTTGGCAGATTTGGCTTATAACTATTGGTGGAGTTGGAGTGGCGATCGCATCTCCCTATTTCAAAGCATTGATCCCCAAGAATGGGAACGCTGTGGACATAACCCAGTAGCGATTTTAGAGTCGGCAAGTTATGAGCGTCTGACGCAATTAGCAGAAGACCCATTTTACTTAAAGCAGATATCCGCCCTCGCGCGTGAGTTTGACCAATACATCAACCAGCAAGATACTTGGGTCAGTCGAGTTGCACCGCAAGTATCTGCATTGCGCCCCATTGCTTACTTTTGCGCCGAATTTGGTATCCATGAATCTCTACCCGTCTACTCTGGCGGCTTGGGAATTCTCGCCGGGGATCATCTAAAATCATCATCAGATTTGGGTGTGCCGTTGGTTGGTGTTGGCTTGTTGTATCGCCAAGGTTATTTTCGGCAACGCTTGAACCGCCAAGGTTGGCAGGAAGATTATTATATTGACAACCCCTTTGGCCATATGCCCTTGGAGTTAATTAAAAATGAGCAAGGGGAATCGATAATTATCGAGTTACAAGTTCGCCAACGGGTTGTGAAAGTGCAAATCTGGCGAGTGCAAGTTGGGCGAGTCACCTTATATTTATTAGATAGCGATCGCAATGATAACGATCCCATTGACCGTTGGCTAACGGGACACCTATACGGCGGCAACTTGGAAACCCGCATCGCCCAAGAAGTCGTTTTGGGAATTGGCGGTGTTCGCGCCCTACACGCCTTGGGAATTGCACCTTCTGTCTATCACCTCAACGAAGGACACGCTGCATTCTGCACCTTGGAAATTGCCCGCTTAGAAATTGAGCGGACTGGTAAATCCTTCTACGACATCGAAGCCAAGGTGCGGAATAGTTGTGTATTCACCACCCATACCCCCGTTCCCGCCGGTCATGATGTCTTCTCACCCGATTTAATAGATTCTTTCTTTGCCAGCTATTGGCCGCAATTGCGACTTTCTCGCGAGCAATTTTTGGCATTGGGTGCAAGACGACTGGGCGATCCTTGGGAACCCTTTGGCATGACCGTTTTAGCATTGCGGATGTCGCGTGCTTGTAATGGCGTGAGTGAATTGCATGGTCAAGTTTCTCGTAAAATGTGGACAGTTCTCTATCCGCAGCGATCGGAAGACAAAGTACCAATTGGTTACATTACCAATGGCGTTCATGCACCAACTTGGACTGCACCTTTGTTAGGTGACTTATATAACGAATATTTGGGCGAAGACTGGCAAAATCGCGCCGTCGATCCCAAAATGTGGGCTAAAGTTGACGAGATTCCTGACGAGGAATTGTGGTCGCGGCATCTCATCCTCAAAGAACGATTGATTGCTTTCACCCGTTATAAGGTGAAGAAATCACGGGAGTTGCGTGGCGAAAATCATGAACTCATTCAAGCAACAGAAAAATTACTCGATCCCAATGTATTGACCATTGGATTTGCCAGACGCTTCAGCCCTTATAAACGCGGCGATCTGATTTTGCGTGATGCCCAGCGCGCACTGAAGATTTTTGGTAATGCCCAACGTCCAGTACAAATTATTTTTGCCGGGAAAGCGCACCCAGCCGATGAAGAAGGTAAGCGGATTATCCAACGCTTGATGGAGTGGTGTCACAATTCTGGGATTATCAACCGAGTCGCCTTTATAGAAGATTACGACATTTACACTGGTCAAAAATTGGTGCAAGGTGTGGATGTTTGGTTAAATAATCCCCGTCGTCCTTTGGAAGCATCTGGGACGAGTGGACAAAAAGTCTGTTTTAACGGGGGTCTTAATTGCAGCGTTTTGGATGGCTGGTGGTGCGAAGGCTACCAAACAGGGCCCGATGGTAAAGGAATTAACGGTTGGGCAATTGGTGAAGATGCTCATACTAGCGATCAAGAATTGCAAGATGGGATTGATTCGCGATCGCTTTATCAGCTGTTAGAAGAAGAAATCGTTCCTCTATACTATGACCAAGATGCCCAAGGCATTCCCCACCGTTGGGTACAGATGATGAAAACATCCATTAAGACTAATGCGCCATTATTCAACACTGACAGAATGATTGCCGACTACGTTTCACAGGTGTATGTGCCAGAGATTTCAAAGAGTGTGGAACCGATTTTAGCTAAAGTACTGCTTTAGAGAATTTTCAGTTTCCTAGTTAAATAGCTACGGTGTATAGCGGTTCTCAGTTGTGTGAGATACAAGAACCCCACCCCCAACCCCCTCCCCGCAAGCAAGGAGGGGACTATGATGTACCTCATGTGATTAGTAAACGCTATACACACAAGTCTCTTGATTTGCACCTTTGATGCATAGCCCTGCACCTTTGTTGCATCGACCTGCATCTTCGTTGCATAGCCCTGCACCTTTGTTGCATCGACCTGCACCTTTGTTGCATAGCCCTGCACCTTTGTTGCATAGCCCTGCACCTTTGTTGCATAGCCCTGCACCTTTGTTGCATAGCCCTGCACCTTTGTTGCATAGACCTGCATCTTCGTTGCATAGCCCTGCACCTTTATTGCATCGACCTGCACCTTTGTTGCATTGACTTGCACCTTTATTGCATTGATCTACAAAAATTAACCCACCCTACCTTACTTACACAGCAACTTTAAAAGACTTGTGTGTAAACTGTAGGGTTAAATAGGGGGGTGGGTTTTCTGCCCCTTTTTTTGCTCCTAGTATCGCCTGCGATAAGATCGAGAATAAATTCATGCTGTGTTTATGGCAACCCAACTCAGCCAAGCCAAATCACCAACAGAACTGGTAATCTCTTGGGAAGCCTTGCCCAAAGATTTTCAACTAGAGGATGAACCAGTGGAGAATACCGGTCAACCACTTTTGGCTGGTGCTTTGCGTGAAAGCCTAGAAATCAGTGGATTCATTCAACCCCAGATGTTGATAGCTTCAAACTTTGGTCTTTGTGCCACTATTAACGAGCAATTTATTGCCAAAGCACCAGACTGGGTTTATGTGCCGTCGGTTAATGAAGTGGTGGCTAACCGCAAAAGTTATACACCCAATTTAGAAGGAGATATTCCGGCGATCGCTATCGAATTTCTATCTGATACTGAGGGTGGAGAATATTCGGTCAAGCGAACTTATCCACCAGGAAAATGGTTTTTCTACGAGCAAATTTTGCAGATTCCCATCTACGTGATTTTTGAACCTTATGGCGGCTTATTAGAATATTATCAACTAGAAAATAAGCGCTATGAGTTAAAGCAACCAGATGAAAATGGTCGTAATTGGATTGATGTAATGGGCTTATTTTTGGGAACTTGGCAAGGAACAAAAGAAGGTCGCACTGGTTATTGGTTGCGCTGGTGGGATCGAGATGGTAATTTGTTACCGTGGGCTGTAGAACAGATTGAACAAGAACGTCAACGCGCCGAACAAGAACGCCAACGCGCTGAACAAGAACGCCAGCAAAAAGAACGACTGATTGCTTATTTGCAATCACAGGGTATTGACCCGAATAACTTACCCTAATTTTAGTAGAGGCAATTGATAAATTGCCCTTACGAGAATCATCCGATGCTTTCCAGGCTTTTACCTTATTTCAATCTTCAAGCATCTCCAAGAATTGCGCCTCGCTTAACTGCGTAATTCCCAAGGAAATTGCTTTTTCTAACTTGGAACCGGCATCTTCTCCTAAAACTAAATAATCTGTTTTTTTACTCACTGAATCAGTTACTTTTCCCCCAGCTTTTTGAATCAAAGCTTTTGCTTCATCCCGCTTTAAGGTTGGCAATGTTCCCGTAATTACAAAAGTTTTACCTGCAAACTTTTGATTACCATCCCCAACTATTTTTGTTTCCTCGGTGGCAGTTAATTGCAATCCTTCTGCTTGCAAGCGTTCTATCAACCTTTGGTTAGCATCAATCCGAAACCACTGGTACACAGATTGGGCAATTTCAGCACCAATACCGTAAATTCCTTCAATATCTGATTGCTTTGCTGCCGCTAACTGGTCTACAGTGAAATATTTCTGAGTCAATAATTGAGCATTTACACTGCCAACGTGACGGATGCCTAAACCATACAATACCCTTGACCAAGGTTGATTTTTTGATTGAGCGATCGCATCCACTAATTTCTCCGCCGATTTTTTCCCCATCCTTTCCAATGCAGATAATTTCTCTGCTGTCAAGTCATATAAATCGGCAACGGAATGCACCAAACCTTTATCAACGAGTTGATACACCAGCTTTTCCCCCATGCCTTTAATATCTAAGGCATCACGACTTACCCAATGTTCAATGGAACCTTTGAGAATCGCCGCACAGGAAGCATTGACGCACCGAGTCACCGCCTCACCTGATTCTCGCACCACCGATTGGCCGCAGACTGGGCAATGAGTGGGCATAACGAAGGGTTCGGTGTCAGCGGGACGGAGTTCTTTGATTACCCTCAGTACTTCTGGAATGATTTCTCCAGCTTTGCGGACGATGACAGTATCGCCAATGCGGATGTCTAATTGAGTAATGCGATCGCTATTATGTAAAGTCGCACGGGAAACTGTTGTTCCCGCTAGTTGCACCGGGCGCATCTCGGCTAATGGCGTTAATGCCCCTGTCCTGCCAACATTTACAGCAATATTTTCTACACGGGTAGGTGCTTCTTCGGCTGGATACTTCAAAGCGATCGCCCAGCGGGGGAATTTTTGCGTAAACCCTAGCTGTTCCTGAAGTTTAAAAGAATTCAGCTTCACCACTACCCCATCAGTCATGTAGGGTAAATTCAGCCGTTCCGTATCCCAGTATTCGTAATATTTTGCCACTTCTGCGATCGAAGCACAGCGTTTGTGATTGGGGTTGACTCGAAAACCCATCTTTTCCAACAACTCCAATGCTTCCCATTGCGTATTAGCAATACTGGTGTCATCTCTACCAGGAATGTGCAGGGTGTAGCCAAAGAAATCTAACCGCCGTTTAGCGACAATGCGGGAGTCTAGTTGTCTGAGTGTACCAGCTGCGGCATTACGGGGATTGGCAAATAATTGCTCGCTGGCTTTTTGCCTTTCCTCGTTGATTTGTTTAAATACTTCCAACGGCAAAAACGCCTCACCTCGCACTTCCACCCTTTCGAGAATTTCCAACCCTTCAAAATTCAAACGTAAGGGAATTGAGCGAATTGTCCGCACATTTTGGGTGATATCTTCACCCGTCACCCCATCACCTCTAGTTGTGCCTCTAACTAGAATGCCATCTTGGTAAGTAAGAGCCAAAGCAGAACCATCAATTTTCAGTTCACTGACATATTCCACTGCATCTATTTTCGGTACTTGTCGCCGCCAACGCTGATCCCATGCTTGTAACTCATCAATATTGAATGCATTCTCTAGACTGTACAAGGGGATATTGTGCCGCACCGAGGTAAACTGTGTTGCTGGCCTCTCACCCACGCGCTGAGTCGGACTATCGGGTGCTGTCAATTCTGGATATTGAGTTTCTAGTTGTTGCAATTCTCGATATAGCTGGTCATAGACTGCATCCTCCATGATTGGAGCATCTAGGACGTAATAAGCATAGCTTGCTTGTTGCAATAACTGGCGCAATTCTTCTGTGCGCTTTACTTCAGGCTTAATCTGTGTCATGAGAATTATTATAAAATATCTAGGATTAGGGCTAACAAATCATACATTTGTACTATACAAAATTTTGGCTTTTGAGCCATATCCCCCGCTACCCAATACTTGCATAGCGCGATCGCATCGCAAAACTTTGTCTCAGTAGAAAAGTGCATCTATCGACAGATGGATTTATTATTACTTAGCAACTAGCTACTGTCAGCCTTCAGTAGTTGTGCTTACTCTGAGTACTAAGTATAATTCCACGGGGAAATGCAGAGCGATCGCAAGTTAATAAATCGCTATATAAAAGAATGTAGAGATGGTAGCACTGCTACATCTCTACAAGGGTAATAATGCATATTTAATTTCAACAGAGTCTATTAGAGAACCGGGTTGAGTAACTGTGAATAGGTGAAATTTTGTGTAGGGTGGGCATTACCATTGGTGTCAACTCAAGCCGAAAACTATACCGGACAGGCATTTTGCAAATCCCTCACGCCCTCATCCCCTAATCCCTTCCTTCTCCCAAGGGAGAAGGGGAATTGAATGTCTAGCTCCCCTCTCCCTTGGGGAGAGGGGCTGGGGGTGAGGGCAAAACGTTGTCACCAAGCGGGTTTAGCGTTAAGTTGACACCTATGGGCATTACCCCACCCCAAATTGTTATCCAATTACCTCAGCAGTCTTCTTCTTATCCAACTTCAGAATCAACACACCCAAAGGTGGCAAACATAAATCCAGAGAATAAGGACGACTGTGCAAAGACCAATCATCTGTCCATTTACCACCTAAGTTGCCCATATTACTGCCGCCATACTGACGCGCATCACTATTGAACAACTCGGTATAAAATCCCTTTTGCGGTACACCGATACGGTAGTGAGAATGGGGTTGTGGTGTAAAATTACAAACTACGATCGCAAAATCATCAGAATCCTTGTCGCGACGCATGAAGGAAACTACACTATGGCGATTGTCGCTACAATCAATCCACTCAAACCCCGGTTCAGCAAAATCCTGGGTATACAAAACTGGCTCAGAACGATAGAGATGGTTCAACTCTTGGAAAAACGTTTTTAACTTTTGGTGGGCTTCATGCTGTAATAAATGCCACTCCAAATCTGCCCAAGCATTCCACTCACTCCACTGCCCAAACTCCATGCTCATAAACATGGTTTTCTTGCCTGGGTGAGCAAACATATAGCTAAATAAACAACGCACATTAGCTAACTTCTGCCATGTATCCCCCGGCATTTTGCCGATGATATTGCTCTTACCATGCACCACT
This sequence comes from Nostoc sp., assembly GCF_036918015.1. GTDB lineage: Bacteria > Cyanobacteriota > Cyanobacteriia > Cyanobacteriales > Nostocaceae > Nostoc. The sequence continues at coordinate 165,181 of NZ_JBALEO010000069.1, forward strand.
TCATCGTGAGACAAAGCCAGCATGAAGTTCTCGCTGTGGTTGTACCACATACTAAAGGTGATATTGTTTTGGTGGAACTGACGGAACCAAGGGTCCATGCTGAAGTAATCCAGCATATCGTGCATCCACCCCATATCCCACTTCAAGTTAAAGCCCAGTCCGCCTGTATAGGTGGGCCAAGATACCATTGGCCAGGAAGTAGATTCTTCCGCAATTGAGAGAATACCGGGGAAATAACTAAAGATAATGTGATTTACCTGACGCAGAAAATCTGCTGCTTCTAGGTTTTCTCTGCCACCGTACTGATTGGGTAGCCATTCTCCTGGTTCGCGGCAATAATCGTTATAGAGCATCGAGGCAACAGCATCGACACGAATCCCGTCAATGTGGTACTTATCAAACCAGAAAAGGGCATTTGCTGCTAAGAAATTACAGACTTCATGGCGACCGTAGTTAAACACCAAAGTACCCCATCCTTTGTGTTCGCCTTTGCGGGGGTCAGAGTGTTCGTACAGGTGGCTACCATCAAAGAAAGCTAAACCATGGCCATCTTTGGGGAAGTGACCAGGAACCCAATCTACAATTACCCCTAGATCGTTTTCGTGACATTTGTCAACAAAATACATGAAATCTTCGGGGCTGCCAAAACGGGAGGTAGGGGCATAGTAACCAGTTACTTGATAACCCCAAGAACCATCAAAGGGATGCTCCGCAATGGGCAACATTTCTATGTGGGTGTATCCTAATTCTTTGACATAAGGAATGAGTCGGTCAGCTAGTTCTCGGTAGGTAAGGAAGCGTGCGCCCGGTTTCAGTTCCGAAACAACAACTACAGGTTCCGTTTCACCATTGGGGAGTTTCGCTGGTTCTGCACTCGAAGCGTGTAACCAAGAGCCTAAATGCACTTCGTAAACTGAAACTGGCTGAGTTAGCGGTTCAGTGCGACGCCGCTTTTCCATCCACTCTTCATCACTCCAACTGTAAGTATCTAAATCAGTGACAATGGATGCTGTTTTTGGACGGGGTTCCTGCTGGAAACCGTAGGGATCGGATTTTTCGTAAATGTGTCCTTCAAAATTTTTGATTTCATATTTGTAAGACTCTCCTACACCAATTTCAGGAATAAACAATTCCCAAACTCCGGTGGGGCCTTTACGCATCTGGTTTTTACGTCCATCCCAGAGATTAAAATCTCCCAACAATGAAACATTACGAGCGTTAGGTGCCCAAACGGCAAAATAAACACCTTTAACACCGTCTATTTCCGTGGGGTGCGCTCCCAATTTTTCATATATCCGGTGATGGTTGCCTTCACTAAACAAATGCAAGTCAAAGTCTGTCAAGCGGGGAGAACGGAAAGCGTAAGGGTCATAAATGACACGCTCATGTTCTCCTTCTTTAATCCGTAACTGGTAGTTTGCCAGTTCGGCAGTTTCAATGGTGCATTCAAAAAAGTGAGGATCGTGCACCGTTTGCATTGGGTATTCTTTACGTTGTTCAGGAAGAACGACCCATGCTGCACTTGCATTTGGTAAGTAGGCCCGCACAGCCCAGACAGTTTTGCCGTCTTGTTCTATGGGATGAGAACCTAGTATTTCAAAGGGATCGTTATGCTGATTCCAAACGATGCTGTTAACCTGTTCAGGGGCGATCGTGGTCATGGACATGAAGCTACCTAAGTGAAATAACGTGATTGACTAAATCTACTTTTTTAATATCTATATATATTCTTTACATTTATTTGCAATTTTGTCGCCACCGTTATCCTACATCAGAATGGGGTATTGAGCATGAGGCATTGGGCATAGGGCAAAACAGTTACGAGTTCCGTTAGCTATCCGCTAACATAACTGGTGACTATTGAAGGGTATTGGGCAGAGGATGAATGACAAATGACTAATGACGAATTTATCAAAAATTTAAAAATGGAAAAAACTGGAATAAGGTTTTACGTAAGCGAAGCAAGAAAATTTGTTCTCGAATTTTGGGGTCTAGTTTTGGTGGCGGGACTTCTTGCAGCTGGGCTTGCAATTGGATATACTCGGCAGCTGTTAGGAGTCTTCCATCAATAGGCGATCGCGCTTCTATAATAATCTTTGTCCGTAATATTTCTTCTGGTGTATCTTCTGGTGGCGGTAATGCTATTGCTGCCGATCTCCAATAGCTACTTAAAACAATCGAAGTTACAGTAATTACAATTAAGCTCAGTAACTTTATAGATTTTCTCGTTTTAACTCTCCTCATTTCCCGAACTACCTTCACAACGCAGGATGAAAATCTGTTTTTCTCATGCCCAAATTTTCCCAATAAAAATCTGGCAACATCAAGGGAGATAACCAGGTCTTTCCTGATACGGAATAGACTACAGGAATGCTCAAGAGCAATTGCCAGCGATCGCGATAAATTATTTTACCCTCTCAAAACTCAGTAATATAAGTAATTTAAAATGCTAAATGAGGGAAGTATCTGCCTACAATATAGCTTAGATTCACTCAACTCCCTTGGACTGAGAACAAGGTTTGAGCGGGCGGGACTTTCAGAAGGACACTTGGTAGAGGACATAACCCTCTTTACCAGTGTCCTCTACTTCCTGCCCTACTTCGTTGATATTTCGAGCAAACTCTAGGCTCTGATAAACCAGCATAAAAATGAGGCTTTTTCGCGAACCCAATTAATTCGAGCTATGTAGTGAGGAATGTTGTCACTAAGTAGTTCTGGGTGCGATTTAAACTAAAGTTTAAGATGCCTTATTTAGGAGTCGCTGCGGGAGTAGTTGCGGGAGTCGCTGCGGGGGTAGCGGCAGGAGTAGTCTTAGCAGGTGCATCAGTTGGTTCACCTGTAGCAGCTGGGGTAGCAGTACCAGCACCATCACCACCACCTTCACAGGCCCCAAGAATTGCAGCCAGACTTAACATTAGAGCAAAACCAAAGATTTTTGTTTTCATAACTCCTCTTTCACCAATTGTGGCTAGAACAATTTTTCGCCTGTTGAATACGATACCGTATTTATTGCTTTTTTTAAATTCTGCGAGATTACATATTAAAAAAAAACAATCCTTTGGGGTATTGTTTTTGGAATTACGTATCCTGATTAGTTTCTCTTAACTCAGGAGCAAAACGAAAAATACCAACTTATTTAGCAAACGGAGCTATGATAGCAAAAAATTTTATTTTTTTCACAGAGTATTGCATCTTGCTACGTGAGGTTGCCATACTTTAGGTGCGATACCTAAAAGGTAGGCTGTCCAGTTTCTAATCGCTGATTGCAAACATTGATACAGCTAACTCTCAGAAAAGTTAAAAGGGTATAGTCTGTTATGTGTGCTTGTTGCACAGAAGGTGATTTAAACCTGAGCAAAAACAGACAATCAATCTAAAGTGCAGTATTTCCCATCTAAAAAAATTTAAAAATTTATGGTAGTTGCTCGTAAATCTACTGTTTCTACAAGGGGTAATTGGTTCCGGCGAGATTCTATCCTTTCTTTAGGAAGGCGACGGTCTCCGCGTATGGAGTCAGCAGCACAGAGCGCTTCTACACCATTATCCTCTCAAAAACAACAGCGTTCCTCAAAAAAATTAGCGGTTTCTCCCACAAATGAGGCAGTTATAGCCAAATCAGGGAAACAGTTGGGTAGACAACAATTACCAAATCTCAATGAGCAGTTGAATGGGAACCAAAAGACTCTGGGGGTAGGTTTTCTTGGGCTTCCCACAATGCCTAATTCTGGAGCCTTACCTTTGTGGTTGCTGCGCTTGTATACCTTTCATCGTTATTCGTCAGTTGTGGCGTTCTTGTTAGTAGCATCGACACTTGCTGTTTATGCTTGGACAGTCTATTCTCAAGAGCTTTGGGGTCAGTCATATCGCAGACTGCAAAACCTCCAACGTCATGAACGGCTGCTAACGACAACCAACGCGACGCTGAAAAATAAAATGGCTAATGAAGCAGAACAACCAACAGCAGGGCTGGTATCGCCAACTCCTGAAGGAATGATTTTCTTGCCTCCAGCATCTCAGAGTCCTAAACCAGCATCGCCTAACACAACGCCAAATTCTGAAACGCTACCGCAAACACTCTCGCCACTGGGATACTAATCTCTAAGAGTCATTTGTCATTTGTCATTAGTCATTAGGACTGAGACTTCTGGTTAATCACAAAAGGCAACAGACAAAGGACAAAGGACAAACCTAATGCAGAAGTCACCAAAGAAAACAAAATTCCGAAAGTTTCGGAATTCAAAATTTACAGGGCGACACAAAGACAAGGGTGATAAACGAGGGCTTTTGGAAAAATTAGCCTCTAGTATACAAGACCAAACATCCAACACTAAGTCCCGACTGTTCATTGTTTGGGGCATATTAATGGTTTCAGGGTTGGGGTTGACTATTAACTTGTATAATCTCCAAATTGTCAAGGGGCCAAAGTTAACTGAGTATGCACGCAACCAGCAAATGGTGAGTGTGCGACCTTTTATGCCCCGTCGCCCAGTGGTAGATCGCAATAGCGATTTGTTGGCTATTGACCGTCCTGTATATACTTTGTACGCTCATCCCAAGCTGTTTGATAAGTCTAATGAAGATATGGCAGAGCGACTTGCGCCAATTTTGGCAAAAGATACTGCTGAATTGGTGAAAACTTTTCAAAGCAAAAGAAGCGGAATTATACTTGCGCCAGCCTTACCAGAAGAAATTATCGATCGCGTCATCTCTTTGCGCTTAAATGGCCTGGAGTGGACTCAAAAATACTCCCGATTTTACCCACCAGACGATTTGGTTGCTGATGTGGTGGGCTATGTGAATGTTGACCGCCGTGGTCAAGCTGGTGTGGAATACTCTCAAGAGAAGTTGCTAGAACGTCCCGTGCAAACGGTGCGGCTCAGTCGGTCGGGAAATGGGGTCTTGATGCCGGATCGGGCGCCCGAAGGTTTTTTGCATTTTGACGATTTGCGATTACAACTCACTATCGATAGCCGTCTACAACGAATTGCTCGGATTGCGCTCAAACAACAGATGGAGAAGTTTGACGCCAAACGTGGAGCGGTAATTGTCATGGATGCATTGGATGGTTCCTTACTCGCCCTCGTTTCTCAGCCTACTTATAATCCTAATGAATATGCTAAAGCTAATATTTCACTATTTAAAAACTGGACAGTAGCGGATCTTTATGAACCGGGATCGACTTTTAAGCCTTTGAATGTGGCGATCGCTCTGGAAAATGGCATCATCAAACCAGATGATATGTTTAATGACTCCGGTTCGATTCGAGTCGCTAATTACACCATCAAAAATGCGATGAATAATGGTAATGGGCGAATCAGCATCGCTCAGATTTTGCAATATTCTAGCAATATTGGCATGGTGCAAATTATCCAACGTTTAAAGCCTTCAATTTACTACAACTGGTTAGAACGCTTAGGGCTAGGACAAAAAGTTGATACAGATTTACCTTTTGAAGTCGGCGGAAGGCTCAAAAGTCAAGAAGAATTTATCGCTTCGCCAATTGAAGCAGCTACTACTTCCTTTGGACAAGGCTTTTCGATGACACCCTTGCAGCTAGTGCAAATGCACGGTGCTTTAGCTAATGGCGGTAAGTTAGTTACACCCCATGTAGTTCGCGGGTTGATTGATAGCAAAGGGCAGATGCATGATTCACCTACTCATACTATCCCCCGCCAAATTTTTTCAACCGCAACAACTCAAAAGGTTGTGGAAATGATGGAAACTGTTGTTACTCAAGGCAGCGGTAAGCCGGCACAAATTCCGGGATATCGCATTGCTGGTAAAACTGGTACAGCCCAAAAAGCTAGTCCCAATGGCGGATACATCAAAGGTGCGAGAATGACTAGTTTCGTGGCTATTTTACCCGTGGAATCTCCTCGCTATGTAGTGTTTGCACTGGTGGATGAGCCAAAAGGAGAAAGTGCTTATGGTTCTACTGTCGCCGCGCCAATTGTGAAGTCGGTGATCGAAGCACTGATTCCTCTTGAGCAGATTCCGCCCAGTAAGGCGATTGAGGAACAGAAGGGAGTGCCGTAGTGGGAGCAGGGGAGCAGGGGAGCAGAGGAACCAGGGGAAGCAGGGGAAGCAGGGGAAGCAGGGGAAGCAGGGGAGTAGGGGAGCAGGGGGAGAATAAAAAATTACTTTTTCCCCTCTGCTTCATTGCTCGGTTGTTGAGCGTAGTCGAAACACTGCCTCTTCCCACTGCCCATTCCTTAGAAACTTAATTTTTCTTTATAACCAGGGAAAGAGGTACAGAAAGCTACTGGTGTGGAAACCTAGATATTAGGGGTGAAAATAATTTCTCACTTTTCCAAAGTACCGAAGATTCCATGCAAAGCAATTTAGTTATATTTCCTAAGACTGAGGCTGCGAAAAATAGCACGCAAACTAAAGAAAGAACAATTACTAAGTACGACCGTGCTGAGGAGCAATTTATAGAATTGCTCGCAATGGAGGATTTGGATAATAAATTGAATGCAAAACCTTCAATAGCTGGTGAGTTTGAACAATCACTCTCTATGGCAATTGAGGCTGCTTATAAAAACGATCGCTCTGATGAACAGGCTCACCGTTTTCTGCAACGGATACTTTATCGAATTAATCGACTGAAGCTGTTTTGGTACGACGATTTGCAGCATTATACCAATGAGCGATCGCTATATTTGCACTCTTGCCGTGACAAAATTGAAGCTGCTTGGCAACAGTGGGAACTAGCACAAATCGATGTGGCTGCACTGCAACAATTGGATGTAAAACAAGCTTTAATTGAGCGTGCATCTGCCGATTTAAATCCGCCTTTGTCGGAGAATAGCCGCTACATTCGTGAGGAAATGACTGAAGCTGGTTATCGTCACTTGCTAGCGATCGGCTCCTTTGATGGTTTGGTTGAAGGTAGTCGTCTTTGCTACGTATTGGGTGGTGCTGCTAATGAAATCCAGTGTACGCTGGTGCGAGTACTACTAGAAGAGTACGGCAATGGTCGTTTAGCCCGCAAGCACTCGACATTTTTTGCTCAAATGTTGGCTGAGTTTGGAATGAACACTGAACCGGAAGGATACTTCGATTTAGTGCCTTGGGAAGTCTTAGCTTGCGATAATCATAACTTTCTAACTACCGATCGCAAACGCTATTTCCTACGTTACAGTGGCGCGTTGACATATTTTGAGGTGGCTGGCCCTGCGACTTATAAAAACTATCTGACGGCGGCGCAACGATTGGAACTATCAGAGGCGGCGATGGGTTATTGGGAACTACACATTAAGGAAGATGAACGGCACGGTCGTTGGATGTTAGATGATGTAGCTTTGTCTTTGGCAGAACGGTATCCCAATGATGCGTGGGAACTGCTGCTTGGCTATGACCAGGAGAAACAAATGGGCGATCGCGCGTCTGGTGCTGTTGTGCGATCGATACGCGAAGCAGAATAAGCCGCTTTACTCCTATGAGCAATCCCAAAAATTATAAATAGCAGGTTATTCTTAGCATTTTAATTTGACATTTTAAGTCATTTTATTGCTAATTCTCCTGCAAACAAATTTCTTTAGCAACCCTTTGCTAAAGGAACAGTTTTTATTGCCTGAATGCAAGGTAATAAATAACCTCCTAGTAAATTGATTATACCTTACACTTTGAATTTTAGTCAAATGAAAGATATCTTTTTTTGTCCTGAAGAATCTAATTTCTACTCAAATTGCTTAGAAAGTTTTGTGATCAGAAATTGCCAAAATTCTGAATCTATTGTGGAGTTTGGTTCAGGAGATGGCAGCCCTGTAATTAATTCTTTATTGAGAAACAAGTTTGAGGGAGTCATCCAGGGATTTGAATTAAATACTTCTGCATGGAAAGTCGCCAATTCAACCATTGATGAATACAATCTCACTAATAAATACATCATCCATAATTCATCTTTGTTTAATTCTTCTCAACCCGAAGCCGAGTATCTTGTAGCTAATCCGCCCTATCTGCCGGCACCAGATAACGATATTTATATGCCACTTTTATTTGGGGGTGTAGATGGAGCCACAATTACCAATGAGCTTTTATCGCTAGATTATGAAAATGTGTTGGTTTTAATATCTAGCTTTTCTAATCCCATAAATACGTTGAACATAGCAAAACAAAATGGTTATTATGTTCAAAATTTCATGGTGTTACCTTTACAGTTTGGCTACTATAGCTCTGACCCCAAGGTAAAGAACCACATAGAAGAACTCCGAAAAAACCAGATGGCATTTTATTCTGGTAATTATTATTTTTTAGCTGGTGTTTTATTTAAAAAATGCCAGGAGTCTGTAATTGATTTATCTAATCAATTAGCTCAGGTGATGACTAGTTTGTGAAAATCAAGAACAACTTAAGTGATGTCATCTCTTGCCTAAAGTACAGATGTGTCTCTAAGCCACGCTTCGAGACATATCCTCAAAGATTTTCAACGAGCATTTTTATAATCCATATTCCCAAGTAATCATTTTGTCTGCCTGAAGTTATTGCATTAACTTTTTTGTTGTATGGCTGCACTTTTAGAGTGAGGTTTGCGCTTAAGTGCTGCAAATAAAATTACACCAGTGCCAAACGACAAAATAGGAACACCTGAATTTGGTTCAGCTACAGAGACAGATGAGATTGGCGTCAACAAGAAGGCGTGTAATTCACCATTAATTGCACCACGACCGACAATTTGCCCATTATTATTAATGGCAGATGCCGCTGTCAAGGTAAAGCCACCCTCTGAACTAGGAGCAATCAGGTTATTTAAGTCGTACAGAGTCTTATCACTATAAAGGAAAGCCCGCAAACCGTTGCCAACTGCTGCATAAAAGTTATTGTTAGTGCCAGAAAACCCGACTACTTGACCCAAATTATTGATCCCCAAACCAATACTGAACAAATCTGTAGGACTTAACCTACCAAGGTTTTGGAATCCTGTGCTGGAACTGTACAGAAAAGCACGACTATCATTTATGCCAGTGAGTCCCGAACTACCAACTACTTGTCCTGAGTCATTAACATCGTTTGCTTGACTGTAGCTGTCACCTGGCAAAGTTCCCAAGTTAGTAGTTTGTCCGTTTTCATACAGAAAAGCTCTTGCTGAAAAATTGAGACTACCTACTGCTTGTCCCAAGTTATTTAAACCGGAAGCAACTGTACCAGGAGTTCCTATGGTGGTTGCTACACCATCGCTGTACAAAAAAGGCCCTCCGATCGCTCCCCCTACTACTTGGGTGCGATCGTTAATTGCATAAGGAATAGCATTTTGAATTGGGAGAGGTTGGGTGAGGCCATTGCTGTACAGGAAAGGGTTATTTCCAGTAAAGTTATTACTATTAACCGAATTACCAACTACTTGCCCCAAGTTATTGATACCAGTCACTCCAAGTTGATTATCACCAGGCAACGGACTAATTGTTTTGAGCGAACCATTGCTGTAAAAAAAAGACCTACCCAAAGTATTAATGGCTACCTCACCTGAGTCATTAATATCTGTAGCGTAACTGTAGGCTTCTCCCGTAAGAGCGCCTAAGTCAGTGAGCGAGTATAAAGATACCGCTAATGCTGACTTAGATATAGCAAGACTGATTGCGGTGAAGGAAATTGCTGCTATACAGGATTTCCACTTAAGTAAAACCATGTTACTTTTCTGTGATTTTGTATTACCCTACCAAATTACCACTGAAGAGTAGAGTGGCAAGCTGCCGTATCTGGGTAATCGCTAAATACGCCATCAACACCTAAGTTGAAAAATAGTTCATATTCACCTTGGGGATTTCCTTGAAAGTCCAGTGGCAAAAAACAGTCTTCATTACGGAAAGTCCAGACATGAACCAACAAACCAGCCGCATGAGCATCTATGACTAAAGATGTAGGCGATATCTGGCGACAAGCCGCTCCGCATCTACGCAATTTACCATTGTTGTCTCTAGGAACCAGTAAATTTTTATGAATTCCAATCGCTTTTGCATATTTGGCAATTTCTTTTAAACCTGATGCTGTGACTAAATCTGTATAGGTGCGATGCCTACGGCGGGCAACTCTTGGAGAGGCTACGCCAACGCCTACGCAACCACTAACAACAAAATCATAAGGTTTACCACTGTCATTCAGCAATTGCACTAAAGGTAAATCAGTCTTTGTAGATAAATCTTGTAAATTACCTACTTCAAAAGACTGAATAAAAATAGGTGCGTTAGCTCCCTGATAACCGTTGGCTGTTAAAGTTGCAAGTAGAGGTGCTTCTAAAGCTAACCCAATAGATTGAAAGTAAGTTGGGTGCTTAGTTTCTGGGTAAATGCCAATTGTCCGATTAATTTCGCCACTTTTAACCTTGACTAAATCGATTATTTCTTGCAGCGTGGGGATTTCAAAAAGTCCATCATAGGCGGTATTTTGCGATCGCACTTGAGGAATTCGCTCTTTGGCTCGTAGTGTTTTCAGTTCTGTTAGGGTAAAGTCTTCAGTAAACCAGCCAGTTTTTGATTCGCCATCAATTATTTTAGTGGTTTGAAGATGAGCAAATTCTGCATGGCTTGCAACGTCGGTAGTTTCAGAAATCTCATTTTCGTGACGAGCAATTAAAACACCATCTTTGGTGGAAACTAAATCAGGTTCAATATAATCAGCCCCAAGTGCGATCGCTAATTCATAAGCAGCTAAAGTATGTTCTGGACGATAGCCGCTAGCGCCTCGATGTGCAATGATTATTGGAGATGTTTCTTGCAAAGTTGTAGTCATTACTTTACTCACCTAAGTACGACGATGTAAACAATTAAAATATTTATTCATCAAATGCTCTGTTGATTCTTTAACTATTCTGAATCCTGAGTTCTGACTCCTGAATTATTACAATTATTTTTAACTTAGCTCTAAATAAGTCAAGACAAATAAAACTGTCTAAAGAGGGTTGTAATTTTGCATTGGTAAGAGTTTAAAGAGCCTTTCTTTTAATCATATAGTTATGTTTATTCTCACTGAATTACTTGTTAGCTGATAGGTTAATTATTCAACAAATATTAAATTAGTCAAATATGCTGTATTACTACACTAAGCCGATAAAGATTTAGTACTATTTGAAAAACTAATTATTGAACGATAAGTATTGCTATTAAATATTAAATCTGTCATATTTAAGAATCTTATCTTATTTAATACTTCATTCAATCCTATTGTGTTTAACACATTTTCTAGGACTTATATTTGATTTTTCACAAAATTCAGTACACATCGATTTTTTTATTCCGTGTTCCCTACCAATGCAAGTCAGTTCAGGAATCAAATCGGATTTCTAGATAATTAATTTTTTTCATTGTTCTTTTACAACAACTTAGTTACACCATGAATAGTCTGCAATCTGCTCAACCTCCAAAACTTGATAGTTGTAATAACCAAGTTATCCTCAATTACTTTGAGAATGCTTGGCAGCTGGAAGATATGTTATTGAAAAGTCTAGTTGGGGAAGAGACATTTTATCTCAATCCTGACCCTTTGAGAAATCCTCTAATTTTTTATCTGGGACATTCGGCAATTTTCTACATCAATAAATTAATTCAGGTGGGGTTCTTAGAAAAACGCCTCAATCCAGAGTATGAAATTTTATTTGAAATTGGAGTAGATCCAGAAAAACCAGAAGAGTTGAATGCAGCGATCGCTCATCTGGAATGGCCGCAAGTTTCACAAACTTGGGAGTATCGAGAACAAGCATATTCCGTAATTTACGAACTAATTAAAACAACCCCAATTACTCTGCCAATTCATCCCAATCATCCTCTTTGGGCTTTAATGATGGGGATTGAACACCAGCGTATTCACATTGAAACTTCTTCGATGTTAATTCGCCAACTACCAATTGAGAGAGTGAAACGTCCTCAAAATTGGCAATATGCTCCTTTTAATGGTTACACTCCTCAGAACGAAATGATCGAAGTCGCTGGTGGAGTAGTAAAACTCGGAAAAGCCTTAGATGACTCCACTTATGGATGGGATATTGATTATGGCGATCGCACTGTTAAAGTTGCACCCTTTTTCGCCAGCAAATATTTGATTACTAATGGCGAATTTATCTATTTTGTCAAAGCTGGTGGTTACGAAAATCAAGACTATTGGGATGAAGAATCTTGGAATTGGAAAACTCGATACAATATTCAGTGTCCCAAATTTTGGTTACATGAAAATGGTAGCTACAAATATCGAGCCATGTTTAATGAAATTGACTTCCCCCTAGATTGGCCTGTGGAAGTTAATTATTATGAAGCAATGGCTTATTGTCGTTGGCAAGGAAAAGATACTCGCTTGATGAGTGAAGCAGAATACCATTTAGCAACTTATGGTAATAGTTTATTGGATGATGTAGAAAATTATAATCTCAATTTAAAATTTGGCTCACCTAGTCCCGTTGGGATGTTAGAAACAGCCAAAAGCTCTTCGGGATTGTATGATTTACGTGGTAATGTTTGGGAATGGTTGAGTAATAACTTAAACCCTATTCCAGGATATCAACCTCATTTTCTTTATGAAGATAATTCTGCAATATTCTTTGACGATCAACATCAAATGATGTTAGGAGGATGTTGGATAACTAATGGTACAGAAGCTTTAAAATATTACCGCAACTGGTTCCGTCCCAATTTTTATCAGCACGCTGGTTTTCGGATTATTCAAGATATTAAAGATTAACAGAATATGCCTCATTCACATACTATAAGGTTACAGAGATGCAAAAGTTTTTGAATTTTTGTTCTGAGATCGAATTTTATCTAAAGATCGCTATTAGTTGTACGATTGTTCAGCAAGTATTTTATTTGCTGTTAAACAATATCGAGATCGACTTAATAACGCAGGTGCTATTGTACTGGCTCCTTGGTTCTATCTCATTTTATAGTATTGGCATCCTCATTGAAAAAGGAATTAAAAGCAAAGATGTTTTAAGGGATAAGCTGACTGCAAGAGTCAAGACAGTTAAAAATCAACCATTTCCTTCCTTTACTGTCCAAGGCATCATTACAGGAGAAATTAAAGCTTTTCTATCAGCATTAATTATTCTATATTTAGCTCCAGAGGTTCATAGAGGAAATAGCTTACTCTTAAACTTTGGATGGTTCTTGATGAGAATAGTTGCTGCTGATTTCTGTTTTTATGTTGCTCATCGCCTCTTGCACACAAGATTCTTACAGAAAATCCATCTTAAACATCATGAGTTTCGTGACTCATCAAGTTTTGTTGCTGGACACAAGAGTTTGGTCGAATATGTTATTGTTGCGATCGCTGACATTTTACCTATTTTTATATTTGGATATGACATCACTCAACTGCTTGCATGGAGCATTATAGGCAATGCTTACAACCTAGAAGGTCATAGTTCTTTGTCAATATTTTTCATTCCATCAGATTTCCACGATCTTCATCACACTTGCTTTAATGGAAACTATGGCATTCAGGGATTTTGGGACAGAATATTCAACACACTGAATCCTCCTAACAAGAAGCAAGGAATTATGTTTCCTGTGAGTTTTATCGAGTATATAACTATTCAGTCATCTATGAATAATGACACCGAAAAAATATAATCATTGTCAAGACGGCGATTCATCGCGTCTCTTGTCTTAACCGAACAGTATTGCCTCAAGGTTCTCATGCAGATATCTGGAGTTGAGTAATTACAGCATTATTAGCAGATTTAGGTAAATTAGGCAATCAACTAAGTTTTGTCTTTGGGATGCCTCCCAAAATGGCAAACTAATGATATTATCGAACGCCCCGATCGAGATACTTCCTTACGTTTGGAATTATATTATCGCTACCCACCTAATGATAGGATTTTTCTTACTACGGATTTTACATAATCATAAATTCCAAACATAACACAGTTAATGGTACAGTTTAGATTGGATTAATCTGAACTTCCTTTACCTTTTAATTGCAGTATGGAAAAAGATATGAAATTATGCTAACCGGATTAGTAGAACTTTGCCAACTAAAAATCCTAGATTCTAAAGGCACTGACAGGACGGGACAAAATCAACATTCTCTATGCGATCGCATTTTCTATGGATGTAAAGAAACATTATTCAATCAATTAGTTTAATGGAAATTAAAAACACCTTACATTTAAAAGGAATAATGCTACTTATCCTTGTTAATGTAATTAGCGCTACAACTTTTCCATTGACTAAAGACATCGTTAGTGACCTTTCACCAAGTACATTGATTGCCAGCCGTTTTGTCATAGCGGCAGGGGTTTTTACCCTAAATTTACGTAATCTTAATGCACTTTTAGTTCGTGATGGTATATTTCTAGGGCTTTTGCTTTTCTTTTTCTTAGCTATCGAAACAATTGCACTCAAAACTATACCAGCAAACCGGGCAGCATTCATTGGCAGTTTGAATGCCCTGATTGTCCCGCTGCTGGGATGGCTGAGTGGTCAGCGCGTACCGTTGAAAACTTTCCTCGCTGCTGGAGTCGCTGTCATCGGTATTGGTGTGATGTTTTGGGAAGGGGGAGAACTAGGAATTGGCGATGTATTAATGTTCGTTGATGCTTTTGTCTATGCAGCCTACATACTTTTCCTAGAGCGAGTAGCCTCCCGTCACCCCACTTTAACACTCACTAGCGTTCAACTTTTGTTCATTGCAACGATAGGGGTACTCTGGAGTAACACACAAATCTTTAGCCAATTTGAGGTAATTCGCCAGCACTGGGGAGCGATTCTCTACTTAGGGCTGTTGGCGACGGCTGCTGTTATCTGGCTTCAAACAATGGCACAGCAATGGGTTTCATCTGACGAAGCTGCTTTACTTTTTACACTTGAGCCATTGTTTGCCACAATTTTCTCGTTTTGGCTACTTGGCGAACATCTGGGAATACGCGGTCTAATTGGCGCGATTCTTGTGTTAGTTGCTCTGGTTCTAAGTCAAAGCCCTCAAAAGATTGAGCCGGAAGCAAAAGTTGAGGTACAGAGTAGTTAACGGACTCTTAGCTTAAAAGTGAAATCTAACTAAGCCAAGTTTGAAACTTGGAAGCTGCAAGAAATTTAAATCCAGTGGATCTTTATCTATGACTACAATAGAGTCGATTTCAACTGTCAAGCTCAATTCTCATATCACGATTCAGGAAACACCAAAAGGACGAGGAGTGTTTGCCACAAAAAAATTTGCCCAAGGGGAAACTGTTGTGGTGGGTATTCCAATTGAAGAAGTTCCCGAACGAACAATTTATTCCTTTCAGATAGATTTTAATTTGTATGTCAATCTAGATGAGCCTGCTGTCGTAATTAACCATTCTTGCTCCCCAAATACTGGGGTAAAAAACAATCAGTTTGGAGGATATGACTTTGTTGCATTGGACGATATAGAAGCAGGTGAGGAAATTAGCTGGGACTACGAAACTACTGAATATGAATCAATTGCTATCCGCCGATGCTTGTGCGAATCTCTATCGTGTCGAGGAAAAACATTAGGATTCAAATTCCGAGAACAAATCTTGCGCGATACTTATGGAGAGTACATTGCAGATTATCTCAAAACTCAAAGTAAATGATGTTTAGTGATGTATTTATCTATCGATTGAATCTCTTGCAAAAGTAACTTTTGCAAGAGGTGGGAAATAGAAAAAAATACTCAACTACTTACTGTGGGGTAGATTGTCTCACCCGCCCGTAGGCAAAGGCGGGCAAGATGCCCACCCTACAAGATTGGATAATTTATTTGTAACTCCCTTAAGCTTTTTTCAACCAGCTAAACATAGCGCGTAAATCTTTACCAACTTCCTCAATTTTGTGTTCAGCCTCTTTGCGACGCATGGCGGTAAATCCTGGTTTACCAGCTTGGTTTTCTAGAACGAATTCTCGTGCAAATTGTCCAGATTGAATTTCGCTGAGAATCTTCTGCATTTCAGCTTTGGTTTGTTCGGTAACAATCCGCGGGCCACGGGTATAATCGCCATATTCAGCGGTGTTAGAAATGCTGTCGCGCATTTTGGCTAAACCACCTTCCACAACCAAGTCTACAATCAACTTGACTTCATGCAGACATTCAAAATAAGCCAATTCTGGTTGATAGCCAGCTTCTACCAAAGTTTCAAATCCGGCTTTGATTAAAGCACTCAAACCACCGCACAATACCGCTTGTTCGCCAAATAAATCGGTTTCAGTTTCTTCGCGGAAAGTCGTTTCGAGAACACCGGCGCGAGTCCCACCGATACCTTTAGCATAAGACATGGCGCGATCGCGTGCCTGACCACTGGCATCTTGATAAACTGCAAACAGCGCTGGTACGCCTTCCCCACCTTCATAAGTCCGCCGTACCAAATGCCCCGGCCCTTTTGGTGCAACCATCACCACGTCTACGTTATCTGGTGGTACAACTTGCCCAAAGTGAATATTGAAACCGTGGGCAAAGGCTAATACATTACCTTCTTCTAAATTGGGTTCAATCTCGTTTTTGTAAATCGTTTTTTGGACTTCATCAGGTAACAAAATCATGATGAAGTCAGCAGCATTAGCGGCATCTGCAACATTTTTCACAGTCAACCCAGATGCTTCAGCTTTTGCAACTGACTTACTACCCGGATATAGTCCCACAATCACATTCAAACCACTATCTTTGAGATTGAGAGCGTGGGCATGACCTTGGGAACCATAGCCAATGATAGCAATAGTTTTTCCAGCCAAAAGGTCTAAATTGGCATCTTCGTCATAATACATCCGGGCCATAGAAGCATCTCCTGTCAGCAAGCATCGTCATTTATTGGCAGGCTTACGATTGTACCTCAAATTGAGTAACACAGATGAATTATCAATCATTGAATTTATCCGCTTGAACTCAGGGGGAGTGTTTACGACGGCAATAATCCCCTAATTTCTTTATCTCAAGCAAGTAAAGTTACTCAGTTTCAGTAGACCGAAAAGTTTTGCGATGCCTGCTATACGAGACGCTCCGCGAACGGTGGGCGTAGCGATCGCCAAATAATAGTAGCCTGTGATACACTTTTGTTCAAGTCTAAAAAAGAGGATATACTCTTCACTAACAAGCCACCCTGATGTAAAAAAGGCAGTTAAGCAACGCTCTAAAGTAAAGGTTAGCAATCACTTGTAGTAAAGGTTTAGGGCTGCCAGTGCGTTGTAACTTCCTTGCGCGGTAATGGCTACTTCATAGATTCATTTGAAAACGTTGAGTTAGCTCAAAACAATCTTTGGGTAAACTATATAAAAACTTGTCAAAGTTCAAGATAATCTTTGTCCTTTAGCTTCTCCTCAGCATGGGGTTCTATGAATCGCAATGAATTAATCTCACGATACGCAGCAGGTGAAAGAAATTTTTCTCAAATAGATGTGAAATATGCTCACTTAACTACAGCAAACAGTAATTCTAATGTTAGTAGGAGCGTTTATTCGCAAAGACCTAATTTTAGTAGTCTAGATTTAAGCAATGCCAATCTAGGGGGTATCATCCTAGTTTTGGTTAACTTGGATAAGGCTGACTTGAGTAATTCTAATTTAAGTAATGCAGACCTTAGAGGGTCAGCTTTTGGAGAAACAAACCTAAGTGGTGCAAACCTGAATGACGCAAATTTAAGTACCGCTTACTTATATGGTGCTAATCTCACTGATGCAAATTTAACCAATGCGGATTTGCAATCTGCTAGCTTGAAACAAGCAAATTTAACAAATGCTAACTTGCAGAATGCAAAACTACGGGGTGTCATTTTAGAAGGAGCGATTTTAAAAGGTGCAAATCTAAACGGTACAACTCTAGAAAATGTAGATTTACGATGTGTTAACCTGCAAGGCTGTAATTTACGGGGATTTAACTTACACTTTGCCAAGCTAAATGTATCGAATCTTAGAGGGGCTGATTTCAGAGGTGCAAATTTAAGTGGTGCTGACCTGACAGTTGTTAATTTGAGAGAATGTGACTTGAGCGGGGCGAATCTCAAAGATACTCAGTGCGATGGCGCTAACATGAGCAAAGCGAATTTGAGCAATGCCAACTTAAGCGGTGCAAAACTTAATCAAGTTAATTTCAGCCAAGCTAATTTAAGTGGAGCGGATTTGAGCCGAGCGAACCTCGACGGTGCCAGATACAGCTGCGA
The DNA here is from genome assembly GCF_036918015.1 of Nostoc sp. GTDB lineage: Bacteria > Cyanobacteriota > Cyanobacteriia > Cyanobacteriales > Nostocaceae > Nostoc. The sequence goes on from NZ_JBALEO010000069.1 coordinate 183,260, forward strand.
TCGCAAAGGTGCTAATCTTACGCTAGCGAATTTAAGCACTGCCAATCTCACAGAAGCTAATTTAACACAAGCAAACCTTACCCTTGCAAACTTAAAGGGCGCGAATCTGAGTCAAGCTAACCTCACCTTTACTAATTTAGCTGGGGCTGACCTAACGAGAGCAAATCTCACTCAAGCTGAGGTCAGTAGTGCAAATTTACGAGGAGCCAAACTAGATGAGGAAACCGCACCAGAGAAATGGCGTTTAGTTTGGCAAATTGTCAATCAAGATGCAGTTAGTCGAAATTTGAGCGGAGCCGATTTAAGCGGAACTGATTTGAGCGGTGTCAATCTCAGTCGAGCTAACTTAAAAGGAGCTAATTTGAGTGGTGCAAATCTCAGTCGGGCAAATCTTAGCCAAGCTGATTTAAGTAACGCTAACTTGCTCAACTCCAATTTATATGAAGTAGATTTTACAGATACCAATTTAAAAGGTGTGGATTTGTCTAACACCTAGCTTTGATTTAGGACTTTCATCCTGGACAGGCTATTTAAAACTGTCATTATCCTTTCACTAATCAATACAAGGAGATATTAATAATGGTGAGCAGTTCTGAACTACTCAAGCGTTATGCAAATGGAGAAAGAGATTTTTCTGGCGCTGATTTACGAGGCATCAAACTCTATGGTTCACAAGGTAAAGAGATTGATTTGAGTGGTGCTAATTTCAGTGGAGCTAACTTAGAAGGTGCTATTTTGAGCCATGTCAATCTTGATAATGCTAATTTCAGTCATACCAATCTTAAAGAAGTCCGAATGAATGGCAAAATTAATAATACTGATTTTAGTGGAGCCGATCTGACGAATGCTCATATAGGCGCTTCTCGAATTAATGGGGCTAAATTCAGAGGAGCTAATTTAACGAATGTTGATTTCGGTGCTAATGGGTTAGGTAACACCAATATTGACTTTGCAAATGCAAATTGCACAAATACAAAGTTAACGTGTGATTTAATTGAAGCAAAGTTTCAAGGTGCAAACTTAAGAAATGCTATTTTTCGTCACCAAAACCTCTACTGGTATCGAGCTAATCTTAGTCGTGCTAATCTCAGCCAATTAGACCTAAGTGGACAAAATTTTTATACTCTTGAGATGAGGGGTGTCAATCTCAATGGTTCTAATTTAGTGAATACAAATCTTAAAAGCACTAATCTTGAAGGAGCAGACCTACGTAACACTAACCTTGAAAATGCAGATTTAACTTATGCTAATTTGCGAAATACTCAAATTGAAGGAGCCATTAACCTAGATCCAAAAATATATCTTATCTGGCACATTATTAATCAAGAAGCTGAAAACATAAATTTGGCTGGTATTGACCTTAGCTGTGCCAATCTTCAAAATGTCAATTTGAGTGGACTTGATTTAAGAGGTGTAAATTTCCAGAGAGCTAACCTAACCAAAGCCAATTTTAGCCATGCCGATCTTAGTAGTGCAAATCTTAAAAATGCTTACTTAAGTAATGCTAATTTAGAAAGTGCAAATCTCAGCCAAGTTGATTTTACCGGGGCTAAATTGAATAGTGCTAATCTTAATCAAGCTAACTTAAACCAAGCTAATCTACTCGGTACAAATTTAGAACAAGCAAGACTGCAAAATGCAACTTTATACAATGCTAATTTGACAGATGCTAATTTAGAAGGTGCTGATTTTACAGATGCAGATTTGACTGGTGCTGATTTAACTGGTACTAGACTGTTCGGCACTAATTTGACAAATACCCGCAATACCTCTGGTTCAGCTTCGATTTTCTCTAATTCGCCAAATAACCCTAATCTAGGACTGCTTGAGCAGATTCGACAGGCTTCTAAAGGACTGTATTACGGTAGTGAAGCAGATTATCCCTATGAGGTTTTCTTATGGGAAGTTGCAAATCGGGGAGAGTTTACCTTAGAAGGATTACTAGAAGTTTTTGGATTCTTAAGAGAAATTCCTTGTGATGATTTTCGCAATGGAAATTTTGATAATTTACAGTGGTTACAGTCTTCGGCTAATAGCTCTAGATTATTGCCAGAAAATAAACAGGTAATTCAGTCTTTCCGAACATTATTATTGCAGTTAGAGCCATTTTTAACTAATCTACAAGTTTATCGATTAGCGGTTCCTGCACAAGACCTTTATATTGTTATCGGTAATACACCTTCAGAAGATTGGCTAGGTATCTCAACTAAAGTCTCGTCTTACTTGGAACAACAGCATTATTCTTCTCAAATTTTTCGGTTTAGAGATTCAGCAGTCGCCAAACTAGAAAATCAAGAACTGATTGTGACTTTGGAAAATGAAATTGCAGAAGTCAGTTTTGCTTCTGAATACATAAAAAACTTTGTTTGGGAAATAGCAGAGCAAAAAAGCGCACTTATCCACAATGTGCTAGATACTGTTGGGATTGTTACCACAAATGAGGTCGAAAATCCTTTTGCTAGCGAGACTCAGGCTGAGTTAGTTCATTCAAACCTAACCAATTTAAGACTTTATCGATTAACTGCTGGAGAAATTGAAATGTATATTATTGGTCAAACTGAAAATGGTGACTGGATTGGACTTCACACCAAGGCAGTTGAAACTTGATTCTGACAATTGGATAGTGGCCTAGTTTCAGCATTATGTCAAGTTGATGAGCGATATCTAAATACTGTTGGCGATCGCTTTACCGAAAAAGAATAATAGATTATTCTCTGAAAAAATAATGTAAGTATTTTTGTTTGTTTATACTTTATTTCTCAACACTATATAATAAATTGCGTTTTACCCTTATCCTCGGTTTCGGGTAAAGCAATCCCTTTGAGGTTGGCTTTCATGGCAAAGAAAATTGCATTTGGTTGGTATGGCGGCAAGTACAGTCATTTAGACTGGCTTTTACCCTTGTTGTCAAAAACGACCCACTACTGCGAACCCTTTGGCGGTTCAGCAGCCGTGTTGTTGAACCGGGAGCCTTCACCTGTGGAAACCTACAATGATATTGATGGCCAGCTAGTCAACTTCTTTCGTGTACTACGCGACCAAAAAGACCAACTCATCGAGGCGATTGGGTTAACGCCGTTTTCGCGTGAAGAATTTCGGATTGCTATTACCAAAGAAGAAGAAAGTTTGTCTGACCTGGAAAGGGCTAGACGGTTTTTCGTCCGGGCGCGACAAGTGAGAACAGGCTTGGCACAAACCGCCAGTGTTGGACGATGGGCGCACTGCAAACTTACTAGCCGCGCTGGAATGGCTGGTGCAGTTTCCCGGTGGCTTGGTAGTGTTGAGGATCTGCCCGAAATTGTGCAACGGTTGCTACGCGTGCAAATTGAGAACGACCGAGCAATTGATATTATTCGACGGTACGATAGTCCAGAAACATTATTTTACTGTGACCCTCCCTACCCGCACGATTCCCGTGGGGATAGCAAGGCTTACGCTTATGAAATGACCGACGACCAGCATCGGCAACTAGCGGATGTTTTGCGTTCAGTCAAAGGTAAAGTTGCCCTTTCAGGCTATGATTGTTCGTTGATGCAGGAACTTTACGGTGACTGGAACTGCATTAAAGCGCCCCTGAAGCATTGCCATTCCATCAAGCAGTTACGGCAAGAAGTACTTTGGCTCAATTATGACCCTCAAGCCTCCTCCACACTTCCTGTTGAAGAAATCGCTCCATGTCCACAACCCCAGCAGCTATCCTTCTACCAACAGCTAGTGCTAACAGAACCAGACAGTGCCGTTAACCAACCTCTAAAAGAAGCTTTTTTGGCATTGAGACAGGCTGCTGAAAGTGCCAGGGAATTTTGACCGACAAGATACTGTAGGCTATTTTGAATTGGTATAAAGGCAGATTTGCAAGCAGCGATCGCAGATCCAACTTGTTTTCAAAATCAAACAATTTCAAAAATATCACCTACCAGAAAGCAACTTCACGACCCTACTGGCAAACAGACTTGTTGCAGATATTTTTTGAAATAATCGTCAAATGACTTGCTAATAATCTTTTTGAGATATCTCATCAAGATGAATTTTCATTCTCTGTAAATAAAAATGACTAACCCTGTTACATAAATCGCAACAATACAGTCTTTGAGTTTTTCTTCAGTAATACTGGGGTTAACTTCATCTATCTGGGGGTAGATTATGTATACTTCGACTAAATTACCGCGCACATCTGCTTTATTTATAAGTGCGTTATTGGGAGGGGTGATTTTCACTAGTTGCGCCTCTTCGGATCGGTCAACCACTCAGTCTGCACCTCAAATTGCTGCCAATGGCGCGGTAAATCAATTAACTGCCCGTGAAAACAGTATTTCCCAAAAGGCGGATGCTGCACCAATAGCCCGTTCTCGTCCCCAACTCATCAAAAAGGCAGCAATCTCTTTGACTGTCAACTCTGTAGATAAGACTGTTGATGCTGTTTCGCAAATTATCAATCAACAGCAAGGGGATTTAATCGGGTTGAAAGAACAACAACCCAAAAAAGACAACCCGCGTTACACAGCAACGATACAATTGCGGATACCAGAGAATCGGCTGGAACCTACCCTAGAAGAACTAGCTAAATTGGGCACTGTCGAGAGTCGTAATATCACTGCCGAAGATGTGGGCGATCGCTTAGTAGATTTCCAAGCTAGATTAACTAATTTGCAAAAGACTGAAGCCAATTTGCAAAAAATTATGGATCGGGCTGCTTCTGTGAGAGATGTGCTTAGTGTTTCCCAAGAACTGAGTAATGTCCGCCAAACTATAGAACAAATTGATGCCCAACTGAAAAACCTCAAAAATCAAGTTGCTTATTCCACTATTACGCTGAACTTAGAAGCAGCAGTTTCTACCACCAGTCCCCAACCTGCTTTCGGTTTGCAAGTTCAGGAAACTTGGAACAACTCTACCCATTCTTTGAGTGCATTTTCCGTTGGCTTACTCAAGCTGGGTATTTGGTTAATTGTTTACAGTCCCTATTTGTTAATTTTTGTTGCTCTTATCTACGGCTTTAGGCGTTGGCAGCGAACTCATTCACCACGTTTGACACAAACACCAGAGTCAACTAGTTCTGAGTAAACTCCCATAAATGCTACATCTACCTTTGATAAATCTACACAGATAAATAGGGATTCAAATATTCCAACCTCTTATTGTCTGTACCTTTCTCTTCAAAAATCTTCTTGATCCTGTAGCCTCGATCACTTTAATACTTTTTCAAATGTAAAGAGCAATACAAAATATATGATGACATTTTTGATACAAATTTGTTAAGAATAGTTACAATAGTCGGCATACTGGATAATATTTCTTATGGTAAATTCACTTGACAATAATCCACCCCATCAAGTAGTTATTGTTGGCGGTGGTTTTGGTGGACTTTATGCGGCAAAAACACTCGCCAAGGCGGCAGTAAACGTTACTCTAATCGATAAACGTAACTTTCATCTATTTCAACCCCTTTTATATCAAGTCGCCACAGGTGCGCTATCTCCTGCTGATATCTCCTCACCGTTGCGTTCAGTCCTCAGCAAGAGCAAGAATACGAAAGTACTGCTGGGAGAGGTGAATAATATCGATCCAGAAGCGCAAAAAGTGATTGTGGGCGACGAAGCAATAGCTTACGATACGTTAATTGTCGCCACAGGTGCAAAGCATTCCTACTTTGGCAAAGATAACTGGGAAGAATTCGCCCCAGGCTTGAAAACTGTAGAAGATGCCATAGAAATGCGTAGCCGGATTTTTTCGGCCTTTGAAGCCGCAGAAAATGAAACCGATCCAGAAAAACGCCGTGCTTGGTTAACTTTTGTAATTGTGGGTGGTGGCCCAACAGGTGTAGAGTTGGCAGGTGCGATCGCAGAATTGGCAAACCAAACTCTCAAAGAAGATTTCCGCAACATCGACACCTCAGAAGCCAAAATTTTGCTATTAGAAGGGTTGGATCGGATTTTGCCACCCTTTGCACCAGAGTTATCACAAGAAGCAGAAGCATCCTTAACGCGGTTGGGTGTGGTTGTCCAGACAAAAACACTGGTAACGAATATTGAAAATGATACTGTTACCCTCAAACAAGGCGATGAAGTTAAAGAAATTGCCTCAAAAACGGTATTATGGGCAGCAGGTGTGAAAGCTTCGGCAATGGGCAAAGTGCTAGCAGAACGCACAGGTGCAGAGTGCGATCGCGCTGGACGGATTATGGTTGAACCTGATTTGAGTATTAAGGGACATCCCAATATTTTTGTAGTTGGCGACTTAGCAAATTTTTCTCATCAAAATGGTAAACCCCTACCTGGTGTTGCACCTGTGGCGAAGCAAGAAGGTGAATATGTAGCAGCATTAGTCCAAAAGCGGCTTGCAGGTAACACTTTGCCACCCTTTGCTTATACCGATCATGGTAGTTTAGCAATGATTGGGCACAATTCTGCTGTGGTAGATTTGGGCTTTACCAAGCTGAAAGGTTTCGTTGCATGGCTGTTTTGGCTATTTATTCACATCTACTTCTTAATTGAATTTAACAACAAATTAGTAGTAATGATTCAGTGGGCATGGAGCTATTTCACCCGTAATCGTGGAGCAAGATTAATTACAGGGAGAGAATCAATTACGGAGTTTGTAGTTAGCGATCGCAACAATTATTCAGCCGACAATAAACAAACGGTAAATGTCTAATTTGTCATTTGTCATTTGTCATTAGTTATTCTCCCCCTGCTTCCCCTGCTTCCCCTGCTCCCTCATCCCCACTCCCCATTCCCCGCCCTCATAAATTAGCAGTAAGCTATTTGAGGGCGTTTTTCATAATCTACATAATGGCAACTATTAACGACAACTACCTGAAACTGAAAGCGGGTTATCTGTTTCCAGAAATTGCTCGGCGGGTGAATGTCTTTGCAGAAGCGAATCCTAATGCTAAAATCATCCGCTTGGGCATTGGCGATGTCACCGAACCTCTGCCGGAGGCTTGCCGCACAGCGATGATTAAAGCTGTGGAAGAAATGGGCGATCGCAATACCTTCAAAGGCTATGGCCCTGAGCAAGGCTACGCTTGGTTGCGGGAGAAAATTGCTACTCATGATTTCCAAGCACGGGGAGCCGATATAGATGCTTCAGAAATCTTTATCTCTGATGGTTCCAAGTGCGACACGGGCAATATTCTGGAAATCTTTGGTCATGATAACATCATCGCCGTTACTGACCCCGTTTATCCCGTATATGTAGACACTAACGTAATGGTGGGAAATACTGGGGATGCTAACGATAAAGGTGAATTTGAGGGTTTAGTTTATCTACCAATTACGGCTGATAACAACTTCACCGCCGAAATTCCCTCAAAGAAAGTCGATTTAATTTATCTCTGCTTTCCCAATAACCCCACTGGCGCAACTGCTACCAAGGAATATCTCAAAGCATGGGTAGACTATGCCAAAGCTAATAACTCGATTATTTTCTTTGATGCAGCCTACGAAGCTTATATTACCGATCCGTCGATTCCCCACTCAATTTATGAAATTGAAGGTGCAAGAGAAGTTGCGATCGAATTTCGTTCTTTTTCCAAGAACGCAGGTTTTACAGGAACCCGTTGCGCGTTAACAGTAGTCCCGAAGACACTCACAGCAAAAGCCGCTGATGGTTCCAATGTCGAACTATGGAAACTCTGGAATCGTCGCCAGTCTACCAAATTCAACGGCGTTTCCTATATCATCCAACGGGGAGCCGAGGCGGTTTATTCTGAAGAAGGACAAGCGCAAATCAAAGGATTGGTTAGTTTCTATCTCGAAAACGCCAAAATTATCCGCGAGAAACTCACAGCCGCAGGACTAGCTGTCTATGGTGGCGTGAATGCACCTTATGTTTGGGTAAAAACGCCTAATGGTTTATCCAGTTGGGAATTCTTCGATAAATTGCTGCAAACTGTCAACGTTGTGGGAACACCCGGTTCTGGCTTTGGTGCTGCGGGTGAAGGTTACTTCCGCATTTCAGCGTTTAACAGCCGGGAGAATGTCGAAGAGGCGATGAAGCGGATTGCCGAGAAGTTTAAAGTGTAGAGTGATCGCTTTTGTTAAACTCAATCTATTAATCTAAAGGTTACGGTGGGCTGTATTATCCACCGCAACCTGATAGATAATTATTGAGATTCAGCTTATTGATATTTTGGTTATGACTGTTGCTATCCCCGTTTTCAAAGCTGTTAGCCGGATGCAGTTAGCACCTGGCAGCACAGTGACTATTCCTGATGTTAGCTGGGAAGAATTTGAATCTATTTTAGAAGAATTGGGAGAAAAAAGAACTACCCGAATTGCCTATAGCCAGGGTGCTTTAGAAATTATGGCTCCTTTACCAGAACATGAAATACCCAAAGATTTAATTTCTGATATTGTCAAAATATTGCTGAAAGCTAAAGATATCAGATATCAACCTTTTGGTTCCACAACCTTTAAAAGCCAAGGTGTAGCAGGAGTTGAACCTGATGCTTGCTTTTATATTCAGAATTATCAACAAATGATTGGCCGTCGCCGCTTACAACCTAACGATCCGCCACCAGATTTAGCGATTGAGACTGATGTCACATCAAAAACTACCCTTGATGCTTATGAAGCCATTGGAGTCCCAGAATTATGGGTTTACGATAGCGGGAGCCTTTCTATTTATTTGCTGAAAGACGGTAAATATATAAAATCTAACACAAGTCCTAATTTTGAAGATATAGCTATTGCTCAGATTATCCCTGCTGCTGTGGAGCGTAGTTGGCAAGTAGGAAGTTTTCAAGCTTTAGAAGAATTGGAAGCAATGATTTAGTAAATGATAAAATAGGCATCGCTCATTGTTAGTTACTGACAAATTATGATATTGCAATTATGCCAGTATATGCAGTAAAAATAATCCACTAGAAGGTGCGATCGCATTTCGGAAATTTGTTTGACTCCAGCAGCATCAAGAGCTATTTTATTATTGAGAATAATATTACTAGCTTTATCAACCCACTGAGATGCAACTATAGGAATCCTATTTGATTTTTGAAAAAGAGTACGAGATAATACGGCTAAATATATAAGTTAGGACTAGCCCTTTCAAGGTAGGTAAAAATTTTGTTCAAAAAATTTCTCTTTCATCTCTTACCTCTGTGTTCTCTGCGTCTCTGTGGTTAGATAAATTACTTTTAAACCGCAGAGTCACAGAGAACACAGAGAAAAAAAAGAGATTTTTCGAGTCACCTTGAAAGGGCTAGTCCTATCAGATAGAAATAAAGGTTTTGCCCTGGATAAAGCACCGCTAATTCGCTGTACTCTGATTAAGCTAGCCGAAGGGACTTACAAATTTATTGATAGTTCTCATCATATCCTGACGGATGGTTGGTGTTTACCCATCATCTACAAAGAGGTTTTTGCCTTTTACGAAGCTCTGAAAATAAGGAAAGATTTATATTTACCGCCAACTCATCCTTATAGTAATTATATTGTTTGGTTGCAGCAGCAAGATAAAAATCAAGCGATCGCATATTGGCAAAAAGACCTCTCTGGCTTTCTTGCTCCCACTCCCCTGCTAAAAGACCAAATTCTGCCGTCCAATTCTCAACAAAACATTCGTATTTGTCGGGTTAGCAGTTGCAGTTTTAGCTGATACCGGAAGTTTCTTGTTGGTAACGGCGAATGGAATGCGGCTATTTAGAGTTAAACTGCCTCAATAAACTACGCTTTGTGAATACCTGGTAAAAAATCGCTGCTCAAAATTAGTAATGATGATATAGTTACTCCAATCGGTTCTGGTGGGAAGCAGCCATCGGACGCAAGGGGGAAAGTCCGGTGTAAATCCGGCGCTGTCCCGCAACTGTGAACCAAAATTGGTGAGTCAGGATGCCCGCCGGTTAGAATCAATGCGTTTACATGAATCTGCGAGGTACAGATTATGAAAAGAAAAAAACAGGCGTTAGTCAGTCTAACCCTGATGGGAGTTATCAGTTTTTATCTAGTAGTTGGTTTACCAAAACCCGCCTACGCTATGCACATTATGGAAGGTTTTTTACCTGTGCAGTGGGCAGTTTTTTGGTGGATTGTAGCATTACCATTTTTTCTACTAGGATTGCGTAGTCTGACTCGCATTACCCAAGCTAACCCGGAACTGAAACTACTCCTGGGCTTGGCTGGTGCTTTTACTTTCGTGCTGTCAGCGTTGAAAATCCCTTCCGTCACAGGTAGCTGTTCTCACCCAACAGGGACGGGATTAGGTGCGGTGCTATTTGGCCCCCTTACGATGACGGTTTTAGGTAGCTTAGTATTGTTGTTTCAAGCTTTGTTACTGGCGCATGGCGGTTTGACGACGTTGGGGGCAAATGCTTTTTCGATGGCGATCGCTGGGCCATTTGCAGCTTACTGGATATATAATCTGACAATAAAGTTGGGTGGTAAGCAAAAAATCGCCATATTTCTAGCATCTGCGATCGCAGATTTACTCACTTACGTTATCACTTCCATCCAACTCGCCCTAGCTTTCCCTGCACCTGTTGGTGGGTTTATCGCTTCATTCACCAAGTTCGCCGGAATTTTTGCTATAACTCAAGTACCCTTAGCAATTAGTGAAGGATTGCTAACTGTGTTGGTGTGGAACTGGCTGCAATCTTATAATCCTCAAGAATTAGAATTGCTGAAATTAATCAAACGGGAACCCCAAGGAAATGAGTCAATCTAAAAAAGGATTGAGTAACTGGCTGTTGGTAGTAGCTGTATTAGCCTTAGCAGTTGCACCGTTAATATTTGTGCGTGGTGGCGAATTTGCCGGTTCCGATGACAAAGCAGAAAAAGCAATTACTGAAATACAACCTGGATATAAACCCTGGTTTAAATCATTTTTTGAACCCGCTAGTGGTGAAATAGAAAGTTTATTATTTGCTTCGCAAGCAGCTTTAGGTGCTGGAGTAGTCGGTTATGCAATTGGGTTGTATAAAGGACGTTCCCAACAACAAAAACGTGAAGAATGAGCCTGCAAATAGACACTTTAGCTTACACTAATCAACTCCGAAGATTGCCACCAGAACATAAACTAATTTTTGCATTTACTACTCTTGCTATTTCCCTTGCTACCCATCCGCTAGTGCAAATATTGATGGCGCTTTGGATGGGTGTTTGGACAGTTATTTATGCAAGAATTCCGGCTGGTGTTTATTTTCGGTTGTTAATGTTCACCATAGTTTTTTGTTTGACAAGTTTACCAGCCTTGATGGTGAATGGAATCGCAATTAATGATTTACAAAGTGTCAAATTAGACTCATGGTATGGACTCACTCTCGGACACTTCTATATTTATATCAGCCATAGTGGAACTATCCAAGCATTAGGAATTTTAACCAGAGCATTAGCCTCTGTTTCTTGCCTATATTTTCTCATGTTAACTGTTCCTTTCACGGAAACTTTACAAACTCTGCGTTACTTAGGATTTCCAGTGCTTTTAACCGATTTATTATTATTAATGTATCGGTTTATTTTCATTCTCCTGAACACAGCCGATGAATTGTGGACAGCGCAAAATTCCCGTGGTGGCTACCGTACTTGGCGCAGTGGGATGAAAAGTTTAGCACTACTAATCGGACAACTATTACAGCGAACCTTACAACGATATACTCAGTTCTCTCTCGGACTACAATCACGGGGTTTTGTAAGTGAATTTCGAGTTTGGCATCCTCGTCGCTATCGTCCCCAAGCACGATATATCATCGAAGCGATTTGCGGTTGTGTAGGATTAATAGGATTAGAGTTTTGGCGAAATGCAGGAATATTTACTAGAATTTGAGCAGGTATATTACACCTATTCAGGCGCACAGCAATCAGCTTTGAATGGTCTAACACTGAAGATTCCATCTGGCAAAAGATGTGCGTTAATTGGTCAGAATGGTTGTGGTAAAACGACGCTATTTTTATTAGCTAACGGTTTATATAAACCTGATTCTGGCGTTGTCCGTTGGCGTGGTGAAGCGTTAAGTTACAATCGTAATTATCTAGGTAATTTAAGGCAGAAAGTTGGACTAGTATTTCAAGACCCAGAACAACAATTAGTAGCTTCTACTGTTGAAGAAGATATATCTTATGGGTTGTGTAATTTAGGTTTACCAGAACCAGAAATTAAAGACCGAGTAGAACAAGCATTAGTTGAATTTGAACTGACTACTTTAGCAGAAAGACCAGTCCATCATCTGAGTTTAGGACAAAAAAAGCGAGTTTCAATAGCTGATGTGATGGTGTTGCAACCAGAACTGTTGGTGTTGGATGAGCCAACTGCATATTTAGATATAAAACATACTCGTAATTTGATAGCAACCATGAAAAAAATTCATGGAGATGGAACTACTTTATTAATGGCAACCCATGATTTAGATTTAGTCTATCGGTGGGCAGATTGGGTTTTTGTCATGGATCAAGGGCGGCTGATGCTAGAAGGTAAACCACAAGATGTATTTAGCCAGCGTACACTTTTAGAAGAGTTAGAGTTGGGCGTACCATTGATATATGAGATGTTATTTGATGGGCTATCTGCTGAGGAAGGAGTAGTTATAGAACGAGTGCGACAACGGATATTAGAGCGATTTCGTAATTTTTTCTGATTATACAGTTAGAGAATCTCAAGAAATTAGGGACAATGCTTTTATAAATAATTCAAAAATTTAATCAGTTCATACAATGAATAATAAGTATATACAGTCTTGCTTTGTGTGATTCGCCACAAAACTTGTTTAGAGTTTGATATCACTTCTACTGAGATTGATAAGCTATTTTGACTTTGATTAACTTTGAAGCCTGCACGTTTTAAAGCACGAATAGTCCATATAGTTGCAATCCCCTCACCTATCAAATTAATTTCTCCTTTGTGGGATGTATGGAGATGAAATTCCCCAGAAGCAACATCGAACTCTACACCTTCACTCTCAAAAGTATCAGCAAATGCACCACTCAACACTAAATCTTCCGGTGCGCCAACATTTAAAATACCATTAGTTGATAATAGCCAAACTTTATCAGCCAGACGCAAAGCCAAATCTAAATCGTGAGTAGAAAGGAGAATTGCCTGATTGGTTTCTCGTGCTAACTGACGCAACAACTGCATAATTTCCACCCGTCGCGGTAAATCTAAAAATGCTGTTGGCTCATCAAGTAACATGACAATAGGCGACTGAGCCAAAGCACGCGCAATCATAATTTTTTGGCGTTCACCGTCACTTAATTCACTAACTTGGCGTTGTGCTAAGTGTACTGCTCCTACAGATTTTATTGCCCAAGTTACTATAGTTTCATCTTCGGGTGTCAAATTTCCCCACCAATCAGTGTAAGGATATCGCCCCATACTCACCAAGGTGTAGGCTGATAGCATTCCCACATCAACTTTCTCGGTGAGTACCAAACTCAGACGTTTGGCTAATTCTTGTGGTGCTAACTTGTAAATATTTTCTCCCAAGAGTCGCACTTCACCATCGATTGGGGGTTGCATTCCGGCGAGCGATCGCAGTAATGTAGATTTACCTGCACCATTAGGGCCAAGTAAACAAACCAGTTCCCCAGCTTGCAGAGATACCGAAATATCCGATGCAACACACCGAAAAGTTTTTCGGGATGTTTTATAACCGATAGTCAAATTGTGAGTTGTTAAAATCGCATCATTCATGACGGAAAAGACTTCTGAGAATTACGCCGCAGAATTACCCAAGTAACAACAGGAGTTCCAATTAAAGCAGTAACAGCATTTAAAGGTAAAACCATCTGACTTACCGCAAGTTGGGAAAACAAATCTGCAAACAATGCTAAAATTGCACCCATCATTGTTACACTAGGAATTAATATCCGATGGTCGGAAGTATTGAACAGACTACGACAAAGATGGGGAATTGCTACACCTAAAAATGCGATGGGGCCACAAAAAGCGGTAATTGCCCCAGCTAATATAGATGCACTAGTAATAATAGAAAATCTAGTTTTCTGCACCGTTAAACCTAAACTACGTGCATAAGATTCACCAAGTAAAAGTGCATTCAAAGATTTTGATTGCAACACTGCTCCCAATAAACTCAAAACTATCACAGGAATTAAAACAACTAACTGTCTCCAAGTCACCCCAGCAAAACTCCCAAAAGTCCACATAACATAACTTTGAATCTGTTCCTTTGAACTAAACTGCAACAAAATACTAACAATTGCACTGGTAGCATAGCCAAATAATAAACCTAAAATTAATAGTGTCATCGTATCTTGCACTCGGCGAGAAACAACTAACATCATCCCTAAAACTGATGCTGCACCGAGACTTGCGGCTATGACTAAAGCAAAATCACTAATGATTCCCAAATCTGCTAATAATGTTGGTGTCGTAGCACTTGCTGTCAGCACAACTAACGCTACACCCAAACTTGCGCCAGAACTAATACCCAACACAAAAGGCCCCGCCAAGGGATTTTTAAATAGGGTTTGCATTTGCAAGCCACTCACACCTAAAGCCGCACCCGCTAAAGTTGCAGTTAAAGCTTTAGGTAGGCGAAATTTGAGAATAATATGAGTCCATGTCACTTTTTCTGCTTCTTGCCCGAGTAAAATTTTTATTACTTCATTAACAGGAATATCAACTGAACCTAAAGCCAAATCTAATAAAAAAGCCAAGATTAAACTTATAAGTATAATTAAGAAAATAATGGTTTTGAAAACCAGAGCTTTTTGGGTTATTAGGGAAGTTTTAAATTGATATTTTTCGCTGAACATTATTAATTAATTTTGTGGTAATAAAATAGTTTATGGTTAGGTAATATCTCTGGATGCAGTATTTTAATCAAATCAGATAAAACCATATCTGGGTTACTAATTCCGCCTTCCCAGTAATCATTACCTCCACTTTCATTGAGACGGGCATTATTATTGTAAAGATTGCCTGTTTTCACAGCCTTAAAATCAGCATAGCGATTATCTTCAGCTACTAAATCCTTTAATTTCTTCCAAGATTGACTAAAATTCAACCAGTAGTCAGCATTGGCTGCACGTTCCAAAACAACTTCAAAAGATAAAGGTAAACTACCAGAGGATTTATCATCACTCCAGAGATAATTTGCTCCTGCGTCAGCTAGATATTTGGCTAAGTAACTTTTACCTCCAGGCATATACCAAGTACCTTTAAAATTGAACCCAACAAATATAGTTGGACGATTTTTTACAGCTTTAGCTTTTTCAGCTACTTGTTCATATTTATTGGCAATTTCACTAAATATTTTTTCTGCTTGCTCGTCTTTATTAAAAAACAGAGCAGTAAATTTTAACCATTCGCTTCTTCCCAGTGGTGTGTCTTCCATATATTCAGAATTTATACCCACTTTCAAACCCGCCTCTGTGAGTTTGGCATAACTATCAGTTTGGGAATTTCCAGTACCAAAAGTTGTTACCAAGTCAGGATTTAATTCTAGTAATTTCTCTATATCCACATTGGAATTATCACCTACTTGTGCTACCTTTCCGGCTTTAATTCTCTCTACAACATCAGGTGTATTTACTTGCTTGCTATTACTAATACCAATCAGCTTATCAACTACACCTAATTTGGCTAGGTGGGGTAAATGAGTAGTAGATAGAGAAACTATGGAATTAATGGGAACTGTAATTACCCGTGCTTGATTAAATCCTTTTGGCGTGGGAGTTCCACATTGGACTAAAACATATTGAAACTTTGTGTTGGCATTCTGCCAAGGATTTTTTATAGTGACGGTTTTGTAGTGTTTATGATACTCTACTGCCAAGCCTGTTGCATGAGTAATCTTGATTTTATTAGGGAAGTAATCAGTATTGGGGTCATATTTTTGAATACAGCCGTTATTATTAGTATTTGTAGATGTGTTAATTGCCGTACTATGGCAAGCAATTACTAAAGCTGCAATGAGAAAAAACTGGCACAAAAAAATAATTTTGGAATGAGACAATTTGAAAAACTTCATATTATCTAATTTTTTGTCTGTCGGTGGGTAGTGGTGTTCAATAACTTTATTCCTTTTCAAGAAATGTTCATTTGTAGGTTGAATGAAGGCTTGCACGCTAAAATAATAGATGTAGTTATACTTAAAAGCTAATGAATATCAATATTGATATACCTGATGAGATGCGCGTTTATGTCGAGGCACAATTGATGACAGGTGCTTACAACAGCATCGGCGAGTATTTTCTAGACTTGGTGCAGCAAGACAAAAAACGTCAGGCGCAAGCGAAGTTAGAAATGCTTTTACTTGAAGGTATTAACTCGGACACTCAGGAAGTAACACCAGAATATTGGCAAAATTTGCGTTCTGCGGTTTTAGATGAAAATAGTACAGCAACACAAAGCGACGCATGAGCTATAAGTTAGTTGTCAGAAACCAAGCAACGCAAGATTTGCGGCAGCAGGCAAATTACATATTGGTCAATGGAAATGCAGATGTAGCGATGAAATTTCTTCTGGCGGCAGAAATGACGTTTGCTCAGTTGGCAAAAACTCCCAGTATAGGAAAGGTGACGCAGTTGGTTGTATCTAAATTGGGCGAAATCAGGCAATGGCGCATCAAAGATTTTAAGGATTACCTGATTTTTTATCGGATTCAGGATGCTACTGTTGAGATTCTTCGGGTATTTCATGGAGCAAGAGATTTGGCAGATGTACTCAGCGAATTAGATGAAGATTTTTAACCGCAGTTCTAATTTAAACAGACTTCGGTGGATAGCAATGTTCAATAACTTTGTTACCTTTTACCAAATGTTCATTGACAATAGTTTCAGCTATATTTGAGTTAACGCGAGTGTACCAAGTTCTATCATCAGAATAAAATACTACTGGCCCTTGTTGGCAAACTTCCAAACAGCCAGATGTTCTCACTTCTATGTCTAAACCTGCATTTTCAACTGCGGATTTTAAAGCATCAAATGTGGGTTGCCATTTGCGTGAAGGAAGACAGCGAGTAGAAGTGCAAACTGAGATATAAGAATGTTTGAGGGGGTTTTTAGTAAACGGTATAGGCTGGTTTCCCAATACATAAATATCTCGTAGTTCCTCATAAAGAGCTAACTTTGATAAATTCGGCTTACCTTCTGGTAATAAATTCTCACCTTCTACATACGGATTTGGCAAGAAAATCGTCATGAGGTTTTCATCTGCACCATTCCAAAAATCAATTCCCCAACTTCTAGGGATACCATCTGCATTAAACCGTCGATAAAATGCAGCACGATTTACTTGACGTTGTTGCCTTAATTCTAAAGGAGTCTTACAATGAGGCCCACCTAAATTAGCCTCAATACATAGGTGCAAATGCCAGCTTTCTGTGACTACTGTGAGATATCCATCATAGAGGATACAAATTTTCGGTGGAGCATTAAATTCTAATTCTAATACACCTCCTTGAACAATATGCCCTACCCCTACCTGCTGCCAATTTTGCTGAAATAAAGTGTAAAGTAGCGACGACAAAACATCGGTACTACAATCAAAATATTCATATTCAATAGACCCCTCAGTAGATAAAGCCTCAATCACAACCTTATTTACTGGTGTCACCCAACAATTAAATTCAGTCATTCAAAACTCCTCTCTGCGTGAAAAAACTCTTGACTTCAAAACGTAGAACTCAACCCAACTTGAAAAACCCTCCCCCCATCAGGATAACCAGGAAATAATTGGTATCTCTGGTTAAAGATATTATCCAGACTGCCTGTTAATACTAATGTATTACTTAGAGAAACCCGCATTTTGAAATCAAAAGTAGTATAACCAGACAAAGATTCCGTATTAGTATTATTTATGGGATATGCACCCAAAGAATGCATCAGTATTCCAGCATATAAGCCTTGAGAAGTTTCATAAGAAAGTCCTGCATTCAAACTATCTGCACCTGCGAATCGTAATTCTTTATCAACTTCGGCAGAATTTGTACTTTTCAAAATCCGTGGGTCATTTGTTGTATAACTAACAGAAGCGTAGATATTCTTTGCTAGCTGCAAATTTAAAACTGCTTCGATTCCCGTAGTACGAACCTTACCAATATTTTCATAAGTAGCTACCGGAACAGCAAAGTTATAGGCGATTAAATCTGATATTGTATTGTTGAAATAGGTCAAGCGCAATAAACCAAAATCGCCTAGCTTTTGGTCAATTCCGATATCATAACTATCGCCTTTCTCTGGACGGAGGTTAGGATTACCAACGTAACTACTACCATTCGCATATAAGCTGAAAAGATTCGGCGCACGGAAATTCTTGATATAGTTAGCTCTGAGAGTGGTAGAATCTGTAAGTGCAAATTTTGCTCCTACGCTCGGTGATGTAAAAGAGCCATTTGTCAAGCTGCTAAAATCCTGGCGTAAACCTAAGTTGGCAGTGAAACTAGGGGTAAAGTTAATTTCATATCTAGCAAATAGCGCTCCTTGACTAATACTATCGTCGTAAGTAACTGTTTTTGTATTAGCAGAAAAGTCGAATGTACTGTTAGTAGCTGATACATTGCGATAATCAAAGCCATAAACTAGGGTTTGATTATGAGCAAATTTCCAACTGTGTTGTGTTTGCAATCCATAAGAAGTCTGCCCGTTATCATACCGCGCTTGGGATGAATTGCGACTATCATAACGAGTGTTGAGGAAATCTGCGTAAACTCTTGCTGTTAGCAGTGAATCATCCCCACCTCCTAATTTTGAGTTCCAGGTTAAATCAGTGAGAACTTGGTCTGTGTATTTGCGATCGCTATTCGTCAATGAGTTAAAATAACCTTGACCATACAATGGTTCAGGAATGGGGACTCCTCCTGGTACTCCTTGGTCTTTACCTAAATATAGGGTTGAAAGGGTTAGGGTGTTGCGTTTTCCTAAATCCGCCTCTAGCTTGACATTAAAGTTATTGTAGAGAACATCATTATTTTCCCTAATTCCCTTGAAGTTCGCGGATGGGATAGAAAAAGGATAGTTATTTTCGGCTTGGGTACGGTTGTAACCTACAACCCAACCAATATCGCCGACTTTCCCGCTACTGTTGATAGTCTGCTGATTTAACCCATACGCGCCAAGGGTGACTCCCGCTTGTGTCGTCACTTTTTCTGTGGGACGACGAGTGATAATGTTAATCACTCCCCCAATTGCATCGGAACCATAAAGGGTAGAACCACCACCTGGTAATACTTCGACTCTTTCAACTATATTGGTGGTAAATTCTGAAAGGTCAAAACCACCAGAACCTAAATCGTTAATCGGTCTACCATCAAGCAAAATCAAGACTTGTGCAGAGTTAGAACCCCGGATAAATTGACCGCTTAAGGCGTTCACTTCTGTGCCAACTGTACCATCAGGTAAGATACCTGGAAGAAATTTTAGCGCTTCTCTGACAGTTCTAGCACCCTGCCCTTCCATCTCTTCACCCGTAATCACGTAAACCGGGCGGGTGGAATCTTTTACTGTCCCCTCGCGGCGAAAGGGTGAGTAAACGGGTTCATTCAATAGCTTGTCGATGACTGTTAATTCAATATCGGGTTCTTCTGTGGATGCTGGAGTATTTTCAGGCGTTGCTTGTGCAACTGGTTGTAAGTCTTTGGCTGAACCTTGGTGCTTGGGAAACTCAGATATTTGTGGAACTTGATTAGCAATCACTACATTTCTTCCGCAGATCATCCCATAGATTGTGGTAAAAACAAAGATTTGTGAGAAAAATTCACAATAAGTAACTATACGGGAAGTGGACATGAAACTCCTCGTTTTCAGTAAATGCAAGTATTTATTTGTGCTATGAGTTTTTAAGATTTAGGCTTCAATTAGCTTGCTACAAAGCATTGCCATACCTAAATCATGGTGGATACTATTTGGATAGCAAAAAAGACTTTGTGGTATTCCTTATGGATACCCAAATTCCTATAGGACAACCCAAAATTGAGTGTCGTTACTAACAGCGAAGCGAATTAGTAAAACTTGTAGAGGGTACTGTCTTAAAATAGTATCTGTACCCATGAAATCTATTAATCAAATGTATCATCTGTGCCTCGCAGATAAATGTTTTGTGTCTAGAGTGAGTCGGCGGGCATTCTGACTTAGACAATTTTGGATTTTGGATTTTGGATTTTGGATTATCGGGTAGCTTCCCAATCCAAAATCTAAAATCTAAAATCTAAAATCGGTTTACAGCTGCGGGACAGCGCCGGATTTACACCGAACTTTCCCCCTTGCGCCTGATGGCTGCTCCCCATCAGAACCGACAGTTATGTGTCAGATTACCATAGTTATTGTGTATATGTAAATTCAGTCGATAACAATTTTTATTCTCCATATTAATTACTGGATATAGAATTATACTTGTGCTACAGTTAACACGCATAAAGTAAATCCCCTAACTATTAGTAAAGGGGACTTTGCGGACATTTTAGATTTAATTTCGTCAGGTGTATTACGTTCCTAACGTATTTTTTTGGAGGCTACAAAACTGAAGTTTTGCATTTCGTTTAATCGTCATTTTTTAAGGTAACTGAGTTAATTTTGGTTGGTCTAAGTATGTATATACCAACTGAGAAACTTGACGAACAAAATCCCTACCTCTGGTGTCGTTGTAAGGTCTTCTCACAAAAATTCCTGCTAAGTAACGCTTGCCATTGGGCATCTCAATAATACCTGCATCCCCAATCACAAACCCAATATCACCTGTTTTATGAGCAATTATTGCTCCCGAACCCAAACCAGCTGCCAGCAACTTTCTGTTATGGCAATGATTTAAAATATCTATTGCCTGGGAGCGACTCGCATCTGAAATTAACTTATGATACTGAATCAATGCTGACAATTTTACTAAGTCAGCGGGACTGGTTGTATTAGTTCCCTTAAAATCTCCCAGTAAATGACGAATTACAGTATTTTTCAATCCCCAACTGTGAAACCGCTGATTTAATTTTGCCTTACCACCCAAACGGTCAATAATCATGTTTGTGGCGGTATTATCGCTGATAGTAATCATTTTATTTATGGTTTGCAGCACAGTCAACTTGGTTCCCACACGTTGATACTGCAAGTCTCCAGAGCCACTTGCAACCAAGTCTCGCCGCATTACCAAGGTGTCATTTAGTTTGACTGTGCCAGCGTCTATTCTCTCAAATAAAGCAATCAGAACTGGGAACTTAATTGTACTTGCAGCGGGAAATACTTTGTCGCCACTAATATCCAAATAGTTACCCGTCTCTAAATCCACAAAAAACATCCCTGGTTTAAGGAAACTGTAACGAGCCATTAATGCATTAATTTGAGATTTTAGTTGTAGTATTTCCTCACCTAAAGGAACTACCCCAGCAAACATAGAAGCATTTATTGGTTTAGTGAGTATATCTGGTGGACTCAGTTTATTAATAGTTGCAATATCTTGTAAAGGCGCTTTACTTTGGAATAAGAGAACTTGGCGTTTTTGCTGGAGATTAGGAGTAATGGAAATTGGTGTTTGGGAGGATTCTTCCCCAGCCCCTATTCCCCATTCCAAAATTCCCGTCGCAGGTATTTTTTCAATTGATGATAGTTTTACGACCCAATGAAAGTTAGAATCTCTTCTGACTATTACACTTTGCGGAGAGACAGTGTAACCGGGTGCTAATTCAATTACAAGTCGGGTCGTCTGGGGGTCAAGCTGTGCTGCCCGAATTTCTCGAATCTTTGAGCCAAAGTTTTGTTTGGTTGTAGGGTAGCTCAAAGTAGTTCCCGATAAGTCAATAACCAGTCTTTTAGGGTTATCAATTAAAAAAACTCTCGGTTGAATACCTGAGTCAGTGGTTAGGTCAAGCTGATTCTGATTGGGGTCAAAGTGCCAGGATTCTAATTGAGTTGCTCTTGCAGGAGAAGATAGCAGTAAAATACTAATTAAGTTCAGCAATAACCAGCGTAATTTCATACAGTATAGTGAGGAGAATATTGAATTTACTTAGAGAGATTTTCCGGGAAGTAAATCAAGTCATAACTGATTGAGAATCATAAGCAAGAAAATATAAAATGTCAAGGATTTTAGATAGTAAATGAAAGCTGATACAGTGAATATAGATTCGGCTTGATGAAAGTCAGTATAATTAAATTCACACCCGTTAAAAAAACGGGTGGACAAAGCTTTCCCAAATTACTCTAGAAGCACCGATTAACTTGGGATTTTACTATTGAGTATTAGTTGATTGAGAATCATTCTGTGTCTTTTTATCTGTACAGGGTGTGATTTTCTCTGCTGGTGAAAGATACTCACCTTCAACTCCAACGAAGAACCACTTGATTGAATCCCCAGATTATTCGCGATGTTTACTCGCGAATAATCTTTATTTTTTTATTTTTGCCAAATTGGAATGCTCCCGTTGTTTCAAACAACGGTATTCTTTACGCCTCGTTGGCTCTCTCTAGGTCGATGGATTGTGCAGCTTCACGAAACGATGCTATCGACGTGAGGCGATTGGAGGGACAATCCCACAGAATGTATTTGAAGCAATCAGGAATATCTACCATTCGGAGCGTTTTTGCACTCTTAAGCAGGTGAATATTTTGATTGTGGCAAGCTTGGAGGTTGTAATTCGGGATTCTGTCGCAAAGATGATGAATGTTATGGTAGCCGATATCGGCGGAAAACCACTTTAAAACGGTGGGGAACTCCAGATAACTGCTGCCCTTAATTGCTGCTTCGAGATAGTCCCACCCTTCAGTTTTGTGGGCGTAAGAGCCATCAAAGTTGTGCTGAACAAAGAAGACGCAGATGAGGATTGCCGCAGAACAAGTTAGCGTGATTGAGTAAACGCTCACGAAAAAACCAAATCCAAGTAAATACCCCAGAAAAATCCAGCTGCCGACTACACAAATGTTGTTGAACAACAGATGCCAAAACTCAGCCGCAGTGTACCAATTTCTAGACTTATGAGAAGAGATGATTCGAGGTAAATCCATAAAAGGATCTTGCTGCAAGCAAGTCAGTAGATGAGTGATAAAATCATATGTTCCGGCAATCAGGGCGAGTCTTGGCTTAATCGCGACATAGAAAAAACCTCCCGGAAAGATCATGAATGGGTGCCTCAGTAGTTCATAACGCCTTTGGGCAGATGGACTGAGGCGAGCAAACTCCTCAGTAGAGATTAATGCACTAGGACCGCGATAGCGTTGCCAATCACCGTTGGTTTTGTGGTGATAGGCATGTCCTCTTGACCACGGATATTGAGGGATCGCGTTGATCACCCCCAGAATAAAACCGATAATCTGATTAACCCTTTTTGAACGAAAGAGTGAATAGTGTCCGCAATCATGCATTAAAGAAAAACAACGCGCTGAAAACAGCGTCATCAAAACTATAGTAGGCGCAAGCAACCAAAAAGAAATAGCAGCTGCTTTGTATGCTAAAAACCATAAAACCACATAAGGCACAACCGTATTCAGGATTTGATAAGTTGCCCGCAAGTCGCTGCTGTTCATGTAAGGAGTCAGGACAAAATCCGACTTTTTCACTGTGGTTTCCATTAAATAAAACTTTCTCCTAGCGGCTGAAGTTCTGTTTGGGGTAAGTTGAAATAACTGGTAGCATCAGCCAGATGCTTTATTAGTGTGGATTGTGGTAAAGGTCCTTGCAAGTGATTCCAAGCTAATACAATATCTGTTGACCAGTTATCATGAACGTAGAAATCTAGGTTAGGTATTTGTCCTTTAAGTTGTTTGAAAGCACGACGATAACTGCCCAAGGAGTCGCCATAATTACGGGTAAGTTCCAAAAGGTGGGATAGTCTGCGATCGCCCCTAGATAACAAAGCTTGAATGATTGACCAATTATAACTTTCCGGTCGAAAATCTATACCTTGCGGCTTAAGTTGTTTCTGTAAAAGTTGCAACCGCTTTTCTGCTTGCCGATTGACTCCAAACCACTGAAATGGCGTGTGTGCTTTGGGAACAAAGGTGCTACAGCCAAATGTTAAGCGCAATCCTGGCACAGTTTTTTTCACAGAGCGCATCATTATGACATCAAAAAAATCTGCGAAAGGTTCGGGGTTAGCAGTGAGTACGGGACCGCCACCAAAAACTATGGGATGACGATCGCCACGGTAAGCTGCCCTGATAGGAATTTCTAAAGATTCCAATAAGTTCAAAATATTGACATAATCCAGTTCCCAAGACATGGAAAAGCCGAGTATTTCTGGTTCTCGCGGAAGTTGTTCGTGGGTATCGGTAAACAGGCGACTCACCTGCATATCAGAACGCATCGCTAAAGTTGCCCACACCACTTGATAGCCAAGGCTTGTTATCCCCACCGTATAATCATTGGGAAAAGCGAAGATGGTGGGGATGGCGTCTGTGTTGGGAGTTGCGGGGGTAAAAAGCAGGCGTTCGGTAGCGAATACAGATGATGTCACAGGCATTTGTGTTGTAACTATACATTATTGTTGATTTTTAGCTCTTTTTTTCAGTGTATTGTTGCTCCTATTGGGATGGTATACTGAGGTTGGAATTCTGCCCATTCCTTGCATACAGTTTGGTAACATTGGGGTGGTGTAATTGGTAAATTAGTTAAATAGAAAAACCCAGCTTGATGACCGGACTCCAATAAAAATACAACATCTTTTTGGGGATTATACTTATCTACAGCTTCGAGAATATGAGCATTCATGAAGTGTCTTTGTAACAGTACGGTATCGGGTGCTACTAACCAAGCATTTAAGAAAGCTGCAAGATTTTTACGCGGGATAAAATGCGCTTTAAATGTTTCGCCAGCCATACTTAAATGCGGAGAATTAGTGCTGCAAATTACGACACCACGTTCTCCTCCTAAATAACCGATCCAAGCGTTGTAACCAATTGCTAATAGATTGGTAGCGATAAAAGCTTGTTGCCAATCTTGGGTGTTTATTTCTGGGGTCATTTCGATTAAACTCCTTTTAATAACTGCCAGAGTTGGATTTCATAACATAAATAGCTTTAAAAAATTGCCCGTGAAGAATTTGTGAGTCCCATGTAATAATCTATCGCTGCATTTTGGTAGCGAGTAGGTTTTGGAATATTGCTTGATTTTGGCTTGAGCATTGAGGAATAAAGTAAGTTTTAGGGCATTAAACTTGGTTCAAATTCTGACCATCGCTTGCAAACTTGTTCGTAGCAATCGGGTGGAGTAATTTTTAGTTGGTGTAAAAAATTAACCTCAATCTGAGGTTCAGCCTTTAGCACCAGAAGAATATCTTGATGGGGATTGTATGTTGCGATCGCGGGGAAAATTGATGAAATCATGGATGAGCAGATTGATTGCGATATAGCTGCGCCATCCTGAAAAGAACGCAAGTAAAACCCAATCAGATCGGAGGGTAGAAATTGGAGCGTAAAGGGAACTGTATCAAGACTTGTATTTGTAGGGTGAGTAACTTTAGTATCCACATCACAAATAACAACTCCCCGCCCAAATGACTGAAATCCTTTCCATCCTGTATAACCGATTACCAGCAGATTATTATGAATAAAGCTGTTTTGCCAGTAGCCGAAATTTCCTTGCCAAACACTATTAGATGGTCGCATTGACTTCCTCCCCCAACACCAATGATTCAATGCGAACCTGCTCAAGCTCTCGTCCAATCAATACTAATCGCGTTTGACGGGGTTCCTGAGGTTGCCAAGGACGATCGTAAAAGTAGTCAAATCGATTACCAACACCCTGTAATACCAGACGCATAGCTTTGTTTGGAACTGCTACAAATCCCTTAATTCGATAAATTTCTTGCTGTTGCACCAATGTTTGCAAGCGTTTTACTAAGACAGTCGGCTCAAATGCTTGGTCTAAGAGTAGTTGTACTGCATTAATCCCTTCATCATGTTCGTGTTCTTCTTCAGTATCGTGGTGACTGGGGCGACTATCCAAGTTGTCTTCTACCGCAGCGTTGAAACCGAGTAACAAATCGCCACTAATTTTACCATCCTGGCAAGGAATGACTTTTACACCAGGGGATAAGTTCTGCTTTAGCCATTCTTGCACCCTAACTTGTGTTGGGAAATCAACGCGATCGCTCTTAGTCAGCAATACTAGATCAGCACAAGCCAGCTGATCTTCAAACAGTTCCTCAATGGGTGTTTCGTGTTCTATGCTAGAGTCGGCTTGTCGCTGTGCTAAGAGGGCTGCTAAATCGCCTACATATTGATTAGTTGCCAACGCTTCACAGTCCACCACAGTAATTACGCTGTCAACTGTCGCGCCTGTGCGAATCTCCGGCCAGCGAAATGCTTGTACCAATGGTTTTGGTAGTGCTAGTCCAGAGGTTTCAATTAACATACAGTCAAGGCGATCGCGTCGCTTCAGTAATTCTTGCATCGCTGGGAGAAATTCCTCTTGCACTGTACAGCACAGACAACCATTGGTGAGTTCAACAATATTACTGTTGGAATCTTCTTCATCGTCACAAACTCGGCAATCACGCAAAAGTTCGCCATCAATTCCGATTTCCCCAAATTCATTCACCAAAACAGCAATGCGTCGTCCCTCATTATTTTGCAGTAAATGTCGAATTAACGTCGTTTTGCCTGCGCCTAGAAATCCTGTAATTACTGTGACGGGAATTTTTTGCATATAAAAGTGTGTCGTTTGTTGATTAATTTTGCTTTTCACAAGAAAGAAGTTTTAACCGCAGATATCATGCAATGTTGCCAGCGTTAAAATCCAAATATTCATAACTAGCTGCAACAAAACTTAAATTCGTTCCTAGTACAGGATTTCACAACTTCGTAGCGAATCCTCTGCGTACCTCTGCGCTTTCCTCTGCGTCCCTTTGCGTTTAAATTTCAATCCTCAATTTCCCACGATTTTACCCAAAGTAGTACTTAGTTAAAGTTATGCCAGATTAGCTACCTAACCAAACTTGAGGGATTTTGGTTGACAAAGTTTCTGTCCATCAATTCTGTACTCCCGTTCCCCCGCACAGCGCGGAACATTCCAAATCGACACAACCCTGCACCAAACGCCAAACGCATTAGTAAAAGCGTCGGTACTTCGCGCACAGACTTGACAAAACCAGACAGTCCAAAACGCACCAATCCCTCTGGTCGAGCTATCCCTTGCCAAATCGAATCGAACCAAGAAGGAAGGGTTTCTTGCGTCCAGTCTGCCGTAATTACCTCCCCCTCAACTAATTCTGTCCCCGCCAAAAGCTCAGAAAAGCCTTCAATGCTGGAAAAAGCTGGATGAGACCACTGTTCGAGCAGTTGCCGCATTACTGGTTTCTCCCAAAAATTTAGCGGCTTTTGGCGGTCATCCCTCTGATTCCAGTCAGCTACAACCAACACCCCACCAGGCTTTAGCACCCGCATTAATTCTCTAGCAAAAACGGTTTTATCTGGCATGTGGGGGCCTGCTTCGATTGACCAGACCACATCAAAACTGGCATCTGGAAACGACAATGCCATTGCATCATCAACTGCAAACTGGGCGTTTAGCCCTTGGGGTGTTAACTCCTGGGCGCGTTTCACCTGCTGTGGACTGATGGTAATCCCTGTGACAGCAAACCCATAATCTCGCGCTAAAATCCGGCTGCTACCCCCAATCCCACAGCCAACATCTAAGACAGTAGTACCAGGAGGTAATTTTTCTATTCCACCCCATTTAACCATTTCATGGACAAAATCAGATTTAGCAGCCAAAAAATCCTTACTTCGTGGCGGCGAACCGTAATGACCGAGGTGAATGTGTTCCCCCCAATAAAATTCTAGGATGCCGTCAAGCGTCCATTCATCATAAGAATTGGCGACTGTGGATGAGGATTGATACTTGCGGGCAGTTAGGAAATAAGCCGCAATTCCAATTACTAAAAACAGAAGAAAACCAATTACAGGATATAATAAAGTTGACATTTTTTTGAATGCTCCTATACACCTATTTGAGTGGATTTAACGGTTTACTCATTAGTGCTCGTCCCGAATCAGACGAGCGATGTCGTAACCGCCCCACAGAGGCAATCGCAATATAAATCATCCGATACATCGACATTGCAATATTTTGAACATCTGGAATAATTTTCCCTTGAAGTAGACTGGGCTTGT
The DNA here is from genome assembly GCF_036918015.1 of Nostoc sp. Classification (GTDB taxonomy): domain Bacteria; phylum Cyanobacteriota; class Cyanobacteriia; order Cyanobacteriales; family Nostocaceae; genus Nostoc. Next base: position 211,249 of record NZ_JBALEO010000069.1, read on the forward strand.
GTTTATCTTGGAGGAGAGCCGTTTGTTTGACAAAGGGATGAATAGCAGTAGGAATCTTCCCAGTTCGGTGAAGATAGAATTTCGGCATGATGATTAACTGAAGTATTAGTCTAGTAAATTAGCAATTTCTATGGGTAATGTGGAACAGGACTATGTACGTCATACACGCCATTTACTACCTGTTTTTTAACAACTTCCACCTGTTAGGTAATACAGCATTTCGTTGTTGCTGTGACTATTTGCAAGCGATACTCTCATCTGGAGTAGTAATTGCGATCGCTGCATCTCAAGACACAACTTGTACCGGAAATTAATCGCTTACCCTCTCATAGAAAGCCGTAATCTGTAGCGTCTTGATATGTGGAGCTATGAGAACGTAAAGCTGAGTAGTTGCATAAATCTTCATAAGAATACTTATCTGTGCCTCGCAGATGTACAAAATTTACCAGTTCACTTCGGCGGGCATTCTGACTCACAAGGCAAGCCTTGATTACAGCTGCGGGACAGCGCCGGATTTACACCGGACTTTCCCCGTTTCCTCTAGCGGCTGTTCCCCACTAGAACCGAGATTCATCTGAATACTAACACAACTGTGATTTGCTTGCATAAAAATCAATGGTCGATCTATACTGGCATTCGTCATTAATCGGGGCAAGTCTCATTCTTTACCAAAGCTTGCTCTGGATTTTTATTGGGCAATTCTTCTAGAAATTTTTCAACCCAACAAACTTTTTCGGGTTGCCAGCGTTTGCTGACATAGCGCTGGCATTATTCCTTAGACCATTTTCATAACTTACGCAAAAATTGTTAAAAAGCTTAATTCATTTGTCAGTCCACCATCTACCAATCAACTGATGACCGAGGAACTTGAAAGAGCAGATAATGATAGTCCGTGGAAAGAAATTTTAGAAGCTTACTTTCCCCAAGCAATGCAATTTTTCTTCCCCCAAACAGCAGCATTAATCAATTGGGAACGTCCCCACGAATTTCTCGATAAAGAATTTCAGCAAATAGCTCGTGAAGCTGAACAAGGTAGGCGAGGAAAACGCAAAAATCTTACTGGTCAACGCCGGCGTGGTTGGGTCAATGTGATCTGAGGTTTGGGCTATTTTTGAGCATTTGGTGTATTTCTCTTACCCTGCATGGGTTTGAGGCTTGCTTTTCTCTCAAAAATGTTTAAGTCCCGCTAAATGCACAGTTACTAATAATTGATTCCTGCAATTTAAAAGAAGTCTTGGTTATGTCCACCAAGACTTCGGATATATTTATTCAACTTAAAACCTGAAGCCAATTTTTTATCCCAAATTGCTGAAATAGATTGCCCAAAGGGTTCCTGTTACTCCCACAGCAATTAAAAGGTTAGTGAAAAACTTGCCTAATTCAGTTGATTCTCCCAGTACTTTATCATCTTGACCTGCACTGAAAAATAATGACCAGGCTTGGTTAACATTAATTGTTTCAAAGTTGTTGAAATCGGGGCGAAAAACAACGGGGCCAATTAAATCTTTTTTAGGGAAATCAAAATCAGTTTTCATAGCAATCCTCTGGTAATTTTCTATCGGTTAATTGAGTGAAATTCTTAAATATTCAGATTTAGTTACAGGTTTGTCAGCCATCCAATCAAGCCGTGTCCTGTGACAACTTCTACAGCTATGAGTGAGACAAAACCAATCATCGCTAAACGCCCGTTGAGTTTCTCGGCGTACTCAGTAAAACCTGCTCTTGGGGTTTGATCTACATAAATCTTTGGTTCAATTGCAAAGTTGTTGAGTTGACCGAGTTCGTTCATGCTAAAGCCTTTGCTTGTCATGTCTTTTTTCCTTTACTTGCTTGTGTAACTAAACATAACAATATGTAAATATTTTTTGCAAGTGCTTGACACGAATAAAAATGACGGTTATCCGTACTAAAAAAATCGAAGATACCGTAACCTTCGCGTAGCGTCTCCCTTGTGGGAGAATCGCCTCTGACAATATTAAAGAACATGATTAGTAGGACTTTGGTCAGGGTTTTTAACCAATCCGATGTAGCGAGAGGGCTGTATACCTTGTGAATGTGTTGCTTCTATGCCCGCAAGTTGGTTATTAGTAATACACTCAATAAACTCAAGGCTGCACTAATGATAAACATAAACGTATATCCCGTAGCACTGGCGATCGCACCACTCAGAACTGAAGCAGCAATTCCACCAATGTATACTACTGACACCTGAAATGTATAATCAGTAGCTGCTGTTGCAGGTTCGCATTTATCCATCATGGCACTTAGTAATGCAGTATATGCCATACTTTGGGCTGCATTGACTGTGATACTAACAGCATACAGCACAGGTAAACTACTGATACCAATTGCAGGTATGATATACAAAAGTGTCACCATGCTTGCAGCAAAACCAAATAGAGTTAGAGAACGTAATCTTCCCAAGTGGGTAATCAAAACTCCTGCAATCAAAGCACTAACAATACGGACACTGTAACTGACAATACCCAACATTAAGCCAATATCTGAGAGCGACAAACCTCTATCAACAAAAAGTGGACGAAGCATTGTACCTGACATCATTTCGCCTCCCATATATAGCAATACTACGAAAAGCCACGCTAATGCTTTGGGACGCGAGAGAAAGTTGATAAAAGGTTGAAAATAAGATTTGAAAAACTTTGATTTTTGAGATTTCTTACTAACTTTTTCTTGATGCAATAGTACTGGAATTAAAGTCAGCAAAATTACAACTGACATGATTATCAAGCTATACCGCCAGCCGATTCTATCTAGTAAAATCAGCGCTCCACCTCCACCAATAATAGCGCCAAAAACATTTCCCCCAGCTTGAATAGCGTTTCCTAATCCTCTTTCTCGCGGTTCGAGTAAATTGACTGCTAACGCATCAGTCGCAATGTCTTGGCTGGAAGAGAATAAAAAAGCGAGAAACATACAAAAAACTAAGATATTGAAATTCTCTCGAATATCAATAAATCCACATCCAAATGTTACAAGTGCTAACAAAACTTGAAAACAGATAATCCAACCGCGATAATGTCCTAACTTTGGCCAACTGTAGCGATCAATAAAAGGCGACCACAGAAATTTTAACGCTGAGGGAAGAATGAGAAAACTTAACAACCCGATAGCATCCAGCGACATATTTTGTTGTCGCATAAAAATAGGTACGGTTTGGATAAAAAAGGTTGTCGGAATGAATTGAGTAGTATAAAGTGCGGCGAGCAGGATTAATTTAGCAAGCATAGCAATATGCAGAGGATAAAAAATCAAAAATAGCGACAGTAAAGATAATTTTTAGCAAGTTCCGTGGGTTTAAGTCCCCCAGTTCTATAACCAGTAAGTTTTGTGTTGGGGTTAAATCCCCATTACAAAACTTAGTTACGAATTACGAATTAAGAATTATGGCGCTTCTCGGTTGAGTCCAATACAGACCTAACCCCCAGCCCCTTCCCTACAAGGGAAGGGGAGCAAGATTCAAAGCCTCTCTCCTTTTAGGAGAGAGGTTTGGAGAGAGGTCAGAGTGTATTGCATCCACGCGAGAACCGCTATATTTAACATCGCTACAACAATTAAATTAGAAATTAGCTTTAATTTGCACGCCATAGGTCACGGGATCGCCAAATCCTGCGGTTCCATCTGGTACTGGGAATAAGTATCCAGAGGTGATGTAGCGAGTATCAAACAAGTTATTTGCATATAAGTAAATGCCATATTTCTCAGCTTCGTAACCGATACGAGCATTAACTAAGGCATAAGGTTCTTGCTTGATTTGGTTCGCATCATCAAAATAAGTAATCCCATAACCACGCAATTCTGCACGAGCAAATAAGCCTCCCGGACTGCGATATTGAGCAGCTAAATTATAGGTAAATTGTGGGGAAAGGGGAACTTGATTATTGCTTAAGTCTACACCTGTATCGGAATTGAAGTAGTTTTTGTATATACTATCTACATAACCAACTGATGCAGTTAAATCGAATCCTTTAGCTGGTTTGGCTTTCAGTTCAAATTCTACTCCAGTGGCTTTAAGGTCAATGTTGTTAACTCTGCCAAAAAAACCACTTGCGTCATATTGCAAAACTTGATAGTTATTTACATCGTTGTGAAAGATTGATAGGTTAGCAATTAAACGATTATCCAGCCAAGAAGATTTCAAACCCACTTCATAACTCCAGGTTTTTTCTTCTCCAAATCGAAGTTCTGCTTCGCTATTGGCGCGGTAGTTCAATCCACCCGGTCTGTAACCTTCGGCAATAGTCACGTATCCCATTAAATTAGGATTGAATTGATATTTCAAACCGAAGCGGGGAATCAAGGCATTATTACTGACTTTTTCATTATTAAATGCCGGACGCAGTGGAGTTAGCGTTCCATCAGCGTTTACTGACTCATAAGTACTATCTGAAGATGCATCACTAGATTCGTAACGTAAACCAGCAAATACAGTTAATGGTTCTATAAGCTGATAATCTACTTGTCCAAATACCGCGTAGGTTTGACGATAATCGTCTCCAGTACGTCTAAATCTTCCAAATCCAGGAAAGTCGGTTTCAGCATCGCCAACGTTAAAGTCACGAGATTCGTAGTAACCACCTAATAACCATTGAAAACGCTTTGCCGTTTCTGGAGATTGGAAACGTAATTCTTGCGTCAATAATGTGGAGTCAATACCATCAATAATTTGTACCGCTCCTGTGCTTCCTGGAACAACGTTTTCTTGATGGGTAAAACGACGTGCCGTGATGGATGTGGCTCGGAAACCCTCGCCGTTGTAACCGATTTTTAAAGCTTGGGTATTTGTATCTAGCTTATTGTATCCTTCAGTTTGTAAATTAACCTCGAATGGGTCAGAAGGATTTAACTTGTTGTAGGTTGGATTACCATCATCTGTAAAGCTGTTATAGCTATTAAAAGATACTGTCCAATCCGGTGTAGGTGTCCACAAAAGTTGCGCTCTTGCAGCTAGGCGCGATCGCTCGCCTATTTCATTACCTGTGGCTAGGTTCCTAATAAATCCATCCTGTCCTCTGTAAGCTCCCGCAATTCGCAGTGATAGTTTATCGTCAACCAAAGCATCGTTGAGAGAGAATTGGAATTCGCGGCTGTTATATCTACCGTAACTTGCACTAACTCGTGTTTCTGGTTCTGGCGTTGCTTGTCTAGAAATGATATTGACGACTCCACCAGAACTATTTCGGCCGTATAGCGTACTTTGAGGGCCTCTTAGCACTTCTATTTGTTCTAGATCGAGTAAAGCCAAGTCTAGAAAGCCGTTATAGTCAATGGGAATATCATCGATGTAAAAGGCTACGCTATCCTGAGCGGTAAGGAAATTTTGATTGTTCAAACCCCGCAAACTGTAATTACTAAACTCTGTACCGCCGGAAGATGTGGGAAGAAAGTTAAAGTTGGGCGTTTGATTGGCAATATCAATCAAAGAACCAATTTGAGCATCTTCTATTTCCTGACGAGGGATTACCGTAACACTAATGGGTACATTCTGTGCATTTTCCGGTCGTTTTTGGGCGGTAACAGTTAGTTCAATATCTGGTTCATTAGGTTTTTGGCTATCGGCTGATGGTTGAGTTTCAGGTGTTGTTGGTGTCACCCCTAAAACTAAACCTTCATCGCTGTCAAATAGTTCGACTTTTGGAGCTTGTGTTGTCCCCACTACAGTAATCTGGATACTATTTGCATCCTGGTTTGCCGCCAATACTTCCGTAATTCCCGCAACTGGTTTTTCTTGACGGAAGGTATTACCACTTGCGAAACGCAGTTGTGCATTGGGAATATTTGCAATAAAGCTATTACCTTCTATTTTAGTTGTGGCTTGCAGCTTGTCAGATGCAGATGTTTCTAAAATCACTTCCAATCCACTAGCCGTCTGATTCAACTTTATCCCTGTTACTAGAATATTAGACTGCTCTTGTTGAGCTAGCAACTCCTTGACACTTGTGTGAGGAAGCTTAATATCTGAAAGTTGGGGAATTTGATCTTCTTTTGTGACAGCTAAAGCTTGTTGATTTATAAATATGGCAAGTATGATAGCTAGTCCTAAATTTCCCAGTAGATACAGTTTCCTCATTTAATCCTCACACCAAAAAAGTAATCTCAAATTGTCAATAAAAGTTGACAAAATCAAAGCTATTAGTAGCAAATAGACTAAAGCATTTATGTACTAAATTGTTTGGCTTTGTGGTAAATGTGTCAAATGACAAACTGTCAAACTTCTAAATCGCGTTCTATAGGATTACTATTTGATTTTTGAACAACACGTAGGGTGTGTTATAGCGAAGCGTAACGCACCATTTTAAAGGGTTTGGTGCGTTAGACTAAAGTCATAACGCACCCTACAAATACTTAATTTTTTTCAGAAATCAAACCGGATTCCTATAGCTGGAAAATTACTGATTGATTGATTAATTATTCTTATGGTCGAAACCAGTTGATTGATATACTTTTAAAACTCTTAATCAACAAGCATTTAAGATTAATTTGACTTATTGTCAAATACCAAAATTATTCTATAGCAAAATAAAAATATATAAGATTAATTGTCAATAAATACGCTAACAATAAATAGTAGCATTTACTACTGTAGTTTTTTTTGTACGTATCGAATTTTGAAAACAGATTATAAACAACACACTTAATCTCTGAAACTTTTGCTGGATAAGGATATTGATGAAAAAATAACCTAATTTTTGAACCACACAAAACCTTGCTATTAAGGGATTATTATACTTTAGATGCGTTGGACTTGATACCTGATGAGAGTATATTTTTTAACTTCTAATTAATTGGAAGAAAAAAAATTAAATAGTCAAAGCTAATATGTAGTATTTTATACTCATTAAGACAGGCAGATTTTAGATTGACAATACTCTAAAATCTGTATTAGCTTAAGCCCTAGTACTTATTTTTTTAAATAAAAACTTTCAAGGTATTTCAAATTAATTGATGAAACTTAACCATAAAAATAGGTAATACAAACTTTTTAAAACCCCAAAAAATGTATAAAATAATGCAGTAAAAGAAAGTTAAAAATCCAGAATTTCTCCCAGCCGATTTGCGGAACTTAGTTGAGTATCTGAATAAAAAAAGCAAAATTTTTACTTTATATGGCTGCTAGTAATAGATTCACATAGCTTGTTACGACTGCACAAAAAAACCTGAGCAATTTTCTGAGAAACGTCGATGATGTATAACAGTGAAATAATAACGTTGGCAGATTTACCGCGCGTGCAAGCACGTCAACTTCCAGACACTAGGGCATTGATATTCAAGGATAAGTCACTTACCTATATACAATTAGATCGGCGAAGTAATCAGATCGCAAATTCACTATTAAGCCAAGGATCTCAACCAGATGCGCGAGTAGCATTTTTAGCTAAAGATTCACTTAAGAGTTATGAAATTTTATTTGCTTGTTGCAAAATAAAAGCTGTTTTTGTACCAATTAATTGGCGTTTAGCTGCTACTGAAATCAGCTATATTCTCAGGGATGCTAATGTTGAAATTCTTTTTGTTGGGGCTGAATTTTATCAGTTAGTAGAATCGATTAGAAATGAGATTGATGGTGTTAAAACCATTATTGCCTTAGAAAAAATTGACGGAAATTGCCTGAGTTACGATATCTGGTCTCAGGAACATAGTGACGCTCCACCAAATGTTGCTGTTGCAGCCAATGATGTAGCCGTACAAATGTATACTAGTGGCACTACTGGAAGACCTAAAGGTGTCCAACTAGGACATTACAGTTTTTTTGCGATCGCCAAAGAATTTGCTCAACGAGGCGAAACCTGGATAAATTGGAACGCAACTGACAAAAGTTTGCTTACCTTATCTTTATTCCATATCGGGAGTCTCTGGTGGGCTATTCGTGGTTTAGCAGCCGGAGCAGAAAATATTGTCTTAGAAAATTTTATCGGCGTTGAAGTTCTCGAAGCGATTGAAAAGTACCGCATCACTAAGACATTTATGGTTCCAGCCATGATTCAAGCTCTGTTGAACGAACCATTATGCCAAAAAACAGATTTTTCATCACTAGAATACATTATTTATGGCGGTTCTCCCATAGCTGAATCATCACTCAAAAGTGCGATCGCTACATTTGGTTGTAATTTTGTGCAGATATATGGAATGACCGAAACTGGTAATTGTGCTGTCTCTTTACCTGCACAAGCTCATACATCTGCAAATAAAAACATCCTCAAAGCTGCGGGTAAAGCCTTTCCTGGTGTATCGGTAGCCATCATCAACAGTGAAGGTAAAGAACTATCTTGCCCTCAAGTGGGTGAAGTTTGTATCAAATCTCCTGCAAATATGATTGGTTATTGGAAATTACCTGAAGCTACAGCAAAAACCTTAGTAGATGGCTGGATTCATACTGGTGATGCTGGTTATTTTGACGAAGAAGGTTACATTTACATTTGCGATCGCTTTAAAGACATGATTCTTTATGGTGGTGAAAATGTCTATCCAGCAGAAATTGAAAATATTTTATACGAACATCCAGCAATTAGGGAGGTAGCAGTCATTGGTGTTCCAGATGAAGATTTTGGAGAAGCAATCAAAGCGATCGTGGTTTTAAAAACAGGAATGAAAGCAACCGCATTAGATATTATTAATTTTGTTCGGGGTAAAATTGCTGATTTTAAGTTACCTAGAAGCGTTGAATTTACTGAATCTTTGCCCAGAACGCCTAGTGGTAAATTACAAAAGGCCAAGATTCGGGAGAAATATTGGCAAGGCTATGAACGTCGTGTGAATTGAAAATGGGGACAAGGGAGCAGAGAAAGCAGAGGAAGAAATGACAAATGACAAATGACAAATGACAAATGACAAATGACAAATGACCAATTCTAAAGTTCCGCTTTGGAAACCACTAACTGTACGCAACTTCTTACTTCTGTACATCGGTGAAACTGTTTCACTTCTAGGCGATCAATTTTATATCGTTGCATTGCCTTGGTTAACAATACAGTTAACTAACTCTGGGATCACGTTAGGTACAGTGTTAATGAGTGCGGCGATTCCCCGTGCTGTTTTGATGCTGTTTGGTGGTGTGGTGAGCGATCGCTTTTCACCACGATTAGTGATGTTGGTTTCCAATGCTTTACGTGGGTTACTAGTCGTTTTATTTGCAACCATCGTTGCGTTGAAAATGACTCAACTATGGCATATTTACTTTTTTGCTGCGGGCTTCGGCATATTTGATGGCTTTTTTATACCTGCATCTAAATCAATTATCCCCAGTCTGGTATCAAAAGAACAGTTAATAGCAAGTAATACCTTGAGCCAAGGAACTTCCCAACTAATTTTGCTAATTGGGCCGGCTTTGGGTGGTTTACTGATTGCAACTGCTGGGATTGAAGTAGCATTTGTCATTGATGGGATAACTTTCGCCATCACAACTATCACGCTTTTGCTCATGAAGGGAACAAAAGCAAAAGCAACAGCATTGAATGGGGAATTAAATCAAAATTTTGCTTCAACTAAAAAAACTATGAATTTGATTGCTGGTATGCGTGAGGGATTTTACTACGCATGGCACAATCAGCCTCTGAGAATCTTTTTGCTGGTAATGGTAATCCTCAATTTTCTATTTATTGGGCCATTACAAGTTGGGATGACTTCACTAGCTCATAGTCGCTTCCCAGGTGGTGCAGTAGCTTTAGGAATATTGCAATCAGCTTGGGGTGGTGGTGGGTTAATTGGGACACTCACACCTCAATTTGTCAAAAATCTTCCCAACATCGGAGTTTTACTGCTGACTATTGCGAGTGTTCAAGGCTTTGGTTTGTTTTTACTTGGCTTTATTGGCAATATAGCACTAGCTAGTATCACAATTGCAGTGCTGGGATTTTGCAGTTGTATTTTTACTGTGGTAGGAATTACTTGGATTCAGAAACAAACCCAACCTGAAATGTTAGGAAGAGTTATGAGTTTGGGAATGTTTTCTGCTTTTGGTGTTGCTCCTGTTTCCTTTGCTTTAGCTGGTTTTTTAGTTAATTTAAATCTGACAATTATGTTTAGTGTTGCGGGTAGCATCATGCTAATTACAAGTCTTTGCTTGGCAGCAAATCCATCAGTACGTAAGATTAATTAACTATATAAATCCAGTTTGATTTATTAATTTTCCCGTGAAGCGAGTGAGAAAACTATGAAAGTTCAATATCAAGACAATCAGCGAATGGGAGTCGTTATTTATGACTTTAATTACAAAACTGCTTCAGATGGAGATATTGAGGATCTTAAACAACTGATATATGAATACAAAATTGTTGTAATCAAAGAGCAAGATTTATCACCTGATGAGTATTGCGATTTTGGGTATCGTCTTGGGGAGGTAGAAAAATACTATCAGCCAATGTATCACCATCCAGAAAGGGAAGAGATTTTTGTTTCCTCCAATGTTTCTGACAATGGTCAGCAAGTGGGAGTTCCCAAGACTGGGAAATTTTGGCACGCTGATTATGCATTTATGCCGAGGCCATTTGCATTTTCAATGGTATATCCTCAGATCCTTCCTACTAAGGAGCGTGGCACTTACTTTATTAATATGTCCAAAGTATATCAAAGTTTACCAGATGACCTGAAATCCATTGCCAATCAGTCGAGTTGTTATCATAGTGTCAGACGTTTTTTTAAAATTCGTCCTGAAGATGTTTATCGTCCGATTTCGGAAATATTGGACGAGATTGAACGAGTCACACCTCCCGCAAAGCATCCAACGACTTTTACTCATCCCGTTACAGGAGAAACCATCCTCTACATTACCGAGGGGTTTACTTATCGCATAGATGATTTAGAGGGAAAACCGCAAGATATAAATATTCTCCAAACTTTGTTGACTCATTCCGGTCAGCTAGACAAAAGTTTTAAATATCCATTAATCGAACATCATGAATTTGAATTAGGAGATGTGCGGATTTGGGATAATCGATCTTTAGTCCATTGCGCTCACTATTCTGGAAATTCAGAACCAGCGATTACATTTCGATTGACCTTGCACGATAGCTATCCATTTTATCAAATATAGAGCAATTGTATTCTCACTGCGTTTAAGAGGATGTTTAAAAAGTGACGATTGATGTATCAAATATTTTTACCCCACCCTAACCCTCCCCTTGTAAAGGGGAGGGAACTGGATTCTCTTGTTTCCCCCCTTTCCAAGGGGGGATTAAGGGGGGTAATTCGACTTGTGTATACACTGTAGCCCCTTGAGGGGGAATTAAGGGTAACAGTGTAGTAAAAAATAATTTGCCTTATTCATTCATTTAATCAGGATAAAATATAATGTTAAAATTTCAGGATTCAAGTCAACAAAGCGTCAAACAAAATAGTATCCACATCAATAATGATGATATCTTATTGGCACAAGTACTCAAGCCTTATAAAGCTAATTGTCAATATCTTAAATCTGCTGAAGTAATTAAAGAGGGCGATCCTCAGCATGGGGGACGTGTAATCGGACGATGCGAATTCTCAATTCTAGAATCATGTTATATCGATGACACTGGTCATTTTAATTCGGTGGAGTTCAATATTTGCTATAACCAAATGATGTATTATGTCATAGCTAAATCTGTAAAAGAAGGACTGATGGCATCATTTAAGTCGTGGACTATGGCAGATTATTGGAATAAACAGCTACCGGATGTCTATATTGTGAATTTTGAAAGTTCCTTTCGACGTGCTATGCAGTCTTCTCAGTTTTGGGGTGAAATTGAGTTTACTAATATTCGGATAAAATCTGGGATGATGTATATAGTTACTAAATGTCGTTATTGGGATGATAAAGATGGTAATTGCAGTGGTAATGTGAAATTAGTTATTGTAAATTCTCCGGGATAGTTTAACTCGAATTAATCTATTTTACGCCTTTGATGATAATGGTGGTTGGTCTGAAAATGAAGTTACGATCGCCATATTGAATATAGCAGTCCTAAATGAATCGTGAAAAATATAGATAAGGAAACGAACCGCAAAGGACGCGAAGGACTCAAAGGGAAGAAAGAAGAAAGAAATATGTAATTTTCACAAATGATTTAGAATTGCTATAGCAAATCGAATCACCATATTAATAGTAATCACTCAACTTTTCTTGCTTAATTAGCATGTCTAAAATCGCATTTTTCACAACTTATATTCAAGACGAAATATCTAAAGCAATTGGGATAGACACATCTGAATTGGATGTGGAAATGTCTTTAAATTATTTAGGGCTTGATTCATTAATTGCTGTCAAACTCAGAAATAAGTTTAGAAAAGACTTGGAATTAGATATTCCAGCAGTAAAATTTCTAGAGGATACTAATGTTGCAAGTTTAGCAATATTAGTCAATGAATTGAGTGCAAATGCTGACTCAAAAATAGAAAATGATGATGAGTGGTTGGAAGGAGAATTATGAATTTAGTTGAGTTTATCACACAACTCTCGCAACAGAATATAGAATTGTGGGTTGAAGATAATAAACTACGTTATCGTGGTCGTAAAGAAGTATTAACTTCCACAGTTTTAAATCAAATTAAGCAGCATAAAACAGAAATTATCGATTTGCTGCGCCAAGGTTTTCACACCTCTAAATCCTATCCCCTGACTCATGGTCAGCAAGGTCTATGGTTTTTGTATAAACTTGCACCCACAAGTGCAGCTTATAATGTTGCTTTTACAGCTCGCATCTGCTCTCATTTAAATATTCCGGCTTTACAACGAGCGTTTCAGAAGTTAGTAAATCGTCATCCAACTCTCCGCACAACATTTGCACAAAAAGATGGCGAACCTTTTCAACAGGTTCATGAATACCAAGAAGTTGATTTTGAAAATATTGACGCTTCAGTTTGGAATGAAGATGAGTTGACAAGCCAAGTAATAGCAGCATATCAGCGTCCATTTAATTTGGAAAAAGGTAATTTATTGCGGGTAAATTTATTTACTTGTTCTGAAGATAATTATGTAATATTACTAACAATACATCATATTGTTATTGATGGTTTTTCTCTGGGAATTATTCTTGATGAGTTGCGATCGCTCTACGAAGCAGAAAATACAGGTCGAGTCATATCTTTACCTGCTATTAAGTACCAATATCAAGACTTTGTACAGTGGCAGAGAAATACTTTAGCAAGTTCTGTGGGCGATGAACTATGGAATTACTGGCGCGAACAATTAGCGGGTGAGTTACCCATCTTAAAATTACCAACAGATCGACCGCGACCACCAATTCAAAGCTATCGGGGAGCTTCCCATACTTTTGAGTTGAATCAAGAGTTGACTTCTCAGCTGCGAGGAATGGCGAAAGCTCAAGGAGCAACCCTTTATATGACTTTGTTAACCGCCTTTCAAGTGTTACTTTACCGCTTGTCAGGTCAGGAAGATATCATCGTGGGTGCGCCTATTGAGGGGAGAAGTCAGCCGGAATTTGCGGAAACTGTGGGTTTTTTCGTGAATATGCTGGCTTTGCGGGTAAATTTGGCTGGTAATCCCACATTTTCTCAGCTTTTAACTCAAGTCCGCCAAACTGTATTAGATGCGATCGCTCATCAAGATTATCCCTCTACTTTACTAATTGAGCGATCGCAACTCAACCGCGATCCAAGTCTTCCTGGTTTGTTTCGCGTTTCCTTTAATTTGTTTAAGGTAAGTGAAATTGCTCAAGATTATGAATTATCTGTATCTGATAAAACTAAAACCAGAGAAGATTGGGGTGGGTTAACTCTCGAACCTTTTGTGATTCCCCAGCAGGAAGGACAGAATGATTTAGTTTTCGACATGATGGAAACGACTGGATCATTAATTGGTATCTTAAGATACAATATTGATTTATTTGATGCCACGACAATTAGCAGGATAGCGAATCATTTTCAAACTTTACTCGCAGGAATTATTGCTAATCCCCAACAGCAAATTGCTTCGTTATCTCTGCTAACGGAAGTTGAAGCAAATCATTTGTTGTGGGAGTGGAACAACAATCAAGTTGATTATCCTCAAGATAGAGTCATTCATCAGTTGTTTGAGAACTGTGTGAAGCAGGAACCAAACGCTGTTGCGGTGGTATTTCAAGAACAGCAACTAACTTATCAACAATTAAACAACAAAGCCAATCAACTGGCACGCTACCTGCGTTCTTTGGGAATAGGTAAAAATCAGCTTGTGGGAATTTGTGTGGAACGTTCCCTAGAAATGATTATTGCATTATTGGCAGTTCTGAAAGCAGGTGGAGCTTATCTACCTTTAGATCCTGCGTATCCCGAAGAACGTTTGAGCTTCATGCTGCGTGATTCTCAAGTATCGATATTGCTGACGCAACAAAAATTAGTAGCGAGTTTAGCAATTGAGGAATTAGCTGTAGTTTGTTTAGATCGAGATTGGGAAGATATTTCCCAGGAAAGTGAAGATAATTTAGTAATCAATACTACATCTGAAGATTTAGCCTACGTGATTTACACATCAGGTTCTACAGGTAAATCTAAGGGAGTGGCGATCGCTCATCGTAGTTTAGTAAATGCGTTTTACGCTTGGGAAAAAGCTTATCAACTCCAGTCTTTGACTAGTCATCTACAAATGGCGAGTTTTGCTTTTGATGTGTTTTCAGGGGATGTAATTCGCGCTCTTTGTAGTGGTGCTAAGTTGGTTTTATGTCCCCGTGAGTGGCTGTTAGAACCAGACAAGCTGTATAAACTGATGCTTGTGGAGAAAATTGATAGCGCGGAGTTTGTTCCAGCTGTGTTGAGAAACTTGGTTGAGTATTTACAAAGAACTCAGCAAAATCTCCACTTTATGAAATTGTTGGTAGTCGGTTCAGATAGCTTGTATGTGCAAGAATATCAAGAATTTCAGCGTTTTTGTGGCGAACAGACACGTTTGATTAATTCCTATGGGGTAACGGAAGCGTGTATTGATAGCACGTATTTTGAATTGGGGATTGGGAAATTAGGAAGTGGGTTGGTTCCTATTGGTCGTCCATTTGCGAACACGCAAGTTTATATTTTAGATCGATATCTGCAATTAGTTCCCATTGGGGTTGCGGGTGAATTATATATTGGTGGTGCTGGTTTAGCTCAAGGTTATTTGCATCGGGACGATTTAACCAAAGAGAAATTTATCCCTAATTCCTTCTACCCACACAACCCTATTTTGTACAAAACGGGAGATTTAGCGCGTTATCTTCCTGACGGTAATATTGAATTACTCGGTCGAATTGACGATCAAGTGAAGATTCGGGGTTTCCGAATTGAACTAGGGGAAATTGAAGCTGTTTTGAGTAGTCATCCGCAAGTACAAGCAGCAGTGGTGATGCTTCGAGAACTGCAAACCGACAATAAATCTATAGTTGCATATATTGTTTCTGGACAACAGTCATTAACAACTAGTGAATTGCGTAACTTTCTCAAACAGAAGTTACCTGATTATATGATTCCTGCTGCGATCGCCATTCTGGAAACTTTACCTTTAACACCCAACGGGAAAGTAGATCGGCGTGCTTTACCAATTCCAGATATGGAACAGAGTCGAGAAATAGAGTTTGTTCCACCGCGCACCGCAACGGAAGAAGCGATCGCTAATATTATCGCTGCTGTTTTGGGACTCAAACAAGTAGGGATTCACGATAACTTTTTTGAATTGGGGGGACATTCCCTACTTGCGACTCAAGTTATTGCGCGATTACAACAAACCTTAAATATTGAGTTACCGCTACGCTCTTTGTTAACATCTCCCACAGTGGCTGGATTGAGTGAAGCACTGACATCTTTTACAAAGACAGAATCTTCAGTTGATTTACCAACAATTGTCCCAAATCCAGAACAGCTATATCAACCTTTTCCCCTCACCGATATTCAACAAGCTTATTGGTTAGGACGCAATGAAGCTTTTGAATTAGGAAATATTGCTGCTCATGGTTATTTAGAATTAGATTGCGATCGCCTAAATTTAACAAGATTAAATCAAGCTTGGCAAAAACTCATTTTGCGTCACGATATGCTGCGTGCTGTTATTTTACCAGATGGTCAACAGCAAATTCTGACAACAGTACCGGCTTATGAAATAGAAGTTTTGGATTTGCAAGATTTAGAGGTGATGCGTGAGCAGATGTCCCATGAAGTCTTACCTGCGGATCAATGGCCTTTATTTAGAATTCGAGCTACACCCATAGATGAACAGCGAACCAGACTCCACCTGAGTTTTGATGCTTTGATTGCTGATGCTTGGAGTGTGTTTATGCTGATGCGGGAGTGGTTAGATTTATATAATCATCCTGAATTTGTATTACCACCCTTAGAACTTTCCTTCCGCGATTATGTGCTTGGGGAATCAACTTTAAAAAATACACCCCAATATCAACGTTCTCAAGAATATTGGTTTAACCGACTAGATACCTTACCACCAGCACCAGAATTACCCCTAGCGAAAAATCCCAATGCGATCGCCAATCCTCGGTTTCAACGTCGCAGTTCTCAACTGTCTCCAGAACAATGGCGCAAATTACAAAATCGCGCTCAACAATTTAACTTAACTCCTTCTGGAGTTTTACTAGCTGCTTTTGCAGAAGTTCTCAGTCAATGGAGCAAAAATCCTAAGTTTACTATTAATCTCACCCTATTTAAGCGTTTACCTTTACATCCGCAAGTCAATGAGATTATGGGAGACTTTACATCTTTGACACTTTTGGAAGTCGATCGCTCAGTTTCTCAAAGCTTTAGCAACCACGCTCAACAATTACAGCAACAACTGTGGCAAGATTTAGATCACGGTTATGTCAGTGGTTTGCAGGTACAGCGAGAACTTAGCCGTCAACGTCAAAGTTACCAATTTATGCCAGTGATATTTACTAGTACACTAGGTTTAGAATCACTTGGTCAGGATACATCAATATTAAGTCAGTTAGGCGAACTCGTTTACAGTATCAGTCAAACCCCGCAAGTTTGGTTAGATAATCAACTGAGAGAGCAGAACGGAACTTTAATATTTAACTGGGATGCGGTGGAAGAACTTTTCCCCGCAGGTTTGCTGGATGAGATGTTTGCTGCTTACTGCAATTTGCTTCAACGATTAATTACCTCAGATACCATTTGGAGCGCAAGTCAGCAAGAACTACAACAACCTACAATTGCAAATTATCCCACCGCACCCATTTCTGAGGATACTTTGCACAGTTTGTTTATTAAGCAAGTGCAAATCCAAGCTGATTCTCCAGCAGTCATCACCCCAGAGCGTACCCTAACTTATCAGGAATTGTACCAACAAGCTCTGCAATTAGCATCTCATCTGCGAGAATTGGGAGCAACCAGCAACAATGCGATAGCGCGGAGCGCTGTGCCAGAGGCGATCGCTATTGTCATGGAAAAAGGTTGGGAGCAAGTTGTCGCTGTACTAGGAATTTTAATCGCTGGTGCGGCTTATCTCCCCATCGATCCCGAATTACCAGCAGAGCGACAATGGTATTTACTCACCCAAGGACAAGTTAAATTAATTGTCACTCAACCTCATCTTCACCTATCTTTACCATCAGGTGTTCAACAAGTATGTGTGGAAAGTCAACTCAGAGGAGATGGGAAAGATATCAAACTAGTCCAAACTCCCGATGATTTAGCTTATATTATCTACACTTCCGGTTCTACAGGTTTACCCAAAGGCGTGATGATCGCTCATCGGGGTGCGGTGAATACCATTTTGGATATCAATCGACGCTTTGGAATTAAATCAGGCGATCGCATCTTAGCTTTATCAGCATTAAACTTCGACCTCTCAGTTTACGACATCTTCGGCATATTAGCGGCGGGAGGAACAATAGTTATTCCCTCAGCAGATAAAACCAAAGATCCCGCACACTGGTTAGAGTTAATAGTATCTCAGCAAATTACCCTGTGGAATTCAGTTCCGGCTTTAATGCAAATGTTGGTAGAATATATCGCCAACCAACCACAACAACCTTCATCTCTGCGTTTAGCTTTGTTGAGTGGAGATTGGCTACCTCTAAATTTACCAAATCAAATTCAAAAATTGTGGTCAAATATCCAAGTTGTGAGTTTGGGAGGAGCAACAGAAGCTTCAATTTGGTCAATTTACTATCCAATTACCCAAGTCGATTCTAACTGGAAAAGTATTCCCTACGGAAAACCACTCGATAATCAACAAGTATATGTATTAAATCATAATTTGCAGCAAACTCCTGTTTGGGTGACGGGACAACTATATATTAGCGGTATCGGTTTAGCAAAAGGTTACTGGAAAGACGCAGAAAAGACAAACTCTAGCTTTATTACTCATCCAGTTACCAAAGAAAAATTATATAAAACAGGTGACTTGGGACGTTATTTACCCGATGGGAATATAGAATTTTTAGGAAGAGAAGATTTTCAAGTCAAAATCAACGGTTATCGCATTGAACTTGGTGAAATTGAAGAAATATTAAAACAGCATCCCACTGTCAAACAAGCAGTAGTCACCACAGTAGAACAAACACAACAATTAGTTGCTTATATTATTAGCGATACACCAACTCCCAATTTAGGGGAAGCTTACCAACCAACTCAACAACCAGGAGTATTAAGCGATGCTGGAGAACGCATCGAATTTAAACTCCAGCAACCAGGAATCCGCAAATCAGAATCATCGCCAATTACTATTCACTTACCCAAATCTGAACTTGAGCAAACACCTTATCTAGAACGCCAAAGTTACAGACAATTTCTACCGCAACAGATATCCCTAGAACAATTTAGCAAATTTCTCAACTGTCTCCAGCAAATGCAACTGGGTGATTATCCCATCCCCAAATATCGCTATCCTTCTGCTGGGAGTCTTTATCCCGTACAAACTTACTTATTCATCAAACCCAACAGCATCGAAACCCTTCCCGCAGGAATATATTATTATCATCCCAGCGACCACAATTTAATCTTACTCCACAGCACCAACGAAATAGACAGCAGCGTTTACCTTGAGAATCAACCATTTTTTGAACAATCTGCTTTTGCGATATATTTGATTGGGAAACTGAGTGCGATCGCACCGATGTATGGAGAATTCGCTAGAGACTTCTGTCTTTTAGAAGCAGGACACATCGGACAACTACTCATGAACAGCGCACCGACTCAAGAAATTGGTCTTTGTCCCCTTGGTTATTTAGAATTTCCACCAATTCAAGATTTATTTAAACTAGAAGCAAATCACATTCTCCTTTATAGCTTTGTTGGTGGGAAAATAGATCAAACAGATTCTCAGCAATGGTCATTAGTTAAAAATCCTCAAACTGCCAAATCAAATTCTACCAAATTCCGAGAATATCTACAGCAGAAACTTCCACAATACATGATACCTGCTGAATATATTCTCATTGACACCTTACCTCTAACCCCCAACGGGAAAATAGATAAAAAAGCTTTACCAACTCCCAATATCGCAACAGCCAAATCAGCAACTTTAGTTTCTCCGCAAACTGAAACCGAAAAAACAATCGCTGAGTTTGTCCAACAGATACTGGAAATTGAAGTAGTGGGAATACAGAATAATTTCTTTGAATTAGGAATAGATTCGCTCAAACTCGTGCAGTTGAAGAATCACTTACAAAATCAACTCCGAGTCAACATTCCCATGCGCCAACTATTAGTGGAAACAACAAATATTCAACAACTAGCATTAGCAATTGATGAGCAGTTAATTATCGCTAAAATTACACAAAAACCTTTATCTACAGGACAAGACGATGAGAAGGAAATAATTCAAATTTGAATGTATTAAGTAGTTTAACTTAATTAAACGTAAAATGTCATTACGAGCGGAACGCAGTGAAGTCAAGTAATCGCCAAGACTCTATTTTACGTTTTTCAATGTCGATCTACTTATTTGTGTGTATTGATGTTTATAGCGTAATACAGTTGAGTTAAGCCTTTCTTTCTTCTCTTTGTGTCCTTTGCGTTCTTTGCGGTTCGTTCAAAAAATTGACTTTGACCAAGAGTTTTAGCCTTAACTGAACCCTATTGGTTTATAGCAATTCCCAGTTACGTGAGGTACAGATAATATTTTAAAACGCAAAGGAACGCAAAGTAAAGCGCAGAGGTACGCAGAGATTTGCACATCAGCAGACTAGGAAACGCTATAAATAAACGAACCACAAAGTACGCAAAGTACGCAAAGTTAAGAGAATTTAAAAGGGTTTTTGCATGATCAAGTGAATTTTTTAAAAGTTGGGATGCTAAAAAGCAAAATACATCTATATTATTATCCGTGCCATCGGTGTTCGTTAATCAAAAATGAATAAAAACATTATGAACAAAAACCAACTTTTAATTGAACTCGAAAAACGAGGAATCAAACTCTGGTTAGAAAATGACCTATTAAACATCGAAGCACCAAAAGGAACATTAACACCAGAACTACGCGATTCCCTCAAAGAACATAAACCAGAAATTATCAAACTACTAAATCTCAGCAATATAAAAACAACCTCCTTACCAATCATCAAACCAAATATTCAGCAACGTCACCAACCATTTACACTCACCGACATCCAACAAGCACATTGGTTAGGACGCAATCAAGTATTTGAATTAAGCCATGTCAGCAACCATGTTTACATAGAATTTGAAACTAATAATTTAGACATATCCCGCCTGACAGCAGCTTGGCAAAAACTCATTCAACGTCATGATATGCTACGGGCGATAGTATTACCCACAGGAGAGCAACAAATCTTAGATAAAGTTCCCGATTATCAAATTACCATCTTAGACTTGCGAGAATCAGAAACCTCAAAACTCGAAACTGAATTAATAGCAATCCGCGAAAAATTATCTCAGCAAAACTTACCTTCACACCAATGGCCTTGGTTTGATATTCGAGCCACTTATTTAAATCAAGAACAAATTCGGCTGCATCTCAGCATGGATTTATTACTGATAGATGCTGCGAGTATTCGGATTTTATTTCACGAATGGAATCAACTTTATCAAAATCTCGAATTATCATTACCACCATTAGAATTATCATTTCGAGATTACGTCATTGCCAAAAATTCTCTCCAAGACTCAGAATTAGTCAAGCGATCGCAAACTTACTGGTTCAATCGTTTAGATACTCTAGCACCAGCACCAGAACTACCCCTAGCTTGTTTTCCTAGTGAATTAAAAGAGTATACATTCAAACGCTATGCTGGAAAACTAGAACCCCATATATGGCAAAAATTAAAACAGCGAGGTCAAAAAGCTGGTTTAACTCCTTCTATCATCTTGTTAACCGCTTTTGCAGAAATTTTAACTTTGTGGAATAAAAATCCTCACTTCACTCTCAATTTAACTGTCCTGGAACGTCTACCCCTCCATCCTCAAATTAATCAAATTATTGGCGATTTTACCAATACAAATCTCTTAGCAATAGACAATTCATCCCCAAATACATTTACAAATGTAGCTCTAAAAATACAACAACAATTGCTCCAAGACTTAGATCATATTTATATTAGTGGAGTAGAAGTATTGCGGAAATTGCTCAATCAAAAGCAAACAGAATTAACCGCAGCTATGCCTATAGTATTTAGTAGTGTTTTAGGTTTGGGTACTTTTGCTCAGGGAGATTTAGAATATAACTTTTTAGGAGAGGTAGTGTATGGTATTAGCCAAACCCCGCAAGTTTCCTTAGAACATCAAGTTGCAGAACACAATGGAAGCTTAATTTTTAACTGGGATGCAGTAGAAGCACTCTTCCCTGTGGGGATGTTGGATGAAATGTTTACAGTTTACTGCAATTTGCTGGAGCGTTTAGCCCAAGAAGATGAATTGTGGACAGAACCCATAGAATTATTACCACCAATCCCAATTCATCCTCATCCACCAATCCCACAAACAGCTTTACTCCACACTTTGTTTTTTGAACAAGTATCTCAACGTCCACAACAACAAGCTGTAATTAGCAGCGATCGCATTCTCACCTATCAAGAGTTAAGCGATCGCGTCACTGAATTAGCACGACAACTAGGCGATCGTTCTCAGGTGGCGATCGCTATCATTATGGAAAAAGGCTGGAAACAGGTTGTTGCTGCTTTGGCTATCCTTGCTGCTGGTGGTATCTATGTCCCCATCGATCCAGGATTACCACAGGAACGTATATGGTATTGTTTACAACAAGCAGAAGTTAAACTGGTACTGACTGAAACTTGCCTTGTTCATAGTCTGGAATATCCAGAGAACATCCCGACTTTGTGTATAGATTCATTCCCAACTTCAGCATCTCACCAGCCATTCCAGCAAATCCCAAAACCCACAGACTTAGCTTATATCATCTACACCTCTGGTTCTACAGGAACACCCAAAGGTGTGATGATTACGCATGAAAGTGCAGTCAACACGATTTTAGATATCAACGAACGCTTTCGGATCAATTCAGGCGATCGCATCTTAGCTATTTCCGCTTTCAGCTTTGACCTCTCAATTTACGACATCTTCGGCATCTTAGCAGCAGGAGGAACAATAGTCATTCCTGATGCTGCAAACAGTAAAGATCCATCTCATTGGAGTGAATTAATTACCACACACCAAATCACAATTTGGAACTCAGTTCCCGCTTTTATGCAGATGTTAATTGAGTATAATTTAAATTATTTTAAAGTTACATTTAATACTCTCAGACTAGTTTTATTGAGTGGTGATTGGATACCCCTAAATTTACCCACTCAGATCCAAGCATTATCTCCACAAGCCGAAATCATTAGTTTAGGAGGAGCAACAGAAGCCGCCATCTGGTCAATTTATTATCCAATTACCCAACTTGACCCCAACTGGAAAAGTATTCCCTACGGAAAACCACTTAAAAATCAATATATTTATGTTTTAAATACATCTCTGAAAAAATGTCCTGTTTGGGTGACAGGAGAATTATATATTGGCGGTATCGGATTAGCAAAAGGTTATTGGCAAGACGAAGAAAAGACAAATGCTAGTTTCATTATTCATCCAGTTACCAAAGAAAAATTATATAAAACAGGTGACTTGGGACGTTATTTACCCGACGGCAATATTGAATTTTTAGGAAGAGAAGATTTTCAAGTCAAAATCAACGGTTATCGCATTGAACTTGGTGAAATTGAAGCAACATTAAAACAGCATCTCAGCGTTAAAGAAGTTGTCGTTACAACAATCCCAAAAACACAACAACTAATCGCTTATATTGTTCCACAACTAGAGTCAAATATCACCACTCAAGAAATACGTTCTTTTCTCCAAACCAAATTACCAGCATACATGATCCCCTCTACTTTTGTATTGTTAGCATCTTTCCCGCTCACAGCAAATGGTAAAGTGGATCGTCAGGCGCTACCTATTCCTGAAGGTACGCAACCAGAATTAACACAAACTTTTACCCCGCCTCGTAACCAAGTAGAAGAACTATTAATTACAACTTGGACGGAATTATTTAAACTTCCGCAAATCAGCATTTATGACGACTTCTTTGCATTAGGTGGGCACTCATTTTTAGCACTACAATTAATCTCAAAAATCAATCATAAATTTCACACAAGTATACCTCTCAGTACACTTTTTCACTATCCAACGGTAGCCGAATTAGGAAATTTTCTCATCCAAAATCATCACGCTTCCCCAATACCTGTATCTTTAGTCCCCATTCAACTACAGGGAACTCAACCACCATTATTCTGTATTCATCCCACAGGGGGACAAGTAATGGTGTATCAACATCTTGCCACCTATTTAGGAACAGATCAACCTGTATACGCTCTCCAGTCTCGCGCTCTCAACAACTCACTTGATGAGCATAATAGCATTGAAAATATGGCTGTCGAATACGCCAAAATCATTCGCCAACATCAACCTCATGGTGCTTATCATCTCATGGGTTGGTCTATGGGTGGAGTCATTGCTGTTAGTGTTACCAAAGAATTAGAACAGCAAGGATGTAAAGTTGATTTTCTGGGACTTGTAGATGCGTTCTTATTTCCAGATAGTACACCAACTTTTACACCCGATCCTTTATATGAATTAGCATTAGTGTTTGGTGGTACTTTTGTTGATGCTTTGATGACGCTAGATACTGTTCAACAGCAGCAACTACGAGAGCAACTCATAAGTTTAACTTGTGTTGAACGTCTGCAATTAATGATGAATTGGGGACAATCACAAAATTTACTTTCAAAAGAACTATCAGAAGTATCAATTGAAATATTGCAAAAACAACTAGAACTAACCGAAATTCACCAAAAACTCTTAAAAAACCACCAACCACCTCAAATCCAAGCTCAAATCTCCATCTGGTGGGCTGCACAACAACTCACACCTAAATTACCTCGTACCAACTGGAGTCAATATACTATCAACGCAACTCACACAAAAATATTAGATGGCAACCATTTTACCATCATGCTTCCCCCCTGTAATACAACACTCGCCCAGCAATTACAAGAGTACATTTAATTACATACTTGCCTTGGGCACCATTTTAGAAGGCATTAAGGTGGATGAAGCGGGTCACTTTATCGGCAGTATGTGGGATTGGTTCGATTGGCGATCGCTCCTAGTTGCCTTGACATTAATCCAGGGTTATGTATTGATTGGCTCCACCTATCTCATCTTAAAAACTGAAGGAGAACTACAAACATCTTATGGAGAATAGGTGACACCAATTTGAGAAATGATTGTTGATCTTTGTCCAAAGTCCAAGATGGTAGTTTCTTCCCATCTAATTCTGTAGAACAAAAGGTTGATAGAAGTATAAAATAGTGAACAAAAATCTGACTCGAAAAAACAAACAAACAGCAATCCTATATCCAACTGCCCAGATTTGTCATATCCACGCGAGTAGTTGGTAAGAATTCAGTACCCAGGAGTCAGAAGTCAGAATAATAAAGTATCTATAGAATTAGTAAATTCATTCATCAAATATTTCTCCTTATTTTTTAACCCTTCTGGCTCCTGGATTCTGACTCCTGAATTCTTACAGTAGTTGAAGCCACGACGTAGTATTGTGTGCGGTTGCAAAAAGCAGCATAACACGATCGATTTACACTTTTTATGCCCCCCTACCGGATTGAAGTTTATACGAAATACATGGTCTACTGAACAACTAGACCCTTAAATAATTTGGCTGCAAAGGACACTTCTTAAATATGAACACGGTAGCGTTCACAGGTATTTCGTCCTTCGGCTGGCTGTACTGGGTAATACAGCCGCACTTAGCTATGCATATTCCAGATGGCTTCTTGAGCTTACCCGTTATCGCGATCACCTGGATAATCGCCATTGGTCTAATTGCACTAGCTATTAGGCGATCGCAAACAGAATACCAAGAACGAGCTGTACCTTTAATGGGAGTTTGTGCAGCATTTATCTTTGCAGCACAAATGATTAATTTTCCGATTCCTGGAGGCACTTCTGGACACCTTTTGGGCGGAACGCTAGCAGGAGCTTTATTAGGACCTTGGGCTGGGTCACTAGTGATGGTTGCAGTGTTCATCGTCCAGGGTGTTATGTTTCAGGATGGTGGACTGACGGTATTAGGGGCCAACATCTTTAACATGGGATTGATCGGTACGTTTGGTGGTTACTATCTCTATCGCGCAGTTAGATTTGCTACTGGGCGCGATACCTTGCGAGGAGTAGTAATTGGCGCAGCGATCGCAGCTTGGACAAGCGTAGTGGTTGCTTCAGTTGTGTGTGCTTTGGAACTTGCTTTGTCGGGAACGATTCCTCTAGCGGTGGCTTTAACAGCGATGGCTTCTTGGCACATCCTAATCGGCATTGGCGAGGCGCTGATTACTGTAGTAGCACTCAGTTTCATTTGGCGGACTCGACCTGACTTATTTTACGATCCGCCCCGTCAGACAAAATCACCTGCCTCTCGCCCCATCTCCCGGTATTAAAAGATATTTATGGAATCAGGACTTAACCTTTATGAGTAGCAACCTCTCGCGATCGCGCAACCGTGCTTTTGTCATCGCTGGCTTAGGTATTGCTCTGCTGATTGCAATTTTTCTTTCGCCACTGGCTAGCAAAAATCCCGATGGGCTAGATAGAGTCTCAAAAGACCTGAAGTTTGACAGCAAAGAACTAGAACAGAAACCTGCTCAGAAATTACCCTTTTACAGTATTTTTGATGAGTATGCTCTTAGAGGTGTACCAGAAGCGATCGCCACACCATTGGCTGGTTTAGTCGGAACCTTAGTAACTTTTGGTTTAGCTTGGGGAATCGGCAAATTAGTTGTTCGTGGTTCTGGTTCACCTTCCACACAGCATGATGCTTATTCAGACTCAGATGCTCCAGATTAAAGTAATTCGTAATTCGTAATTCGTAATTCGTAATTCGTAATTCGTAATTGGAGTTCCCTTAAACCCACAGAATTTGTTAAATACAGATAGGAACTTAACAGAATGCTGCTACACGTTGGGGCATTTGTGCTGGATGTCGATAGCAAACAGGTTACTCCTTGGCACAAACTTGCTCCCCGGACTCGGATACTGTGTACATTGTTGTTCGTGTTTGCCATTGTCCTAACACCAAATGGGCATTGGTGGACTTGGGGTATTTATGGATTAGCTCTCTTTAGTCTGCTATTGCTGAGTCGAGTTACCCTACCAGTACTACTGAAACGATTAGCAGTTGAGTTCACATTTATTGGTGTCGTTCTCCTGGGTACTTTGTTTCGGGGTGGTGGCGAAGTCTTATGGTCTTGGGGGCCATTACAGATTACGACAGTGGGGCTAACTATCTTGGGTAGTGTAACACTCAAAGCATTACTATCACTGCTGATATTGAATTTACTGACTTTAACAACTTCGGTAACGGCACTGCTGCACGCCCTGCTGGAATTAAGAACTCCACCACTATTAGTAGCGATTTTGGCATCAATGTATCGCTATATCAGTGTGTTGATTGGCGAGTTTAATGCTATGCGTCGAGCAGCCGAGTCCCGAAACCTGATGAACAGCAATCGCTCGATCCGTTTAATTGTTGGCAACATGATTGGAGCGCTGTTTATCCGCACTTATGACCGAGGAAATCTAGTTTATCAGGCAATGCTGTCACGCGGTTATCAAGGAGTACCACCGATGATGGAAAAAGTTTCTTCAGGGGGACGGCGAGACTTTGTAGCTTTGAGTTTGACTGTAATTTTAGCGCTGTTGGGTCAGGCTATTTACTGGCGGAAATAACTTTTGTTCACGTTGTCTCAATGCACCATAATCCAATATCAATTCAAAATCTTAACTATACCTACCCTGACGGAACTCAAGCTTTGAGGGAAATTAATTTGTCTATCAAAGCAACTGAGCGAGTGGCATTAATCGGAGCAAATGGTTCGGGAAAATCCACGTTGCTATTACATCTCAACGGAATTCTCAGGCCTCAGTCAGGACAGGTAACGATTGGAGAATGGACTTTAACTGTTGAAAATTTGCGAAATATTCGGAATTTTGTGGGGTTGGTATTCCAGAATCCAGATAATCAGTTATTCATGCCAACAGTTTGGGAAGATATTGCTTTTGGCCCGATGAATTTGGGTGTACAAGGCGAGGAATTAACACAACGAGTTCTGCAAGCGATGGCAGCAGTTGATATTGATCCCCAATGGTATGGGCAACGCTATATCGGTAATTTATCTGGAGGTGAAAAAAAACGAATTGCGATCGCTGGAGTCTTAGCAATGAACCCACAGATATTAGTGTTGGATGAACCCTCTGCTCAATTAGATCCCCGTTCTCGTCGTCAGTTCATTGAATTGTTACAAACCTTACCGATAACACAACTGATTGCAACCCATGATTTAGATTTAGCTTTAGATTTGTGCGATCGCACAATTGTTCTGAGTCAAGGTCAGGTCGTGTATGATGGCAAAACTCAGCAGGTAATGAGCAACCCAGAGTTCTTGCTTGGGCACGCTTTAGAGTCACCACTAAGCTATAGTCGCCCTTACTGTCAGCTGGAACATGCACCTATCAGCCCATCTCGCAGAGTGTGAATTCGTTTGAGTCAGCGTCACTGAAACAATTTCTAGCATCCTCAAATTCCTCTAGTTTGAATTTAGGTTGTATGACCGACGGACAGAATAAGCAACTATTACATTGATATCAACCTAATAATACTTCCTTTTTCTGCATTCATATAAGTTACATTTTGTCAAAACAAATTAGATGCGTTTCCCCTGCCAAAATACTGCCAGAAAAGTTACCAATTGTTTTAAAAATAATGCCCGTTGCTTCTCAATCTCCATTTGCATACTTGACTTTATGTCTGTTTCTTGTCCGTAGCAATTTTCTGACTTTTCACGGGATGTGGAAAGTCATATTATGGGCTAAGGTGTAACTAATTTTCTCTTGTTCCAATTGATTTAGAAAAGTAACTAGTTTGCCAAATCCATGATTATTCATGAGTATCCATTAATTGCATCCATAAATTATTCCTGAGAATTACTTCTTCTTTCTTCACTATCATCAGGTAAATCAATTTTAGGTTGCCCATAATTAGCCAAAGTCACCCCTTCTTCTAAAAATACAGCAGAGTATTTACTCAACCCAATACGCTGTGCCGAGTAAATTCCAGAATGTCCTGAAAATAAATAGCTGACTACACAGCCAATAGCAATAAATACCCCTGATTCCAGACCAAATAGTTCAATTCCCATTAAAGTTGATGCCAAAGGTGTATTTGCTGCACCCGCAAATACACCCACAAATCCCATTCCTGCTAACAGTGGTGCAGGTAATGCTAAAAGCAACGATAAAGCATTACCTAAAGTAGCACCAATAAAAAATAAAGGTGTCACTTCTCCTCCTTTAAAACCTGCTCCTAAAGTTAGAGCAGTCAAACCCAATTTAGCAGCAAAATCCCAAGGAGGTAGCTGATTGTAGAAAGAATCAACGATTGTTGGGATACCAAGCCCGATATACTTGGTTGTTCCACTCAATCCAACAATTGCTGCTATTATCGCACCACCTATCAGAGGACGCATTGGAGGATAAGATATCTTTGCTTTAAACAAATGGCTGATTTTGTGAGTTACTTTAGCAAAAAATCTTGCGACTATTCCAAAGATTACACCTGCAATAATTGCAGAAATTAGTCCCCAAATTGTGAGTGGCGGTATTAACGGAGCGTGTCGGTATGCGGTATGATGTAAACCTAATAGTAAGGTGACTTGATTTCCAACGATCGCAGCAATTAAAGAAGGAAAAAGAGCGTCATAATGAATTTTACCAATTGCTAAAACTTCTAGACCAAATACGGTTCCAGCTAAGGGAGTACCGAAAACTGAAGCGAATCCCCCACTGATACCTGCTGTTAACAAAATTCGCCGATTAGCTCCTTGAAAATGCAATATTTTAGTCAACTGGTCTGCCAAAGAAGCACCCATTTGTAATGCTGTACCTTCACGACCGGCTGAACCACCAAAAAAATGTGTGAGGTCTGTTCCTAGTAAAACAAGGGGAGCCATACGGAAGGGAATAACCTTTTTGGGGTTATGAATTTCTTCCAGTAAAAGATTATTTCCGGCTTCTACAGTCCGACCAAATTGATGATAAATCCAACCACTCAAGAAGCCACCAAGAGGAAGCAAGGCGATAATCCACCGATGTGATTCCCGCCAATCAGTTGCCCATTCTAATGATGCTAAAAGAGCCGCAGAAGCCGTTCCAGCAAGAATGCCAACCACAAAGGAAATAGGCAACCACTTTATTAGATGAGGTAAGGCAATAAATGGTTCAAACTGACGAAAGTGTTTCATACCATGACTCCTTGAAGTGCGATTTGTAGACAAATACTTTCTACAGGAGAGTCAGGTAATGCATTTAGCCAAGCCCTACTCTCCCGCAGTCAGCAAGGAAAGTAGGAGCCATCAGCCTTCCAGAAGAGAGTTCATCGCGCTGGAAAGGCGGTTTTGGCGAGCTCCATCGCCGTTAATTATCTAATTAATAGTACCATTTTTGCTCTAGGTCAATATCTTTGGTATTCTAAGATATAGATCAATAATGCGTATAATTGGCGGTATTATATGCTGCCATCATCAAAAACTAATTATCAGCCTGTTAAAGATTCTCAAACAAAACTAGATCGGTTTTTAGTTTGTGGGCTAGGAAGTTTGGGTCAGCATTGTGTTGCAGTTCTGAAAGAGTATGGTGCTATTGTCAATGCTATCGATCGAGAACAACCCAAAAATTTGCAGGTATCAAATTTATCAAGTTTATTAGAACATTTATTAATCGGAGATTGCCGTCAAACCAGTATTTTAGAACAGGCAAATATTTCTCAGTGCCGAACTGTACTTTTAGTCACTGGTAATGAACGGGTAAATATAGAAGCTGCTTTTGCCGCAAGGCTTTTAAATCCTCAAGTTCGCTTGGTTGTACGTTCTGACAAACAAAATCTCAATGAACTTTTAAGTCAAACCCTTGGTAACTTTATTGCCTTTGAACCGAATCAAATTTCCGCTTCTGGCTTTGCCGTTGCAGCTCTTGGAGATGATAATCTCGGATATTTCCAACTGGAGGAACGCCAATTTCGGGTAGTAAAGCGTCAGGTTAAAATGAGTGATAACTGGGGCAATAAATGGCGTATACACGAACTGAATACCTTATATCGTCGGGTATTAAATCACGCTAATGATTCATCTCCCTTGCCTAAAGAATTTCATCAGTGGGAACCAGAAGCGACGTTATACCCAGGTGATACGATTATTTATATTGAAGTTACAGAGCAAGTTAAAAGTTTGAAGGAACTTGCTACTGTGCGTAAATACAACTGGCAGCAGTTATGGCAAGAAATTGTATTAGGCAGAGCTTGGAATAATTTCAAAGATAAAATGGCATATTTAGCGCGAACATTCTCTCGTTATCAGAGTTTGCGGGTGGCAATTATCTGTGGAATTACAGTACTTTTTCTTTGGTTTTTTGGAACAATTATCTATATCTTAAATTATCCTAAAAGCAACATAATAGAAGCATTTTATGCTATTGCTGTCTTGCTTTTGGGAGGATACGGAGATATATTTGGCGGTGTAAATTTTAAAACGCCACCAGAGGCGGCGGAAAATATGCCAGGGTGGTTGCGATTGTTTAGTCTCGCATTAACTTTAACGGGTATAGGTTTTGTTGGGGTTTTATATGCATTGCTAACTGATGCTTTGTTAAGTTCAAGGTTTAAGTTTTTCAATAGTTTTCAGCCATCAATCCCTCAAAAAGACCATGTTGTTCTGATTGGATTAAATCGAGTTGGTCAGCGAGTAGCGGCTTTATTACAAGAATTCAAGCAACCTTTGGTAGGTATTAGCAGCACAGCACTAAATGCCGACTTTCTCAACAAAATACCTCTGATTATTGATAATATTGCTGATGCTCTAGGCAAAGTGAATCTCGCTAATAGTAAAAGTGTTGTTGTCGTTACAGATGATGACATGGAGAATCTGGAAATAGCTTTGATGGCATACGCTAAGAGTCCTAACACTCGTGTGATTATTCGGACTTACGACCAATACTTTCGTGATAACGTCGCACGCTTGTTTCCTTATGCTCAAGTTATTTGTACATCTGCTATTTCAGCAGAAGTATTTGCTGCTGCGGCTTTTGGAGAAAATATTCTTAGTTTGTTTAACTTCGATACTCAAACTATTTTGGTAGTAGAGTACACGATTGAGGCTGGAGATACACTGAATGGATTACTATTGGCTGAGGTTGCTTATGGTTATGGAGTTGTACCAATTTTATACCAAAGCCTGAAGCGATCGCCTGTTAAGTTAATGCCTGCCGATCATACACAACTTGCTGTTGGCGATCGCCTGATTGTTCTGGCAAATAGCAATAGCCTCCAGCGGATTGAGCGAGGTGAAATGTTTCCTCGCAATTGGCAAGTGCAGGTTGAGAAAGTTTTAGCTCAAGATGCTATTTTTGATGGTGCAAATGAAATAAGTATAATATCGGGATGTAATATTGGCACAGCTAGAGAGTTGATGCATAATTTGCCTGCACAGTTACCAAGAGCATTATATAAACAACAAGCTCTGTTACTGGTGCGAAGACTTAGTAAATTAAGAGTTACAGCCAGGGTGAAGCCGCTTGTTGAGAATTAAAATTTTATTAGAATAACTAACCGCAGAGGCGCAGAGAACACAGAGAAATGAGAGTTTGAAGGATATCTTATCTAAGAGGTTGTTTTAAAAGTTGTATGTTGTGATTTTAATCGAATTATTACCCCCCTTAATCCCCCCTTATAAAGGGGGGAAACAAGAAAATCTGGTTCCCTCCCCTTTATAAGGGGAGGGTTAGGGTGGGGTAAAAAATATTTGATAAGCTGATGTGCAGCTAAATTGTATAACACGAAAACGTAAAATTATTGTAGCGCGGGCATCTTGCCCGCATCGCATATACAAATTAAATACGCAACAGCTTACATCAATCATGACTTTTAAAACAACCTCTAAGTTCTAGTTATATTTGCAAATATTTTTTTCTATTAATTATCAATAATAAGACAGCAGCGATCGCAAACAAGCTTCCAGCGAGAAATGTTGCTTCTGCTCCCAGTGTTTGCCACAATCCACCGGCTAGCAGACTAGCGGGTAAAAGCGCTAATCCCACAGCCAAGTTGAAGAATCCAAAAGCAGTGCCGCGCAAATTTGCAGGTATACTATTTGCCACTAGCGCCAACAGCAATCCTTTACTCATACCCAAATGCAAACCATAAAGGGCGAACAATCCCCAGACTTGCCAAGGTGTCTGCACGAAAGCAAAACCCAGATACACTAGAGCGTATAGGAGAAATCCGCCTACTAGTAGCCCAAATTTACCTACGCGATCGGAAAGTATTCCTATTGGGTAGGCGCTGAATGAATAGGCGATGTTCATCACCACTAATGTTAATGGGATGAGTGAAGCAGAAATACCTGTTTGTTCTGCTCGCAGCAATAAAAAAGCATCGCTGGAGTTGCCTAAATTGAATAGCAACGCCACTACTACAAGTACCCAGTATCCTTTACCCAAACTGCGTAAAGCTTCCCATTGCAGAGGATTGCTTCGGTTTCCTTGAGTTTTAGTTGTTTTTGGTTCGCGCACTCCCACTGCTAATAAAGCCACCGCGAAGAATCCAGGGATGAGTGCTAGCCAAAAAACCAGGCGGAAGTTATTTTGGGAAGCAGCCATCAGGGCAAATGCTGCCAAAGGCCCCAAAAATGCTCCGATAGTATCGAGGGATTGACGCAATCCATAAGCTGCACCGCGTACCTCTGCGTTAGTAGAATCGGCAACTAAAGCATCACGGGGCGCTACCCGGATACCTTTACCAATGCGATCGCCAAATCGAGCTATTAACACCCCAGTTGGACTAGTAGCTACAGCAAATAGAGGTTTCACAAAGGTTGATAATCCGTACCCAAACACCGCTAATCCTTTACGATGTCCTAAATAATCACTCAATACTCCCGAAAAGACTTTTAAAATTGAAGCTGTTGCTTCTGCAATACCTTCAATGATGCCCACAGTCCAGATATTCGCCCCTAATACTGACACTAGAAATAAAGGCAATACAGAATTAATCATCTCGGAACTAATATCTGTCAGCAGACTGACAAACCCCAAAACCCAAACAGTCCGAGGAATTTTCTGGACGAATTTATCTTGTAGCTGCATATTGCTTGTTTCTGCTACATCTATATTGATAGTGATAGATATGTACACTTCTACAGCAAATTTATTGGCTGCAAAGATTTTTGAAAATACTACATCAGTTCTATAATTCTTGAGAACCAATAAGTAATTTCTGCATCGCTGAAGGTAGTCAATCGGGCAATTTCTCTTGCCATCTGATAGGCTTTCTCGCCTTGAGGATGTTGAGCCAAACCAGCATGATTCAGTAAAACAGTTTTCAAATCCCCTGGATATGTGGGTAAGTGACAATTCCCCAGAGGTTCCATCTTTTGGATAATCGAACTCCAGTCAATGCTGCCAGCTTTATAGTTCAGATTCATAATTTATTTTTCTCAATGCAACAGATGTTTCATAAACTCAGATAGCAATCTTAAATTGAATGCAACACTTGTTACAATACCTCTATGGATAGAAAATCTTGGAATCTATTAGTGTACAAAGTACCCGCACAGCCTTCAACGCAGCGGGTGTATGTTTGGCGTAAACTTAAGGGATTGGGCGCACTTTACTTACAGCAGTCGGTGTGCTTGCTACCACAGCGAGAAGACTTGCAGAGCCATTTGGAAGAATTGAAAGCGGACATTATAGCAGGTAGCGGTGAAGCAGATTTGTTAACTATTTGCATTGACGAACCTGAGCAAAATGCTATGTTAATAGAGCGTTTTCAACAGCAGGCAGACCAAGAATATCAAGAGTTTTTGGGGCAATGTCAAGATTTCCATAGCGAATTGAGCGAGGAACGGAAAATAAGTAACCTCACTTTTGCAGAACTAGAAGAGAATGAGGCGGAACTAATGAAACTGCGTTCTTGGTTGCCAAAAATCCGCGATCGCGATTTGTTTGATACTCCAAAATACTCACAAGCCACTGAAGCTTTGAAGGCGTGCGAATTAGATTTTCAGCTATTTTCCCAACAAATATATCAAGCACAAGGAATAGACTCAGAATCTTTATAAGTAAATGGATCTTAACTAATAGTTAGGCATAGCTTAATCTAAGCATCACACTTGTAATTTCTGCCTAGATAAACAATTTATTCCTATAGATAGATGCGTTTTTAGTATCTATAGATATTAATTATATGACTAAAACTTAAGTAGGAAAACCGTACTTATCTGATAGGTTTTCTGTACCATATATCTAAGTTTAGCTGGATAAAATCAAAATGTAGCTGAAGTAATGCTGTTTTCTCAAACATTTACACAGCATTAGCAGGAGAGCAAAAATATGACAAATCAATTGAAAACGGCTGCAATGCTTGCTGCACTAAGTGGTCTTTTGATAGCAATTAGTTACTGGGTAATTGGCGGTTCTAGTGGTTTGATTATCGGCATTGGCTTGGCAGCAGCAACCAACCTGTTTTCCTGGTATCAATCAGATAAAATTGCCCTAGCAGTATACCAAGCGCAACCTGTAAGTGAAAGGGAAGCACCAGGACTTTATCGGATGGTGCAGAGATTGAGCGATCGCGCTAACATTCCTATGCCTAGAGTTTATATTGTTCCCAGCCAAGGCGCTAACGCCTTCGCAACAGGGCGCGATCCCGAACACGCTGCTGTGGCTGTCACTGAAGGTATTTTAAATATATTGCCAGATGATGAACTCGAAGGCGTTATTGCCCACGAACTAACCCATATTATTAATCGTGACACCCTGACACAAGCCGTTGCTGCTACTGTGGCTGGTGCGATCTCATTTCTAGCCCAAATGGTTAGTTACAGCCTATGGTTTGGCGGTGGTTCGCGAGATGACAACAGAGGTGGAAATCCAATAGGAGTTTTATTGACAGTCATGCTTGCGCCAGTGGCTGCGACAATCATTCAGCTAGCAATTTCGCGCACACGAGAATTTTCCGCTGATGCAGGTTCTGCGAGATTAACTGGCAATCCCCGCGCCTTAGCTAGGGCATTGCAACGCTTAGAAGCTTCAGCAAAGCAAGTACCTTTAAATGCTAATCCAGCTTATGAGCCGTTATTAATTATTAATTCCATCTCTGGGCAATTTTTGGGTAACTTATTTTCTAGTCACCCTGCCACAGAAATGCGAGTTGCAGCATTGCTGAAATTAGAGCAACAACTGCCAACAAAAGCTTATTAATTTGTCATTAGTCATTAGTCATTTGTCCTTTGTGAAATTAACAATGACTAATGACTAATTAATACAGGGTGCAGTTTTTAAAGAATATAAAGTACCAACAAACTGAGTTTCGACACTTCTCTTTTCTACGAGAGGCTGCGCCAACGAGACGCTCCGCGTAGCTTGCTTCCACGAAGTGGTACGACTGCGCTCAACTCTCGACATCTGAGGGTTGAGCGCAGTCGAAACCCGCCTGGTTGGGACATTATTAACCCGCAGATCCCTAACTATCTGGTGTTTGCAGCAATTACACATTTGGGTATTGCCCCCACTTGGCATTTTCCTCAGTATCACTTAGAAAGGATTGACAAGCGGCTGAGTTAGCTGCCCAGGCAATAAAAAGCAATATATGCTAAGATTGTATCAAATTATAGCAATTATTCAAGAGCAATTTAGAATAATTTTGCGCTTTGTTGAGTAAAAAAGCTAAAATCTACGATTTTTGGAGATTTTTAGGTTATGACAACCTCACAGGAGAGGATTATCCCGATTGACTTGCGAACCGAAATGTCGCAGTCTTATCTGGAATACGCCATGAGCGTGATAGTGGGTCGGGCGTTGCCAGATGCCAGGGATGGTCTAAAACCTGTGCATCGTCGCATTCTCTACGCAATGCACGAGCTAGGTCTGCTCCACGATCGCCCCTTTAAGAAATGCGCCCGTGTAGTGGGGGAAGTATTGGGTAAATATCACCCCCACGGTGACACAGCTGTGTATGATGCCTTGGTGCGGATGGCACAGGATTTTTCCATGCGATCGCCCCTAGTTAACGGGCATGGTAACTTTGGTTCGGTAGACAACGATCCGCCAGCCGCCATGCGGTACACCGAATGTCGGTTGCAAGCTTTAACTAGCGCTGGTTTACTCCACGACATTGAGTATGAAACCGTAGACTTTGCCGATAACTTCGACGGTTCCCAGCAAGAACCCACAGTTTTACCAGCACGGATTCCCCAGTTACTACTTAACGGTTCCTCTGGGATTGCCGTGGGCATGGCTACCAACATTCCGCCCCACAACTTGGGCGAATTGATCGATGCTTTGGTGGCTGTAATCCACAATCCAGAAATCACCGATCTCGAATTAATGCAGTATGTCCACGGCCCAGACTTTCCGACTGGGGCGCAAATTTTGGGGACATCTGCCATTCGAGAAGCTTACACCACCGGGCGTGGTTCCATCACCATGCGTGGTGTCGCCAACATTGAAACCGTTGAACAACGGGGACGCCCAGATAGAGAAGCAATTATTATCACCGAATTGCCCTATCAAACCAACAAAGCGGCGCTGATTGAAAAAATCGCCGAAATGGTGAACGAGAAGCGTCTAGAAGGGATTGCAGATATTCGGGATGAAAGCGATCGCGACGGGATGCGAGTTGTCATCGAACTCAAGCGTGATGCTTATCCCCGCGTCGTGCTGAACAACCTCTACAAGCAAACGCCACTGCAAGCCAACTTCGGCGCGAATATGCTGGCGTTGGTGAATAGCGAACCCCAAGTACTCACCCTCAAGCAGTTCTTAACCGTCTTCTTGGATTTCCGCATCGAATCCATTGCCAGACGCACCCGCTACGAATTGCGGAAAGCCGAGGAACGCGATCATCTCCTCCAAGGGTTATTAATTGCCCTATCTCAGTTAGATCCGATTATTGTCTTGATTCGCCATGCGCCCGATGCACCCACAGCTAAAGGCGAATTAATCACAACTTACGGACTCTCAGAAGTGCAAGCAGATGCGATTTTGCAGATGCAATTGCGCCGCTTGACTGCCTTAGAAGCAGATAAAATTCGTCTGGAACACGAAGAATTACAAACGAAGATTACCGACTTGCAAGATATTTTGGCACGTCGGGAGAGAGTGCTAGAAATCATTGAAACTGAAGTCGGGCAACTCAAAACTAACTTCGCCACACCCCGCCGCACGGTGATTTTACCAGGGGAAGGGGAATTAGACGATCGCGACCTCATTGCCAATGAAAAAGCGATAATTCTGGTGACAGAGCAAGGCTACATCAAACGGATGCCAGTTAACACCTTTGAAGCCCAAAGCCGTGCTACCAGAGGCAAAGCCGCAGCCAAGGTGAAAGATGATGATACCATTGAGCATTTTTTGACTTGCTGCGATCATGACAGTATTTTATTCTTTAGCGAGCGTGGTGTTGTTTATTGCCTGAGAGCTTATCAAATTCCAGCGAGTTCGCGTACCAGTCGCGGCACACCAATTGTGCAAATGCTACCGATTCCCAAAGAGGAAAAAATCACCTCCATTGTGCCGGTTGACGAGTTTAGCAACGAAGAATACTTGGTTATGCTCACTAAGGGCGGCAATATCAAGAAAACCGAATTGGCAGCCTTTAGTCATATTCGCGCCAATGGTTTGATTGCCATTTCCTTAGAAGAAGGCGACCAACTGCGCTGGGTACGACGCGCTAAAGTAGAGGACAGCGTAATCATTGGTTCTCGTAACGGGATGGCGATTAACTTCCGGTGCAACCACGAACAACTGCGTCCTTTAAGTAGGGCGACTCGTGGGGTAAAAGCCATGAAGCTCAAAAATAAAGATGAACTCGTGGGTATGGATATTCTACCCGCAGCAATTCTGGAAACTTTGGATGTTACAGAAGCAGAAACAGAAGATATCGAAACAATCGAAACAGAAGATATCGAAATTACCGAAATTACTGAAGAATCTGCGGAAGTGCCTAGCAGTGGCGTAGTTGGCCCTTGGGTGTTGGTAATTACAATGGGTGGATATGGTAAGCGTGTACCAGTAGCCCAGTTCCGGCTGCAAAATCGTGCTGGTCAGGGTTTAATGGCAACCAAGTTCAAAAACCGCAAAACCAAAGACAAGCTAGCAACCCTACGCATTGTCAACAACGATGATGATGAAATCATGATGGTGACAAATCGCGGTATTATCATTCGTCAAGCAGTGAATGCGATTTCTATCCAATCGCGATCGGCAACTGGAGTCAGAGTGCAGCGTTTAGACGAAGATGACGCTATTACCGGAGTAGCAATAGTTCCACCTGATGCTGTCGATGCAGAAGAAGCAGAGTAAAAAGCAGGGGGAGCAGGGGAGGCAGGGGAGGCAGGGGGAGAGGTTAACCTCTTTACTGCCTTACTTGATTGCCTTAGCTAGCGGCATTTTAATGGGGCTAACTGTAGCCCCAGTAGGTGCATGGTTCTTGGCTTGGATTGCCGTGGTTCCTTTATGGGTGCTAGTTGTCACTTCAGCCAAGGGTAAAAACAAATTCCCCCCTGCTTTCCTGTGGGGTATTGGTTTTCACGGTGTGGCCCTATTCTGGATTACTGGAATTCATCCGATGACTTGGTTGGGCGTTCCTTGGTTGCCGAGTTTGGCAATCACGCTTTTTTGTTGGGGATTTATCAGTGTCTTGGGAGGGGTATTCGTTAGTATTTGGGCGGCTGTAATGATTCGCTTGGG
This sequence comes from Nostoc sp., assembly GCF_036918015.1. Classification (GTDB taxonomy): domain Bacteria; phylum Cyanobacteriota; class Cyanobacteriia; order Cyanobacteriales; family Nostocaceae; genus Nostoc. The sequence goes on from NZ_JBALEO010000069.1 coordinate 250,480, forward strand.
CGGACAAAAACCGTGGCTACGTATACTTATTGGTACAGCCGTCTGGTGCGGCTTAGAGAGTCTATGGAGTGCTGGCCCTTTGTGGTGGAGTTCCCTTGCTTACACCCAAAGTCCGCATAATCTCGTAATTGTACATCTGGGTCAACTGTCTGGGCCTAATACTGTTACAGCTGCGATCGTTGCTGTGAATGGGTTAATTGCTGAAGGATGGACGAACCGCCAAGACGCCAAGAACGCCAAGATTTTCTCTGCGTCCTCTGCGCCTTCTCTACGAGACGCTGCGCGAAGGCGGTTCGTTAATAAATATTGGGTTATCGCCACAGGATTATTAATTACCTTACACTTCATCGGTTTTATCTTATATAGCCGTCCCATCGCCCAGTTACCAGAAGCAGCCTTGAAGGTGGGGATTATTCAAGGTAATATCCCGAACCGACTTTTACGAAGTTCCGAAGGGTTTCGTCGCGCTCAAGAAAATTACACCAGTGGGTATATAACTTTAGCAAACCAAGGTGTAGATGCAGTCCTTACCCCAGAAGGAGCCTTACCTATTTTCCAGCGTAATTTGCTAGAAACGGCCTTAGTTGCAGCCGTGAAGAAAAAAGGCGTAGTTGCTTGGATTGGGGCTTTTGGCGAACGGGGAGACAGTTATACAATTAGCTTGTTTACTTTCAATAGTAAAGGTGAAATTGTCAGCCGCTACGATAAGTCCAAACTAGTACCTTTGGGAGAATATATTCCCTTTGAAGGGATTTTAGGCGGAATAGTTCAACGCTTGTCGCCTTTGGAAGCACACCAAGTTCCTGGTTCAGCAAATCAAATATTTGATACTCCTTTTGGTCGTGCGATCGCTAGTATATGTTATGAATCAGCTTTTCCCGAACAATTTCGCCGTCAAGCGGCGGCGGGTGGGCAGTTTATCCTCAGTTCTTCTAATGATGCCCATTACACTGCATCCATGCCATTCCAGCATCATGCACAGGATATCATGCGGGCAATTGAAAGCGATCGCTGGTCAGCACGGGCAACTAATACCGGATATTCAGCCTTTGTAGATCCTCATGGCAGAACCTTGTGGATGTCTGGATATAATACCTACGAAACTCATGCTGAAACAATTTATCGGCGACAGACACAAACTCTATATGTGCGTTGGGGTGATTGGTTAACACCGTTGTTATTGATCTCCTCTGGAGGAGCTTGGCTGGTAATTCGCGGTATAAAGAAATTTAGTAATGTTGGAAATCCCTAGCGTATTGAGTATTTGGAATTATTACCGAATTCCTTTTATGGGGCGGCTTTTGGGGGAAAACTTTTCGATTTACTAAAATCATGGATTTCAGAAACGGTGAGGTCGCGCCATTGACCCAATTGTAAGTCATCTAATTGTAGATGAGCGATGCTGACCCTGACCAGTCGCAAAGTCGGAAACCCAACAGCCGCAGTCATACGCCGGACTTGACGGTTTTTTCCCTCTGTCAAAGTCATTTCCAGCCAAGCTGTCGGTACATTTTTGCGAAATCTAATCGGTGGAGTGCGTTCAGGTAGCTCTGGTTCTTCTGGTAAGAGCTTAACTTCTGCTGGTTGAGTGCGGTAATCTTGAATTTCTACACCTGTTTGCAACCTTTTGATAGCTTCTGCATCTGGAATTCGCTCTACCTGTACCCAGTAAGTACGGTTATGACCAAAACGCGGATGGGCGAGGCGATGTTGCAATTGTCCATCGTTCGTTAACAGCAGCAATCCTTCACTATCCCAATCTAAGCGTCCCACAGGATACACATCAGACACATCAATATAATCTTTTAGGGTGCTATGTGTGGGCGCATCTTTTGTAAACTGGCTGAGAACGCCGTATGGTTTGTAAAAAATAATATATCGATAATGATTGGTCATTTGTCATTTGTCATTGGTCATTGGTCATTGGTCACTGCGTATAAAAGGCACAGGTGCAGACCAGAAAAACTTACTACAACTTCTCCTCTGCTCCCCTGCTCCTCTGCTCCCCTGCTCCTCTGCTCCTCTGCTCCCCTGCTCCCCCGCACCTCTGCTCTCCATCACACTGGGCAAAATTATCCAAAAATTTGGGCATCCTAATAAGAACAATATAGTGAAGAGTTGATTATGCCAAGTTCTAAAATCTGCCGACGGTCTTTCTTGTTTTTAGGAGGTGCTGTCTTGGCACAAGGATTAACATTGGCACTCCCCGCAACCGCTCAAACTGTACAAGTGAAGAGGGGTAAGGTAAATGGTTTGTCTTTTTATCAAACTATTATTGACCTCACTGACCCCAAAACCTTTATTACTATTGGTTTAGCGAATAATGCAACTTTAGCTAATACTAATCAAAAAACTAGTGGTGATGAAGAATTTAACAATCTAGTGGCTCGTCATCGCGCTGCTGTTGTTGCTAATGGTACTTTTTTTGCCAAGAATAGCCAGAAAACAGTGATGGGTAACATGGTAGCGGCAGGAAGATTTATCAAATACAGCCAGTGGGAAAATTTTGGCACTACTTTGGGGTTGCGAGTTGGCAATAAACCGGAAATGGTGACAGCACGGGTTGACGGTAAACCGGAATGGAATCAACATTGGTTGTCTATTACCTGCGGCCCTCGACTATTGAGACAAGGACAAATTTGGCTGAAGCCGGATGTTGAAGGATTCAAAGATCCTGGTGTTTTAGGTACTGGCGCACGAACTGCGATCGGGTTTCCTGCTGACGGTAAAAAGCTATTTTTGATCAATTTCGATAGTGGATTAACTTTACAGCAAGAAGCGCAAGCAATGAAAGCAATCGGTTGTCATGAAGCAATGAATTTAGATGGTGGTGCATCGAAAGCTTTTGCTGCTAACGGTAAAATTTTAGTCCCCGCCGGACGCCCATTAACTAATGTGATTGTTGTTTATGATGCGAAAAATCCTGCTCCTGCTGCTTTACAACAATCATGGAGCAGGTTTCAGAAAGGCGATCGCCCCGTCATACCTGGTCGTTAAAAGCTTTTGGTTGAAGGATGTGAGGGCTGCATAGGTGTAGCCCAACCCAGGATCGCTTTGAGTATTGCGATCGCTTATCTCCGTAAATTACATTTTGCATATTACTTAGTAGAACTCAGTTTTAATACTTAAGAATACATAAAGATATAAACAAAACCAAAGTAAAAAAAAATACACTTAAAGTAGTGACAATTAACTAAACAAACATTACAGTGATTAAGTTAACCAAAGTTGCTATGTAACTATACTAGCTGCTCACCGCTTGTAAGCTTCTCAAAAGCGTGATTACAGTGAAAAATTAGTTTTGCTAAATGTGTCTAAATTATACCGAGAGTTCCAACTATCGGCTAACTTAGTGTGCCTGAAAACAGCAATACCAGCAGGTTAATATCTCAAGTTTTTAAAACAATTAATTTAGGTAGGCAGAACTTATGGCAACTATCAAGGGTACTAACCTTAATGACCTCCTCAATGGCACCGCTAGCAGTGACATCATCTATGGCTTTGAGGGCGATGACTTCCTCAATGGTGGAGCAGGTAACGACACACTAGATGGTGGCATTGGTAACAATACATTGACAGGTGGAGCGGGTAACGATACTTACATCGTTAATAGCGTTGGGGATATTGTCAGTGAGGGGAATGGCTCAGGCAGCGATGCGGGTGGTATTGATACAGTTAAATCTTCTGTTGACTGGACATTGGGTAGCTATATCGAAAACCTGATCCTAACTGGTACTACAGCCATAAATGGCATTGGAAATGGGCTAAATAACATCATTACAGGCAATACTGCCAATAATTACCTTTCTGGGGGAGATGGTAATGACACCCTTTATGGTCTTGAGGGAGACGATACTCTCACTGGAGATGCTGGAAACGACAAACTCTATGGTGGTGAGGGTAATGACAGCCTCTCCGGTGGCGAGGGAGATAATAGCCTATATGGTGATGTAGGTAACGATGTCCTTTATATTAGCGGTTCTTCTGGGAAAAACCTCTTAGACGGTGGCTCTGGGAATGATTCATTTTATGCTAGCAACACCACTGGCAACAACACCCTCAAAGGAGGAAATGGGGATGATAATTTCAATATTTCTTCAGCTACTGGGAAAAACCTCTTAGACGGTGGCTCTGGAAATGATTCATTTTATGCTAGCAACACCACTGGCAACAACACCCTCAAAGGAGGAAATGGGGATGATAATTTCAATATTTCTTCTTCTTCTGGAAATAACCTTTTAGACGGTGGCTCTGAGAATGATTATTTTAATGCTTACTACAGCACTGGCAACAACACCCTTATGGGAGGAACTGGGGATGATTCTCTAGATATTTCTTTAGCTACTGGGAAAAACCTCTTAGACGGAGGCTCTGGGAATGATTCGTTTTATGCTAACTCCAGCACTGGCAACAACACCTTCAAGGGAGGAACTGGGAGTGATTATTTCCAGCTTTATTATTCTTCTGGGAATAACCTCGTAGACGGCGGCTCTGAAAACAATTCATTTTATGCTTACAGCACCACTGGCAACAACACCCTCAAGGGAGGAACTGGGAATGATAATTTCCAGCTTTATTATTCTTCTGGGAATAACCTCTTAGACGGAGGCTCTGGGAATGATGCATTTTATGCTAGCTACAGCACTGGGAACAATACCCTAAATGGTGGTAGTGACAATGACTCCTTCTATTTGAGCGCCCCATATACTGCCCCCTCTGTTTTAGTGACTCAAACGGTAGATGGAGGTACGGGTGACGATTATTTGTCCGTCGATTACGGCTCTGCTACTGCGGGAATTGCCTCGACTTTTAATGCAACTACTAAGCAAGGCTCGATTACGGCTGACACGTATCGAGTGAGCTACAAGAATATTGAACGATTAGATATCAATGGTACAGCCTACGCTGACAGTATTGTGGGAAGCAATGGCAATGATTACCTCTATGGGAACGATGGCAATGATCTCCTGAATGGAGGGAAAGGCAATGATTTTCTGTACGGGTATGGTGGCACTGATAGCTTTGCCTTCAATAATTACAATGAAGGCGTTGATAGTCTTTATGACTTCGACACTAATGGTGAACTTATTCAGGTATCGGCTACTGGTTTCGGCGGCTCCTTAGCAGTAGGTACACTCTCAGCTAGTGCCTTTAGCATCGGTTCAGCCGCAACAACGGGCGCTGAAAGATTTATTTACAACAGTGGTACAGGTGGACTGTTCTTTGACAAAGATGGTAGTGCTGGTGCCTTTGGTCAGGTACAATTCGCGCAACTAAACGCTGGGTTGTCACTAAGCGCAACCAATTTCGTTGTTGTCTAGTTCTACGCATAAGTAACAGAAAAACGAAGCACAGAGGCACAGAGAATACTGACGAAATAAGAGAGAGAGTTTTTGCGTAAGTCCTCTGGACTACATAAGCCCTCTCTCTTCATCATTTTTTGACCCCATTTCTTCTTGATGAATTGTGAACACCCTTGCTGCTGCATAAAACTTATGCAATGCTGAACATTGCTGTTTATTTTCCGCTTCAACCAAGATAAATAACTCGGAATTAAATTTTTGCTTTAATGATTTAATTCTGAAATCCCTTGCTTCAAAAATGCCGCAGCTACGCTCGTTGTAGACATCGCTTTTCTAAACGTCAAGGTATTATGTACTCGAACACCGTGCAGCATACATAAAATCTGAGGTTTTGCATGAAAGTAGCAGTTTTCAGTACAAAAGCCTACGATCGGCAGTTTTTGTCAGCTGCAAATTCTCCCATCCAACACGAGTTAGTATTTTTTGAACCCCGTTTAAATCGGGATACAGCTATCCTGGCTGCCGAATTTCCGGCGGTTTGCGTATTTGTCCACGATCAGGTTGATGCCACAACTTTAGAACTTCTTGCCTCACGGGGAACTCGTCTGGTTGTCCTTCGCTGTGCAGGGTTTAATAATGTAGACTTACAAGCCGCAGCAGACTTAGGAATTACCGTTGTGCGTGTTCCCGCCTATTCACCTTATGGGGTTGCAGAACACGCCGTAGGATTAATTTTAAGCCTAAATCGCAAAATTCATCGTGCCTACAACCGTGTCCGAGAAGGCAATTTTTCTTTAGATGGACTGTTGGGATTTAATTTGCATGAGCGCACAGTGGGGATTGTCGGTACCGGCAAAATCGGTCTGATTTTAGGACAGATTATGAAGGGGTTTGGCTGCAACCTACTCGCCTATGATGTTTATCGCAATCCAGAATTGGAGGCGCTAGGTGGAAAGTATGTAGAACTACCTGAGCTATTTGCCAATTCTGATATTATCTCCCTGCATTGCCCCCTAACTCCTGAAACCCATCACTTAATTAATACTGAGGCTATAGAAAAGATTAAGCCAGGTGTGATGCTAATTAATACTAGCCGAGGAGCGCTGATTGATACCCAAGCTGTGATTGAGGGGTTGAAGTCTGGTAAAATTGGCTATCTTGGTGTAGATGTCTACGAACAAGAATCGGAATTGTTCTTTGAGGATTTGTCTGAGGAAATTATTCAAGATGATGTTTTCCAGCGTTTGACAACCTTCCCCAATGTACTGATTACCGGACATCAAGCCTTTTTTACAGCAGAAGCTCTCTACAATATTGCCGAAACAACTTTTGCTAATATTACCGATATTGAACAGGGTCGTCCTTGTGCAAATGAAATTCGCGCCTAAACCCTAAAATCCAAAATTGTATTACCTCATAAATTGTTAACACCTTTGCTCCCAGATATAACCAAGGTGCTACACTACATCCATGCTAGGGGTGCCTACATAACGAGGCTGAGATCAAACCCTTAACACCTGAGTCTGGGTAATACCAGCGGAGGGAAGCTGTTTATTGAGGAATTACAATATGCGGACTGAATGGGTTGCTAAACGACGTGGGCAGGTTAATGTATCTCAAATGCACTACGCCCGCCAAGGTGTTATCACCGAAGAAATGCACTACGTCGCCAAACGGGAAAATCTCCCGGCCGATCTCATTCGTGAGGAAGTAGCACGGGGACGAATGATTATCCCCGCGAATATTAATCACACTAACCTAGAGCCGATGGCTATTGGCATCGCCTCTAAATGTAAGGTAAATGCTAATATCGGCGCTTCCCCCAATTCTTCTAATCTTCAGGAAGAAGTTGATAAGCTAAATCTCGCGGTGAAGTATGGTGCTGATACCGTGATGGATTTATCCACAGGCGGCGGTAATTTAGATGAAATTCGTACCGCCATCATCAAGGCTTCACCTGTTCCCATTGGTACAGTGCCAGTTTACCAAGCTTTAGAAAGTGTCCACGGCACAATCGAGAATCTGACTGCTGATGATTTTCTCCATATCATCGAAAAGCACGCCCAGCAAGGAGTAGACTATCAAACTATCCACGCTGGGATTTTGCTTGAGCATTTGCCTTTGGTGAGAAACCGGCTCACTGGTATTGTCTCTCGCGGCGGCGGTATTTTGGCGCGATGGATGCTACATCACCACAAACAAAACCCGCTTTATACTCACTTCCAAGATATTATTGAGATTTTCAAAAGGTATGATGTCTCTTTCAGTTTAGGAGATTCCCTGCGTCCCGGTTGTACCCATGATGCCTCAGATGAAGCACAATTAGCTGAATTGAAAACCCTCGGACAGCTAACTCGCAAAGCCTGGGAAGATGATATACAGGTGATGGTGGAAGGGCCTGGACACGTACCAATGGATCAAATTGAGTTCAACGTCCGTAAGCAGATGGAAGAGTGTTCGGAAGCACCTTTCTATGTTTTGGGGCCATTGGTGACAGACATTGCTCCCGGTTATGACCACATCACTTCAGCCATTGGAGCCGCAATGGCTGGATGGTACGGTACTGCGATGTTGTGTTATGTAACACCTAAAGAACATTTAGGTTTACCAGATGCCGAAGATGTGCGGAATGGGTTGATTGCCTATAAGATAGCGGCTCATGCGGCTGATATTGCTAGACATCGCCCTGGTGCAAGGGATAGAGATGATGAACTTTCTAAGGCGCGTTACAACTTCGATTGGAACCGTCAGTTTGAATTATCGCTCGATCCAGAAAGAGCTAAGGAATATCACGATGAAACCTTGCCAGCAGATATCTATAAAACTGCTGAGTTTTGTTCGATGTGTGGGCCGAAGTTCTGCCCGATGCAAACTAAGGTTGATGCTGATGCGCTGACAGAATTAGAGAAGTTCTTGGCGAAAGAGGCGGTGACTCAAAGCTAACAGATTAGACCTCTTGCAAAAGTCGAAAAACCGCTGTAACTGGTATCAACTTTAAGTTAAAACTCTTTTAAAACCTTGTTCCCAGTCGGAGACTGGGAATGAGACAAAATGGTTTTGCTTCACGTGAAGGTGGAAGCTGCTACAGGCTGCGCAAAACACGGAAACGTCAAAGCGGAAGCTGCTACAGGCTGCGCAAAACACGGAAACGTCAAAGCGGAAGCTGCTACAGGTTGCGCGTAACACGGAAACGTTAAAGCGGAAGTTCCTACAGGGAAAGCGGAAGCTGCTACAGGCTGCGCGAAACACGGAAACGTCAAAGCGGAAGTTCTTACAGGGAAAAATATTTTGATTTTTGCTCAGTAATATGTGGTTATTTAACAGAGCATTAAAAATACCCCACCCTAACCCTCCCCGTATGTATTGGGGAGGGAACTAGATTTTCTTGTTTCCCCCCTTTACAAGCTACGGTGTACACACAAGTTATCGAATTACCCCACCCTAACCCTCCCCTTGGAAAGGGGAGGGAACTAGATTTCTTTCTTGTTTCCCCCCTTTATAAGGGGGGATTAAGGGGGGTAATATCAAGTCTGGCTAATTAGTTATGATTCCCGAATCTATGCAGAAACCCAAAAACCCTTCCCTCCTACTTAAAATCCAATTTCAATAGTCAAGCTGCGAATCTTTCCTGTATCTCCTTCAGCTTTATCTGCAACTTCCAGAGTCCAGGTTCCTTGGGGACTTTTACCTTTAAAGGCAGCAAGTTTAGGGGTGTTTACCTCGTCATAAGTTGTTTTAATATTATCTGTAGCTCCGCCTTGGCGATCGTGCAGATTTATGGGAAGTATGCCTATTTGCACCGGGGGAAGGAGAGTAACTATAAGATCCCCAATATAAGTATGCTCGATATCTACATTAACTTTGATGGATTTTAGGAGGGTGGTATTAGCGATCGCCACCGATAATGTTGATGTTTGTAGATCGTTAATTGGCACATCTTGCACTGCTTGGAATCTGCTGATGGGTGATGTTTGCGCGGGCTTGGCTAATTCTACAGCTTTCAGAGCATTGATTCGACCGTAACCGTAAAAGGGGCTGCGACCATTGGCATCATATTTACCTCCGGCTGAATCAATGCGATCGCACGAGCGTTTAAAAATATCTCGCACTTCATCCCAACGCAGATTTGGGTTTCTGGCAAGAATCAAGGCTGCTACACCTGCTGCACCTGGACAGGAACTAGAAGTTCCGCCAAATTCGTTGGTATAATTGCCTAAAGCCTCACCCAGATTTCGATTACCGGAATTATAACCAAGTACACCAGAGCGATCGGTTGTCCAAATTCCAGTAGTTTGAGAACTGTCACCATTGTTGCTGGGGAAGGCACACCAAACCGCCTGACCAAAGTCACTGTAAGCGCTTCTTGTGCCGTAGTCGTTACAAGCTGCCACCGCAATCACCTTTTGATAGCTGGCATAGCCGTCATTATCAACGCTTTCGTTACCATTGCCAGCTGCAAATAAAATTACACAGCCCTTGCCGTTGCGCCCTTTATTGATTGCAAAGTCTATAGCAAGTCGTGTGGAATCAGGCAAAGGTACTTTTTGCTTGTGTGCAGGATCGTCTGGCTCAAACCAAGTCCCATCTGCTGGGCCCCAGCTACAAGAAATAACATCAGCACCATTTTGAGCCGCCCAAATAAAAGCATCTGCTTCATCCTGCGACCCCAACGCTGAAGCTAAACGAATCGGCATGAGTTTTGCACCTGGTGCTACACCAGATGCCCCAAAGTTGCCGTTTCCACAAGCTACTCCTGCACACGATGTACCGTGGTTATTATCATTTCCCGGTCTGGGATTGTTCGTTTTACGTGTGATATCACGCGGGGCGACAATCTTGCCAGAAGAACGGAACTCTTCATGATCGAGATCCACACCATCGTCAATAATTGCAATAATTGTCCCAGTGCCATTGCTCAACTTCCAAGCTGCTTCAACGTTGGCATGGGCGTTGATTGTCTTACCATTAATTGTTGTTTGCTTTAAGTGCCACTGTTGCGGGAAAACCTGACGTTGGCGTGACTCACGCGCTAGTTCGGGATGACACAGTTCAACTGATTCCTCATTTAGAAGTCTCTCGGCGATGTCAAAGACGGCTATACCAGTATTTGCAGGGGCACTGACAAAATAAGCATTTCGTGCGTATTCAAGTTGGCGTTTAATTGTTAAGTTGTAACGTCTTAAAACTTCTTGGCAAACCCTTGACTCTTCTTCGCTATCAAATTTAACAAAAAGGTTTTCAGTGTAGACTACAGGTTGTTGGGATACTGGATCGATTAAGACGCGTCCGGCAAATTGAACTTCAGACTCATTGTTGAGAATTTCACGGGCGCGATCGCGCAAAGCGACACCCTGATTTGGAATTTTCGCTTGCAAAATTTCTACACCCGCTTGGCGAAACCGTGTTTTTAACTCAAATTGATTGAGGATACTACGAGCAATGGGTGATACAGGTGCAACTTCAAAGGATCTGGCACCAACAATAGTGCTACGGCTTTCGGTACGCACTACAACGTGGTCGTTACTGATAGCAAATTCATACTGTTGGCCGTTCTGTCCACCATAGCGAACTTGAACCATTGTTTAATCTCCTAAATGTTTTGAAAATTGGGAATTGGGAAATCGTATCCTAAGCTGTTGCGTATTTAATTTGTATATAGCGGTTATCAGTTTAGTGAGGTACAAGAACCCCACCCCCAACCCCCTCCCCGCAAGCGAGGAGGGGACTATGATGTACCTCGTGTGATTAGGAAACGCTATATGCGATGCGGGCAAGATGCCCGCACTACAATAATTTTACGTTTTCGTGTTATGCAATTTAGCTGCACATCAGCTTACACTCGTAAACCTGGGTACTATGCAGTACATTACAATCAACCCAGCACCGTGCCAGCAGGAGCAATTTTACAATTTAACGACGGTTGGGATTTCTCAGTTAGAAGCGATCGCTAATGTTGAGAATGCCGAACCTCAAATGCTGATGGAAAGAAGTTTAAGATAAATTACAAATTATACATATTAGAGATATTCTTACTTCTAAGTTGACGGTAATATAAGTACCATACTTCACTATTGCCTAAATCTTTTTTGGTTGAATGACTAGATTTATCCATGACCAATTTGCAAAAGATTATTTGGAAGAATTATTAAAACCTTATGGAGAAGTGCAAGGTTCTAGCCGTGTGGCGGGAGAAGTTCGAGAAATCGATGTTTTATTTTCTCCTTTAACAAAACAAAGCACGAATTTAGAAACACTAGGATTATTAGGAAGATTTGCCGCTACAGCAGCCATTTTTGAACCCTTCCGCAACCCTGCATCAAAAGAAGAAATTTGTGATTGTCTGTTAAAATTATTAGAAGTAAGGGGTGGATTACAACGTCAAGCAAATCGCAATAAAACTTCCATTCCAGAATTAGAACTTCCCAAATTATGGATACTCACCCCAACAGCATCTACAACGCTGCTGTCAGGATTCGGTGCTACTCAAAAGGTAGATTGGCTACCTGGAGTACATTTTATCGCAGAGTATTTGCGGACTGCGATCGTTGCGATTCACCAGTTACCGCGCACCCAAGAAACTCTGTGGTTAAGAATTCTCGGTCGAGGAACAGTACAAAAACAAGCAATAGATGAATTAGAAGCACTATCATCAAATCATCCATTTCGCAGAGCAACGCTAGAATTACTTTATAACTTGCGGCAAAACTTGCAAGTTAATCAAAATTCAGAAGAAGACGATCGGGAGTTAATTATGCGATTAAAACCACTTTATCAACAAGATCGGGAACAAGCTGTACAACAAGGTGAACAACGTTTAATTATACGTCTACTAAATCGCCGTTTGGGTGAGATTGATTCATCTACTATTGAGCGAGTTAAAGGATTATCTATTGAACAATTGGAGGCGTTAGGAGAGGCTTTGTTAGACTTTTCAGCTATTTCTGATTTAGAAGCTTGGTTAAACCAACAAATTGAATAAATCTAATCTGTAAAATTAAATAGGTTTTTGAGACGCGATAAATCGCCGTCTCTACAAGTTTTTTGGTTTTATCTGAACTGTATTGAATACTAACCAAAACTTTCAACAACGTACATATCATTTCCTGTATTGCCGACTAAAAGCAAGCTACTGTCATCACTTTCTAAATTTTGGCTGCCAGCAATACCCTTTTGCAGAACTTTAATTATTCTTTGAGGAGTAAAAGATTCCAATTCCACAAACTTTCCAGATTCTAACCATGCTAATTCTTCAGCAGATAAACTTTGACGTATTTCTTCAGGTAATTGTTTAGCTGCTTGTGCTGACTCTGGAGAGGATTGAATGAACATTCCGCGCTTAGTAGCGATTATTTGACGTGGCGTTAGTCCGATATCAATAATCGTAATCTCACTATTGACTGGACTTTAGACTAAAAAGCAGAAAATGACTCAGGGAAGCTGAGTTGAAAACAAGCAAAGCCAAAAAATTCAAAAATCAGAAATCAAGCAG
>NZ_JBALEO010000070.1:0-99580 GCF_036918015.1 Nostoc sp.
AGATCCGGTTGTTGGTGCTGGTGATCCATTCGCAGAATCGATCCCATACGTTGGCGCTTTCGCGACGTTGTAAGGTTGTTGTCATTGTTTTATAAGTGCGGTTAGTTATTTATGAATCAGGCGGTTTTGTTTTCGCCTGTGAATGTACTTTACAATGCTTTACAATTTTTAATCAAGTTTTATTACTTCAGTAAACCTGATGTAAGTCATTAGGTTTACTTATTTAAAAGCAAACAACGAGGCAGGAATACGCCGAAGTTATCTTTTGTATGACATCACATATCTGGTTATATGCCTCTTTAGAATCGGTATCTGATTTATGTCTACGATTGCTCAACGGGAGTAACCCTCTATTCGCGCAGCCTTTCTTAGAAAAGGGAACAATAAATTCTGATGTCGGAGGCTACAAGTATTATTTGCTTACTTATCTGGGAATAATAGCTTTGTATATTACCGCTATTCTAAAAAAATTAACCCTCAGCTTACTACTGAGGGCTTTTTTTGTTTGGCAAAATGGCATATCTGTAAATTAGAGGGTTGCTATGGTATTTGAGTAGGATACATTCCATGCGAAAAGTACTGACTTGCATTACCCCTGGTAGTTAGCCAGGGGTTTTATTTTTTATTTAAACTGAGAGCGATCGCTCTTAAATATTCTGCTGAGAAATTTATTTTTAACGATTTTGAGATAAGTAATTTTAGAATTTCCTGCTTTTGGGATATTAATTAGCGATCGCGATTTTTATTTAACCAGGGAATTGACAATAAATATAAGCTTATATCAAGTGGAAAAATCAAGTACAACGAATTAACGATGACAGACGCTAAAAATGTAATCGATGGAAACCTAGAGGTTTGCTGTACTTCTCCCATGACTGGGTTTCACCGCGACGGTTTTTGTCGTACAGGTGGTCAGGATTTCGGGTCGCATGTCGTATGTGCCCAAGTGACATCAGAATTCCTGGAGTTCACCAAATCGCAGGGGAACGACCTCAGCACAGCTGTTCCTGATTTTAATTTTCCTGGATTGAAGCCTGGCGATCGCTGGTGTTTGTGTGCTTCTCGCTGGCAAGAAGCTCTAGAAGCTGGCGTTGCTCCACCCGTCATACTTTCAGCAACCCATGCTAGAGCTTTGGAAGTGGTTTCTCTGGACGAACTCAAAAAATATGCCTTAACTTCGTCTTGATTAGGCATTGGGGTTAGGGGAGAGGTTACAGGTGAGAGGTTATAGGGAATAATCTGTCACCTGTAACCTATACCCTATTCCCTTCCCCAGTCCCCACTTCCAAATCAACTCACTGGAACTTCAATAGACAGTTCTAATATATTGGCAACCGCAGCAATCAATTTATTGGGGTCAATTGGCTTAGATAAATGCTGCTGAAACCCTGCTGAAAGTGCTTCTAAACGGTCTTCTTCTCGCGTGTACGCTGTTAAGGCGATCGCGGGGATGCGTCCGCCTTTTTCTGGTTCTAAAGAGCGGAGTTTCCGAATCAGTGTATAACCATCTTGCCCTGACATACCGATGTCGCTAATCAGGATATCTGGTTTTGCTTGTTCAAGTACTGCTAGCGCTTCATCAACGGAAGCTACGGCAGTGGCAAAAGCCCCATACTCCTCAAACATAAAACTGAGAAAGTTACGGGTATCTGCTTCATCATCTACAACTAGAACTTTTAATCCAGCAAGGGGCGTCGATGGCACCGAGGAAGAAGTTTCTCCTGTCGCTTCTCTACTCGTCCTGCCACCCCTATTGTCTTGTAGCAGTGGTAGTCTCACAGTAAAGGTTGCTCCTTGTCCACTACCTAAACTTTGAGCAAAGATTGTACCCTTGTGCAGTTCCACTAGATGACGGACGATCGCTAGTCCTAGTCCTAATCCATTGTGCGATCGCGTTGTAGTGCTGTCTGCTTGCCGAAAACGCTCAAATACTTTAGGTAAAAACTCGGAACTAATACCAATGCCTGTATCGATAACTTGAATTTGGGCGTACTGAGATTTTGAATTTTGAGATTTTTTGGAAAGTATAAAGGTCGGCTCTAGACCATCAGAACTTTCCAAGACGGATTTTAGATTATTGCTTTCATTCTTGTTTGAAGAGTCTAAATTTTCACCATCAGCTCCCAATACAAAATCTGAAATCGAAAATCCAAAATATCTAGATAGCCTAACTTCTACCCTACCACCTTTAGGGGTAAACTTAATGGCATTAGTTAGTAGGTTCCAGACAATTTGCTGTAAACGGGCTGGATCGCCATATACTGACCCGATCGAAGTATCCAGGAAAGTATTTAATTTAATATCTTTTGTCTCTGCTAGGGGACGAACTGCCTCTAATGCCGCCTCCATCACTGTGAGCAGATTTACCGCAGATACGTTTAACCGCAACTGACCACGGATAATCCGAGATACGTCCAAGATATCCTCAATTAGTTGCATCTGAGATATGGCGTTGCGTTCGATGGCCTCCAAAGCACGGGAAGTGGCTTTTTCGTCAAGTTTCTTGGCGCGGAGGATTTTCGACCAGCCTAGCATCGAAGTTAGAGGCGTGCGGAGTTCGTGGGAGAGAACAGCCAGAAACTCATCTTTCATTCGATTTGCGGCTTCTGCTTCCTGTCTTGCCGTTTGTTCTCGAATCACTTGAGCGCGAACCTCTTCTGCTTGCTTGCGTTCAGTAATATCTTCAAGAGTCCCGACATAACCCAACAATTCCCCTTGACTGGAAAGCATGGGTGATGAGCGGACTTGAACCCAGCGAATGTTACCATGAGCAGCTTGAAAGCGAAATTCTTCTGAGTATTCCCGACCTTCACAGATGTAAGCAGACCAACTAGCGATCGCTCGTTCTTTATCTTCTGGATGAACGGATTCTAGCCATTTTTTTTCTAAACTCTCTGCCGCTTTCAAGCCACAAATTGCCTGATAGCGGGGATTAGTATATTTACAGTTACCTTCAGTATCAGTTTCAAAAATGCCAACGGGTGAGCAGGTACTTAGCGATCGGAATCGTTCTTCACTTTGCCTGAGTTCAGTATTCACAGCTACCAGTTGCGCTGTTTGTTGCTTGACGGCTTCTGTTTTCTTAAATAGTTCTACGAATACTGTGACTTTAGAAGTCAAAATATTAGGGTCTAGTGGTTTGAGCAGATAATCAACAGCACCCAAGGCATAGCCTTTAAACAGCATTTGGTCGCTGGTGCTAAAGGCGGTAAGAAAGATAATTGGAGTGTGACGCGATCGCCCCCGATTGCGAATTAAGGTAGCAGTTTCAAAGCCATCCATCCCAGGCATTTGCACATCCAGCAAAATCACTGCAAAGTCTTGATGCAGCAGACACCTTAAAGCTTCTTCCCCAGAAGTAGCTCTCACGAGATTCTCCCCTAGTTTTTCTAGGATTGCCTCTAGTGCCAGCAAATTTTCCAGCTTATCATCTACTAGGAGGATGTTGACTTTGGGTTCCATCTGCATCGGTTTATTTCTGTGATGATTGACAAAGCTTGACCATCTGGGAAGCAATGTTTGAGAGTGTCAAAATCCAGTCTACTGTAACAGCAGAAATTGCGGCCTCTGGCATAATGTCGCACTCCGCTGTGGCAGGTTCTTGTACAATAGTAATTCCTCCCCGCGCCTTTATTTTCTTAAGGCCTTGCATACCATCTTGGTTTGCTCCTGTCAATATTACACCAATAACTTCCTCTGTGTAGACATCGGCTGCCGACTCAAACAGCACATCAATAGATGGTCTAGCATAAGAGACAGGCTCATCAGTCGAAAGGGCAAAGTGACCTGGTTCAACCAGTAAATGATAATCTGCTGGGGCTATGTAGATATGTCCTGGTAGTATTTCGTCCTTGTCTTCCACTTCGCGAATTTTCAACAAGGTGGATTCTTGTAATAAATCCTGGAGTGTGTTGTTAGACTCTTTGTGACGGTGTTGCACGATCGCGATCGGTACAGGGAAGTCTGCGGGTAAATTACCCAGGATGATTTTCAGTGCTGATAATCCGCCTAAAGAAGTACCAATTACCACAATTTTAAACGACACTTGTTTCGCCCTCACACCTGTGGAATGGGGGTTACGTAAATAGCAAAGTGTATTTCATACTGAATCAGTCAGTATTTTCTTGCTTCTTTGCTCTTACCAGTAACCCATGTTTAGGTGCAAAAATCATTGCTACGACAAACAACAAGGTTTGCAACACAACTATGCAACCCCCCGTTGCACCATCGATATGATAGCTGATGTAAGTCCCCATAACACTAGAAAATACGCCCGATGCCATTGAAATTAGTATCATGTGGTCAAAACGGTCTGTTAATAAATAAGCTGTTGCTCCCGGAGTAACTAACATAGCTACAACCAGAATAATTCCCACTGTTTGCAGTCCAGCGACAGCAGTTAACGACAGTAATGATAGTAAAATATAGTGCAGCGCTCCTGTGTTCAAGCCAATGGAACGTGCATGAGTGGGGTCAAAACAAAATAATAGTAGGTCTTTGCGTAAAACAGCTATTGTTACTAAAGTAATTACGCTTATAATCACCGTTTGAATAATGTCTTCATTAGAAATACCCAAGACATTCCCAAACAAGATGTGCGTCAAGTCAACGCTGCTTGGAGTTTTGGAAACTAGTACCAAACCCAGAGCAAAAAATCCTGTAAATACAAGTCCGATGACAGTATCTTCTTTAATTCTCGTCTTCGCTTTGATATAACCGATCGCAATAACTGAACCCACGCCAAAGACGAAAGCGCCCACAGCAAAAGGGATATTTAAAACATAAGCAATTACTACCCCAGGCATTACTGCATGGGAAACAGCATCTCCCATTAATGCCCAACCTTTGAGGGTCATAAAACAAGATAAAACAGAACAGACCACCCCAACTAAAGCACTTACACAAATTGCCTTTACCATGAATTCATGCTGTAGAGGTGCGGTTAACCAGTCTAAGAATGCAAGAGTATTCATATTTTTAACAATATTAATTAGTAATTAATCAGATTCATTTTGATTTCCCCGGATTATCTGACTTTTGCTGAGGGATAAATCTCCGAGAGAACCGCCAAAAGTCCGTGAGAGATTTTCTTCTGTGAAAACTTCGGATGTATCACCATAAGCTAGAATAGTACGGTTAATGAGTACTACTTGGTCGCAAAAAGTGGTGATAGAAGCTAAATCATGGGTAGAAATCAAAATTGTATGACCTTCTTCTCGCAATTCCAGCAATAAGTCAATCATCGTTTTTTCTGTTTTGATATCTACCCCCGTGAAAGGTTCATCTAATAGCAAAACTGTTCCCTGTTGTGCTAAAGCACGGGCGAGAAAGGCACGTTTTTTCTGTCCTCCAGAGAGTTCTCCAATTTGGCGATCGCGCATTGACCACATTTGCACTCTTTCCAGACTCTCCCTCACCACTCTTTGATCTTTCACCGACGGAATTCGTAGTATATTCATGTATCCGTAGCGCCCCATCATTACCACATCATGGACACTTACTGGAAAATTCCAGTCTACTTCTTCCGACTGTGGTACATAAGCAACCAAGCTTTTTTTCTGTACAGCTTTTATGGGTAAACCATTAATCAAAACCCTTCCTGTGACGGGCTTCAAAAAACCCATGATTGCCTTAAATAGGGTTGATTTACCACTACCATTCATCCCCACTAAACCACTGATTGAACCTGCTTGAATTTGCAAAGAAGCGCCATGTAAAGCAACTTTGCCGTGGTAAGCTACTGTCAAATTTTCGACATCAATACTAATAGATTTCACTAAAAAGCACCTCTAAAATTAATCAGTATTTTGTAGTAAGCGGCTCTATCCCCATTTGCAAATACTTAACGTTTTTCAGAGAATAAAATAGGACTAAAGTCCTTACTACAAGCCAATTTTCAATAATTAGATTTATTCTGGCATACTTGCTCACTTTTCCTCTAATCCCTGAGTTAGAGTATTAATATTAAGTTCTAGCAACTTGAGATAAGTTGGTGCTGGCCCATTGGCTGGAGACAGGGAATCAACGTAAAACACTCCACCAAACCTTGCTCCCGATTCTCTAGCTACCTGACGTTGCGCTCCATCGTTGACTGTACTTTCACAGAAAACTACAGGTATTTTATTTTTTTTAACTATATCAATGACTTTTTCTAGCTGTTTGGGAGTAGCTTGTTGTTCAGAGTTGACTGCCCAGAGATAAGCTTCTTTCAAGCCATAATCGCGGGTGACGTATGAGAAAGCGCCTTCACAGCTTACCATGTAGCGCTTGTCTGCTGGAACTACCGACACGGCTTTTCGCAGTTTCTCATCAACTTCCTTAATCTTTTGGCTGTATGCTTTGGCATTGGTGTTATAAGTCTCTGCATTGGCTGAGTCTAAATTAACTAATGCCTTGCGAATATTATCTACGTAAATCAAGGCATTTTGTGGTGACATCCAAGCATGGGGATTAGGTTTCCCTTTGTAGGCATCCTCCGTAATTTCAACAGGCTTAATTCCCTCACTTAGGGTAACGTGAGGTACATTAGGAACGCTGTTATACAATTTCTGTGCCCAACGCTCTAAATTCAGACCATTATTCAAAATTAGGTCTGCTTTTTGCGCCCTCACCAAATCGCTAGGAGTTGGTTCGTAACCATGAATTTCCGCCCCTGGTTTGGTGAGAGATTCAACAATCGCTTTGTCTCCCGCCACGTTTTGCGCCATATCTGCAATAACTGTAAAGGTGGTAAGAACCACTTTTTTACCTTTTTTATCTAGGTTGCTGGTGCTAGTTGTGCCTGGGTTTGGAGTTAACTGTGATTGAGAATTGGAGGTTGACGGGCTACACCCACTCAAACACAGTTCCAATAGCAGCACAGACGCTACAACCAATTTTTGTCCGTGCTGCGGTAGTTGCATCTGAAAGTTATTGATATTAAATCTCATTATAGCAATTTCATAATCTTCTCACTTTTGTCTCACTTTAGCAGAAATCAGATAAAAATGAAAGAATTATGAAAATAATATCAGAGGAAAAAAGCGAACCTATTGCAATAAACTGTATTTCTGAGTTCTGACTTAACCTTGATTTCTGACTTTTCTTTTTTTAAGGGGTTTTATGAGTAGTTCAAATATTTTTGTTATTTCCATCACAAACTAATATTTTCTTATTGTGAAATACCTTACAGACAAATATTATATTTCGAGTTTTTTATATTTAAAAAAATGCAAAAATAAATACATTGTGAAAATAGTTTTTTGTTTGTAGACTAACTTTTAAAAGTTTAATATTTATTGTTTTGACAATTCATAAAAATTTACTTAAGCTAAAGGATAGGTTAAGCAAATCAACAAACGACAGCGATTTGATTTAGCTACATCAAGAATTGCTGTTGCAGACTATTGGCATAAGGAAATGAATCAAAACAAAAATTATTCCATGTAGGCAATTTAACCAAATTTGGCTACAAAAAGCTAAGACATGATTAAGCGTATTGAACCGCGCAGATATTGAACAGAATTCGATCAATTATGGATGGATACTTGTGGTGATGTTAGTGAGTGTCCATCAATTATTGAAGTTTGACTAGCGATTTTAGATTTTTGATTAGGGTCTTCTAGTTTATATCTCGTCTGGGACGGAATAAATCTAAAAGACACTTGCTAAGACTGCGCGATCGCCAATCCAAAATCCAAAATTTATTGACCAAAGTGCGGTAGATATGTCCAGGAGAAGACGATGATTGAGTATTTGACATCCTTGAACGACCACAATTTGCCCTATCCAGATACGATTCATCCCATCGTTGTCCACTTCGTAATTGCGATGGTGTTGTTTTCCTTCTTCTGCGATGTAATTGGCTATTTTACTGGTAAATCCGGTCTTTTTGAGGTGAGTTGGTGGAATATGTTAGTTGCCACGATCGCCATCTTCGTCGCGATTATTTTTGGTCAGTTTGAAGCAGGATTAGCACAGCCTTACAGCCTAGCTAAATCGGTGCTGAATTTACATACGCTAATTGGTTGGTCGCTTTCGGGAATTATCACAGCGATTACAGCTTGGCGTTATGTAATTCGTGCCCGAAATCCGCAAAAATTACCGATTTATTATTTGGGAGCGGGGCTAGTTTTAACCTTAATAGTTGGCTTACAAGTATATCTCGGAGATGAACTTGTTTGGGTATATGGATTGCATACCGTACCAGTTGTGGAAGCAGTAAAGGATGGTGTGTTGCGATGAACTCAGAATTGATTAACCAATTAACCGACTCTCTAGGCCCAAACGGATTACCTTACACAATTCCCATTCATCCCAACTTAGTCCATCTGACAATAGGTTTGT
This sequence comes from Nostoc sp., assembly GCF_036918015.1. Lineage (GTDB taxonomy): Bacteria > Cyanobacteriota > Cyanobacteriia > Cyanobacteriales > Nostocaceae > Nostoc. Next base: position 8,326 of record NZ_JBALEO010000070.1, read on the forward strand.
TCATCATTGCGATGACCTTTGATATTGTTGGTGTTCTGTTCCCCTTTGAAAAGTGGGTCTTCAAATTTTTGGCAATTACTGTTGAACGTGACAACTTATTTGCTGTTGGCTGGTACAACATGTTAGCTGCCAGCATCATCACATTTTTCACGGTGGGAGCAGGCTTTTACGAAATGCTACTGGCAGCACCACCAGCTGATATGAAGAGTGCCTGGGGATTGCAGGCAATGGAAACTATGCTTTGGCATGGTGTGGGTGGTGTGTTCTTATTAGCGCTGATTGTTGGCATGACCATCTGGAGAGCGTGGCAGCGCTTCGTTTGGGGCAAACAAGAATATAAACAGACAGATAGAGAAGTGCAATGGATCTATTTGTTCGCAGGCATAGCAATCATGTTCATTCTGTACATCCACGGCACACTAGGAGCGCAACTAGCCGCCGAATTTGGCGTACACAATACAGCAGATAATTTGCTGCGATCGCACCAAGACCTGAACACAACTCTCAAATAAGTCCTTTGTACTTAATTCTTTGCCCCAATACGGTTTAGTTAAGGCTTAATTCTTTGTCAAATTCAATTTTTTAACGAACCGCAAAGGACGCAAAGAACGCAAAGGAAGAGGAGAAAGAAATACTTAACTGAACTGTATTGTCCAATGACCATGAAACTCCAGAAGATTTTAAATATTTTGACGCTGCTTACAGGCGCGATCGCAGTGACTATTACGAGTCTCTGGATCGGGAAGCAGGCTTACTCCTGGCTTCCTCCCCAAGCAGCAGCCGAATCCGTACTCATTGATGATTTGATTAGCTTCTTAGTAACCCTTGGTGCCTTCATCTTCTTGGGAGTAACAAGTACTCTGATGTATTCTGTGATCTTCCATCGGGCAGTCAAAGATGACTTCACTGACGGCCCCCCGATTGAAGGTAATATCACCTTGGAAGTTGTCTGGACAGCAATCCCAATTCTCTTGGTGTTTTGGATTGCAAGCTACAGCTACCAAGTTTACGAACAAATGGGAATTCAAGGCCCATCGGAAATAGTTCACCTGCATAATCCGCTGGTAATGGAATCAGCTTATGCCGCACCAGCTAAAGCCTTAGCAGAACCCGTTGAGAAAATCGACGTATTAGCTAAACAGTGGGCGTGGGTTTTTCATTACCCAGAAAGAGATATTACCAGTACTGAATTGCATTTACCAAGCGATCGCCGGATACGTTTAGCGCTGAAATCACAAGACGTTCTCCACGGCTTCTATATTCCTGCATTCCGCCTCAAGCAGGATATTATTCCTAACCATGCGATCGACTTTGAATTTACTCCCATCCGCCCCGGCAAATACCGATTGACCGATTCTCAATATAGCGGCACATACTTTGCGACGATGCAAGCGAATGTCATCGTCGAATCTCCTGAAGATTATCAGCAGTGGCTGGCACAAGCTGCAACCCAAAAGCCATCCCTAGCAAAAAATCAGGCAGCTTCTGAGTATGCCCAAACATCCAATCAATCAGTCCAAACAGGTTGGGTTACAGTTCCACCTGCTGCACCTCCTCTAGTCAATTCACCTGGTTGAAAAGAAAGTAACCATGACTAATGTTCCTATTGAAGGTATCCTTCTCCCGAATGAGAAGCCTAACCACGAATCTCCGAGTAGCTGGAAAGAATACTTCAGCTTTAGTACTGACCATAAAGTTATTGGTATCCAGTATCTCGTTACCTCATTCTTTTTCTTTCTCGTCGGCGGTATCTTTGCGATGGTGATGCGGGGAGAACTGATGACACCCGAATCAGATTTAGTCGATCGCACCGTCTACAACGGTATGTTCACCATGCACGGCACTGTGATGCTGTTTTTGTGGACATTTCCCTCACTCGTTGGTTTTGCCAACTATTTAGTGCCCCTGATGATTGGGGCGCGAGATATGGCATTTCCCCGCCTCAACGCCGTCGCCTTTTGGATGGTACCAGTAGTTGGGATTTTGATGATGGGTAGCTTCTTTGTCCCTGGTGGCCCAGCCCAAGCCGGTTGGTGGTCTTACCCGCCAGTCAGTCTCCAGAATCCCACAGGTAACTTAATTAATGGTCAAGTTCTCTGGCTGTTAGCGGTGGCAATATCCGGCGTATCCTCGATTATGGGGGCAGTGAACTTTGTCACCACCATCGTCAAGATGCGGGCCCCAGGTATGGGCTTCTTCAAAATGCCGTTGTTTGTCTGGGCAGTATTTAGCGCCCAAATCATCCAACTATTTGGACTTCCAGCACTGACAGCAGGTGCGGTAATGCTGCTACTCGACCTCACAGCTGGCACTGCCTTTTTTGACCCCGCTAAGGGTGGAAACCCAGTAATGTTCCAGCATTACTTCTGGTTCTACTCCCACCCAGCCGTTTACGTGATTATTTTGCCTGTCTTCGGCATTTTCTCAGAACTCTTCCCAGTTTATTCACGTAAACCCCTATTTGGTTACAAAGTAGTTGCCATTTCATCCATCTTGATTGCCGTAGTTAGCGGCATTGTTTGGGTACACCACATGTACGTCAGCGGTACACCTGGCTGGATGCGGTTGATTTTCATGCTGACAACGATGTGTGTATCTGTCCCCACAGGAATTAAAGTATTTGCTTGGGTGGCAACGATTTGGGGCGGTAAACTGCGGCTAAATACCGCCATGCTTTTCGCCTTGGGCGCATTAGTCATGTTTGTCTTCGCTGGCATCACAGGCATCATGCTTTCCTCCGTGCCCGTTGATGTCCACGTTAACAATACCTACTTTGTAGTCGGACACTTCCACTACGTCCTCTACGGCACCGTGACGATGGGCTTATTTGCCGCCATCTATCACTGGTTCCCCAAAATGACCGGAAGGATGTACTCCGAAAGCTGGGGTAAAATCCACTTTTGGTTAGCCTTCATCGGCACAAACCTCAACTTTTTGCCCATGCACCCCTTGGGATTGCAAGGAATGTTACGCCGAGTTGCTTCCTACGCCCCAGAGTATCAATTCTGGAACATCATCGCCAGCCTCGGCGGATTCCTGTTAGGAATGTCCACCTTGCCCTTCATATTCAACATGGTGATTTCTTGGATGCAAGGCGAGAAAGCACCCGCTAACCCTTGGCGGGCAATTGGACTAGAGTGGTTAGTTTCTTCACCCCCCCCAGTAGAAAACTTTGAAGAAACTCCCATCATCATCTCCGAACCCTACGGCTACGGAAAATCAGAACCCTTAACAGCCAACCTCCCAGAATAAACGCCAACCATCGGGGAAGACGCAAAAACCCTCCGCGTACCTCTGCGCTTCCCTTTCCGTACCTTTGCGTTTCAAATTCCCCCCCTCAAAAAACAAAATGGACAGCTATATCAACTCCGAAGAATTGCACCATCCAAGCGCAGAACACAGCCACGACGAAGAAGGCAACAAAATGTTTGGCTTCATTGTCTTCCTACTGTCAGAAAGCGTCATTTTCTTAAGTTTTTTCATCGGATATGCCATCTACAAAACAACAACCCCTAACTGGCTACCAGCAGGTGTTTCTGGACTAGAAGTAAAAGAACCGACAATCAACACAGTAATTCTTGTTGCTAGTAGCTTTGTAATTTACTTAGCAGAACGCGCCCTTCAACGCCACGACTTAGTGAAATTCCGCCTGTTTTTGTTGGCAACAATGGCAATGGGAACTTACTTTTTAGTTGGACAGGCGATTGAATGGAACGGCCTCGCCTTTGGTTTCACCTCCGGGGTATTTGGTGGAACCTTCTATCTGCTTACAGGCTTCCACGGTTTGCACGTTTTCACTGGTATCCTGTTGCAGTTAATAATTTTGATCCGTTCTTTCTTACCTGGCAACTACGATACAGGTCACTTCGGCGTCAATGCAACTTCATTGTTTTGGCACTTCGTCGATGTTATCTGGATTATTTTGTTTGTCCTTATCTATGTTTGGCAGTAAAGATTGATGGTAAGAAAAACCCAGATAATTTCTCTGGGTTGGTGTATGTGGCATTGTTAATTACTTTTATGCCCCATACACCATTCACTGTAATAACTATATTTGAGTCTTAGTTCAACCTTTTAAATTAACCTTCTCCTCAAACTTTGATCCATCTTGATGAGATAAAAATTTTTCACTACTGTGATAATTTCTTCGCCATTGTTCGAGCTTATCTATAGATATTGATTTAGATGTGACATTCACACCATTTCCTCGCCAAGCAACTTCTGCATCTGTTGTGAAAACCCCACACTCTAATTGATCTAGCCTCATATTCCAATATTCGCTAAATCTACCTTTTAAAGTAATAACTTGCTCAAATACCTTGTTTCTATGCTTATTTCTTCTTTTTCGTTCTGTTGCTCCAGTTGCTTCTGTATCAATAAACTTAGTTTCAATTAAGAACAGACTACCTTTAAAGGTTAGGAAGACAAAATCACACTTCCCTAAATCTGTATAATCTGAAATTGGAGACTTTTCAAACAACAGCAATTCAGCGCACGAGGGAAACAATTCTTTAATATTCAGAAATAAATAAGCTTGCAATAGAAGTTCCTTATCATAAGGAAATAATATTACTCCTTCAAAAAATTTTTGAATGTCCTCGTGAGTTTGGGGTTGAATTTTTTTACAGTATGAAACAAATCTATGTAGCTCATTTACGATCATCAAGTTCTAACTCCTTCCCCCGGTCGCAGCCTTAAGGGTCTTAGCATAAAAAGATACCACTCCCTCAAGGAAATTATCATCAGCATAAGTAACTAAAAAAACGATTTAAACCCTGCATACTTAAGGCAATTTACTGTTGACAGTTCAATAAAACGAATTTTTAAGTTGCTTTTTAGTATTGGTGGATTTTTGACTCCTGGCCTCAGCTACCAGTCAGCGATTTTATATGAGCAGGAAAACTGGCGTTTTGCAAAGCTTGAACAGTTATTCTAGAATCTTGTACACAAAATTGCCAACCTAAGCGAACAAGTTTACGAGAAGTTTCAGTTTGGATGATTCCAATCACTGGCATTTTTGCCTTTTCTTTGTCTACTGAATGCTCTTGCAAAATTGTTTTCAAGCGATGTAGGTCTTCCATATTACCTGCTTGCTGGGGATTTAACTCCACCATTACCATTTGTACAGTTTCCACTGGCTCTGCATCTTCAAGAATAAATTGAGTTTGCTCATCACGCCGATCTACTTTTCCCCAAATAATCAATCTAGTATCGACTTGGAGTATGGAACTAATGCGTTCATAAGTTTTCGGAAAAACTACAGCTTCTGATTGTGTAGTTAGGTCTTCTATTTGCAAGATTGCCATCTGATCGCCTTTTTTTGTCACCACTTTTTTCACGTTATTTAACATCACAACTGCACAAAGCCTTGTTTCTTCTCTTTGATCTGCTAGTTGCGAAAGGTTAATTGGTGTCAAAAGTGGTGCTATTTGTCGTAAGGATTTCAGAGGATGATCTGATACATAAAAGCCTAGTAATTCTTTCTCCTTTTGCAACTTTTCCTGGGCAGTAAAATCCATTATAGGTTTAGATTTGGGAGCAGTTTCAAAGGCATTACTTGCTCTTTTATTCTGAGCCGAAGAAAAGCCGTCGCCCAATAAATCAAATAGATTCCCTTGACCACTAGCTCTATCTTTCGCACGAGATTGTGCCCAATCATACACTAATTCTGAGTCGTTAATTAACTGTTGGCGGTTGGATTCAATTTTGTCAAAAGCTCCACAGTAAATCAACGACTCCAGAGTTCGGCGGTTAACAGCACGCAAATCCACGCGATCGCAAAAATCAGCGAGTGTTTTAAACTCTCCTGTCTCATTTCTCGCCTCCAAAATACAAGCGATCGCATTTTGTCCCACGTTACGCACCGCCGAAAATCCAAACAGAATCTTGCCTGCCGTTGGCGTAAAATCAACACCAGAACGATTTATATCTGGCGGATCTATGGAAATCCCCATATTTGTACAGTTAGTAATGTATCGCTGTACCTTATCGGTATCACCACTGTTAGCTGTTAACAGCGCCGCCATATATTCTAATGGGTAATTAGCTTTTAAATATGCTGTTTGATATGTTACATAACCATAGGCTGTTGAATGGGATTTATTGAAACAATTAGCAGCTATTAAGCCATTTTTTATGGTAAAATTATGGTCACTCTCCACCCCAATGTCATAAACATTTTGTTTCCCTAAATATTTACGTGTGGCTATTTTTATCATCCTACCTTACCTCGAAAAATTTTGTGTAATTGATAAAATTATAAAATTTGTAGTATTAATAAGGTTGTAATACAAAATTATATCACTAGAAAACACTGCTATACTCTTACACAAAAGTAGTCAATATAGATGAAAACTTTGGCAAACTATTCAATAGATGGTTGATAGCCATGTATTTGCTGTTTTTAAAAACGTATTAAACACATTTCAATACATATTAATCCGCTTAGTCAGATGAATGGAGAATGGCAAGCAGAGGAGAATAAGCAATGCCCAATACCCAATAACCAATACCCAATATCGACCAATATGTACTAGAATCAGTGACTTGAGTCACAAAGAGAGCAATCATGGCATCCATCCGCGAGTTGCACCAACAGCTGGTTAAAAAAGAACGTTCTGCCGTTGAAATTACCCAAGAAGCTTTAGAGCGCATTCAAGCGTTAGAGCCGAAATTACACAGCTTTTTATGTGTGACGGCAGATCGCGCATTAGAGCAGGCGGGTGCCGTGGATGCCAAAATTGCAGCAGGAGAAGAAATTGGGCTGCTAGCGGGCATTCCTGTGGGTATCAAGGACAATATGTGTACCAAGGGAGTTCCTACCACCTGCGCCTCCCGAATTTTGGAAAATTTCGTGCCGCCTTATGAATCAACGGCGACGCAAAAACTGGCAGATGCTGGGGCGGTAATGGTAGGCAAAACCAACTTGGATGAGTTTGCAATGGGTAGTTCCACAGAAAACTCTGCCTATCAAGTCACGGCTAATCCTTGGGATTTGTCACGAGTTCCAGGTGGTTCTTCTGGGGGTTCGGCGGCGGCGGTGTCTGCCCAAGAATGTGTAGTTGCCCTCGGTTCTGATACTGGCGGTTCGATTCGCCAACCTGCATCTTTTTGCGGTGTGGTGGGGATGAAACCCACTTATGGTTTGGTTTCTCGTTATGGTTTGGTGGCTTACGCTTCGTCTTTGGATCAAATTGGGCCATTTGCAAACACAGTGGAAGATGCCGCAATATTATTAAGTGCGATCGCAGGTTACGATCCCAAAGACTCTACTAGCCTAAAAGTTGCCATTCCCAACTATGCTGCTAGCTTAAAACCAAACTTCAAACCCAGAGGTCAACTGAGAATTGGTATCATTAAAGAAACTTTTGGTGAAGGTTTAGACCCTGTAGTGGAACAAGCTGTTACCAAAGCAGTAGATCAACTACAAAGCTTGGGAGCCGAAATTCATATAATTTCCTGTCCCCGCTTTCGCTATGGCTTACCCACCTACTACATCATCGCCCCATCCGAAGCATCAGCAAACCTGGCTCGTTATGATGGCGTGAAATATGGGTATCGCGCTCCTGATGCCGATAATCTGCTATCAATGTACACTCGTACCCGTGCCGCTGGTTTTGGTACAGAAGTCAAACGCCGGATTATGATTGGCACTTACGCCCTTTCGGCTGGCTATTATGACGCTTATTACCTGAAAGCTCAAAAAGTCCGTACTTTGATTAAACAAGACTTTGAAAAGGCTTTTGGCGCGGTTGATGTGTTAGTTTGTCCTACCTCTCCCACTACAGCATTCAAAGCAGGGGAAAAGACTACTGACCCCTTGAGTATGTATTTAACTGACTTGATGACTATTCCTGTAAATCTTGCTGGTTTACCTAGTTTAAGTTTGCCATGTGGTTTTGACGAACAGGGTCTACCGATAGGACTACAGCTAATTAGCAATGTTCTGCGAGAAGACCTACTGTTTCAGGTAGCTTATGCTTATGAGCAATCCACTACTTGGCATCTGCGTAAACCGCAAATATCTTGAAAATTGTCATTTGTCACTTGTCATTGGTCATTTGTCATTGGTTCTTAATTCTTCTTCTCTACTCAGTAGAGACGCGATTCATCGCGTCTCTCCACTCTTTCTGCTTTTTTGGTCATTTGTTAGTCTGATTACTGACTATTGACTGTTGATTATTATCTTCTGGAGTCAAGGATTCAGCTGTCAGCTGTGGATTAAGTATATGAAGAAGACCAGCAGATGCACCGACCAATAATAAAATATAGGTCAGAACAAGAGGTATGTATGTATTTTGTTTGTTGTCTGAATTGTGACGAGCATTTTTAGAATCTTGACAGACAACATTGGTTATAAGGCTGTACGATAAAGCATTTCCATCCAGCCCTAAAGCGTCTCCATAACGACGGATGAATCCTTGTAGAAAAATCGGCTCTGGCAATTCTTCAAATCGATCTTCTTCTAACGCTTGCAAAATACCTACTCGAAGCATTGTCTGAGAGGCTATTTCTTCTATGCGGATAGATTTTTCTTGTCTTACTTGTCGCAAGCGTGTGGTTATTTCCTTTAGTTGCTCTACTTGAGCTTCATTTAAGAGCGTCACAGTCTTCTCCTGTATGGGCTAATTCTACTATTCATTGAGAAGACTTAAATCCGCATACGTAATTTTACTGAATATTTGATTTTAGGATAATTTTTTTTGAGAATGGCTTAATCCTGGATTTTAAAATGCTAGTCGAACTCCAGCTAAGTATAAATTTAGTTTTAATTAATACTTTTTTTGCAAAAAGCTGGGCGCAAGAATCAACAAGCCGTAACTTATAATACAAGTATTTTACCAACGGCCACTCTGGGCTGGGATAATTGCAGCGATCGCTAATGTTTTGCTCAATAACGATTAGTCATCATTCTTGATTGTGCCAACTCCTTGGTTATTAGCAAACGTAGTATTTGCTGCACCATAGATATTGACAAAAAATGTTTCATTGGCTTCGACTTTATTATCACCTCTGACGCCAATACTAATAATTTTGCTGGTTTCACCAGGCTCGAAAATAATTGTCCCCAGCCCAAAATTGTAATCCGAGTCCGATTCTTTGGCAGTACCATCACTTGTACTGTAATTTACAATCACCCGTTGAGAGAATTGATTGGAAAGAGTGACGACAAAATCAGCATTAGTTATCATCCCTGTTGTGCCTTCTTTGACTGATACATTTCCAATGCTGATGCTTTCGTCATCATTTATGATAGTAGCCACTCCCAAGCTATCAGTAATTGTGGTGTTTGTAGCGCCGAAGAGATTAACAGAAAATGTCTCGTTGGTTTCAGCTTTGCTATCACCTATGACACCAATAGCAAGAGTTTTGGTGGTTTCGCCAGGATTGAAAACGATTGTCCCGGAAGCAGGATTGTAATCAGAGTCAGAAGTTTTCGCAGTGCCATCACTCGTGTTGTAATTTACAGTAACCTGCTGTAAACTCGGTGCGGAGAGACTGACGAGAAAGTTAGCATTAGTTGTTGTGCCTATGTTACCTTCAGCAATTGAGACATCCGAGATACTGACAGTTGTTGGGTTGTCATCATCAATGATGGTAGCAACTCCTAAATTATCTGCGATCGTTGCATTTGTCTCACCTGAAAGATTGACAGAAAATGTCTCGTTGGCTTCACTTTGGTTATCGCCTATGACACCAATACTAAGAGTTTTGCTAGTTTCACCAGGAGCGAAAATAATTGTTCCTGAATCAGAGTTGTAATCAGAGTCAGCAATTTGGGCAGTGCCATCACTCGTATTGTAATTTACAGTAACCTGCTGAGAACTAGGATTAGAAAGACTGATAGTAAAGTTAGCATTAGTTGTTGTACCTGTGTTGTCTTCAGTAACAGAGACATCCGAGATGCTGATAGTTGGTTGGTTATCATCGTTGATGATGGTAGCAACTGCTAAATTATCTGCGATCACAGCATTTGTTGCACCCAAAAGATTGACGGAAAATGTCTCGTCAGTTTCAAATTTTTTATCGCCTAAAACACCAATGCTAAGAGTTTTACTGGTTTCGCCAGGATTGAAAGTAATCGTCCCGGAAGCAGAATTGTAATCAGAGTCAGTAGCATCAGCGGTGCCATCACTCGTGTTGTAATTTACAGTAACCTGCTGAGAACTAGGATTAGAAAGACTGATAGTAAAGTTAGCGTTAGTTGTTGTACCTGTATTGTCTTCAGTAACAGAGACATCCGAGATAGTAATAGTTGGTTGGTTATCATCGTTGATGATGGTAGCAACTCCTAAACTATCTGCGATCGCGGCATTTGTTGCAGCAGAAAGATTGACAGTAAATGTCTCGTCAGTTTCAGTTTGGTTATCGCCGATGACGCCAATACTAATAACTTTACTCGTTTCCCCAGGATTGAAAGTAATTGTCCCTAAAGCAGAGTTGTAATCAGAGTCAGCAACTTGAGCAGTACCATCACTTGTGTTGTAATTTACAGTAATCTGTTGAGAACTGGGATTGGAGAGGGTAATAGTAAAGTTAGCATTAGTTGTAGTACCTGTATTGCCTTCAGTAACTGAGACATCTGAGATACTGATAGTTGGTTGGTTGTCATCATCAATGATGCTAGCAACTCCTAAATCATCTGCGATCGCGGCATTTGTCGCACCTAAAAGATTGACAGAAAATGTCTCGTTGGTTTCAGCTTTGTTATCACCGATGACACCAATGCTAATAACTTTGCTCGTTTCCCCAGGATTGAAAGTAATCGTCCCAGAAGCAGAGTTGTAATCAGAGTCAGCAATTTGGGCAGTACCATCACTTGTGTTGTAATTTACAGTAACTTGCTGATAACTGGGATTAGAAAGACTGATAGTAAAGTTGGCATTAGTTGTTGTGCCTGTATTGCCTTCGGTAACAGAGACATCCGAGATGCTGATAGTTGGTTGGTTATCATCGTTGATGATGGCAGCAACTGCTAAACTATCTGCGATCGCGGCATTTGTTGCACCCAAAAGATTGACAGAAAATGTCTCGTCAGTTTCAAATTTGTTATCGCCTAGAACACCAATGCTAAAAGTTTTACTAGTTTCCCCAGGATTGAAAGTAATAGTTCCAGAAGCTGAGTTGTAATCAGAGTCACCAACTTGAGCAGTGCCATCACTCGTGTTGAAATTTACAGTAACCTGCTGAGAACTGGGATTAGAAAGACTGATAGTAAAGTTAGCGTTAGTTGTTGTACCTGTGTTGCCTTCAGAAACTGAGACATCTGAGATACTGATAGTTGGTTGGCTATCATCGTTGATGATGTTTACTGTAGCCGAACTGTTAGTAATTGTGGAATTTGGCGCTCCAGTTATGAGGCTGGGGTTACTCAGGATAATAGTAATGTCTTCATTGGGTTCAAACGTGTTGTCACCCAAAACATCCGCTGTAATTGTCTTTGTGGTTTCCCCAACAGCGAAGCTTAAAGTTCCAGATGTAGCAGTTCCTCCACCCGTAATTTGAATATTGTTATAGTCACTGCCAAAAGTTGCCGCACCACCAAAAGCATAATTTACAGTACTAGCCACGCCAATACCACCACTGCGAGTAACCGTGAAGATAACAGCTTGAGTACCACTATTACCTTCAGTTAAAGTTGAAGTGGGAGTGGAAATTGCATATTGAATCGCATCATTAGCAGCAATATTTAGAGTAGTTTCAGTTATTGTCCCTAAATCAGCCCCTGTTAGCGTGCCGAAGTTGAGTACAACTGTTTCTGCATTCTCAGGTAAATCGTCTGGGTTAATAGTAAAAGTAATTAGCTGTGTTAAATTTGCACCTGTTGCGCCAGCACTAAAGAAGATGGTAGTGGGGGAAAAAGTGTAATCGTTGCCACTACTAGCCGTGCTACTGTTTTTAACAACAATAGGAATTGTGACAGCCGTTTCAGGAGAGGCATTTAAGGTAACAGAAATAGTTACTGTAGTGGCGGTACTATCTTCTGTTGTATTGTACGTAGCAGCACCAAAGTTGACTTTTGGAAGTACATATTCAAATGCTCCAATGTCAATTGTGCCGCTTTCAATACGGTTAAAATCTGTGCCGCGTTGGTCGGTAGTTAAGCTACCATTGTAAGCGGGATCGCCAGCATTCCTGGCAGGACTGTTAATGTATAGAGCGTGAGTTTGTGTCGAACCACCGTAATCTCCTAACGGTTTGAGTCCGGGATTGGGGTTAATAATATCTGTACCCGTACCCAAAGTCCCCGATATTTTACCAGTAATTTTGCCAATCAGGTTGTAAGCATTACCATTGAAGTTGGCACCAGAGATATCGGCTCCTTGATTACCTAAATCAATATTGCCAGCAATGATGCTATTGCTAATGCTCCAAGTACCAGCATATCTATAAATGCCGCCACCATTACCTGTGTTATTGTTATCGCTATCAGCGGTGTTGCCAAATATAGTGGTATTACTTACGGTGCCACCGCCAGAATAGATACCGCCGCCGTTGACTTTTGCGGTGTTACTGGAAACAGTGCTATTACTAAGTGTGGTGGTAGTGCTGCTGTAGATGCCGCCGCCATTAGTGTTCGCTGTGTTGCCAGAAATAGTGCTATTACTAGCTGTGACACTACTAGTGCTGTAGATGCCGCCGCCGCTAGTGTTTGCTGTGTTGCCAGAAATAGTACTATTGCTGAACGTGACAATACTAGTGCTGTAGATGCCTCCTCCAAGGGTCGCTATGTTGCCAGAAAGATTACTATTGCTGACTGTGACACTACTAGTGCTGTAGATGCCGCCACCATTATTACTACTGCCTGCATTTCCCCCAGTTATTTTCAATCCATCAATTGATAGGGAGGCACTAGCATTAAAAATACGGGAAGTATTGTTACCACTGATGGTGAGTTTATTCGCCCCAGTTCCTTGAATGATGACTCCTTCAGTGATATTCAATTCCCCAGAAGTGAGGGTAATAGTGTCGGGGGTAGCATCACCAAATATCCCAGTCTGATCAAAGATAATTGTCTCAATCCCTGGATCGTTATTGGCATTGATAAGAGCTTGCCTTAACGAGCCAGTACCACTGTCATTGGTGTTAGTTACTATATAGGTGGTGTTATCTACTTTGATAGATACATCGTCAATGGCTAAACCATGATCGTTGCTTCCATCATCTATATCTTCCCAACGCAATATAATCTCTTCACCGTTAGCAATTGGGGTCGCTAGATTAAATATTACAGGCGTTATAACAACTCGATTGGCATTCAAATTGCCATTCAGGGCCCCCACGGTTGCAGTTGCAATTGGCCCGGTGAAATCTAGCGAGGTGACAGGGGTCCACGTTCCTGTTGTTAAACTTGTGATAGTTGACCCAGTTTGATAACTGAATTTCAACTGTTGCTGTGATGTATTACCACCATTACGCCATTGTTCACCCGTGTAATTTACTTGTAACTTAGTAATTGCTGAACCTGTGTTGTTTTGGAGGCGCAACCCATAATAAATAGTTCCTGTAGTACCAGAAGCTAGAGAACCAAGTGCCCGATCTGGGTTATTAGGACTACCAAAACTGTACAATCCACCTGTGTTATTACTGCCAGTACCAGGGCTGTAAATTGTTCTCGTAGAATACCAGCCCGAAATAGTTGAATCATTAACCCAAGTTGGTGTTCCAGAAATAGCTAATGAGTTAAAGTTTTGAGAGTATGTGCCAGTAAAACTAGCTGGCAAAATCGATTGATAAGCCTGTATTACTTCAGGTTTAAATGCCAGGGAAGCCTCAATTTTCCCTGTCTTCACTTCTAAATCCCAGTCGCCACCTAAAGCTGCACTTCCGGTTTTGTCAGTGGAAGCGGCAACATCTGCTCCAGTAATTTGGCTAATCTGCTGTACAAATTTTGTGCCTTCACCGCTGGCTATATCACAGCCATAAAGTAGGATGTCAGCTTTATCAGTTAAAGCACTTGCCCACTTTTGTAACTGATTTTTGTAGCTATCCAGATTGCTAAGGTTGAAGTTGATTGACCCTAGTTGCAAACTCCCCACACTTCCGTGGGAAACAATGTGAATTGATTGAACTGAATTGGATTCACGTTTTGCTAGAAACTCGGTAATTTGTGCTAAACCGTCTCTATTGGCATCAAGAATAACAACTTCACTGCCGAGTGTGATACCAGCCATTAAGCTTTGGTAATCTATAACTTTTGGATCTATAAAAACAATATTTGTGCTTGCATCTATTAATTTTATAGTAGACTTGCTTCTGGTTTTAGGATGATAATTTTCTGGCTGTTTTATCATAATTATTATTCCTTAAATATAATTTATTAGCTTTGGGTTAGTAATATTTATCGTGCATAACAAAATAGAAAGTGAATGACTCTGCATTCGCTTTCACGTCCAAATTAAATCGGTAATTAAACCTTTTATCTAATGAGACAAAACCGCGATATTTTTAGTTTTTATATAAGCAAGCACGCCTTGAGTAAAGTTAGCTGTTTTTTCATCACAGCTTTTGTTTATAGCAATTTATACTAAGCCTAGTGACAATACAACTGCATTTTCACTTAAATAACGATGGAGAGATTGATTGAAATTTGAGTATATCTAGCTTTATTAACAGTTCTGGTACTACCAATCCTTTTTGGATAGCTAAAACTATGGTCTGGGTGCGATCGCATACTTCTAGTTTCCTACAAGATAGTATGGGCAGGAACCTTGATGAAAAACTATATTTGGTAAGTAGACCTATAAATTTTGCTTGCTTACCTGCATCAAGCGGAGTACTTTAGATACTCATGTAACATAAAATTCCGCTTATGCGCCTAACTTCACTGGATGTTTTTCGCGGCATTACCATCGCTGGAATGATTCTCGTTAATATGGCGGGTGTCGCAGATGATGTATATCCTCCCTTAGCCCACGCCGATTGGCATGGCTGCACACCAACGGACTTGGTATTTCCCTTCTTTCTCTTCATTGTCGGTGTAGCGATGACTTTCTCGCTGTCAAAATACACCGAAGGCAATAAACCAACCTCAGCTGTTTACTGGCGGATATTACGCCGGGCTGCTATTCTCTTTGCCTTCGGTTTGCTACTAAATGGCTTTTGGAATCAGGGTATTTGGACTTTTGATTTGAATAGTATCCGGATTATGGGAGTGTTACAGCGCATCAGCCTTACTTATCTGCTGGCTTCTCTAGCTGTTCTCAACCTTCCGCGCAAAGGCCAATGGATACTAGCAGCAGTGCTACTCATTGGCTACTGGCTAACGATGATGTATGTACCAGTGCCAGAATATGGTGCGGGAGTTTTGACGCGAGAAGGTAATTTCGGCGCTTATGTTGACCGCCTGATTATTTCCAAAGCACATTTATACAAGGGTGATGGTTTCAACTTTATGGGAGATCCAGAAGGGCTTTTCAGTACTATTCCCGCGATAGTAAGCGTCCTCGCTGGCTACTTCACTGGCCAATGGATACGCAGTCAACCTGTACAGTCACGTACAAGTATCGGTTTAGGATTATTTGGAGTCGGTTGCTTAATTATCGGTTGGGCATGGGGGTGGACATTCCCAATTAACAAAAAGCTGTGGACAAGTTCTTATGTAGTATTTACAACAGGTTGGGCGTTACTATTACTAGCAGCTTGTTATGAACTTATCGAAGTACGGCTGATGCGTCGCTGGAGTAAACCTTTTGAAATTATGGGCTTAAATGCGATCGCTCTTTTCGTTGCATCGGTTTTATTAATTAAAATTTTAGTCAAAACTACTATTGGCACTGGTAAAGACGCTCCCAGTACCTACAATTGGATTTACCAGAATTTTTTCGCATCTTGGGCGGGAGTGCTGAATGGTTCCCTGTTATTTGCCTTAGTCACCGTGTTGTTGTGGTGGGCTGTTGGTTTTCTGATGTATCGGCAACGCTGGTTTCTGAAAGTATAAAAAAGATTTTTGTTGTTATTTACGTTTTAGTGTTTTCAATGTTACAACAGGTGTTAAGTGATAGATTTGTAACACTTTAGGAACAAAGGCAATCGCAACTTTATCAATATCAATATTATTGGCGCGTTAATCTGCGCTTTCTTTAGCGAACTTACTTAAGTCCTGATATCGTTTCTAACGGCAGAAGCGTTTACAGACTTATCTGTGCGTTTAAAATTCTTATTTCTTCTAATTCACTAAATTAATCCATAGAAAAATTGTGAGGTAATGGATGCGTCGCATGAAATTTTGGGTATTTTTGCCAATTGCCTTAATATTCGGTTGCTCAGATCAACTGTTTCAATCTAACCCGTCTGTAGCCAACTCTAACCCAGCAGTAGTTGAACAAACTAGTCCAACTTTATTAGCAAAAGCAAGTTACCTTTCATCGTTAGAACAACAGGTAATTGTTGAAACCAATAAGGTAAGAACAAATCCTAAAGCATACCTCCCAATTCTGGAAAACTATAGAAAACGCTTTGAGGGGAACCGAGTCAAAATTTCTAATAATACTTATCTGCGAACTCAAGAAGGAGTTAAAGCAGTTGATGAGGCGATCGCATTTCTCAAATCAGCACGTCCTATAGGAGCGTTGAGTGCATCTAAAGGTATGTCTTTAGGAGCAAAAGACCACGTAAAAGACCAAGGCCCAAAAGGTGCTATAGGTCATGATGGTAGTGATGGTAGCAACCCATTTACTCGCATCAACCGTTATGGTACATGGCAAACAACCGCAGGTGAAAATATCAGCTATGGGCCAAACAGCGCTCAAGATATCGTTATGCAGTTAATTATTGATGATGGTGTGCGCGATCGCGGCCATCGAAAAAACATTTTTAACGGCGCTTTTAAAGTCTCTGGTGTTGCTTATGGAACTCACAAATCATATAGAACAATCTGTGTGATTGACTACGCTGGCGGATATAGGGAAAAATAATTTGCGTGCAGTGGAGATAAGCACAAAACCCTGATGTAGAGACGCGATTTATCGCGTCTTGAAAGACCAATTATCTACACCAATAACCCTTAACCCAACCGTATTGAGGATATACCTGGAGATTAGAAATCGCGGTTACACAAGCCAAGTCCGCATACGCTGACTCAAAGAATTTGAAACCCACCTAAGTGAGTTTTGTCTGTGTAAACACGGTTTCTAACTGCCCATTGAGCTTATTCCCCAGCAAACCAAGCACCATGAAACCCATAAGGCACTCGCTGAGGAATTATCACTCGCGCTATAGGTTCAGATGTTACATCTTGGGCATTCACTACTACTAATTCGGAAGTATCTGAACCCTCATCGTGGACAAAAGTCATGAGCCAACCATCATCTTCAGCCGTTGCACCAGGACGCGGCGCAAACACAGTTTCACCGTTATAGCGCCCCTGTCCAAATTCATGGGTTTGGGATTTTCCACTGCTGAAGTCGTATTTGATGATACCGTCAAATAAAGGTACGGAACTGTTTGCCGCTTTGTTAGTGTAGCCATATCGGTTTTGTCGCCCCAATCGGTTTTCGTTGACGCGGGGAAATTCGGAAGCTACATCATCCAGCATTTCTTCACGTACTTTCCCCGTGTTGAGGTTAAATCGCCAGCGATGCAAACGGGGTATATTTGCGTTTGGGTCGGGTTGCGAATCATCAGAACTCAAAACACTTGTAGAACTCATGCGACAGGCAATCAGCACTACTTCGTCTCCCTCTTCGTAAGCGTTGAGGGTATGAAAGACGTAGCAAGCAGGACTTTCAAACCAGCGGATATTACTGTTATCACCGTGACGTGGTACAATACCAAAGCGACTAGAGCGATCGCGCTCAAACATCATTACAGGTTCTCCCCGTTGCGCTCTTTCAAGGTTAAAAGTCAGCGGCAAATCCATGAAAATTGTGTAGTTTTCGGTGATGGCAAAATCGTGCATCATCACCCCTATTGGCAGTTCAATTGGCACTGTTCGCAACAGTTCGCCTTGGGCTGAGACTACACTATATTGCAGATACGGTGGTGCAAACAGAGAATAGCCAAAGAAGATCATTTCCCCAGTAACGGGGTCTACCTTGGGATGGGCTGTGAAGGCAGAAACCAGCTTGCCATTGTAGGTGTACTCGCCAATGGTTTCTAATTCAGGCAGTTTAATGGCGTGAGGTTTACCCCCCTCGTTCAGCGCCAACATCTGACCAGCGTGCCACACTAAAGCAGTATTGGCAGTGTTTTTGTAGCGACCGTGGGGGTTATCCATTTGTGGTGGTTCTAACAACCCAGTCCAGATAGCTTTACCCGCTTCTCGTTCTTTTTTCCATCCGGCTGTCTGGAGGTAGCGGTTACGATAAGTGGCTATGCCGTTGCTAATTTGTACACCATGCAACATCCCATCCCCATCAAACCAATGATATTGACCGATAGGTGTCCATTGAGGGTTAGGGCCATTCCGCACAAACATCCCTGATAGGTCAAGCGGTAATTCACCGATGACTGGCAATTTGTCGGTGGTGATTTCTTCATGGACTGGAGCAAAATTGCCATCGAGATAGGGATTGACTGCTATTGTTACCATTGTCTTGATTTCAGCGTACATTTGTACTGTACATTCTGGTTTGTCATTATGCCCACATGGTTTTGAGGGCGTTGTAGAATTTTTGCAATCGATCTACAAATTAAACTTTTTTCTCTTGCTGTTTAATTCATTATCAGGTACTTGCAGTTACAAAAAATCCGATCGCAGGAGAGTAAAACCTGACACCCTGGCGATGGGATAATTCATTTTTTGTCATTTGAGCCAATCGATAATGAAAGATAATCAATCCTCAGCTTTTGGTGAATATATAGCAGTGCTACCATTTAATGACGCTGCTTCTACTAGTACTTCTTGATGCCGATTTGGTTTGATAAATCGCTCTGTTGTCGTCTTAATCACGATATACAAAATCGGGACGACAAACAAACTCAAGAAAGTAGCGATTAACATTCCACCAAAAACTGCTGTTCCCAAAGATTGACGACTTCCTGCACCGGCACCCGTGGCAGTAGCTAAGGGGAAAATTCCCAATAGTGTAGAAAAAGCAGTCATCAAAATTGGGCGTAACCGTTCTTGTGAAGCCTCAATTACTGCTTTGGTCATCGAAAGCCCTTGGTCTCGCAATTGGTTAGCAAATTCCACAATCAAAATCGCGTTCTTACTAGCTAAACCGATCAACATTACTAGACCAATTTGACAGTAAACATCATTCGCAAAACCCCGCATTGATTGAGCTATCAGCGCTCCAAAGATAGCTAAGGGAACAGATAACAAAATGATAAAAGGGTCAACGTAGTTCTCATATTGAGCGGCGAGTACCAAAAATACAAAGATGATTCCTAATCCAAAGATCAGGGGTGCTAAAGCACCAGAATCGATTTCTTCTAATGCAGTTCCTGACCATTCATAACCATAACCTGCTGGTAAAACTTCTTTAGCAACTTTTTCCATTGCTTTAATTGCGTCTCCAGAACTAGAGCCAGGGGCGGCGGCACCATTAATTTCAATTGACCGGAATAGATTGTAGTGATTTATCGTTTGCGCTCCCACAGTCGGAGTAACTGTGACTAAGTTACTCAAAGGAATCATTTGATTCTTTTGAGAACGAACGTATAGTTTCCCAATATCTTTTGGGTTGGAACGAAACTGTTGATCTGCTTGGATATACACCCGATAATTGCGCTGCTGAAGATTGAAATCATTTACATATTGCGATCCCAAAGCAGTTTGTAATGTACTGAAGACATCATCTATGGAAACTTGCAATGCTTTGGCTTTATTGCGGTCTACTTCCACAAGCAATTGTGGTGTATCTGCGGCAAAGGTACTAAATACAGCTTGTAATCCTGGTGTTTGATTAGCTTTACCCAGCAACTGACCCATCGACTGGACTAGATTTTCTAAACCACTGTTACCTCTGCGGTCTTGTAGTTGAAAGACGAAGCCGCCAAAGTTGCCTAAACCCTGAATTGGTGGCGGATTCACAGGAAACACCCTGGCCTCTGGAATTGCCAATAACTTCCCTTGCAAGCTGCCAATAATCGCCTGTACTGATTGATTGGGTTTTGAGCGCTCGTCCCAAGATTTTAAAGTTGTAAATATGATGCCGCTGTTAGCTGTGCTACCACTAAAACCAAATCCACCGATCGCAAAAGTCCCCAGCACTTCTGGAATTTGCAGAATTTCTTTTTCTACCTGTGCAATCACATCGCTAGTATATTGCAGCGAAACCCCTTGCGGCCCTTGGATAATTGTGATGAAGTAGCCTTCGTCTTCATCGGGTAGAAAAGCTGTTGGTACTGTGGTGTAGAGCCAAGCAGTCATTCCCAAAGAAACTATAAACAACCCAATTACAATTGCTTTGATGTGTGTTAGAAAGGTCAGCGATCGCTTATAACCATTCTGCACCCAGTCAAGAAACCGATTAATCTGTCCAAAAATCCAACCCAGCCAGCCTGAAGGTCGTTGTCCTTGACGCAGCAGCAGCGCGCATAAGGAAGGCGTTAGGGTCAAAGCCAAAAAAGTTGAAATCGCAATGGAGAAAGCGATCGTCAGCGCAAATTGCCGATAAAGTGCGCCTGTGGTTCCCGGAAAAAACGCCACTGGCACAAACACTGCCATCAATACTAGTGATGTAGCAATAACTGCGCCAAACAGTTCTGCCATTGATTCACTAGCAGCTCGGCGAGGACTAATTCCTTTATCCTGAATAAAACGGCTAATTTGCTCCACCACCACGATCGCATCGTCTACCACCATCCCCGATGCTAAAGTTAGACCAAACAAAGTCAAACTATTGATGGAAAAGTTAAAAACTTTAACGAAGGCAAAGGTTCCAATTAAGGAAAGCGGAATGGTCAGTGCAGGAATTAAAGTAGTTCGCCAGTCTTGTAAAAACACAAAAATTACAATTACAACCAACACCACCGCTTCAATCAGAGTCTTGACTACTTCTGCCAAGGACTCTTCGACAAATGATGTTGTGTCAAAAGCTACTTGATATTTCATCCCTGGCGGAAAACTCGGTGCTAATCGCACCAGTTCAGCTTTGACTCCCTTGGCTACTTCCAAGGCATTACTGCCAGGAACCTGATAAATCCCTAAACCGACAGCATCATTGCCCCGAAATCGCAGAAATGAACTGTAGTTTTCTGCGCCTAGTTCTGCTCTACCTACGTCTTTGAGCTTAACTAACGTACCATCATCTTGAGTTTTCAGGACAATTTCTTCAAATTCTGATGGTTCTGTTAATCGGCTGACAGCCCGCACATCCAGTTGATATCTTTGTCCTTCAGGAGCCGGTTCTTGTCCAATTCTCCCTGCACCAACTTGCAAGTTTTGTTCGGATAGGGCATTTGCTACATCCTTAGTCGTTAGTCCCCGACTGGCAAGCCGACTCGGATCTAACCACAAACGCATTGCGTAGCGACGTTCGCCAAAAACTTGAGCGTTGCTCACGCCTTTGACTCTTTTTAAGGCATCTGCTAAGTAAAGGTCGGCATAGTTGCTTAAAAATATGTTGTCGTACTCTTTATTTTCAGCGAATAAACCAATTGCTAAGAGAATGTTGCTAGATTCTTTAGATACCCGAACTCCCGTGCGTTGCACACTCTCTGGTAGTTGTGGTTGGGCAACAGAAACACGGTTTTGCACATCCACAGCCGCAATATCTTTATCCCGTGATGAATCAAAGGTGGCTGTAATGGTACTTGTACCATCGTTGCTGCTGCTAGAAGTCAGATATCTTAGTCCCTCAACCCCGTTGATTTGCCTTTCTAAGATATTTGTCACACCGCTTTCTACGACTTCTGCACTAGCTCCGCTGTAGTTGGAAGTTACACTAATTTGGGTGGGACTAATTTCTGGGAATCTAGCGATCGGTAGTGTGGGAATACTGATTAATCCGATTAAAAGGATGACGATCGCACATACCGACGCAAAAATTGGCCGCTTAATAAAGAAGTCAACAAACATGGTTTAAAAATTGGGCATTGGGTATTTGGTATTTGGCGTTGGGCATGAGGCATGGGGCATTGGGCATTGGTTATTTCCCCCCTGCTCCTCTGCTCCTCTGCCCCCGTGCCCTCATCTTCGCTCTTCAGCTAAGGCTTCTGGCTACCAACTTCTTCTGTTTCAGGAGTAATGGGAGCGCCATTGGTTAAGTTAAGAATGCCGGAAACAACAATTTTGTCCCCCGCTTTTAGTCCTTCGATAACTTGATAATTATTCCCCTCAATAACTCCTAATTTCACCGGTTTTTGTTTAGCAACTAAAGCTGGCGCTCCAGGTTTAGAATTTTCCTGCGGCGCTTGCGCTTGGGCCACAAATACAAAAGTCTCTCCACCCAAGCGAGATATTGCTGTAACTGGAATTAAAATTCCTGGACGTTCGTTCCAGATCACTTTGGTTTGCACTGACTGAAGATTAAGCAGTCGATTTCTCGAATTACCAAAGTTGGCTTTTACCAAAACTGTCTGCGAATCGGAACTAGCATTTGGGGAGATAAAACTGATTTTACCTGTTGCGATGGGTTTGTCTTGGACATCCAGCATTTGCACAGGTAAGCCCAAGCGCAACTTTCTGGCTTCAGTTACGGGAACGGAAATATTCAGTTCTAAAGAGTCGTTTCTGGTGAGTGTAGTCAGTTGATCTGCTTTTTCCACATAATCTCCCACTTTGGCGGGAATATCACCAACAATGCCAGTGAAAGGTGCCAGAACTTTTGTGTATTGCAATTGGACTTGGGCGGCTTGAACTTGGGCAGCTGCTTGAGTTACTTGCGATCGGGCTTGGGCAATTTCTTCTGGACGCGAACCATTTTCTAGTTGTCTTAAGTTTTGTTTCTGTTGTTCCAAAGCACCAGCTAGCTCATTAACACTCGATCTTCTGCTTTGGCGGAGTTGATCTAAGCGTTTCTGGGCTACGACCAGGGCAGCTTCAGCACTTTGCTGTTCTTTGACATATCCTTCTAAGGTATCTTGGGAAACTGCGCCCTCTTTTCTCAATTGTGCATATCGTTTGGCGCGTGACTGTGCTAGTTCCACATCAGATTTAGCTGACTGAATTTGAGCCTCAGCCTGAGCAATTTCTTCTGGTTGCGATCCCGATTGCGCATCTCTAAAGCGAGCTTGGGCTTGGGTTAACTGCGCTCTAGCTTGGGCAACTTCTTCTTGTCGCGTACCTGCTTTGAGTTCAGCAAGACGTGCTTGGGCTTGTTGGAGTGAGCCTCTAGCCTGTAACAATTGAGCTTGGACATTATCACTTTGCAGACTAACAATGACTTGTCCTTGTTGAACGCGGTTGCCCTCTTGGATGAAAATCTCGGTAATTCGCCCTTCAACCTGTGGCTTGATGAGTACTGAACGTGGAGCCTCTAAGGAGCCAATAAACTCCGAACTTTCTTGAACGGTTTCAGTTTTCACTGTTGTTAGCTTAACCGGAACTGCTCTAGGTTGACTAGCATTTGCTTCCGCACCACCTGGTGCATTTTTAGCGTTACTAGTTTGCCACCAGCGCCAACCAAAACCAACACCTGCAATTAATAGGATAATTCCCAAAATCAGGGGCCAACGCCGTTTTTGAGGTGGCTTAGGCGATCGCTGTGGCAATTGTTGCGACTCTTGATTAGAATCAGTAACAGCAGGCTGTTCTATTTCAATGGGTAAGGGAGAGTCAGGGAACTCGGAATGGGACATCTTCGTTTTCTCGTCTTGTGGATTTAGACTTGGGCAATCTACTCTTCGCTAAAAAAGCATTATTTGAATGAATAGTTTTTTAGCCTTTTTTTCTCTATGTTGGTGACAAATATGTTTGGGTATTTGGGCGATCGCTCACGATGTCTAGCACCTAAAATGAAGCAATTTTATTCAGCACATTATGGTTGATTTGTACATTACTTAACTCCGTTCAATTTCTTAAAGTGTAATTTATAGTTTTTTGTTAGTCAGTAAAAACCCAGTGCCTTAGCTCAGAGAGAAAGCACGGTTCATGTTGTTGCAGTTCAAGCTTCTGTCTGTAAAGCGATGCTTCGGTAATTAGAGCAAGTTAGTAGTTGTTTCTTAGTTCTGGAAATGACGAAATAAAGTTACCTCATTGACCGCAGCAACACGAGCAATTTCTCGCGTTGTCGCTGTGTTAAACTTGCCGTTGCAAATACCTTAGTTGCTGACTAGATCAAGGGTGCATAAGTTTGTGCCGTACTTGACGCTAAGTTTTCTATGAGTGTCTGCAAGCGCTTGCTTGCATTATAACCACATAGCAGACAAGATTGGTATAAGTTTAAGTTACAGATGAGTTTATCGCCCTTGAGTACTAGTGAATACTGATCTTAAGGAAGAAAAAAGTCTGGAGCGATGCTTTGTTTACGACACGCTACGCGTAGCTTTACTTCTTTGCAGGAGTAAGCCGACGCTGATTAATTCAGCTGTCTTAATCAAAGTTGCGAGTTTCATCAAGTTATCCTCACCAAGAACGACGTGCAATCAGCCAGTGTTCTCTAGATTCCTATTTTTGAGCAGTCTCAACTTCCTACAGTTAGTTCACCCGATCGGTTGATCTTTAACTCACCCGAATGGGTGATTTAATTTATCCCAATCGCAGCTTTGTCTGTATAGCCGACGAGTGATAAATCCTAAATCCCTTTCAACCATCCACAACTGATTTCTTAGAATCGAATTTCGGTAAAATCCCCACAGTTGATTTTCGGTTGGTAACAATATGAGAAAAAAGCCACTCATAGCGATCGAGCGCTTGCTCTAAGGAATAATTTTCTTCGGCAAATTGCCTTCCTGTGTTACCTAGTTTCGTCCCTAGAGCCGGATTAGCATATAAATCATGCACCGCAGCGGCCATTGCCTGGGGCGATTCTGGTTCAACAACTATCCCACCACCGCTGAGTTCGATGGCTTTAGCAGCAGTACCAGTGGCGGGAACTGAACCCACAATTGGGCGACCACTCGCCAATAAAAGTGGTATTTTTGAAGGCATATTGAACGAAATCACATTGTGCTTTTGCACAATTAGCCCGACATCAGAAGCTGCTAGCATTTCAGGTAGTTTTTCTCGCGGCTGTAACGGTAGTAGCAAAACATTATCTGCTCCATTTGATAAACAATATTCCTGCAATCTTTGCAATGCTCTTGATTCGCCAACAATGACAAAGACAATATCTTTGATATGACGTAAACAAACGGCTGCTTCGATTACTGTCTCTAAACCTTGCGTTAGAGCAATGTTGCCTGAATAAAGTACTACGAATTTCCCATCTAGTTGATGGTTAGATATCCAAGAGTTGCTCTGTTTCGGTAACGGGCGAATGAAATTTACATTTACCCAATTGGGAATACAAACGATTTTATTAACAGGTACTCCCTTATTTACTAAATTCTCACGAAACCCATCAGTGATCACACTAATAGTGTGTGCAGTCCGATATGCAAATTTCTCTAAAGCTGCAAGAGTTCGGATCATCCACTTGTTTTTTAATAGCCCGATACGCACAGCAGCTTCTGGTAAAATATCTTGCACATTTAGAACTACTGGGCAGTTGTATAACCAGCCCAATGTTGTTGCTGGCAACGTACCTAGCAGCGGCGGAACTGTTAAAATAATCACATCTGGTCGCCCACCTTTAAAGGCTTGGGGTAAGCTCGTGAAAACAAAGCTTAATTCCAGTAACAGCCGATCCACGAGGTTAGGTTTAGACTTAATTCGGACGTAACTTCGCGCAATTGTGACGCCATTTTTTTGTTCCGTAAGATACCATTTATTCTGATACCCATCGTAAATTTCGCGCTGAGGATAGTTGGGCATTCCCGTAATCACTCGCACTTGATGACCTCGCTTTACTAGTCCTTCTGCCAATTCAGTCATTAACGGAGCAATTCCAATTGGCTCTGGATGATAGTTGTAGGAATAAATCAGAATATGCATGAATTATTTGTGAATTTTGTGAAGATAGCATGAGACGATCAGATTACTTATGAATAGCCAGTGGGGCTGCTATTTTTATTATTTACAGAATTTTTTTTGCATGAAGTACAAAGCTACCGATTTGGAAGCAGTAGGCAGAGATAGAAACTATTTATATCTGATTTGTATCCCTGCATTTTGTTACCTCATTTATTTACAAATGCTGTATTTGGACTGGTTAAATTGTTTGATTAAAAAAAATGTGTTAAACATTGGTTAGAAATTTTCTTCGTAGTTTTCACAAGATAATTTTTTTACTGCATAAAACACTTAAAAATTAAAATATGACTTTGTATACACAGGTTAGGCTATTGATAAATATAGACTTTATTCTCTAGTGATTAGGACAATAGTTGGTCTATTTATCTCCGAACTAATGCCTCAATTTATACTTCGAGAATTGTAACATTATATTCACTGTTATGCATATAACCCTCATTCCGCCTTTTCAACTGGCACATGAAGTATTTTTAACCAAGTTATAAGTATTGTATTGATTAAGCAAAATCCAACTTTTTGAGTAGTTCAAAGGCACTGAGCAAAACAGTGTTGGGTGCTGAGTCATAAATGCTGGGGTAAAAGTAAAAATTAATTTCACTCAGCCCTGAGCTTTGTAAAAGTGTTGATGACAAACTAATAGACATTTGGTGAAATTAAATATGCGTTATCCAGAATCCTTGTAGAGACCTAGTTTTCACTCATATTTTAATGAGGTTATATGATAACCCCACTAGTTAACTGAACTAGTAGGGCTAGAATAGAGATTCAGTAAATTTGGCAAGCTCTGACTAGAAAGCCCTAATTTCTAGTAAGAGGCTTGCTTTTTCTTGAAAGTTGAAGCTACACCCAAACCAGCAAATGCTAGCAAACCCAAGAGAGAAGCAGGCTCAGGGACTTTGGATACTTGAATAGAACCAGAATTTTGATCTAGTGTTCTTGACGTTCCCTGTTGATCGACATCCTGACGTAAGAACAAAGAGTCGCCAACTGTTCCCTGAAAGAAATATTCTCCAATCACACCCGTCCCTCCGGCGACATCAAAGGGGCCAAATAATGTCTGAGTGGAAGTATTAAAGTTAAAAGCAAAGAAGCTAGATTCTGATACTCCCCCACTAACGGTGTTATAGGTTCCCAGAAGATTTTTAGATGGATCTAAGAAGGAGACATTCAAGGATTGTAAAAAGTTGGTGGCTCCACTACCAAGTTCTGAAATGATTGTTGGTGCTGTAGTTTCGTCGTAGCTGAATGAACCTGTTGCTGAGTAACCAGCATCACCTTGCCAGTTAAAGTTTAATTCAATAGCTTGGGCTGGGTTGTTAGCACTAGTAGCGATCGCAACACTGGTTGCTGCGATCGCGGTGATTTTGGCGAAAATATTTTTCATGGTCATAACTCCAAAATTGATTGTCATGATGCATATATCAATGCATCAATCAAGACTAAGCTTACGATAGAAATATATATCCGTAAATACCGCACAAAATACGGTATGTAATGTAATGAATTTATGAAGAGAAGCACTTGTTTTATAAAGTTTTGCATAAAATGTTAAGTCTGTAGTGATGTCTGACGACAAACCCCTCTGCATCTATGCTTCTTTGTATGCAATCCACTCTGGCTTAACTTCCATTCCTGATTTATCGTAAATTAAAGGGTTTGAAATCCCTGCGTTTTCACGTAGCCCAGTTACTCTGGGGGAGCTTCTAACAGTAGGAGTTTAAATCCTCGTCTATTTGCATAGCGTGCCGCAGACAAAATGTCTTTAATTTTGAATTTAGAATTGTTAACTATGGGGTTTTCCCTTTATTCTCTTCGATGACCGATTCAGCTAAAAATCACGAGCGATCGCCTGAGAATAACTGATAAAGTTGAGCTACGCAAAGTTGAAAACAGTGTTATATGCCTGGGTTTCTATTAGAAGTTGGTACAGAAGAACTACCTGCAAGTTTTCTCAGTGATGCTTTAGTGCAATGGCAGGAACGCATTCCCCAAAGCCTGGAAGCAAACGGCCTCAAGTCCGAAAGTGTCCAGGTGTACGGTACTCCCCGGCGGCTGGCGGTAGTGATTAAAGGTCTACCATCGCAGCAACCAGATCGAGAAGAAGAAATTAAAGGGCCCCCCGCCCAAGCCGCCTTTAAAGATGGTCAGCCGACAGCAGCAGCCGCAGGTTTTGCCAAAAAGCAAGGTGTAGAACTGGAT
The DNA here is from genome assembly GCF_036918015.1 of Nostoc sp. Classification (GTDB taxonomy): domain Bacteria; phylum Cyanobacteriota; class Cyanobacteriia; order Cyanobacteriales; family Nostocaceae; genus Nostoc. The sequence continues at coordinate 36,488 of NZ_JBALEO010000070.1, forward strand.
GCGCTGTCAGTTCGCCCCACTGAAAAAGGGGAATTTGTCTTTGTGCAAAAAAGAATTCCTGGTCGTCCTGTGGCGGAAATTTTGACAGAACTTGTTCCCCAGTGGATTTGGGGTTTAGAGGGTAAGCGGTTGATGCGTTGGGGGAATGGGGATGCGAGGTTTTCCCGACCAATTCGTTGGCTGGTAGCTTTGTTAGATGAGACAGTGCTGCCTCTAGAATTAATCAATGGTTCTAAAACGGTTCAGAGCGATCGCATTTCTCAAGGTCATCGTGTCTTACATCCTGAACCTGTGACAATCGCCCAAGCTACTGATTATGTTACCGCCCTCAAGTCTGCTTATGTCACCGTTGACCCAGAAGAACGGGCAAATCTGATTAAAGAGCAAGTAAATGCAGTTGCAGAGAATTTAAGCGGGTATACAGTAATTTACCCCGATTTGTTAGCGGAAGTAACCAACCTTGTAGAATATCCCTCCGCAGTTGTTGGTAAATTTGAACCAGAATTTTTAGAATTACCAACTGAGGTAATTACTGAAGTCATGGTTACTCATCAACGTTATTTTCCTGTATTCAAACCAGGGAGTTTTGAGCAAGAATTATTGCCTAACTTCATCACTATTTCTAACGGCGATCCCAATAAATCAGATATTGTTGCCGTCGGCAATGAAAGGGTAATTCGTGCCAGATTAGCTGATGGCAGATTTTTCTACGAAGCTGATTTAACTAAGCCTTTAGAAAACTTTTTACCCCAGTTAGAAAAAGTCACTTTCCAAGAAGAATTGGGTTCGGTGCGTGCCAAGATAGATAGAATAGTTAAAATCGCCGAGCAAATTAGCAGTCAATTAGAATTAGCGGAAGACCAAAGCCAAAGAATCCAACGTGCTGCTTTATTATGTAAAGCAGATTTGGTGACACAAATGGTGTATGAATTCCCCGAATTGCAAGGCATTATGGGAGAAAAATATGCCTTAGCCAGTGGTGAAGATGCCGAAGTAGCAAAGGCAATTTATCAACATTATTTGCCAAAGGGAGCCGGTGATATTTTACCTGAAACACTCACGGGTAAAATTGTTGGTTTGGCAGATAGATTAGATACTTTAGTGAGTATCTTTGGTTTAGGTTTAATTCCGTCTGGTTCATCCGATCCCTTTGCTTTGCGCCGTGCAGCTAATGCTGTAGTTAAAATTGTTTGGTTTGATAATTTGCCAATAAATTTAGATGATTTATTGGCGCAAATAGCAACAGAATTTGCAGCAAAATATCACAAAGATCGGACATCATTAACCACAGCATTACAAGAGTTTTTCTTGCAACGCATCCGCACTTTACTACAAGAAGAAAAGCAGATTGATTACGACTTAGTAAATGCAGTATTGGGAGAAAATGACCCAGAATACACAGAACGGACTTTAAAAGATTTATTGGATGTACGCGATCGCGCCTTATACTTACAACAAATCCGCAACGACAGTACTTTAGATAACATCTACGAAACCGTTAACCGTTCCACGCGATTAGCCGCCCAAGGTGATTTGGATACAAAACAGCTAGAACCAACAACCGTAGTTCGTCAAGAATTATTCCAAAAATCCTCTGAGAGTGCTTTGTATAATGCACTAATCGAATCAGTACCACAAACTCAAGCAGCACAGCAAACCCGAAATTATCAACTGTTAGTAGCAGCACTCACAAAAATTGCTCCGGCAGTTAGTAACTTCTTTGATGGCCCAGATAGCGTTTTAGTTATGGACTCCGATCCAGAAATTAAGCGTAATCGGTTACATCTGCTGGGATTAGTTCGCAATCATGCCCGTGTTTTAGCTGACTTCGGTGCGATCGTTAAAAATCTGTAGCGTAGGTTAACAAAAACTGGTGTAATTTTTGCCAATAAACGCTAGTATAGGGAGTGCTTAACCAGGGACACTCTGCTGCAATCTATGCCTAGAGCTACTGTTATTGGATTGGGAAAGTCCGGTGTTGCTGCGGCGAGATTGTTGAAACGGGAAGGTTGGGAGGTAGAGCTGAGTGATGGCAACACCTCCGAAACCCTCCTAAAACAACAACAAGAACTCGCTGCCGAGCAAATAACCGTAAAACTCGGCCAATCTCTAGAATTAAATGGTGCTAATTTACCCCAATTAATAGTTGTTAGTCCTGGCGTGCCTTGGGATATTCCCGTGTTAGTTGAGGCACGCCAGTTAGGTATTGAAACCATTGGCGAAATGGAACTCGCTTGGCGAAATTTACAATCGCTACCTTGGGTAGGAATTACCGGCACTAACGGCAAAACTACTACCACAGCTTTAATTGCTGCCATTTTCCAAGCAGCAGAATTAAATGCACCAGCCTGCGGGAATATTGGCTACGCCGCTTGTGAAGTTGCCCTATCTCAGGGGGGCAGGGGGGCAGAGGGGCAGAGGAGCAGAGGCGAAGAAACTGCAATCCAAAATCCAAAATCTAAAATCCAAAATTGTATTGATTGGGTGATTGCGGAAGTTAGCAGCTATCAAATAGAGTCTTCGAGTTCTCTTGCTCCCCGGATCGGTGTTTGGACGACTTTCACACCAGATCACCTCAGTCGCCATAAAACTTTAGAGAACTATTACAACATCAAAGCTAAGTTATTGCGTCAGTCGGAGTTGCAAGTGTTCAATGGCGATGATGCCTACTTGAGCCAGTTAGGTTTAAGTGCTTGGCCTGATGCTTATTGGACAAGTGTCAAAGGAAAAGATTTCCTGATTAGCGAAAAAGGCTTTTATATCGAAGACGGCTGGGTTGTGGAAAAATTGACTGCAACCTCGACACCAGAACCGATTGTGAAAGTATCTGCTTTGCGAATGGTGGGAGAACATAACCAGCAAAATCTGTTGATGGCAGTAGCAACAGCAAGATTAGCGGGAATTAATCGTGATGCGATCGCACTTGCAATTCGAGAATTTCCTGGTGTTGCCCATCGTTTGGAGCATATCTGCACTTGGGAAGGGATTGATTTCATTAACGACAGCAAAGCTACTAACTACGATGCGGCTGAAGTTGGTTTAGCATCCGTTAACAGCCCAGCGATTTTAATTGCTGGTGGAGAAGCCAAAGCAGGGGATGATACTGGCTGGTTAGCACAAATTCAAACCAAAGCTGCTGTTGTGTTATTGATTGGCTCTGCTGCACCTGCATTTGCCAAACGTCTGCAAGAGATAGGGTATCATAATTACCATATTGTGGAAACTATGGAAAGGGCAGTTCCCAAGTCGGCAGAATTAGCCAAGCAGTATCAAGCGCCTGTGGTGTTGCTATCTCCGGCTTGTGCGAGTTTTGACCAGTACCCGAATTTTGAGGTGCGGGGCGATCGCTTCCGTCATTTATGTCTTGCTTGGGCAGGTGGTTGGAAACCCGCCAGAGTAGAACTTCCAGAACTTGAAAACTCTAGTCAAGAGTCCATAGTTCAAAGCCGATAAGCATCGTTTCTTAACAAGTTCGTAGTAAGGACTTTAGTCCTTGTTTTCTAAGCACTAAAGTCCTTACTATAAACTTTCAAAACTAATACCAATTCAATTAATGATTGCAACACATCCTTGGGTAAAGTAAAGACGCGATGAATCGCGTCTCTACAAATGGTCTATTTGTCGCATTCTTTTTTCCAATTGGTATAATTTGACAAAATACTAGAAGGATTATTTGGTACTAATTTAGTAGTTTTCTATAATTATATTTTGCTGTAGTTTGCAACTTCAACCTCATGAGCGATGCTTGTAGGTTTAGGAATAGGTAAACCATCTTCTAGTATTCCTTCTATATGAAATTCAATAGCTTCTGCAATCATCTGCTTGACTTCTTCTAAAGTTTCACCCACAGCTACACAACCTGGTAAATCAGGGACATAAGCACCATAGCTAGTTGCTCCCTTTTCAATCACAACTGTATAACGCATCAGTCTTCCTCCAATTGAGCTTGTCTCCAGATATTTTTCAGAGTTTTAAATGTGGGTTTCTTGTGCCTTCTGCCTTCTGAAGTCAACCAATAGGGCGATTTCCGGGATTGACTGCGTGAATATATTCACTACCCGATCGCGGTCTTCCTCGTTTATAATAAGCTTCTTCTGGTTTACCCCATCCTAACTGCAAAATCATTTCCAAAAAACTAGAATTTTCCCACTTGCACAAACTTGCCCACTCTGTTCTTTGAACAATTCTCTCTACATCAGATGTGACAATTTGTTGGTGTTGTTTACTATTATTAAAACTCAAGTATAAGTCCATTCCGATAGTGACTTCATACCAAAATTCTAGGATGGAATTTTTAGCAGCTTTTAATATCTCTAAGTCACCATTGAGGGCAATTAACTCAGTATCTATTTCGGGATAGTGCAAGTTTTTTCCTTTAACTGTCACTTCTCGCCAAATAATACCAGAAACTCGATTTTCTTTCTGATACTCGTGAATTGCAGTTTTAAAATCTTGATAGGCAGTAAACTGTTGCAACCCATCAGTGCTGATAAACTGGTCAATTACAGGATTGCCAGAGATTTTTATTTCTAACTTTAAGCGTTTTCCTTTGAGGCAAGCTTGGCGTTCGGCTGCCAAAATTTGAATTAGTTCCTGGGTGGTGTAAACCTTTGACATCAGAATACACTCTATTTAGTCATTGGTCATTAGTCATTAGTCATTAGTCAGTTGTTACGGACTTATAGACTATAGATTAACTTTCTAATCATTATGCTTTGACATCGGCGGCAATGTAGTAACAGATATAACTAAAAATTAGGGCAGACCAATTTGGCCTACCCCATAAGTTATTTAGCTAACTCACTGCTGAACTCATTAAAGGCTCGCCGCTTTAGCTGTGCTGTTTCAGTGCGTGGTAATAAATCAAAGATTTTACGAAATTGATCGTCTATCTCTTCAAAAGGTACTTGACCCTTTTTATTCAAAACTACTTCACCTGATTTATTTAACACCACGACTTGAGGAACACTCCCAGCATAGTAATATCCTGGTTCTGTTGGATCGTAAGTCTCTTTAGGCGGGATAGTGTCTACACTAATCGGCATAATCTCTGCTACCCGACCATAGAATTCCTGTACCCGTGAAATGGAAATGGCATATCTTTTGGAATCGCTACTATCATCCAGATAAAAAGCCAAAAATACGGGTTTATGTTCCGCTAAAGTCTGTGCGAGTGTCTGTCTGGGAGGAACCAAGGAACCATTGCCAGCATAAACGACAAAGATGTTGCCATCATATAAATCATTATTAAGACCAGCAGATGCAGGTTGCATACTTATAATGAAAAGACTTACAAGCAACAACAGGCATTTGGACAACCACTTTCGCCAGCCAGTAATTTGTTTATGTAAAAAAAGAAACTTTGTGCTATTCATCAAAAGGAACCTTGCAAGCTACTACTTGTCGTGAATTTGTGCTGAGTTCGGCCAACTGGGCTGGATATGTAATTACGCCCACGCACTATTTTTTAAGATAACGCCTACTGAGATTATCTCTCGCAAGTGGCTGGTATCGCTACGCAGAAGTCAAAACAGAGGTAAAGTAGCGCAACAATCCAAAATCTCAAATTGCGAATACTGGCTTTTTCAGCCAGGATTCGCTAAACTCACAAGATTAAATTCGCACTTTTAATTAGCAACCGCCAGAAGACTAGGGTACAGATGTGGGAAACAAAATACAATTCATAGATAGGCTGCGATTGGGTTTCGCGGTGTCAGTGGCAAAGAGTGTGACGTTTATAGTGCGATGTCTTCGACGGGCTGCGCCTACGCTCCGTCTGGGTGCTGGTAGTGTATTACCAGGCGCAATTGCTCGTCGCATTGAACCCCGACTCTTACAATTATTGAGTCAGCAAGTTAAAAATGGGGTGGTTTTAATTGCTGGTACTAACGGCAAAACAACTACAGCGCTGCTTTTATGCACGATATTAGAACGCAAGGGTTTTCGTGTCACTCATAATTCTACAGGTGCAAATCTGGAAAATGGCTTGATGACGGCGCTGTTGGAAAGCACCAACTTACTAGGTACGCTAAATACTGATTACGCCATTTTGGAAGTTGATGAAAATATTGTACCAAGAGTATTAGCACCACTCCAGCCGCGAATTATTCTCTGTTTAAACTTGTTCCGTGACCAACTCGATAGGTACGGCGAAGTAGATACAATCAGTAAGCGTTGGACAAAAGTTATTTCTACACTACCACCAGAAACGATAGTAATTCCTAATGCTGATGACCCAACTTTATCTAACCTCGGTCAGCAGTTACCCCAACGGGTGTTATTCTTTGGCTTGAATGAACCAGAACATTATCTAGAAGCAATTCCTCACGCTGTTGATTCTATTTATTGTCCCAAATGTGGACATTCCCTAGATTACAAGGGTGTTTATTTGTCTCATTTAGGAGATTTTACTTGTCCTAAGTGTGGTTTTAGTAAAAGTAAACCGACTCTCGAAAGTAGTGAATGGTCGCAAATTCTGGTTGGTTTGTACAACAAATATAATACTTTGGCGGCTGCAACTGCGGCTATTGAGTTGGGAGTTGATGAAGTAACAATCAGAGATACTATTAATACCTTTCAAGCTGCCTTTGGTCGGGCTGAAGATTTAGTAATCAATGGTAAACGAGTGCGAATATTGTTATCAAAAAATCCTGTAGGAACGAATGAAACCATTCGCGTAGTTACTCAAAGCACAGATAAAACCACACTGCTGGTATTGAACGATCGCACGCCCGATGGCACTGATGTATCCTGGATTTGGGACGTAGACACCGAGAAATTAGTCGAACGCGGCGGGACTTTAGTAGTGAGTGGCGATCGCGTCTACGATATGGCACTACGTCTACGTTACAGCCAAAAGTCCCTTGAGAGCAACTTAAATTTAATAGTCGAAGAAGATTTACGAAAAGCGATCGCTACTGCATTAGAGCATACACCAGAGAATGAAACTCTGCATATTCTACCTACCTACTCAGCCATGCTAGAAGTGCGAGAAGTTCTGACTGGTCGTAAAATTCTTTAAATTTGTCATTTGTCATTGGTCATTTGTCATTTGTCATTTGTTATTCTCCCCCAGTCCCCAGTCTCCAGTCCCCAGTCCCTAAATTTATGAGTTCTCAAAATTTGGAATTAACAATTGGTTGGCTTTATCCGACGCTGATGAGTACTTATGGCGATCGCGGTAATGTAATTACTATAGAACGTCGCGCTCAATGGCGGGGATACGATGTTAAAGTGTTACCCCTAGATCAAAATTCCACAGCCGCAGATATTAAAACTGTAGATGTAATCGTTGGTGGTGGCGCACAAGATCGTCAGCAGGAAATTGTCATGCGTGATTTACAAGGTGCGAAAGCTGATGCAATGCGCGAGAAAATCGAAAATGGCACACCGGGAGTATTTACTTGTGGTTCACCTCAATTACTGGGACATTATTATGAACCAGGATTAGGACAACGGATTGAAGGTTTGGGAATACTCGATTTAGTTTCAGTGCATCCTGGTGAAAACACTAAGCGCTGTATTGGAAACTTGGTAATTGAAGTGACAGCCTCACGTCTAGCGCGAGATTTAAAAGAGATGACGGGTAGCACACCATATTTGGTAGGCTTTGAAAATCACGGCGGACGCACCAAGTTGGGAAAAGTGGAAGCTTTAGGGCGCGTGGTATACGGCTTGGGGAATAATGGTGAAGATGGGACAGAAGGAGCATTTTATCAGAATGCGATCGCTACTTATTCCCACGGCCCTTTGTTACCAAAAAATCCCTTTGTCGCCGATTGGTTAATTCAAACAGCACTGCGGCTAAAGTATCAACAGGAAATTACCTTAGAACCTTTTGACGATAGTCTCGCTGTACAAGCACGAGAAGCAATGTTTAAGCGATTGAAAGTGAGTTTACCAAATGCTGCGGCGGCGAAAGTTTAACCTCAATTCCCTGATTAAGCCTCTCTCCGTGTTGGGGAGAGGTTTGGAGAGGGGTCAAATTTGACATCAAGCAAGAGGGCAAAATATGACTCAAGCCTTAGCCAAACAAGTAACCTTTGATGAATTTATCGCCTGGTATCCCGAATCTTCAGACAGGCGTTATGAACTACATGATGGGGTAATTGTTGAAATGGCTCCTCCCACAGGCGAACATGAACAGATTCTTGGATTTTTAGTTGGGGAAATAGTTACAGAATACAAACGTTTAAAATTACCTTATTTCATCCCCAAAACAGCATTCATTAAACCGACTCAGAGCGAAGCAGCTTACTCACCAGATGTACTGCTATTGAATAAGTATAATTTAGTAAATAAACCTCTGTGGAAAAAAGAATCTACTGTAAGCCAAGCGGCTTCAATTCCTTTAGTAATTGAGGTGGTAAGTACCAACTGGCGAGACGACTATTTTACCAAAGCAGGTAAATATGAAGAGGTCGGAATACCTGAATACTGGATTGTAGACTATTTAGGTTTAGGTGGTAGACGCTTTATTGGCAATCCTAAACAACCAACTATCTCGATTTATCAACTAATTGAAGGTGAGTATCAGGTTAGGCAATTTCGGGGAAGCGATCGCATTCACTCGCCAGCATTCCCAGAGTTGAATTTAACTGCTGAACAGATTTTTCGGGCTGGAGAAGTCGCGTAAAAAACAGCTAAAGAAGTAAAAGAGTATCAAAGACTCGTCCGCGAGTATCAAAGACTCGTCCGCGAGTATCAAAGACTCATCCACGAGTATCAAAGACTCGTCCACGAGTGTCAAAGACTCATTCACGAGTATCAAAGACTCGTCCACGAGTATCAAAGACTCATTCACGAGTATCAAAGACTCGTCCACGAGTATCAAAGACTCGTCCACGAGTGTCAAAGACTCATTCATGAGTATCAAAGACTCGTCCGCGAGTATCGAAGACTCGTTTACAAGCCAATCTAAGCCATTGGTAATGATAAATTCTTTTTAGATTCAGTAAAAATTCTTAGCGCTGATGTAGTGTTACACAGGATACTAGATTGCTTTGATATCTTGCGGCATTCTTAATTAGTAGCCGCGATCGCCTGAAACTCGAAGTTCTACGAACCAATAGCCAAAGCCACTCAAATGGACTAAAACCTGTGGCGGTTGTTGGGATTAGTGCAAAATATTAGTGGTTGCGAGATTGTCCAGCGAATCAGGGGCATTACATATAACTTTCGTTAACAGGTGAACCTTAGTATGGCAAACACGCCTCAACGTTTCCTTGAAAAAATACGAGAAGCGAAAGAGAAACAGCTTAAAGAATTAGATTTAAGAGGTAATCTGGGTAATTATGACAAGGAAAATTTAACAGAAATTCCTGCTGAGGTGTTTGAACTAGAATGGTTGGAGGTTTTGAAGTTAAGCTTCAACCAAATAACAACGCTGCCAGAAGCGATCGCTGGACTGCAACAACTCACTTCCCTGGATTTAAGCTACAACCAATTAACGACGCTGCCAGAACCGATTGCTAGACTGCAACAACTCACTTCCCTAGATTTAAGCTACAACCGATTAAGAACGCTGCCAAAAGCCATTAGCCGCCTGCAACAACTCACTTCCCTAAATTTAAGCGGCAACCAATTAAGGACGATGCCAGAAGCTATCACCCGCTTACAAAAACTGACTTCTCTGAATTTAACCGGGAATGAATTAACATCAATTCCAGAGCAGATTACTCATTTAAAAATATTGACAAACCTATATTTTGGATTTAATAAATTAACTATTATTCCAGAATGCCTCATCCAGCTAAAAAATCTAAAAATTCTTAGTATAACTGGTTATGAATTAACTACATTACCAGAGTGGATTATTGGAATAAAAGGATTAATTTCATTAGATTTAAGTGGTAATAAATTATCCTATTTGCCAGAATCCTTCGCTCAACTTCAAAAATTAAAGTGCCTAGATTTAAGTAATAATAATTTTGAGAAAATACCTAACTCTATTTTTAAATTAAAGTCTTTGGAAGAATTAAGATTGGAAAATTATGATTCCTATCATATAAAAGGAAGAAAACATATAGAGTATTCAAGTGACAATAATATACAAGAAATATCTTCTAGAATATTGCAATTAGAAAACTTGAAAAAGTTGATACTGTTTAAGAATAATATAGAAAACTTACCGCCAGAACTTCTAGGAAATGACCCATTTGAGAGCGTTGATGTTGAAAAAATAAAAAATTACTTTAGACAGTTAGCAGAGGCGGGGGAAGATTATCTGTGTGAAGCAAAGTTACTAATTGTCGGCGAAGGAGGAGTAGGAAAGACAACGCTGGCAAAGAAAATTGAAGACCAAAATTATCAACTCCGAGAGGAAGATACTACGAAGGGAATTGAGGTTATCCAGTGGGGTTTCCCAATGGAAAATGGGCGAGAATTTCGAGTCAACATCTGGGACTTTGGGGGGCAAGAGATTTACCATGCTACTCACCAGTTTTTCCTCACCAAGCGTTCCCTCTATGCTTTGGTGTTTGGTGGCAGATACCCGCAAGGAAGACACAGATTTTTATTACTGGCTGAATGTTGTGGAACTGTTGAGTGATAATAGTCCACTGCTAATCATCAAAAATGAGAAGCAAAACCGCCATCGGGAGATTAATGAACTCCAGTTAAGGGGGCAGTTTACCAACTTGAAAGAAACTCTACCAACAAACCTTGCTACAAATAGAGGTTTGGAACAAGTTTTACAACAAATCAAGCATTACGTTAAAAACCTGCCCCATATTGGCAGTCCGCTCCCAAAAACCTGGGTTAGAGTCCGAGAAGCTTTAGAGAGTGACTCACGCAATTACATCGGCTTGGACGAATACCTGAACATCTGCCAACAAAATGGGTTCACCCAAAGAAATGACAAGTTGCAGTTGAGCAGCTATCTGCATGATTTGGGAGTATGCTTGCACTTTCAGGAAGACGCACTTTTGAACAAAACCGTCATCCTCAAACCCAAGTGGGGAACTGATGCAGTCTACAAGGTGCTAGATAATGAAAAAATAATTCATAACCTGGGCAGTTTCAACCGGTTTGACTTGGCAAACATTTGGTGTGAAGACAAATACGCCACAATGCATGATGAACTTTTACGCCTGATGATCAACTTCCATCTGTGCTACGAAATTCCTAGAAGCCAAGGAAAGTATATTGCCCCACAACTGCTATCTGCTAATCAACTCTCCTATGACTGGGATGAAACCAATAATCTGATTTTGCGTTACACCTATGAATTCATGCCCAAGGGCATCATCACCCAGTTCATAGTTGCCATGCATGAGTTGATGAATGAACAACAATGTGTGTGGAAAAGCGGCGTTGTTCTCAGCAAAGACCAGACGAAGGCAGAGGTGATTGAATATTACGGTAAGCGGGAGATTAAGATTCGAGTCGCAGGTCGTCACAAAAGAGATTTGATGACCATCGTTACACATGAACTCGATAAAATTCATGACTCGTACCAGCGACTGAAGTACAACAAATTAATCCCTTGTAATTGCCATACCTGCAAAGATAGCCAAGATCCACATTTTTATAAGCTTGAAAATTTAAGAAATCGCCTTGTTAAACAAAAATATGATGTTGAATGTGATATTAGCTTTGAAAAAGCGAATGTTTTGAGCTTAATTGATGATGTGATAGATAGGGGGAAAGATAAGTTGTTTATAGGGTCGTTAAGGGTTGAACCAAATCCTCTTCAATCTCCGCAAAGACCATCTAATATATATATCAACCTAAATCAAGTTCAAGAACAACAAAATCAAATTCGTCAAAAGGAAAATAATTCAATGTCAACAGTAAATCAATATGGCTCTGGGGATAACGTTGGTGGCGATAAAGTTATGCATGATAAAATCGGTACTCAAATCAACAATTCGCAAAACTTGGCACAAGCTGCAAAAGATATTAAAGAACTTTTAGATCAACTCTCACAGGAATATTCTAGTACTGCGATGGTTGGCGTCAAAGCAGTAGAGGAAATAGAACAGAAGCCAAAATTGAAAGCTCGAATTATCAATGCCCTGAAAGAAGCAGGATCAGAAGCTCTGGAAAAAGCAGTTGATCATCCTGCTGTCAGCATTGTCATAGCAGCCACCAAGGGCTTCATAGATGGTTGAAGAGACGTGATTTAATCAGATTGAAAAGTAAAATTCCCCGCCTAAATCCTAGCTTGTTTGACTATAAACTTGAATGGGAAATTTCTGTTTTCATTCAGAGTCACAAGCGATCGTACCACCCCAAGATATTACTGTTCTTCACCTTTTTTCTGAAGTAGCGCTAAAACCACATTTTATTGTTGTTGAAGTGCAAACTTCATTTCTGTCAACTCTAATTCTCCTCCGTTTGTCATTAATACTAAATTAACGCCTAAAACACTTTTTCCTGTAGTTGTATAGTTAGTTGGAGGTATTTGATTAGTCAAATCAAAATTCATAGCACTTCCATAGATCATTTGATGTGGAGTTGGTTTATCGCCAAGTAAAAATGATGTAATAGCTACTTGTGCTGGTGCTTTCTTTACTACACCTTTTAAAGCTAAAGGCACGAGCCTAAATTGCTTTTGAGTATTAGAGGTATTAATTCTAACGATACATCTAGCCCTTGGCGATTGTGCATTTACAGTTATAGGAGAGCCAAGTGTAAACTGATTTATTTGCGGATCGAAACTTATATTACATCTCTTATTAACCAAAAATTTTGGCTGGTTGTCTATTGCAGCAGCAGTGCTAGATGAATTGCCATCATAACAATAGAAAAAAAACAAGCATATTAATATGAAAAAATTACGTGCATCACTTAATCTCAACATCATCTTATTCTCTATCAAAATAAATTTGTAATCTTAAAGAAGAATACATTCGGTAGATTCAATGAGTGGGGGATTTAGACCCATCACTCATTGAAGACCACCAAATTTGGAATTTGGTTTGGTGTATCACCATCTATCCACAGAATCGCTAAAAGCAAGGACTAGCAACGCTTTAGGTCAAAATAAAGCCTTACATCCCCAGCATTGAGATCGGCTGTATCAACGAAAATAGAACTTCCTCGTGCGGATTGTCCAACCATATTAATACCTAATAGTCCTTGCCCACCACCACTACATAAACCTGTAGCAGCTAGAACAGTAATGTTATCTTGCTCCGCAAATGCCTTACTAGATGTAAACTTGGTAGTTTTAGGGGGAGCTACGGCTTGACCAAGAGCACCACCACTAAAGCTATAAGTTCTGCTTAAGCTGGTACCTCTACTCCCTCTATCAATATCAGTAGTTCCTTGGTACAGTACTTGTACATCTTGGACGATGAAACCACTTGGAATAAAAGTTTGAACACGTAAAATACACTTTTGACGCTGACCATTGAATGCACTAAAGTTATCCAAGACGATCGATAAGCTTCTACCATCCTCTCCAGGAAGCTGATCGGCAACACTACATCCACCAGAACCGAGTGCATCTCCAAAAGTAATACTAGGCAAATCTCCAGCCAAAACCTTGGTCGTAATTACATTCATTCCAAGAATTGTAGTTAGAGACAGTAATAGACCAAATTGTTTAAAGTTCATATTGATTGTACCTATGTTGTTAAAGTTGTTTTTTCATGGAAAATGCAGTCAAAATGCATCTACCCCAACTATTTAACTAGTGCAGGATAAATTGCTAGAAGGTTTACTTTATTTAGAAACTAAATCGTTTTTAACTGTGGCAGAAATTAACTTAGTGTAGGTATAGCACCACCTTCGTAGGATTCACCTGTAATAGCCTAAAGTCTTGAGATTAAAAAATGGCAATTTCTCTGCAAAATCCATGAGATACTCTCCTGTAGATGCAAAAGTAGAATTAAGCCTCAATACCTTTGCTAAAAAAAGAGGTAGTCTAGCTTTTGCCGAAAGACCCCAACGCAAGAAGGCTGTAAACCCTCAAGCTAATTAATGCAATAGTTGAGTGTCTCTATCTTGAAGTTACAAAAAGAATCTGAGGAACTTGTGAGGAAATATACTACTTATTAAAACTTAAATTTTGTCAGTACTAAGGCTATATTTTGCTGGAATATCAATAAAATAAATCTTAAAACTACAGAGATATTTATGTCATTTGTCCTTATATTAGACATCTGATAAAAAAGAATGTGAGGAACTTGTGAGGAAATATGATACTTCTTAAAAATTAAATTTTTTCTAAGATTCAGGCTTGCGTTTGCTAGTATATGAATAAAACTAACATTAAAGCTACAGAGATATTTCTGTCGTTTCTTCTTGTATTTTACATCTGGTGAAAAAGAATGTAGAGACATTGCATTACAACGTCTCTACAAGGGTTGCAGGTAACGCATAATTAATTTCTGGATATGTCTATTACTTTTATAGAGTCGCAGAATTTGATAATTCAGATAAGCAAGCCTAAGCTCGACTTTATCCGATTACGCCGCATAAACGGCCATCAAGTATTTTTTGGCTCCTGTGATGCCGAAAAAGCAAAAGCAGTGATTCGGTAGCGATACCTTTATTGTCCAGGCTTGACAACAATTGTTGCATTCATGGGATAGTGATGTGCGTTAGTATTTGCGTAGCATCTGTCTGCGACACGCAGCGTGTCGCAGACAGATACTTTGCGAATGCGTCTACATGAATTGCCCTTACCTAAAAATCTATTTCAACTCAAATAATGCCAAAATTTTAGGGGTGGTTTCATAACCACCCCTTTATTCTCCTAATATTTAGAATTTACTTGCAGACCCCTTAATGGGAAGTTAATTTACTCAGAAATGTTAATCGAACTTTCAACTTGAGAAGTAGCCAATGTTGGTGCAGAGAAAATACGCGAGTACAGACTTGATGGTTGTTGATGAGCAACAACTGGTAAAACTTGACGAGCATGAGCGGCTAATTCTACTGCTTTCACATCATACGTCTGCGTTGCCAACTTGGGATAAAACCCGATTCCGATGATTGGCAGCAGCAAACAAGCGGTAATAAATATTTCGCGGGGTTTAACATCAGATATTACAGCATCCAAGTGCAACTCTTGGCTTTGCTCACCGTAGAACACTTGACGCAGCATCGACAGTAAATAAATCGGTGTCAAAATCACGCCAACTGCTGACAGCAGCACGACTACAACTTTGAAGCTGGAACTGTAAACATCACTGGTGGCGATACCCAGAAATACCATCAACTCACCCACAAAACCACTCATTCCGGGTAAGGCGAGAGAAGCCATTGAACCAATGGTAAACAGAGCAAAGGTTTTGGGCATTACCTTGGCCATACCGCCCATTTTATCCATCATTAAGGTGTGAGTGCGATCGTAGGTCACGCCAGACAGGAAGAACAAGCTAGCAGCAATCAAGCCGTGGGAAACCATCTGTAACACTGCACCACTGATACCTAGTTCTGTGTAAGAGGCAATCCCAATCAGCACAAACCCCATGTGGGCAATTGAAGAGTAAGCCAAACGGCGTTTGAGATTGGTTTGAGCAAAGGCACAGCAAGCACCGTAGACAATATTAACCACACCCAAAACTGCTAACACTGGGGCAAAAGTCACGTGGGCATTGGGCAACATTTCCACATTG
This sequence comes from Nostoc sp., assembly GCF_036918015.1. Taxonomy (GTDB): domain Bacteria; phylum Cyanobacteriota; class Cyanobacteriia; order Cyanobacteriales; family Nostocaceae; genus Nostoc. The sequence continues at coordinate 52,060 of NZ_JBALEO010000070.1, forward strand.
AAGCGGATGAGAGCATAACCACCCATTTTTAACAACACACCAGCCAAAATCATTGAACCGGGTGCTGATGCTTCACCGTGGGCATCAGGTAGCCAAGTGTGTAAAGGGAAAATCGGTAACTTTACACCGAAGGCAATTAAGAAACCTGCATAAACCAACAATTCTAAAGTTTTGGGATATTCTTTCATTCCTAGAGTTGCCATGTCGAAGGTGACGGTATCTCCAGAGAATGCCATTGCAAAACCAGCAATCAAGATAAATATTGATGCAGCAGCGGTGTAAAGAATGAATTTGGTAGCGGCATAACGGCGGTTTTGTCCTCCCCAAATGGAAATCAGCAGGTAAACCGGCACTAACTCGATTTCCCACATCAGGAAGAACAGTAGCAAATCTTGGGCAACAAATACGCCAAGTTGGGCGCTGTACATCGCTAACATCAAACCATAAAATAATCGCGGCTTGTTGGTAACTTTCCAAGCCGCGAATATTGCGAGGGTATTTATTAAGCCTGTCAGAAGCAGTAAGGGCATCGATAAACCGTCAACCCCCACAGCCCAATGCAAACCCAACTGCGGTATCCAAGGATAGTTTTCTACAAGTTGGAGTGTTGAACTCTGGAAGTCGTAGTTATACCAAAAGGCATAAATCATCAGTGCAAAGTCGGCAAAAGCAACTCCCAGACCATACCACCGAACAGTTCTACCTTCTTTGTCTGGGATTAGGGGGATGGCTAAGGCAGCCACCAAGGGTAAGAGTATTATGGCTGTTAGCCAGGGAAATTCAATAGCATTCATCACTTCTGACAATCAATTTGGCTTATCGCTTTTAATTTCATTATATTAAGGAATCAATACTTTTGTAAACATTCTTTAACTCTATGAATATTAAATTTTTGACATAGATAAGAACATATACTCATTAAATGTCAAATTATCAGGATAAATAAGAATAAATACTTATCGAGTTTTGACGATTCCATTCTAAATGTAAACTTTTGCAACGTCAATAAAAAACGGCAGCTAAAGCCACCGTTACAATACAGTTACATTTCCTGCTTCAGTCCAATTGTCAGGGCTATCTAGTCTACGCTTCTAAGTTGAGTCATAGACCTAACCCCTCAGTTCTTCTCTACTAGTGTTGGGCAAGCTAGAGAAATATGATCTTGTCTAATCAATTGCAGCAAGTCCCAGACTACTATAGGCGCATCTGGGGACGAAGACATGAATTATGGTTGGTATAAAAAATTAGTGAGATGGCGTAGGCGTAGCCCGTCGTAGACATCGTACAGCCATTAATATCCGAAGTCTACGATCGTCTACCTTATGCACTTTTATGTAAACTTTCTTGAACTCGAAGATTTATCATACTAATTCAGTGTCTTCCACTGCCAAAAACTCATGTAATTCTTCTATAGTGAGTGAAGTATGGTAAATATTAGATTCGATTTTATAGACTTCCAAAAAAGATGCGATCGCTTTATTAAGTTGCTTTATTGCTGCTTCTTGATTTATTCCTTGTCCTACCAGTCTATTTTCTAAGCATAAAGCAACCCAATAACCCGCACTCTTTCGCAAAACTGCTGTGTAGAAGTCCATAAATGTGTATTAGTGAGACAATAGTTGAAGCAACAGGTGATTTGGGCAATTATTCACGATCAAAAACTAGCCACTTTCAGAGGAAGTTCAACGGCAAATTTTTTACGGTTGGTTTTGATTTGTTCAATTTTGTGAAGAGTTTCAGCAGTTAAATAACTTTTGCGATCGCCTATAATTTTAATACTACAGTATCTGCTTCAAGGAAAAATTCTGTAGATGTCTTTGCGATGAGCAACTCGTTGGCAGATTAATGTTTTTGTTTCTTGATCAAGAGTAATGCCAATCCGATAATCACCAACTCGAATTTTATATTTATCACTATAGCCTTTCAGTTTTTCAAGATATCCTAATTCAAATGGATTCTCTGATTCAAGTTCTTGAAAGATGATAGGTTCTAAGCGACTTTGAACCTCAACTGGTAAAGCAGCAAGTTCTTTCAAGAATCTTTTAGTATATTCAACTTGCCACATTTTCTTCTTTTAGTGATTGATAATATTTTAGTGCTTCATCTTTCGATAATGGTTTTTCTTCCTCTACTTCCTCCATGAGTTTTGCTAAACCGTAATCCTCAAGAATCTCTTCAATTTTTTCAAATTCAGCGATAGGAATTTGTACGGCAATAGGTCGTTGATTTTCGTCGAGAACATAGTTTTTGTGAACTTCAAGCATTTTAATAACTCCTATATGTAAAAATCCATTGGTGTTCACCTGTTAAAATTTTGGTGTCAGGTAATTAGATTTTAACAGTTTATCGCGATCGCATGGATTGACCTCTCCCCCGACCCCTCTCCGAGGCGGAGAGGGGAGCCAGATTTCTCCCCCTTCCCTACAAGGGAAGGGGGTTGGGGGGTTAGGTCTCTTCACAACAAGCTTTGACAATACGTTTCAAAACTTTATCAATTTCGTGTCTCACTTCTTCATTTTTAATTCGCAACAAACGCAGTCCCCTAGCTGACAAAACTTTGTCTCGTTCTGCATCATATTCGGCTTGTTGTTCATGAATTTTGCCATCTACTTCTATCACTAATGCAGTTGCGTGACAGTAAAAGTCTGCAATAAAGCCATTGATAATCTGCTGACGGCGAAAGTGCAAACCATTCAGGCGATTAGCACGAAGATGTTGCCAAAGAATTTTTTCTTCTGGTGTCATTTGCTGACGAAGTTCTTTGGCACGTTGCACTTTAACTAAGTCTGCTTTGTATCCGATTACAATATTGCGAGTTCCTTCTTTTTTAACTGAAGAGGGTTCTTCGGGTGTTGAATTATTCATTTATGAAGTATAAGGTGTTTATTTTTTATGATTGACCTCTCCCCCAACCCCTCTCCGAAGCGGAGAGGGGAGCCGGATTTCTCCCCTTTCCCTTGCAGGGAAGGGGGTTGGGGGGTTAGGTCTGTGTGTGAAGTGCAAGGGTGCGATCGCAACTTCACTACCTTTACTTATTCTAAATAAGGACATCATCTCTAGTTGACAAGGCATTACAAATATGGCTAGAAAAAATAAATTAAAATAAGTTTAGTTTTAGGTTTTTTTTGAAGTTAGTGAAATTCAAAATTATTTACCTTCACAAACTTTCTACTTCCTCATCAGTCAAACCAAATTGTCGCAAAATACGCAAAACAGAAGCACGAGAAATTTCACTAGCACCCATATCAACGGTGTAAAAATTTATTGCTTCAACTTAATAAATGTTTTTTAAGGTTTCTTCTAATGTAAAAGGAGATTCTTTAGGAAATAAATGTAATTTAATACCTGTTTCATCAGATGCTTTTACACGAGCTTTTTGATAACAATTTTCAAATACTTCTGCAAGTAGAGGTTCAAAACTGGGACTATCTTCTAATAATGTTTCAATACAAATACGTTGTTCAGAAATGTTACTGCGCCAACTTTCACTACATTTTTCTGGTTGATATTGCCATTTCAGCAAGTGCATCAATAGTACAATTAATCGATTTTTTAACTCGCGTTTTTCACTTCTCCCCATGCTTTCAATTTCTTCAATTAGATTAACTATATCTATTTCATTAAAATTATTTTCTTTTAACTGATGAGCAATTGTTTGTGTCCACAAGTAAAAATCTTGTTCATAAAGGTTTTTTTCATTTATAAAAGATGGACTAGTCATTAATATTCCTCTTGGAAACGCTAAATATTAGGTGGGCATAATACCCACCTAATTAAACTATACTAACAAAGCCTGCTCCTCTTTAGAAATCACGCGCCCTTCATCCTCAAAACCAGCAATTTGATCAAAGTTCAAATACCGATACAAATCATCTGCAAAAGGCTCAATTCTACTCGCTACAATATCCAAATATTCCTGCACTGTCGGAAGTCGTCCCAGCAACGCACAAACTGCGGCTAATTCTGCTGAACCAAGATACACTCGCGCATCTTTACCCATGCGATTATTGAAGTTGCGGGTAGACGTAGAAAACACTGTTGTGCCATCAGCAACTCGCGCCTGATTACCCATGCACAAACTGCATCCTGGCATTTCTGTACGCGCACCCGCAGCCCCAAAAATGCTGTATACACCTTCTTCTTTTAATTGGTGTTCATCCATACGGGTTGGTGGTGCTATCCACAGACGAGTTTTCACTTCACCTGCGCCTTCCAAAACTTTCGCTGTTGCCCGATAATGACCAATATTTGTCATACAAGAACCGAGGAATACTTCTTGCACTGGATCGTTAGCAACTTCCGATAATAACTTAACATTATCGGGGTCATTGGGAGCAGCAACAATTGGTTCTTTGATTTCGTTCAAATCAATTTCAATTATTTCGGCATACTCTGCATCGGCATCGCCTTCTAATAACACAGGATTTGCTAACCATTCTTCCATCTTGGCCACACGGCGCAGCATGGTACGGGCATCGTGATAGCCCCGTGCTATCATATTTTTCAGCAATGCTATATTAGAACGCAGATATTCAGAAATTGTCTCTACACTCAGCTTAATTGTGCATCCGGCACAAGAACGTTCGGCACTTGCATCGGTGAGTTCAAAGGCTTGTTCAACTTTTAAATCTGGCAAACCTTCGATTTCTAGAATTCGCCCGGAGAAAACATTTTTCTTGTTCTGCTTCTCTGCTGTCAGCAAACCTTTTTGAATTGCTACGTAGGGAATGGCATTTACGACATCGCGCAGGGTGATACCTGGTTGCAATTCACCTTTAAATCTTACCAAAACTGACTCTGGCATATCTAAAGGCATGACACCCAAGGCGGCTGCAAACGCTACCAACCCAGAACCGGCGGGGAAGGAAATACCCAAGGGGAAGCGGGTGTGAGAGTCACCGCCAGTTCCCACGGTGTCGGGTAGCAGCATCCGGTTTAACCAAGAGTGGATGATACCATCACCGGGACGGAGGGCGACGCCGCCACGAGATGCAAAGAAATCAGGGAGTTCGTGATGGGTTTTGATGTCTACTGGTTTGGGATAAGCTACTGTGTGGCAGAAACTCTGAATCACTAAGTCTGCACTGAAACCAAGACAGGCGAGTTCTGTCAATTCGTCGCGAGTCATCGGGCCTGTGGTATCTTGGGAACCAACGGTAGTGATGATGGGTTCGCAAGATGTGCCGGGACGCACACCAGGTAATCCGCAAGCTTTACCTACCATTTTTTGTGCTAGGGTGTAGCCTTTGCCTGTATCAAAGGCTTGCTGGGGACGGGTGAAAACTTTGCTGGGTTCTAAACCAAGTGCAAGACGAGTTTTATCGGTGAGGGTACGTCCAATAAGTAGGGGGATGCGTCCACCTGCGCGGACTTCATCGAGGATAGTATCAGGTTTGAGGTCAAAGGTGGAAATGACTTCGCCTGTTTCGTTGGTGATTTCGCCTTTGTAGGGATGGATGGTAATTACCATGCCAGTTTCTAATTTGGTGACATCGCACTGAATAGGCAAAGCACCGGCATCTTCTGCTGTGTTAAAGAAAATAGGCGCGATCGCACCACCTAAAACATAACCCCCAGCGCGTTTGTTTGGCACAAAAGGTATATTATTTCCTGTATGCCACAATACGGAGTTGATGGCAGATTTACGCGAGGAACCAGTACCAACTACATCCCCTACATAAGCTACAGGATGCCCTTTTTCCTTCAACTCGGCAATAGTTTGTAAGCTTCCCGGTTGCCGTGACTCTAACATCACTAAGGCGTGTAAGGGAATATCTGGGCGAGTTGTGGCACTTTGGGCGGGCGATAAATCGTCGGTATTGGTTTCGCCAGGAACTTTAAAAACGGTGACATTAATCGCTTCTGGTACTGTGGGGCGACTGGTAAACCATTCAGCTTCCGCCCAAGAGTCAACCACCCGCTTGGCGAAAGGATTAGTTTTAGATAACTCTAAAACATCGTGGTAAGCGTCATATACCAAGAGGATTTTGCTTAAGGCGTTGGCGGCGTAGGCGGCGATGGGTTCCTTTCCTTGTCCGCCCATTACCAGAGGTGTTTCGGATGAGTCGGAAAGGGATACGGTGGGCAATTGCAGCAAATCGATTAAAGATTGCACATTGTAACCACCGATCATTGTGCCCAGCAATTGCACTGCTTCGATGGGCGCAATCAACGGACTGGTGATTTCTTCCTTGGCAATGGCGGTGAGAAATCCGGCTTTGACATAAGCTGCTGGATCGACACCAGGAGAAACGCGATCGCTCAATAAATGCAATAATATATCCTCTTGACCCTTGGGCGGATTTTTCAGTAATTCGCACAGTTCAGATGTCTGCTTTGCATCCAATGGTAAGGGGGGAATTCCCAGTGCTGCTCTTTCGGCAAGGTGTTTACGATATTGTTCTAGCATTTTTATGTTCTCCATTGGGATTTTCTCCCTTCAATTATGAAATATTTTTAGGCAATACTTGGCTATAAAAGTTTAGCTTACTTTTATTACTAAAAGCCTTACTGGTAATCGGTTATTAGCAATTTTTTTTATACTGAAGGTATACTTTGAAAAGTATGAAGCGAATAGAATTCGATACTACACTAACATTGTCCACCTCCGTGGACTAAGAGTAAATTAAGGATTTTTAACCCAGGTCGGTGGGTTTTGTATTTCGACTCCGGTTCCATCTCTACGAGAGGCTACGCCAACGAGCGACTTGTACTGAGCGTAGTCGAAGTAAGTCGAGATGCTCAACACAAGTCTGTATAGCTGCGACTTCTAGTCGCCAAGTGTAGTAATAATGAATTAGATTGATTGTTGGTTTAACCAAGTTTCTAAATCAGCGACGTTAGAAAAGTCTAGTAATGCTTCTCCTAAATTCTCTAATTGTTCAATCGATAAACCTTTAATTTGCCCGATTAATGATGCATCAATTTCACCAATACGGCGATTTAGTAGACGCAGTATTAAGTCTTGTTCTCCCTCTTGCCTTCCCTCTTCTTTGGCTTGTTCTCTGTCTCTTTGATAAAGTGGTTCTAGTCGCATAATTAACTCCCTATCATCTGCTTCTAATTCTTGATTTACTCTCAAGTTTTCGCGCAAGTTGTAAACTAATTCAAGAGTTGCTTTTTGGTATGGATGATCTAATGGTAACGCTTGCAACTCGATAATCGCTTGTGACTGCACATTTCCCCTACCTAGAAGCCTCAACCATAATGTCTCTGGTGTTTGGGGTAGTTGGTGTATTGCCACAATTGCTGTTCGTAAGGCATCTGGCAAAAAATGCACTCCTGATAACCAACCTGCTTTTTGCATAGTTCCAAAGCTAGACAATCTAGTTTCAGATATAGTTGGTGTAAAAACCCACAATTTGGGAATTTCTGCGTCTTGAAGTTTGGTTTTATTGGCTTTAGCTTCTCGTCGCAGGAGAGCCTTGATTTCTAATAATTTTAGAATACAGTCGCAGATTTCATCGGTAGAAGCTGGATTTCGGAAGGGTTCTATAATCGCAGGATGTTCAGCAAATCTTCCTAGCAAACCCAGTATTTGTATATTAGAACTTTGCTGTTTAGCAGGAGTGAATAAAACATCTATTTCTTTGATCTCTCCTGAGACTTTTTCTGATGCCTTGACTTCTCCGTAATCTTTTAATAATTCTTCTAGATAGTCTTTGGCGAATTTATCATGGATAAACCTGGTCATTCAATTTTAAGATTTCGGAAGTTCTGGGTTAATGCAAAGTCTTATTATATAGCAGTCCTGAATTATTTGTGATGAAATAGAACCCCGACTTCTTTGAGAAGTCGGGGTTCTATAGGATTACTATTTGATTTTTGAACAACACATAGGGTGTGTTATCGCGAAGCGTAACGCACCATTTTCAAGGGTTTGGTGCGTTATGACTTTAGTCTAACGCACCCTACAAATACTTAATTTTTTTCAGAAATCAAACCGGATTCCTATAGACACCTTTAATTTTCACAGATACCATTCTAAAAAAGTTAAAAGCAGATTCTATAAGCCTTTTAACTTTTGACTTTTGACTCCGCTCAGTGTTAACTTTTGACTTCCGCCTTGCGGTACTAGGCGGTTATTGCATTTTCATTTAATGTTTTATCTGTGTTAGCTTTCAAGCGTGTCAATCTGCTTTTACGGATACGTTCGCTGTCTCTAACGCCACCTGCAAGTTCATATTCATTGCTGTTTTTGCCGTATTTGAAACCAACACCCATCAGCATTTTGTCTGAAACCTGACTTAAGGTTTTTTCCATCTCATCCAGCTTTTTTCTAGAAGAGTCAATCATAGCTATAGCAGCGTTATACTCATCAAGCATATTGTGAAAATTGTCTATTAATTGAGTCAGGTTTTGCAAGTTGTAAGTATCATCAAAATTTATCTTTGGATCGATAGCTTTCAGTCCGGCAACTCTAAACTCGGCTTTTTCTAGAATTCGGGAACTACGTTTTCTTCGAGTCATAATTTTACACTTTTAAAAGCTTTACAGAGCTATTTTCTCTCAATTAACCTGGATTTTGGTTCAGCAAAAAGCGCATTTTTTTAGTAAAAGTTTTTATTTATGCCCGTGATTTCTCGGAATTTGATCATCAAAGGTTGATTTTCAGCAAAATAATATTATGTTTAAGCAATAGACAATAGGGCACAGCATTGCTGATTGGTGTCCAAATAAGCAAAAGTAGCTTAACTGTTAGCTTCCTCACCCGCCTGGAACTAAAGTTCAAGGCTAATAGCTAAAGTCTACTGAAGTAGACTAAAGACTTTTCGGATTATTTAGTCATCTTTAAGATGACTTGAGCTATTAGCAAGGAACTAAAGTTCCTTGCGGAACATGGTTTTTACGTTAAGTTGACACTTATGAGCATTGCTGTGCCCCTACAAATGGTCTGTATTCTATGTCAACAGCGATCGCTCTAACTTTAAGCCTTAATGTTGTAACTTTAAGGCTTTATGTTCTAGCTCTAAGCCTTAATGTTGTAACTTTAAGGCTTTATGTTCTAGCCTGAAGCCTTAATGTTATCACCTTAAGGCTTTATGTTCTAGCTCTAAGGCTTAATGCTGTAACCTTAAGAGTCAACCTTATAATATTGATGACTAAAGTTTGTTGGTGAGTGCAACCATCGCTACATAGTGTATATTGTTGATTTACGATGCCATTTAGCCAAAAACGGCCTTAACCTATTATTCAACACTGCGATCGCCTACGGTGAGCGGGTACGCCATCGCAATTCCCCCCACAGAATTACGAGAAGCACCTACATCCGACTCGGCGGCTTTGAGAACTTCGCGGGTTGTACCAAATAAACTATAAAGAGAGTTCATCGCTTCTCGTACCAAACCCTGGTCAACTTCCAAAGGTTGTACAGCAATGCGTGTCACCAATTCCACATACAGCGACCAAGCCGCCTTCTTTTGTGTGGTGTCAACTTTCCAAGACATCGAACCAATGCCAAAAGGCAGACTTACAGATACAGTCTATAAAGAAACGCGATGCCTAGGTTGGGCTACGCCTACGCGCATATTTATAGTAAGCAAATTTAACTAATTTATTTGTGTATTGTATAGTAAATAATGTTACTAATCTAAAAATTGTTCAGAATTAGTTGCTATGATTATCAATTTTTTACCTAAATTTTTATAGTAACATCTGGATATTTTTAACTAATTCAGATAAACTAATAAATTTGTCCGTAGCATGACCTTCTTTTGTATATGCCCAAAACTTACACCGTAGAAATTGATCACCAAGGCAAAATTCATACCTTGCAAGTTCCTGAAAATGAAACGATCTTATCAGTTGCCGATGCTGCTGGTTTGGAACTGCCGAGTTCTTGTAATGCAGGTGTCTGCACAACTTGCGCCGGTCAAATAAGCGAGGGAACTGTGGATCAAGCTGATGGTATGGGCGTTAGTCCAGATTTGCAAAAGCAAGGTTACGTATTGCTTTGTGTTGCCAAACCCCTTTCTGATTTGAAAATTCAGACGGAAAAAGAAGATGTAGTTTATCAGTTACAATTTGGCAAAGGCAAATAATCAGCGAACAGTTATCAGTATATCGGATGATTATTCATAACTGAATAACTGTTCATTGAGATTACCAAATCTGATAAATTACAGAAGTATTTCATTGCAGATGAAGTCAGCTATTATAGAAACTACAAATCAACAGGATTTACCAAAATGACGACTCATTTTATTACCGCAGAAATTGATTTACAAGAAACTCCCGCAGAGTTACTAGAAGTAATTGAAACAGAGTTGAAGAAACAAGGCGAACCTCTGCGTTGGGCAGTTACTTCTGTAGATACTGACGAACAAAAAGCTACAGTTGAAGCTGTGGTGACAAAGAGTGCTGAGTAGTGAGTGCTGAGTGCTGAGTAGTGAGTGCTGAGTTAGAAGTTGAGAGTTGAGAGATGGAAGTTGTAAAGTTGAGAATTGGGAATTGGGAGTTAGTATTTAATGGCTTTTGATTCATAAACTCATAACTCAGCACTCAGCACTCAATATGCGTCCATACACAGCTATCTTAATCGTACCAACTGGCGTTGGGGCTGCCATTGGGGGTTATGCAGGAGATGCTTTGCCTGTTGCCAAAGTTATAGCACAGGTTTGCGATCGCCTAATTACTCACCCCAATGTCCTTAATGGCGCAAGTTTGTATTGGAATCTCCCTAACGCTTTCTATGTTGAAGGTTATGGTCTTGACAAATTCGCTTCTGGATGCTGGGGTTTGCGTCCAGTCCGCAGTAATAAAGTAGGTTTGCTTTTAGACCAAGCCATTGAGCCAGAGTTACGGCTACGACATATACAAGCCGCAGATGCAGTTAGAGCAACTCTCGGATTGACCTTAACAGATTATGTAATCACTGATGCACCATTAAATGTAGAATTACGGACTACAGCATCGGGAGCTAGTTGGGGAACAATTGGCAACCCAGATAGCTTGTTAAGGGCAGCTGAGATATTAATCAAAAAAGCGGGGGCAGAAGCGATCGCAGTTGTTGCCCGTTTCCCCGATGATATGGATGAGGAAGCAGTACAAAAATATCGCCAGGGTGAAGGTGTCGATCCCCTAGCGGGTGCAGAAGCCGTAATTAGTCATTTGCTAGTGCGAACCTTTCAAATTCCTTGCGCTCATTCTCCCGCCCTTTTAAGCGAACCTCCACAACCTGATTTATCACCCCGTTCTGCCGCCGAAGAATTGGGCTATACCTTTTTGCCGTGTGTGCTTGTCGGATTAAGTCGTGCCCCACAATTTATAATAGATAAAGCAGCGATTGCATCAGAGAAAGGAGATATTTGGGCAGATGAAGTGGATGCTGCGATCGCACCGGCAAATGCTTGTGGTAGCAGTGCCTTACTGAGTTTAAGCCAAAGACGATGCCAAATAATTACAGTAGAAGAAAATAAAACTCTGATAAAAGTTCCTGCCCAACCTTTGGGGATCAAATCTATACAGGTAAACTCATATTTAGAAGCAGTAGGTGTATTGGTAGCACACAAAGCAGGCATCAATCCCTCCGCTCTCCGTCCCAAATTATTACCTTTGCAGCCAGTAGTTAGGAGCTAGGAGGCAGGAGGCAGGAGGCAGGAGGCAGATCGCTTTTAGCGTCTCCCCTTCTCCCAAAGGGAGAGGCTAGCGCCAAGGGAGAAGGCAGGAGGCAGGAGTATGAAGTTAGAATTCATATTAATTCCCTGAATTACAGCTAAAAATTATTCTCCCCTGCTCCCCTGCTCCCCTGCTCCCCTGCTCCCCTGCTCCCCTGCTCCCCTGCTCCCCTGCTCCCCCTGCCCCTCTCCCCTAAAAAACCCGTGATTGAACAACAAAAGCAAGAGCCAGAAATTCCATACCTGACGCGCATCCAAGTACTTGGGGCGATGGGAGCGACTGCAATCATTTTGTTGATAGTCGCCAAACTTTCGTTATACTTTGGCAACTTTTTGCTATTTTCTTGGGACTTGAATCTAAGAGAGCTGCTCTTCGGTGTAGGGTTGGGGTTTGTACTCACCGCGTTGAGTGGCTTAACTTACCGCCTATGGACTGCCTATCGTAAAAGTGCAGATTATTACCTAGAAGTAGTATTGAAGCCTTTAGCTTTACCAGATTTAATTTGGCTGGGGTTGCTACCAGGATTGAGTGAAGAATTGTTATTTAGGGGTGTGATGCTACCAGCTTTAGGCTCCGATGTGACAGCTGTAATTGTATCCAGTCTTTGCTTTGGCATCTTGCATTTTAGCGGTTCCCAACAATGGCCTTATGTAATTTGGGCAACAATTGTCGGGATGATATTGGCATATAGCGCCCTACTCACGGGCAACTTGTTAGTGCCGATTGTTGCTCATATTATTACCAATTGGATTTCTAGCTATTTCTGGAAAATGCGGCAATTTTCGGCAATGAAAAAATAAATATTTGTTAATCGGCAAAATATTATCACAATTTATGCTTGGTTTTTGGGCATTGGTTACATTGGATAACATCATAAGTTGACAACTGGTCTAATTTATTGTTGTAGCTGGGCAAAAGTTCAACTTTTTTTACTTTCTAGTTAGCCAACTGTGCGCTGCAACGCTTCAATACGTCCATGAGGGCGCAGTGCTGCACCGGACTATTAACCAGGAGACTACAGCAATGATGAAAGCTGAAGATATCATGACCAAAGACGTAGTTACCATTCGCGGTTCGGCAACTGTTGCTGAAGCGGTGGGGCTGATGAAGGATAAAGGATTGCGAGCGCTGGTTGTGGATCGTCGCTATGACAATGATGCTTATGGCATTGTTACAGAAACAGATATTGTTTATAAGATAACAGCCTACGGGAAAGATCCAAAGCAAGTGCGGGTTTATGAAATTATGAGCAAGCCCTGCATTGTGGTCAATCCTGATTTGGGTGTGGAATATGTAGCGCGGTTATTTGCTAATACTGGGATTCATCGCGCACCTGTGATTCAAGGCAAGTTGTTGGGCATCATCTCGATTACCGACATTTTGACTAAAAGCGACTTTGTGGAAGCGCCAAAAGCGCTACTGCTGGAGGAGAGAATTCAAAAAGCAATTGGCCAAGCTCGTGCTATTTGCACTGAACAAGGTGCTTATTCTAAACCCTGTGCTGCTGCCTGGGATGAGGTAGAAGAACTTCAGGCAGAAGCAGCTCATCAAAAAGCTGAGGGTATGATATCAGCTAAAGTCTCTTTTGAAGAATACTGCAAGGAAAACCCCGATGCACCACAATGTCGAAATTATCACCCGTAATTGAAGTGGGAGAATAATAAGCTGTTACGCAAATAAGATTGCACATCAACTGGTGAGGTTGTCATTTGTCCTTTGTCCTTTGTCCTTGGTCAACACAAATGACAAATGACAAATGACTAATGACTAATGACTAAATTTAATTTCACCAGATGTTTAATAATTGTTTGTATACTTCCGCATCCACCTCAATTTAACGTCTGGCAACTCGCATCAATAAGAATAAACCTATTCCCAAAAAAAGAAAGTTGGGCAACCAAGCCCCCATAAAGGGAGAGAGGACACCTGCTTGTGCGATCGCCCCACTAACAAAGAAAATTAAGTAGTAGGAAAATATAACTACGACACTAATCCCAAAGCTGGTACCTCTCCCCGTCCGTTGCGGTATGCTTCCCATCGCTGCACCTACCAAGCCAAAAACCACGCATACAAAGGGCAAAGAGATTTTTTGTTGAATCCGCACTTCAAGTTTACGAATTTTTTGGCGATCGCCACCAAGATTTTCCACATCTAGTTGCTGTAGTGCTTCAGAAATATTCATCTCACCATAATCCCGGCTTTTTTCTGCCAAACTTAATGGCGTGCGCGGTAGTTGCAGTTGTTGTTGTTCAAATTTGACGATATTACGATAAGAGCGATCGGCAGCAACAAAATAGATTGTACCGTTGTAAAAATCCCAGACATTTTGAGAAGGATTCCACTGAGCAGATTCTGATACCACAATTTGATTCAGATTTTTTGTTGAGCGATCTATAATTGTCAACCCTTTCATCCGCTTACCATCAAATTGGTCGGCGTAAAACAAGCGTGTCAATATCCGATTCTTAGAGCCATCCGGCTGGACAACATCCTGGTATTCAGGATAGAAAATATTTTGTTGTTTAAAAGTTGGCTTGTCTGATTTGAGTGCTTTATCCAGAGTCATCGCCGCTTGATAATTTGCTGCTGGTGCAATTTCTTCGTTAAACACAAATGTCATTCCTGTAACCACAAGACTTAACATCACAGCAGTTAGCACCATGCGATAGACACTGACGCCACAACCACGCAAAGCAATTAGTTCGCTCTCGCTAGAAAGACGACTGTAGGTCATCAAAGTAGCCAGCAGCGTAGACATGGGAAAGGCTAAAACGATAAAATTGGGAAATTTTAACAAAAAAACTTGAATAGCAATGTCTATAGGTAGCCCAGATTCGACAATTTTTCTGACGAGATCGAATACAGCATCAATGGTGACGCCAATTGATGAAAAAGCTCCGACACCAAAGAAAAACGGCGCTAACAATTCGCTGGCAAGGTAGCGATCCATGATCGTAAAAGGCAGCAGCGAATAAAGACTATTAAAAGACGTGAGCTTCTTTGATATCATAAGCAACTTGAAAATTTAGATATTGTCAACCCTGGCAAAGCAAAACATCTCTAGTGTATTTAAGATCAAAATTAAATACTTAATGGCTAAAAATAAACTAATAAATTCATGCTGAAGAATCAAAAATCAAAATTTCCTTTGAAATTATTAACTAAATTATTATTAATTTAAACTTGAAAATTATCCCCTAAATAATATTGCCGCACGAGGGGATTGCTGTAGAGTTCGTCAGCAGCGCCAAAAGCGAGGATTTGTCCCTCACGCATGATGTAGGCGCGATCGGTGATGGCTAGGGTTTCGCGGACATTATGATCTGTAATTAAGATTCCCATGCCGCGATCGCGCAATTGTGCTACGATTTGCTGAATTTCTGAGACTGCGATCGGATCGACTCCCGCAAAAGGTTCATCCAAAAGCAAAAATTTGGGCCCTTCTCGTCCAGCAGCTAAAGACCTTGCTAATTCCGTCCGTCGTCGCTCACCACCAGAAAGTTGAATTCCTTTACTTTTAGCTAATTTTTCCAACCGAAACTCCCGCAGTAAAGTTCTAAGTCGGATTGACCACTCCCATCGTGGCACATGAGTTTGCTCTAGCACCAGCAGAATATTATCCTCTACCGAGAGTTGGCGAAAAACACTTGCTTCTTGTGCTAGATAACCAATACCCAGTCGTGCCCTTTGATGCATTGGCATTCCCGTCACATCTACATTACCGAGCCAAACTTTTCCTTGATTGGGTTTTTCTAAACCTGTGGCAATGTAAAAAGTCGTCGTTTTACCAGCCCCATTGGGGCCTAGTAAACCAACGATTTCGCCCTGAGCAACAGAAAGATTGACACGATTGACAATTACTCGCTTACCGTAAGATTTGTGAATATTCTCTAAAACAATTTTCACGCTGGAAGCACCCTTTCTTGGTGGTAAATGCTAATTAGAAGGCTTCAAAGGTGGTGTTTGTGGGGCAGGTGTCGCAGTTTGTCCGCTATTATTTGATTCCTCAATCATGTAGATGGACTCTACCTGACGGTTGGATTGCGGTAAAGCAACAAATCGCCCTTCATCAATTAAATAGGTTACTTTCTCTGCTCGGATACTGTTACCGCCCTGTTGCAAAATATAGACGTTACCACTGAAATCAATTCGGCGTTCTTTACTAAAATACTGTGCTTGGGCAGATGTTGCCTGAAGCTGACGAGCCGGATACAACATTTGCACGTTACCGCGAGCAGTGATTACTTGATTTTTAGCGTCATATTCTTGCACATCAGCGCGGATAGTGAGGGGGCGATTTGCCTCAGATGTTTGTGCAGTAGCGGTTTGCACTTGGGTAGGGAAAGCAAAAGCGCCTAAGAGTGCAGCTGGCAGCATTAAAGCTAATCCAAAGCGACGTATCTGGGATATGGGCAATTGATAGCAGGGCATCATAGCAATTGGGGATTTAGGATTTCAGCTTGCATTCTAATTATCGAAAATTTGGGTCTAAAACCCCGTCCTATAAGGACGGCTTTGTTTGGTACAATGGAGTTTGTGGAAGGGTAATTAACCACTTTAAAAACCCAATTGCTGCCTAATACGCAGACGCTGCACCTTGATAAGTAAATCTTGCTGGTTCTACTTCGTAGTTCTAGTATCACCTGGAAGTAGTTAAAAGATTTACAGGTACTAGACGAACAGCATTAAACTTCAAACAAATTTTGCACTATGAGCAACTATGGTCGGGCAGACCAAAAGTTAACGCTTGGGGAGAGAACCACCTATGGTCTAGATACCGCAAGGAGTCTAGACTAAGTGGACTCGCTGAACCAAGAATCCTCGTACCAATAGGCGCGAGGAGTGTCAACTCAAGTACTTTATCCAGATATAAAATATACAATCTAGAGTGATTTCCGATAACTACTGGCTGAAATAGTGACGCTAGCCCCAACCTCAAGGTTTCAGGAAATTGACATCTAAGTAGGTTGGCACAATAAAACCAAACTATGTAAAGAAATACGAACAAAGCTCAAACCCTCTTCCCTTCTGCCTCCTGCCTAATCCCAATGATAAATATTCACGCCGAATTACTTAAGTGAAAATAACGTAGGCACGGCGTTGCTGAATTGAAGTATGAATCTGGATGTAGAGACGTAGCACTACTTCGTCTCTACAAGGATTTTGGTATTATGCAAAATCATTTTCATACATGGAATCAGCAACGCCATAGGCACAATAGCCTGCCTTAAGCCGTTTTGCATCTACATGAATTGTGCCTACCGAGGATTTCGGGCAACGCATAATTAATTTACCAGATGTCTAATCAGTAGACAGCACAATTCTAGGCAAAGATAAGATTTGATTTTCGCCCAGATTGCCAGCAGCAATTTTATCTGGCCCTATTTGTTGTAAATTCGTCAACAACACTGCGCTCTGACTCAATAGCTCATCTACGTCAACGCCGCTGTAAGTAGATGGGTAACGGCGTAGGCGATTGCTGCCTTCTCCCAATAGAATTACAGCACCTCGCCAGTTCCGATTTTCCAAATGATATAGTGCTACTGCAATTTGGAGAATGCCTTGATAAAAGCTTTTTTCCGGTTCGCCAGCTTCAATCCACAAAGCCTCTAAAGTGTCATGACAAGCGTAGAACTCTCCAGAATTGAACTGTTCTACGCCTTGCCAAAACTCTTGGGGGATGATTTCGCTCATCCCATGCTGTCTCGTACTTCTTTGATTGTTTCCAGAGAGATTTCTTGTTTGTCTCCAGCAAACTCGTTGTCAGGGGTGAGGAATAACATGCAATGGCACTCTTTGCGTTCTCTCATTGGCACACAAGGACAGTTCCAATATGTGGCGTGAATCTCAGCTTCTTTGTCTTCGTAATGGCGACAAGGACATAAAGGCGCACCCAGGTCGTCTTTATGTTTGGCTAGTCCTTCAATCACAACTGCGGTGACAGAAGGTTCAGAACAGAAGTATGTTCCAGTACGCTTGGCGTATTGTTCGGAAAAATGCCGCATTGCCTCTAGGCTTTTATCGCTGGATTTTGTGTTATGTTCTGATGCGATCATGTCGTTCATAATTTAAATATTTCTTTGCATTGTACCTCAGCCTCACTAAGGGATTACTGGGTGTATTTCCCCAACCTTACCTGCTCAAATTATCTTCCCTTTGCTCAAAGGCTGATATATCCGGTGTGCTGGGATCGGAGAAAATCCCAGAAATTACAGAAGCTGAACTTGTCAGCAGTCTTTGAAATTATAAAATTTGAATTGATTTATGAATGTAATGTTTTTTGTAGCTGGGGTTGCAGTGGCCCATCGCTTTGCAAAACTATACCAGGGTGTTCCCAATTAATTACCTCTGGTGCTGCTGCTGAGGAGATATTTGGCCACAAAACCCAGCGACTACCTTGAGGAAGTTTAGCAAGGCTCAGGGGGTTTTGAGTCAGCCAAATCAAAGGATAGCTTTTAGGAACAACTGAACTGACATCTTCTAAGGCTGTGGTTGCTGCTAAGGTTTCTAGAACAAAGCGATCGCCTTTAATTAAACTTGTTGATGCTGTCCATAACTGCACCTCTAATTGTTGTTGCTGTGCATAAAAATACAGTGAAGCTGCGGCAATTACTGCTTGTTCAAAGTTTTCTTCTTCCCAATTGCTAGCACTGTCAAGGGCAATAACTATTTCTTGTCCACCTGTTACCATTTCTAACTCCCGCACCCTTAATTCACCATAGCGGGCGCTAGTTCGCCAGTGAATCAGACGGGTGGGATCTCCTACACGATAAGGACGGAGCGATCGCACCAGCCCCGTTGTCGCTGTCTGCAAGGGTCTACCACGAGGATCGCCCCTTTTGCTCTCTTCTTGTCCCATTTCATCTATTAGAGGGCAGGTAGCCAGAGGTAACACTGTAGGATAAACGATCGCTGTGGCAGCACAATCACGCTGACGGCGACACCAGAACAATCCCAAAGGCGCACCAGAACCCAGTTCTACTGTGTGCCAGCGATAAACACCCCGGCGCTGAGTCGGGTGGTAATATACCCAACGGTAACTACCTTGGCTAGGAATTGTTTCGATTGCCTTTTGTACTGGTTTCCCTAAGACGAAGGGTAATATATCTTCGACTTGTAATAAGCTGACAGGCTGTTGTGTCTGATTGCAGATTTCTAATTCCACCGTTAGATCGTCACCTGCTGACACTGGCCGCATGGGACGACGGGTGATGGATAGACCTGTGAGCGATCGCGGCGGTAAGATGGCTGCTACACCCAAAAGGGCAAAACTAATGCCGCTAATGGCATATAGCCAACCAGCCATCGTATTGATACCTGCGCCAAAAAAACAAATAGCGGTTAATGCTAGCACCCAACCGCCATAAGCAGGGGCACTGGCACGGGTTTCTAACCAATTGGTGATGGGTTTGATGATTTTCATGTTTCTTTTTTAACCCAACACCACCCCAAATTCACAGTGTCTCAGGGGTTGTGCCTGATGTCCTTATCGAAACCGCTCTAGAATTAATTTAGTTTACGAATGTCTCTCCATCAATAGGTGGCGAAATGTGGTACGATTCACCAGAATATCTGCACAGGATAACTTTCAAACACACTCTAGTAATTATAGGTATGCTATCCACTAAACTTTGAGAAATTATGAGCCGATCAAATGGATCTTTATGGTAAAAAGGCAGCTTTGCTAACTCATCTAAATGTTCTGGTCGTATTTCGAGCAATTCAATAGCGTTACCATAAACTTGTTGTTTGACCAACTCAGTAAAAGTCATTTCCAGTTTTAGCTTGTCGATACTGACTTTGATAGAAATTTCCCAAAGACTTGCAATGCTCAAAAATCTTTGATTTCCCCGATCTTCAATCAATTTTTTTGCTGTGTCACTGAGGTTGAAACTGCCCTCAATAAACCATAAAAACGTATGAGTGTCGAGCAGAAGCCTCATTGAGTGTATTCCTCAAAATCTGCCAACGGCTCATCAAAATCATCTGACATTTTTACTAAACCCCTAGCACTACCAAACTTGGGGCGTGCTTCTACTCCACCAAGCGGCACAATTCTGAAAGATGCCCCATCGTTACGCGTGATGATGACTTCTTCTCCACCAGCCGCCTATTCAATTAATTCTGCTAGGCGAGTCTCAGCTTCTTTCAAATTAACTTGGTGCATTGATAGTCTTTACCAGTTCTCTGGATTTTGGTGGTTTGCATTTATCAATTTATAATTGTATATGATTACATTATCGAATGTAGGTAGAAGGTAAAAATATGACAATTACTACCAAATTAAATCAACTTTATAAAACCGATGAGAATTTATGGTTAGAAGAAACTATTGAATTATTAAAACACAAACAGTTTAACCAACTTGATTTAGAAAACTTAATTGAGGAATTAATCAGTTTGGGTAAAAGAGATTTAGCTAAAGCCAAAGGTCTTTTAAGGCAAATTATTATTCATATATTATTACTCCAATATTGGCAGATGGAATATGAGAGAAACTATCGTCATTGGATTGGAGAAATTAAAACCTTTAGATATGACTTAAATAATCATTTAACGACGAATTTAATAAATAAGTTACAGGATGATTTGGAGAATATTTATCAAAGTGCGGTTGATTTTGTGAAAATTAAAACCGATTTAACTATTTTTCTAGAAAAGTGTCCTTACACTCTTGTTCAATTATTAGATGACAATTATTTACCTTAAATATATCAGTCTTATCTGATTTCTGTGAAATCAAAGCAGCACCAAAAGCGATCGCAGTTTCACGAATAGTCATGATAATTGCCTTTTTCAGTCCTCTTCATTGTTACTCAAAGATTTGACTAAGGGCGATCGCTTTTTGTAAGAATACCTGCTGGCTGGCGATCTACCTTTACCAACAACTTGAGGATCGCCTCTTCCATATCTAAAATCCTCAGCATATCCTCAGCCATTTCTTCCATTACATGGGCTAAAATATCGTATAAATTAATAAGTTAATATGGGCTACACTGACACTCTTAAAGAAGATACTGCGCTAGTTGCTCATGAGTAGGAACGTCAGCAGGTAAGAAAGTTTTCAGTTCTTCCTTTGATGGTTTGGCTAATGCTGCTAAACGGTTACATTGAATAGCCACACAACGATCAAAGATATTTCTCACAAATCTACCATTTCCAAGTTCTCCGATTTGACGTTCAAATTGATTGACTAAATGACGCACTGCTTCCAGAGTTTTCTTTGAGAACAGATAGCCGTGCTGTTCACACCTGACTTTAAAAATCTCGGCTAACTCAGGCGGAGAAAAGTCTTCAAAATTAATTGACCTCGCAAATCTGGACTTTAGACCAGGATTAGATTCAATAAATCGAGACATTTCCCCCTTATATCCTGCAACGATAACCACTAGATCCTCTCTGTGGTCTTCCATCATTTTTAAGAGAGTATTAATTGCCTCTTGTCCAAACATATCGCCATGTCCATCTGGAACAAGAGAGTAGGCTTCATCAATAAAAAGTACACCACCTAGAGAAGATTCAACTACTTTTGCTGTTTTGGGCGCTGTTTGTCCCAAGTATTCTGCAACTAAATCAGTCCGGTCTACCTCAAGAAAATGTCCTTTTGATAGAACACCAAGATTTTTGTATATTTCACCTAGAATCCTAGCTACTGTAGTTTTACCTGTTCCGGGATTTCCCGTGAATACAAGATGTCTGGTGATTAAAGGAGCTTTTATACCTGCTTGAGCTTGCATCTGGGCTACTTTTGCAATATTTACCAACTCCTGAACGGTAGACTTCACAGCACTCAATCCAGTCAATGAGTGAAGTTGCTCTAGAGATTCCTGAAGCTCATTAGTGACTACTTTAGTGACTACTTTAGGTTCATCAGTATCAATGTGAGGTTTTTTGTCAATCTCTTTGCAAACTTCTGCTGCCCATCCATTGCCTATTTGTTTAATTTCAGTACCTAATAGCTTACGGGCTGTTTTAATTGCATCTTCTTTAGAAGGAGCTTCAGCAAAGAATAAGCAATCCATCTCCAATTGCTTTTTAGGCTTGTCTAGAAAATTATACGCATCATCGATATTACTCCAAGCAGCCCAGAACCAAGAATTGCCTGAAGCACAGACACTAAAAACTGTAGAATTCCACGACATAGACATTAGGCTGTGAACACAACAAGTTATTTAGTGCTATGTTACCCACTTAACTATCAGGATACTCATGTTTCTAATACAACAAAATAAAAAGCCCGCAGATGCGGGCTTTTTAAATCAATTAAGTTATAGCTTTACTTACCGTTTCGCCAACTTCTTCGACATCTTTCTTAGACGAATCGATTGGGGTGTAACTTCCACCAATTCATCGGGGCCGATGTATTCCAAAGCACGCTCTAGGCTCATGTCTATTGGTGCTTGCAGTTGTACTAGTTCATCGCCACCAGCAGCCCGGTGGTTAGTTAACTGCTTGGTTTTACAGATATTCAATTCCAAATCTTGGGAACGATTGTGTTCTCCCACAATCATGCCTCTGTAAACCTTTGTGCCGGGAGTAATAAAGAATGCTCCTCTATCTTCGGCATTTCTCATGGCGTAGAAGGTAGAAACGCCTTCTTCAAAGGAGATTAAAACGCCTTTGTTACGAGCTTCAATATCACCACTGATCTGACGGTAGTCTAAGAAGCTGTGGTTCATGATGCCTTCGCCACGAGTCATCCGCATGAATTCACCCCGGAAACCAATCAAACCACGGGCGGGAATGACAAACTCTAACTGGGTGCGATCGCCACTACCTGGTTGCATATCTTGCATTTCGCCTTTGCGTTGTCCCAGGCGTTCAATACAGCTACCCACACCATCAGCAGGAACGTCTAACACCAAGAGTTCAAAAGGTTCGCAAGGTTGACCGTTGATTTCGCGGTAAATTACCTGTGGCTGAGATACCTGAAACTCGAAGCCTTCCCGCCGCATGGTTTCAATTAAGATACCCAGGTGGAGTTCTCCACGACCGGAAACGAGGAATTTATCGGGAGAATCGGTTTCTTCGACACGCAAAGCAACGTTGGTTTCAAGTTCGCGGAATAGGCGATCGCGTATTTGTCTTGATGTCACCAACTTGCCTTCTTGACCAGCAAAGGGCGAATCATTCACCCAGAAGGCCATTTGCAAGGTTGGTTCATCCACTTTAATTAGTGGTAAAGCTTGCGGATCATTGGGGTCAGTAATCGTTTCCCCAATATAAGCATCAGCGAAACCAGCCACCGCAACAATATAACCTGCGGTTGCTTCTTCCATCTCTATGCGCTTCAGTCCATCAAAGCCCATCAATTTGGTAATTTTACCCTTGACAATAGTACCATCTTCTGTTACTAAAGCGGCTTGCTGTCCTGCGCGGATAGTACCGTTGTGAATTCTGCCAATCACAATCCGTCCCAGATATTCAGAATAATCTAGGGTTGTAACTTGCAATTGCAGAGGTTTCTTGCTGTCACCTACTGGTGGTGGAACGTGTTGCAGAATCGCGTTAAAGAGGGGTTGCATATCTACCGATTCTGCTTCCAAGCTTTCTTTGGCGAAACCTGCCATACCGGAGGCAAACAGATAGGTAAAATCACACTGGTCTTCATCTGCCCCTAATTCCAAGAACAGATCCAAAACTTTATCGACAGCAACGTGAGGGTCAGTTTGACCACGATCAATTTTGTTGATGATAACGATGGGGCGCAGCCCTTTTTCTAAGGCTTTTTTCAGAACAAAGCGTGTTTGGGGCATGGGGCCTTCATTGGCATCGACAATCAGAAGACATCCGTCAACCATGCCGAGTACGCGTTCAACTTCGCCACCAAAGTCAGCGTGTCCAGGAGTATCAACAATATTAATTAGTGTTTCTTTGTAGCGAACTGCTGTATTTTTGGACAGGATAGTAATACCCCGTTCCCGTTCTAGGGCGTTGGAGTCCATAACGCAATCCGGAACGTCTTCGCCTTCGCGGAAAATGCCGGATTGTTTGAGGAGTGCGTCAACCAGGGTGGTTTTGCCGTGGTCAACGTGGGCGATAATGGCGACGTTGCGAATTGGGAGCGTCATAGAAGCTTTTGGTGAACTCTAGAGGGTGTTTATAAGATTTACATTTGAATGCTAGGCTGTTTTAACAGAATTGGGAACGATCGGCAAACTCTGTAAAGAACCTTTAATAATTCTAGCGTAATCGTCACAATTGCGGTGAGTTTTGTAAACCCGACAATGATGATGTGTGGTAATTACGGCATTGGTGGCATAAAAAAAGCGTCTGTGACAAACAGGTGTTACCTGAAGGGCAGTATTGCTTTTGAGAATTGCGGTTGATTCGCATAGAGGAATTTAGTCATTGAAATGCTTTGGTGAAAAGTGCGATCTTTATCCCAGAGAAATGAAGTTGCTGGCTGCTAAAAGTCAGGTTATTTCGTGTTTGGGATGGAAGAGAAGCGATCGCCAAGTCTGGTTTTTCTTGACTAGAATGGGGTGGGTATCTCTACAAAAATATTCAACTTACACAGAATTCTCACAATGTAGAGCGAGGTTAATTGTTTAACAGAGTAAGAAGCGATGTCTACGATGGTCACTGAGCTTGCCGAAGTGCGGGCTACGCCTACGTCATTGTCTATGTAGAGACTTTACAATGTAACGCCTCTAGGGAATTTAAGGTATATTCTAAAAACTAATAAAATGACAGCGATAATTATATGGTCTGCTGCCTAAATCCTAATTGCGAGAATCCCCAAAATCCTGACGGGGCAAATTTCTGCCTCAGTTGTGGCACAGAGTTGGTATCGCTATTGAGAAATCGTTACCGAATCATCTCACCATTAGGGAGAGGAGGGTTTGCACGCACATATATCGCCGAAGATATAGACAAGCTCAATGAACGATGTGTTGTTAAGCAATTGGTTCTAAGTCAATTTTATGGCAGTCAGGGTAGTCAGGCACATAAAAAAGCGACTGAGTTGTTTGAACGAGAGGCCAAACGTCTCAAAGAATTAGGAGAACATCTCCAAATTCCCAATTTGTATGCATATTTTAAGGAAGCTGAATATTTGTATTTAGTGCAGCAGTTTATCGAAGGACAAAATCTATTGCAAGAGTTAAAACAGCAGGGGGTTTTTAATGAAGCCAAGATTCGAGATTTTTTAAAAGACTTATTATCTGTACTGGTAGACATACATCAACAACAAGTAATTCACCGCGATCTTAAGCCAGAAAATATTATTCGCCGTCAAAATGATGGAAAATTAGTACTAATTGATTTTGGTGTGGCAAAGCAAAAGACGGAACCTACAAATACTACGATAGGGACAATTATTGGTTCATTAGGTTATGCACCAATTGAGCAAATGCAAGCGGGTAAAGTTTTTCTGTCTAGTGATATCTACAGTTTAGGAATAACTTGCTTTCAGTTGCTGACTAATATCTCTCCTTCGAGTTTGTGGATGAAACAAGGCTATGGTTGGACTTCTAATTGGCGGCAGCATTTAACGCAACCCATAAGTCAAGAATTAGAGATGATTCTTAATAAGTCACTACAAGAAAATCACGAACAGCGTTATCAATCTGCACAGGCTGTTTTACAAGATTTGAATAAGTTGCCACCGCTAAGGTATACATCGGCTCCTACAGTTATTCCACCTACTATGCGATCGAGATCGCAACCACAAAATCAACATCAATCAACTCGATATTTACCACAATTCTCTAACAGCAAATTATTGTCTGGAGCAATAATAGCTGGATCGGGTAGTTCATTTTTAGCGATCGCACTTATAAGTTTTCTCGGAACTACTTGGATTAGCTCTGCATTGTGGCTACTAATTTTAGGAGGATTAGTCTTTATTCAATCTCGCCCACTTCTGGACAAAGCTTATTTAATTCTTATTGCTATCATTGCAAATTTACTCGTTGTCTTTACTTTCAGAAATCTCCTAACCAATAATCTTCTCAAAGCTGGTTTAAATGGGCTGCTACTCGTAGGATTGCTAGTTATTTTGGCAGGTTTATTTACAGTTATTATTGTCGGGGTGTCTGAAATAATTAACAAACTGATTGCTAAATATCTTTAATTTTTTGGTTTTACTCAATCGTCATAAATCTCTTTATTACAGATAAATTTTGTAAAATTTGGATAATCATTATTCATGACAAATAAAAAAGAAAACTTGAGACTGCTTATTTCTCTTGGTATAGCTGGGGTAATGGTAGCAGCTATTTTATGGTTAATTAGCAAAGTTTCTTCTACTATCGTAACAACATCATCAGACCCCACACAAACTTCATCTTCATTTACAAATAAGTCGTCATTAATGAATTTGGGTACAAGGATTTTGGTGAAAGTGCAAACATCCCCTGAAAAAATAGATGGAGTTAAAGCTTTTGCTGATAAAGATTTTAGTACTGCCGTTAATAAATTTACTGATTCTCTGAAAAATAATCCCAACGATCCAGAAACTTTAATTTATTTAAACAATGCCAAAATAGCACGAGATAATTTAGAAGCAATAAAAGTTGCGATTGTCGCACCAATTAGCTTCGATCCTAGTTTAGCAGAAGAGATTTTACGCGGTGTCGCTCAAGCTCAAAATGAAGTTAATAACCAAGGAGGAATTAATGGTAAAAAATTGCAAATTGTAATTGCAAGTGCTGATAATAGAGAAGATTCTGCACGCTTAGATAATGAATTAGCTCAAGATAAAAGCCTTGTAGCTGCTGTGGGTGTTAGACGTAAAGCAGAAATATATAAAGAGAAAGGTTTGGTTTTAGTCTTACCCGTCGAGCTACCAAATCAAGCAGAAAATCCCGAAAAATTAGATAATAATACAATAAATAGTCAGCCTAATAATTCCACAAGTAACTACTTATTTCACGTAAATCCGTTATATGATAATTTAGTAGATACTCATTCTCGCTACATTGCTCGACAAGCAAGAAATGTTGCTGTTTGTGGTGATATTCGTAGTTCAAGAGATAATTCAACCTCTTCATCAAATCAGATACTTGTAGAACAGTACACTCAAGCTATCAAAAAATATGGCAGCAACGTTATTAGTACGCCTTGCAATTTAGCCGATAAGAATTTTGACCCTAAAGCTTTTGTGGATAAAGCCATAGAAACAGAAAATGCAAGTGGCTTTTTACTAATGCCTTCAATCAGAAATATATACTTTGCCACCAAGGTAGCACAAGAGGTTAAAGGGAGAAAGCCACTGTTTGCTTCTGAAACTATGTACAGCGCTACAACTTTACAAAATGGCAAGGATCTTGAAGGAATGGTATTACCTGTATATTGGCATCGTGATGCTAATAAAGATAACCCATTTGCAAAAAATGCCTTTCAACTTTGGAATGGCCAAGTAAATCAGAGAACGGCGGGAGCTTATGATGCACTCCAAGCAATTATTGCTGGCTTAAAAGAAGACAGTACCCGCGAAGGATTACAAAGGGTATTATCTAATCCCAATTTTTCAACATCTGGAGCAACCGGAATGATTCAGTTTTCGCCCTCCGGGGAGCGTCAAGGAGAAGCAATGCTAGTCAAAATTGAGCGTTGTGAGTCTTGCTCTAGTGGGACTGGTTACGATTTTGCCCTCTTGAATAAGAAGTAGTTTTTTTAATGTTAATTTTCATTCTAAAGATATAGATTGCTTTCAAATAGGTAATCTATTCAATTTTAATGTAATACTAAATTGCTTGATTTGATGGCAATCAAAAATAGAACCGATCGCTCCAATTTTTATCTAACGAAAAGTTTTTTTCTCTACCCATAGTTGTGAGTGCGATCGCTCAAAAGAAAGATGGAATCTCCCTAACCTCTGTGTCAAGGTTATATCAGTAAGAATTACGAACACTTTGCCGACGGAGAACACAGATGGTAACTACTTTAGATGATACGAAACGCAATGCTATTGCCGTAAAACTTGCAAGTCTTAAAGCTCTCCAACAGTTGGTCATCGAAAATGAACAATCGCTTTTGACGCAAGGGCTTGATGCTGAAATTGCCGATCGCATCCGAAATTTCATAAATGACGATCAAAAAAACCTTGGTATTTTGGAAACCGTAATTGGTCAATATGGGATTCAAGCCGAACCCAAAAAAAATGTTACACAATTCATTGAAAAAGCTCGCGAATTGTTCAAAGGTTCTGAGTTGAGCCTCTATGAAAAAGTCTCCCAGCATGAATTGTTGAAACATCAAGTAGTAATGAGTGGCTTGATAGTTCACAAAGCTGCTCAAAAAGTTGGCGCTGATGTCTTGCTAGCGATCGCACCTTTGAATACCATTAACTTTGAGAACCGCGCTCACCAAGAGCAACTCAAAGGCATTCTAGAAATTCTGGGTGTCCGCGAACTCACTGGACAAGATGCAGATCAAGGAATTTGGGCACGTGTTCAAGACGCTTTGGCCGCAGTCAGTGGTGTGGTAGGTAGTGCTGTAACCCAAAACAGCGACAAAAAGGATCTAAATATCCAAGATGTCATCCGCCTCGATCACAACAAGGTAAATACCCTGTTCACCGAACTACTACAAAGCAATGATCCACAGAAGATCCAAGAGTACTTCGGTCAAATTTACAAGGATTTAAGTGCCCACGCTGAAGCTGAAGAGGAAGTAGTCTACCCCACAGTACGTCCTTTCTACGGTCAAGATAACACCCAAGAATTGTTTGATGAACAAGCTCATGCCAAGCAGGCGTTAGAAGAAATTAAGGCTCTTAGCCCATCTTCACCTCAATTCAAAGAAAAAGTTAAACAGTTGATGGATGCTATTGGCGACCATATTCGTCAAGAAGAAAGCACAATGTTTGCTGCCATTCGCAACAACTTAAGCACTGAGCAAACCGAACAACTGGCGACTGAATTCAAAGCTGCTAAGACCAAAATTCAAGAGAAATTGGGCGTTGTTAGCGAATCCAATGTGTAGGATGCTTTCGGGCTTTCTATATCCGCTAAAAAAGGTTAGTTAAATAAAAACTCCCAGCAGATAAATGCTGGGAGTTTTTATTTACAAATTTTGCTGACAGTATTTATAAGCTGTGTATGCCATAGTTACAACCCCAGTGATAATAGCAGATTCATCGACTTCAAATTGGGGATGGTGTAAAGGGTGGTTAATGATTCTTTCTTTGTAGCCGACACCCAAGCGAAACATGGAACCGGGGACGTGTTCCAAATACATCGAAAAATCTTCAGCACCAAGGGAGGGTTCGGGTAAGACTTGAACGCGATCGCTACTCCAAGCTTCTTCTGCGGCTGATTGTAACAATTGCGTCAGGGCGTAATCATTTTGGACGCTGGGTACACCTTGGCGATAATGGACTTGATATTTTGCTCCGTAGGTATGGCAAACATTAGATACAATGTTTTCAATCCAGTTTGGGAGATGGGCACGGGTTTCGGGATGGAGCGATCGCACGGTTCCCAATAATTGCACTTTATCCGCAATTATATTCGGCGCTCTACCACCATTAATTTTCCCTATGCTCAAGACTACAGGACGCAAAGGATTTTGCGTTCGGCTGATGGCTTGTTGCAGTGCAGTAATCACTTGGCAAGCAATCCAAATCGCATCAATCGCCTCATGGGGACGCGCCCCGTGTCCAGATTCTCCCATAATCAGAATCTCTAAATCATCAGCTGCGGCTGTCAATGCCCCGTAACGCACACCAATAGAACCTGCGGGTATAGAAGGGAAAACATGAACCCCTAATAAAGCTGAGACATTTTCCATCGCCCCATCTTTCACCATCCAGCTTGCCCCTTGAGCAATTTCCTCGGCTGGCTGAAATAAAAACCGCACTTTCCCACCCAACTCCTCAGCCATTTGGGACAGCACCATTGCCGTTCCTAACCCCACAGTGGTATGGACATCGTGACCGCAAGCGTGCATAATCCCATCTTCACGAGAGGCATATTCTAAATTAGTACCCTCTTGAATGGGCAAGGCATCCATATCAGTGCGAATTGCCAATAAACGGCCATTTTGGCTAGTGCCTTGAAGTTCTCCAATCACGCCTGTTTTGCCAACTCCCTCTTGTACGTGCAGTCCACTGGAAGACAAAACACCAGCTACAAAAGCTGCTGTTTGGTACTCCTGACCGCTGAGTTCTGGGTGAGAGTGGATGTGGCGGCGAATTTCAATTAAGCGGGGCGCTAGTTTTGCTGCTAAGTCTTTTATATGGGTAAGCATCGATTCAATTAATCTATAGGCTTTTTTCCCATGATAAAGAACTGTTAACAAACAAAATGCTTTTGCTATACAAGCAGAGTAGCAGGGGAAGCATGGGGAGCAGGGGAGTAGGGGAAGCAGAGGAAGAAAAACTATTGATTATTGCCCAGTCCCCAGTCCCCAGTCCCCAGTCCCCAGTCCCCAGTCCCTAATGCTCAGTTTATTTTGAGTAGCAGGTTGTGCCTAAAGTATTTTCGGGTTTGAACTCATTGCATTCTCTGGGATTTTGACGCTCTAACGACCAGCCATAAGGTTTGTCGGAGGTGACGACACCATTATTTAAAGTTGTTAATCGGTAGTTAGCACCCCGAAAATTAGTAAATTGCAATTTGGCATCTTTTAAGTTTGCTGCTTCTAAATTGGCACTGATAAAGCCAGCAAAAGACAGATCGGCATTTTCCAGGGATGCTGATTTTAAATTTGCTCCTGTTAAAGAAGCACCATTGAGATTCGCCGAATTCAGAATCGCACCTTCTAAATTTGCACCGGTGAGATCGGCATTTGTGAGATTAGCTTGAGATAATGTAGCGGCGCTCAAGTCAGCCCCTCGCAAATTTGCTCCAGTTAGATTCAGCTTACTTAGGTCAGCACCACTCAAATTACACCGAGGACAGGCACTTGTTGCCTTCAACTGATCCAAGTCTAGCTGATTTAACGCAAGAGCCTGCTCTGCAAACCCTAAACAAGCTAACAGGGAGACGGTGGCAACAATCTTAAGTTTCATATTTTTTACTGATATTTACAAAAATGACAAGTTACGAACATCACGTACTGTCATCCTTACATATACTGCTTCTCTAAGGAAGTACAGGGATGAAGCATTGATTAAGAAGCTGTAAAAATACTATAAATTCTGATAGTAAGACTACTCAAACGGAAATATAGGCTATAGAATCAAATCGTAAGGAACTATACCGAACCAATTATAGACTACCAAATATGTGATCCCCCTAGCTCGATAAAAATACGACTAGGGGGATCTTGTTTTTATGGATTGGGAATGGGGCATTGGGTACAAGAGGCAGAGGAGCAGAGGGGCAGAGGGGAAAAACTTACTGCAACTTCTCCTCGGTAACAGAACGTAGCCGTTCGCGCAGCGTCTCGTAGAGAAGTGCTGCTCCCCTGCCTCCTGCCTTCTTCATCGCCATCCTAAAAGGCGCAATCCAGGGACAATTAGGTAATAACTCACTCCTAACCAGAAGCTGATAAAGAAGCCTACAGAGCCAAAAAAAGTCAGAGGCAAGTATAACTCTGACCAGGCTGGTTGACTGGTAAATTGGAAAATTGGAGGTGCTAACTTCAAAAGAATTAAAACTGCATAGGCGATCGCACTACCAAAAGCCGCGAACACAGCGTACACTACATGATGGCTGCGAAGTCCTAAACTCAAGGTGAGTAGGCAAACTGACACTAAAATCACTGCCATTAAGCCCTCGCCGCTATCTTTTGGGGTGATTAATTGCAAAATTAACCAGCCGAAGCCATAGCTAATTATGCCCATCAGGGAAGCTACTAAAAACCGCCGCCGTTGACCAAAACACCCGGATACAGTCAGTCCCCATGCGGTTCCCCAGCCTGCGGCGACGAACACCAAAATATCTGCCCCGAAGACGGGTTGAGTATTTGGCACTAATTGATTTAGCTGACTCCCAATCAATTCCACAATCTGAGGCCCCAAGCTGGTACGATAGGCCAAAATAAAACCAGCGATCGCACCAAAACAAGCGCCGATACTACTCAGTACGATCGCCCAAATCGTCGCCAAACAAGCTCGGAAAATTTTAATGATTGTCTGAGCGATAAAAATAACGGTTTTGGTGACAGCTAGGCTAAAGTTAGCTAAAACTTGTTCAATAGCTTGTGTTGTCAGTGTAAATCTCTGGGAAACTTGCGTTGAGGCTTGCTTAATCTTGTCTTGCAGTTGAGCAAATAACCCTGGCGGCGGTAATGGTTGAGAAATCTTCGCCAAACGTTTTTGAATTATAGCTGCATTTGCTGGACGCGATCGCACATCCTCCTGCACCATCTCATCCAGCAAATCGGCTAGTTGCGGGTTGACATTCACCGCAGTTCGCCAGCGCAATTTACCCGTTTGCTGATCTTCCAACTCTAGCGGGTATTTGCCTGTTAATAGTTCGATCACCGTTCGACCAAGGGCATAAAAATCGGCACTTGGCCCAACAATACCTCCAATCACTTGTTCTGGCGGACTGTAGCCAGAAGAAAATAATCGTGTGGAACTAGACTTAGAACGCAGCTTAGAGGCGCTAAATTGTTTTGCCCCGCCAAAATCAATTAACACCAAGCGATCGCCCTCTGCTTGCCCTGGAGACGGGGTTACAGATGGTGAAGATGTACCCAGCATTAAATTAGAAGGTTTGATATCCCGATGAAGAATCTGACGTTTGTGTAATTCTTGTAAAATCTGCACAGCTTGGGCAAACCAGTTTAAAACCAAACTCTCTGGACACCCTTGGGGAAACTTTTTTAATATCTCCTCTAAAGTCCGCCCATTGATTTTTTCCATTACCAGACAAGGCAGTTGGTGCGGTTTGGGGTTAAACAGTTGTACCTGAAAATACCCTTCGGCATCGACTCTGGGGACACCCGGATGCTGCAAACTGGATAAAACTGCCGCTTCTTGGGTAAATAATTCCAGTGCCTTGGGCGAATCTTCTACCAATACTTTCAATACTTTCTCGGTTTGAGTTGTTTCATCCCAAACTGTGTAGATTTGAGCAAATCCTCCCGATCCTAATGGCTGAAGTGGAACATAGCGGTCTAACAACTCTAGCGGTGCGCCACAGCTGTTGCAAAATTTGTTTCCCCAAGGCTGAGGATAAGGACGTTGACAATCAGGATTTATGCAGTGAACCGCACTCTGAGTGATGTGGGACACAACCGCTACAATACAAAGGCTGACTTGATTTTAGCGTTTCTTTAGGTTTCCTGATTTTAAAATAGACAAAAGAAAAACCCTCATAGAATCTATGAGGGAATTCATTCATATTTACAGCGGATTTCCAGGAAGGTAAAGTACACAAGCTAAGTCTCAAAGCAAGGTATAAAGCCTGTTTGACTTCTGAATTCTGAATTCTGAATTTTGAATTCTGACTCCTGAATTCTGCCGTATCTCAACCCTTAATTACGAAAACTTCTCTTACTTTGTCTGTGCTTGGCAACTTCTTTGCGCTTGCGTTTTTCTAAGGGTGTTTCAAAATGACGATGCTTTCTCATGTCTGGGAAAATTCCCGCCTTGGAAACTTCTCGTTTAAATCGTCGTAAGGCTGATTCAATGTGTTCATTGTCACCTACAATTACTTGGGTCATTATTTCTCCTACTAAGTTGACTTCATCAATGGCTATGCAGGCGGTAACATTACAAAAAAAAGACAGACTCTTGTTTGTCTGACCTTAAGACTCTTGGTAAGTTTTTGTTTCCAAGGTTAGTATCGTCCGCCACCGCCACCGCCACCGCCGCGGTTGCCGTATCCTCCTCTGTTACCACCACCAAAGGAACCTCTATCGCCTCTGTCTTCCTTGGGTTTAGCCTTATTCACTTTCAGGTCACGACCCATCCACTCAGCACCGTCAAGAGCTTCAATGGCAGCAGTTTCTTCAGCTTCAGTTCCCATTTCCACAAAAGCAAAGCCGCGCGGACGACCTGTTTCACGGTCAGTAGGTACTTGAACGCGCTTTACAGTACCATATTCTGCAAAAATACCACTTAAATCTTCTTGTGTAACATCATAAGAGAGGTTACCTACATAAATTGACATCGATTCTCTCCAAAATCATCACTGTGTAGAGATTTTAATTTCTCTCAGAAGTCTGTAAATACTAAAAGGAAAAAGCCTTTCAATACTAAAACCAAAGACATCACCGAATTAACTCTCATAAATCTAGGATGACATACGAGCCAACTCTTTGCACCCAGTAGATAGTTAACCGGTGAGGCGATCGCACCTAAGCGATCGCCCGCCCCCACATACCCTAAGTACAATCCACCGCAAAAAGGGGTTGGAAATGGAATAAGATAAATTCTGTAGGGTGATATAGAAAATCAGACATACAGGGGCGCATCTTTAATATCCGAATTGAACGTTTGACTGCATTCACCATGAAGCATTACTTCAAAATTTTAATACGAAAGGCAGAGTCAGGCAACAAATATAAAACTATTGTGACTTGTCCTGTTTTGGAGAACCTGCTATAAAACCAACTGCGATGCTTACAGCGGCAAGCATCGCAGTCTTTTTCTTTGGCGCTAGCCCCTCCTTTTAGAAAAGGGGAGTAAGTGGCGTAACATCATGTTCGGCTAAGGGATTTCCAAATAAAAAAATATCCAATTAACTCTTGTGGGGTGGGCGTCTCGCCCGCCCAGTTTATATGGCGCTCATGTTGCCCACCCCACAATATTGGATAATTTATTTCTTGGAGTTCCCTAATTAACCAAAGTTGCAATCTTAAGTTGCCGAACATCACCTTTCCAAGCTGTCTCCAATTCAGCTTTGACAAGTTGAGCGGCCTCATCTTTGCCTAGTGCCTGCAAACTTGCCTGCAAGCCAAATAGAGAACGTCCATTATGGGGATATTTTTTTAAATCGGCACGAAAGACTTTCTCAGCTTCTCTATAGTCACCCTTAGCCAAAAGCACAGCACCCAAAGATTCCCGCGTCGGAAAATACCAGTCTGGTGGTTCCACGTAATCGAGGGCATCTTCTGCTGCCACCGCTTTTTCTAGCAATAAAATGGCAGATTCATAATCATGCTTTTCTCTAGCAATTTTGGCGTCTAGAACTTTTGAGGCAATGTCTAAAATACTACTGGCTGGACTGAATCCAATGGTTGCCGCGGTGGAAATTCCCTGTTTGGCAGCCAGTAATGCCCGACTTTCACTTGCTGCATCTTCAAGTTTACCTGTGGCTGCGCTTGCCATCCCGCGAGCAAAATGCCAAAGTGCTGAGGTAGTGGGCAATTTAGCTTCGGGAGCAGGAGTTTTTAAGATGGCATCCCAATCACTAAAGCGTGTCTGAATCAGCATTTTGCTGCCGAGGAATCCCTCAAGCATTGGTGCATACGGGTCAATTGCAGTAGCATTTGCAACTAATTTTTCTGCGGATTTCAGAGCATCTTCATATCTTCCTGCCATGCTACTAGCCACCATGAGGAAATGTACGTTGTGGTTGTAATACATCATGGGGTAAGTACCCTGGACTTGATATTTTTTGATGTAAATATCATCTTGAGCGATCGCCTGCTTGTTTGCCTGCATTGCTCCTTCATAATCTCCCACACGAAAATAAATATGACTTGGCATATGTACCAAGTGTCCTGCCGCTGGCGCTAGAGTTCCGAGTCGGTTAGCGCTGGCAAGGGCCCGTTCTGGAGAAGGTGAGGCTTCTACTGCATGGATATAGTAATGATTAGCTCCTGCATGATTCGGGTTACGTTTGAGAACTGATTCTAAAACAGCTACAATTTCTTCTGTATCTGGCTGTGGCTTACCATCTTTAGCCCAGTGCTGCCAAGGATGCAGATCCATCAGGCTTTCAGCGTAAAGTGTCGCCGCATCCAAATCATCAGGATAGCGCTTGACTAGGTTTCCCATTGCTTTGGCGTAGTAAAGCGCTAGCTGATACAAATCAGCATCGGCATCTTCAGAGTAACGTTTTGCTAAGGCGGTAATGTAGTCTCGTTCTTGGGTGGAAGCTTCAGTAGAAAGGGCCAAAGCTTGCTGTACCGCTTGGTAAGCAGCTAATTCCCGATTGGGGTCTATTTCTGAATTAATGTTGGGCCCCAAGGCTAAAGCAACACCCCAATATGCGATCGCTAAATGCGGATCGAGTTTGGCAGCGTATTCAAAAGAACGCACCGCCTCATCATGATTAAAAGCGTAAATTAAATTTAATCCCTGATCGAAAAACTCTTGGGCTTGGGGATTAGAAGTAGAAACTGGATGATGGATTGTGCCAAGTCCAGATATTAAGTTGTATGGCTGTTTTACTTCAGCGTAGACGGAAAGCGGCTTGTTGTCAGACATCGCTGCATTAGGAGCGACTAAAGAGAGTATAAGCACCCAAACTAGAAATAAGTACTTCATTGTCCATATTCTTTTTTTCAAGTTCAGCACTTTTCTTATTCATATTCAAATACCACAGTTTCTCTAAGGAAGCAATTTGTTTTTATCCAGCTTCATCTTTACTGTAATTATGAGTTATATTTTCGATATATCTCTTTTTCAAGTTCCAGCTTTTCTTCATCTATTCGGATTATCATGTCATCGTCTTCTCCATCTTTATCTGGTAGAAGTTGATATAAACCAAACTCACAACACTCTGCAATTACAGATATCATACTGATGAGATTTTTATATGTTATTACTGAATCATCAAGGCAACCAACATCCCAAAGATAAACCGGAGATGGATCGAGATCGCCGACTACATAAAGCCTTCTTTTAGTCTCATATTCAGCAATAGGAAACCATTTTTGGTTCCAATATGCATCATCGTAGTTAGTTGCTTCTCCTATACTTTTATAAATATAAACTGAATCTTGCAAGGAACAAAAAGAACAAATGACATCGGCTTTTAATTGCTCAGGAAACAAAAAATAGAGTGGTAGATAGCCATTGTTATAACCAAGATCGGCGGTTCCATTGCGCCATTGATAAAGTTCGTATAATTCTTCGGATAACCGGAATGGTAAATCCTTAGTAATTTCATCAATCTGCTGGCGAGTTAAACCTGGATTGTAACAATCAAAGAAATCAAGATTGCTAGATTTTAACCAATTCAAAATATATTGAAGCTCGTCCGTAAGTTCAGACATCTAACTAACCTCATTCAGTGATTAAAGACGAAAGTATTTTTAACCATCTCGTCTAATTTACCCAGAATTGAGTCCGCGGACTCGCTCTAAGCGATCGCGTCTCTCCTTGGGAGAAGAGAAGGCTTTATACTGCACTATCGATCACCAACTTGGAAGCCTCCGCACCCCGTTGACATATTTACCATATCCAGTGGTAATAAGCCAAGTTGCGGTTTATCATCGCTATCTATCTGAAGTTATAAATTATTTTGTCTCAAGATGGAAGAATAGAATGTTACCTTTCCTTCTTTTGGATATTACTTGAATTCCTAAAGATGAATTTGAAGGTTAAATAATTATGTACAACGGACACAAATATTCTTCATAAAAACATCGTCAGATAGAAGAATTAAAAGTTGTCTAAAAGTAATCTATAGATATTGCAGCGCTTTTCGAGCGAGCAACAACAAATCACCACTTAACATCCTTTAGGAACAAAAAAATGAGTATTGAAGATAAAGCAAAAGCTTTTGCTAAAAACATCGAAGGAAAAGTACAAGAAGCAATTGGCGAAGTAACTGGCGATCCTAAAGATAAAGCCGAAGGGAAAGCAAAACAAGCTGAAGCTCAAGTCCGCAACACTGCTGAGAATATCAAAGATGAAGTTAAAAAGACTTTAGATTAGTACAAGCAAAAATTTCCCTACCTTTAATAATTTGCTCGAATAGAGGCAATTCATAAATTGCCTCTATTTGTCTGACTAATTGAGATAGTAGCTGTCCCCATGTTGTTCCAGAAATTGATAAGTAATAATTTTTGTCTGTCTACTTTTAGTTTTCGCCAGCTAAAGGTAGACGTATAGTGAATGTACTACCCTGCCCTGGTTCAGATGTCACATCGATTGTGCCTTGATGCGCTTCGATAATACAGCGAGATAGATATAGTCCCAAACCACTACCAGAACGCTGGTGTTTACCTTGACGAAATCGCTCGAATAATATTGCCTGATCTTGTTTAGAAATTCCTGGCCCTGTATCTTGGATATCAATAGTCACAGCTACCGGAGTTAGATAGCAGTGAATATCTACAGAACCCTTGTCTGTAAACTTGATGGCATTGCCGATAATATTTGTCAAAACTCGCCGCAGTTCTATGCGATCGCCCATGATGGTGCTTGCAGTTTCACCTCGATCAATATTTACAGCTAATCCTTTCTCTTCAGCTAAGGGAGTTAATTCTTGGGAAACTTCACTAACTAATTCCTGAATATTGCAGGGAGAAATTTTTAAAGTTTTACAGCCCGCTTCATGACGATAAACTTCTAGCAAGGTATTTACCATTTCCAGCAGGTCTTGATTGCTGCCAATCATGGTATCAATTATCTCTTGCAATTGTGGCGAAACATCGCAAAACCTGCCTTCTAGCAATAATTTTAATACGCGGTTGGAGGCTACTAAGGGTATACGTAAATCGTGAGTAAAACGCGAGACAAAATCTGCCCGGAGGTTCGCCATCTGATCTCGTTCGTCGATACTATGCTTGAGACGCAGGAGCGATCGCACCCTTGCATGTAGTTCATCAGGATCGAATGGTTTGCGAATGAAGTCATCTGCACCAGCGTCTAGTCCTTCAACAACGCTAGACTCATAGTGAGCCGTGAGCAGCAGAATCGGGATAAATGGCAACGCCGGATTCTGTCGGATGCGCCGAGTAAATTCATAGCCATCTAGCTCCGGCATCATCACATCTAAGAGAATTATGTCTGGCGGTGACTCTTCAACCATAGCCAGAGCAATCTTACTATCTTCTACTAAGCTAATTTCATAGTCCTCATCTTCTAGGACTGCTTCTAAGACGAGTAGATTGTCAAAAACATCATCGACAACGAGAATTTTATCTTTTTTGACAGTTTTAGGTAAAGACATGGCTAAATAAAAAAGATGTGCTTGGCTATCCCTAGCAAATCTAGTAATAGCTTACTTCACCAGCGCTGAGATTATTAAGGATTAACATTTTCTTTTAGAGTTTCCTGAGTTAAATACCTTTTATCTACGTAATCAAACTGATTATTTCTTTGTGGTATGTGCTATTTATTTGACAGAGTATTCTTTTTGTAAGTATATTAGCCGCCTAAATTATCCAATTAATATGAGTGCCTGGGTAGTAGAGTGAGTTATTTTAGTCGCTTTTATGTGCATAAGACCGCTCAAAGCAAGGATAACTACTTAATAATCACCTACTTTCACTTGCTACCAGATTGTTCATGAAAAATTTTTTAGCATAAAACATCGAGCTTCAGGTTAATGTATAAAAATATTTTTTGATTGAATTATATTGTCATATCGAAACTCTTGCCTTAGAAAAGCTTACGAGATAAGGTTATCTATGTCTAATGGTAGATGAAGTTCAGGGAATAATACCAAACGCATTGCTTTTTGTATAAGATCCCGAATAGAAGAACGAGATTATTTTAATCTGTACTTTAGATAAATAACAGTAAAGTTAAGCAACTATGAGTGAAATCAAGATCCTTGTGATTGAAGATCACAACCTGACAAGAATCGGCTTGCGGTCTGCCTTACAAACTCAGCCAGAGTTTAACATTGTTGGTGAAGCAGCCAATGCAGCCGACGGCATCAAGCTTCTGAAAACTCTCAAGCCAGATGTTGCTACTATTGACATTGGTTTGCCTGACATGGATGGTATTGAGCTAACACGCACATTTAGGCAATATCAGGCAGAGAATGAGGACTACACAACAAAGCTGCTAATTTTAACGATGCAAAATAGCGAACAAGCAGTTTTAGCAGCATTTGCAGCAGGTGCAGATTCTTATTGCATGAAGGATATAGAAACTGAGAAACTAGTAGAGGCTGTGCAAACGACTTATGCAGGTAGCTCATGGATCGATCCAGCGATCGCAGACCTTGTACTACAACAAATACGTCAAGATTTCCCCGATGGCAACAGAGGCGCATCTGGAAAAAGAGTCTTAATTGAAGGTATTGACGCAGATACTGAGAAAAGTATAGTCAGCTATCCTTTAACTCATAGAGAGATGGATGTTTTAGAGTTGATTGTCGCTGGCTGCGACAATGCAGAAATTGCGAAAAGGCTCTATTTAACAGTCGGTACTGTCAAAACTCATGTTCGAGGTATTCTCAATAAACTCTGTGTCGCTGATAGGACACAAGCTGCTGTCCGTGCGTTGCGGGCGGGATTAGTACCGTGAGCAAGTAAGTAACCATCATCAACTGCGTACACAAGAACACTTAACAAATAAAAATATTTCTTTCCCAGTCTCCAGTGAATTGTTTTTTGGTCAAAGCAGTTAACTGGGACAAAGATTTATTAAGAAATTGTTACAAAGTTTAGTAGAATGACATAATTGACTAAATAAGTATTTTTCTATACATACATGATAGCGGATCAATTTCCCTGGCTTACCGCGATTGTCTTACTGCCACTTGTTGCTTCCCTGCTCATCCCTGTATTGCCTGATAAAGATGGTAAGCGCGTGCGGTGGTATGCACTGGGTGTAGGTATTGCAGATTTTGCCTTGATGTGCTATGCGTTTTGGAAGCATTACGATGCCAGCAGTGCTAGTTTTCAAATGGTGGAAAATTATGCCTGGATACCTCAGTTAGGTTTTAACTGGGCGGTATCAGTCGATGGGCTTTCAGCGCCACTTGTGCTTTTAGCCGGATTTGTCACCACACTCTCGATATTTTCAGCTTGGCAAGTCGATCACCGACCCCGCCTCTTCTATTTTTTAATGCTAGTGCTGTATTCGGCACAGGTAGGGGTGTTTGTTGCTAAAGACTTGCTGCTATTTTTCATCATGTGGGAAGTAGAACTGATTCCCGTCTATCTACTAGTCTGCATTTGGGGTGGGCAAAGGCGTCGTTATGCGGCTACGAAATTTTTGTTGTATACCGCAGCTGCTTCTATATTTATTTTAGTGGCAGCCCTGGCAATGGGGCTATACGGCGGCGGTGATATGACATTTGACATCACCGCCCTCGCCAGCAAAGAATATCCCCTTGGTCTACAATTGCTACTTTATGCAGGATTGTTGATTGCATTTGGTGTCAAGCTTGCTGTTTTCCCCATGCATACTTGGTTGCCTGATGCCCACGGCGAAGCATCCTCTCCTGTATCGATGATATTAGCTGGTGTGTTGCTGAAGATGGGCGGATATGGACTGATTCGCCTGAATCTGGAACTACTTCCCGATGCACACATTTATTTTGCGCCGGTTCTAGCCATTCTCGGTGTTGTCAATATTATCTATGGTGCATTGAACTCCTTTGCTCAGACCAATATGAAGCGGCGTTTGGCTTATTCGTCGATTTCTCACATGGGGTTTGTATTGCTTGGGATTGCCTCCTTCACTGATTTGGGAATCAACGGCGCGATGTTGCAGATGATTTCGCATGGTTTAATTGCATCGGTGCTGTTCTTCTTAGCAGGTGTTACTTACGATCGCACCCACACAATGGTAATGAAAGATATGGGCGGTATTGGTCAAGCCATGCCCAAAGTCTTTGCCCTGTTTACAATCGGCGCGATGGCATCTCTGGCACTTCCCGGTATGAGCGGCTTTGCTGGCGAACTCTCGGTATTTGTTGGGATGACAAGCAGTGACGTTTACAGTTCAACTTTCTGCACCGTCACAGTTTTTCTCGCCGCAGTTGGAGTTATCCTCACACCGATTTATCTACTTTCCATGCTGCGAGAGGTGTTTTATGGTAAAGATGCAGCACTGCTATGCGACATTAATAATGCAAGCTTGGAAAATCAAGAAGATGACGGAACAGTTTGTTTTGGTACAGACTGCTTCGTGCCAGAAGATGCAGTCTACGAGGATGCTAGACCCCGTGAGGTATTTATCGCCGCCTGTTTTCTGTTGATGATTATTGGTATTGGTTTCTATCCCAAGATGGCGATGCAGATGTACGATGTGAAGACCGTTGCAGTCAATACTAATCTTCGCCAGTCTTATGCCATAGTGTCGCAAAGCAATCCTCAGATTTATGCTAAGGGACTCTTGGTTCCGCAAATTTCCGAGGTTGAGGTAGCGCCCGTTTTGGGAACTTTGAAGTAAGCTTTTTGACCACTAAACTTGTCGAAAAGAGCGATATATAGTAGAGTCACCACGCGCCTAGCTCTTTTATTAGCAGATAACTTTGACCAAACACTTTACGCAGCCTACAATTAGTGTATTAGATTATATACACGTAGGTTGCGTATGAGTACTACTTCCTTCTTTGATGAACAGAAAGAGCAATCTTTAATAAAAGCTAGAATTGTTGAGAAATATTTTTGGGCTTGGGCAAAAGTAATAATCGGAACTATTAAAAAGCTTGAAAGTGAAGGTAGAGAAGTTGATCCAAGAATTGCCTACATAGACCTTTTTGCAGGACCAGGTCGATACAAAGATGGTTCAAAATCAACACCAATAAAAGTTTTAGAAACTGGGATTTCTAACCCAGATATGCAAAATAGGCTCGTGACAGTATTTAATGATGTTGATGCAGAAAATATCAGTTCTCTTCATGAAGCTATAAATTTAATTCCTGGTATTGAAGATTTTAAATATAAGCCTCAAGTAATCAATCATGAAGTTGGGGAAAATATTGTCAACACATTTAACGAGCGAAAGTTAGTCCCTACATTGTTTTTTGTAGATCCGTGGGGATATAAGGGATTATCGCTAAAACTTATTAACTCAGTTGTAAAGAACTGGGGGTGTGATTGTATTTTCTTTTTTAATTA
This sequence comes from Nostoc sp., assembly GCF_036918015.1. Taxonomy (GTDB): domain Bacteria; phylum Cyanobacteriota; class Cyanobacteriia; order Cyanobacteriales; family Nostocaceae; genus Nostoc. The sequence continues at coordinate 94,504 of NZ_JBALEO010000070.1, forward strand.
CAACCGCATCAATATGGGTTTAGGGAACGCAGTTGTTGAAGAACACATGAATGCGCTATTTGGAAAAATACGAGCCGATCAAGTACGCCAACAACTAAAAACACTTAAACCAGAAGAACGAGAGTTAACAGTTGTAGAGGCAATTTGTGAAGCTCTCAAAGAAATGGGTGGAGAGTATGTTCTACCTTTTCGCTTCAAACATGAGAATGGGAAACGAACTAGTCATCATTTAATCTTCGTGAGTAAGCACGTGAAAGGCTATAAAATCATGAAAGACATAATGGCAAAAGAGAGTTCTGAACAAAATCAAGGTGTGCCTTCTTTTGAATACAATCCAGCCACCTGTAGACAACCGTTACTTTTTGAATTTTATCGTCCTCTTGATGACTTAGAAGAAATGCTCTTGGATACATTTGCAGGTCAAACAATAACCATGCTAGAAATTTACGATCAGCATCATGTTGGCAGGCGTTATATTAGCAAAAACTATAAAGCTGCTCTTAATAATCTTGAAGCTAAGGGTAACATTACAGCAGATCCACCTGCTAATAAAAGAAGAAAGAATCAATTTGCAGATTCGGTTAAAGTTACATTTCCATCTAAGCAGTAATTACCAAACTTTCTTTTTTACCTGCTAATTTCAGTGGAGTATTCCCCCATACCTTTTGATGCTGCTTCCAAGCATCAGGCATTTCATCCCATATTTGACCATCCAGCAACCTACCTCCAGCCTTAGAAGTTCTGCCGCCAATCTGCTTGAAAAAGAATGCAACTTGTGCTGCTTGACACTGGTCATGAATATCTTTTACCCACTCAGTTTTTAGAGGGCGATGTTTTTGTCCAGACTCTCCACCAACAATAACCCAGTGAATATCTGTTAATTCAAGATTCAATTCACCTAAAAGTGGTTCACACGAAAGAAAGCGGACAGTCGCGGGAACTTGGCGAAGAAAGTTAACACGATGAACATAGTTTTGATTTTCGACTGACACACCTAACCAGATATTTTCACGAAATTCTAGTTCAGAAGCCAACTCAACTAACCGTTCCGGTCGTTTGGTTAATATTTGATATATGTGCCAAGGCGTTTCATGAATAACTTTAAAGACCTTTTTAATGAAATCAAGAGGTACATCTTCATGAAAAAGGTCGCTCATTGAATTCACAAATATTCTACTTGGAGTACGCCACTTTAAAGGTTCTGCTAACCTTTCCGGGTGTAAAGTTAAATCAAATCCATTCTTGAAGTTATTAGGAAAACGTTTAGTGAGAGCTTCTGCATAGCAATGCAAACAACCTGGACTAATCTTGTTACAACCAGTAGTTGGGTTCCAAGTTTTATCTGTCCACTCAATACCTGTGTGCGCACTAGACATATTACATAACCTTGTAAATTACAAATTCTGCAAATTATACTTTTTGGGATCTGTGTTTTTTATAGTGTATCTGTACTATAACAGAACTCACGATAATCTCATCAATGTAGATGGGGTGGAGCGATCGCACAATCCAAGCATTTAAATTCCCATAATAGAATTTTGCTAGAGCCACAAGCACTGAAACTCAAGGCTCGGAGGATGGATTAAGGAACAGTAAATCAAAGTATCCCCAGTAACGCTTAAAAACTCGCCCCAAACTGCTACCAATACATGGGATGCTAGTTGATGATTACTGAGTTTTACCAATGTCTGTTGTTTCTAGCATCACTGTTACCGTTCCCGCCACAACTGCGAATTTGGGGCCAGGTTTTGATTGCATCGGTGCAGCATTAAAGCTGTACAACGAGTTCAAGTTCACTCGCCTAGAAGAGGGTGGGCTAACTATTCATGTAACTGGTACAGAAGCTGAACGAGTTCAAACTGATGAGAGCAATCTCCTTTACCAAGCGTTTGTCAAGTTCTATCAACACATAGAGCAGACACCGCCGATTGTGAAAATAGAGATTAAGTTAGGTGTCCCGTTGTCCAGGGGTTTGGGTAGTTCGGCGACAGCAATTGTTGGTGGATTGGTTGCAGCTAATCAACTTGAGGGTGCAACTCTGTCTCAGTCGCAGGTGATGGAGTTAGCGATCGCAATGGAAGGACATCCTGATAATGTAGTTCCAGCTTTCTTGGGAGGATGTCGTCTCGCTGCTACCAGTGGCGCAGGTTGGGAAATTTGTGATGTTCCCTGGCATAAAGATGTTGTACCAGTTGTGGCTATTCCTAATTTTGAACTTTCTACTTCCAAGGCGCGGGGCGTTCTCCCCACTGAGGTGAGTCGTGCGGATGCGATTTTCAATACGGCACATTTAGGCTTATTGTTGCGTGGCTTGGAAACTGGTAACGGACAATGGTTAAAGACAGCTTTACAAGATAAGTTGCATCAGCCCTATCGCAAAGCTTTGATTCCTGGTTATGATGCTCTCAACATCGCAGCTGTTAGTGCTGGTGCTTATGGTATGGTGATTAGTGGTGCGGGGCCGACACTGTTAGCTTTGGCGGATCAGTTACACTCAAAGGCTGTGGAGGCGGCGATGTTAGCTGCTTGGCAAGAAGAAGGAATTACAGCCGAGGTGCGATCGCTTTCTCTCGATACCCAAGGCGCAAAAAGCTTTTAATATTTTACTCAGCATTTAAAACTCGATTTATGGAGCAAACTCAGGCTGAAATAGCCGCACTTAACTCTCAAATTCAGGCTCTTTTAGAAGAACGCGCTGCACTCACTATAAAAAATAATGTCATCTCTGGCGAGAATGATTCACCCCAGGCGATGGTGGAAGCTTACCGCCGTCAAGCCAGAGAAAATGCCCAATTATCAGTTGAACTCCAGGGCATAGATGCAGCGATCACCGCCTTGGAAGGCAAGATAAAACAAAAACAAGGTAAGTTAGTGCGATCGCAAGGTGAATCCAAACAACTTATCCAACAGCAGCAGCTAGAGGAAGCCAAAGAAGTGGCTCAGGTTCATGCTGAACGCATTAATCAACTAGCAAGTGAACTGGCCGCAGAAGTTCGTTTTCTTAAGGCTTGTGCCAATCAACTGAGTCCAATGTATTGGCAGATTTATTACAAGCCGTTCATTACTGGCTTTAAGACAATCTCCGTTCCCTATGTCCGCTCTGATGGAGAAGTGTGGACAATTGTCAACCGGATTGTTTAATACTTTAGCCTTTGCGTTTGTATGCAATATATTGACTTCTCTCCTTTTAGGCTATCCATCAATACAGTTCAGTTAAGCAATTTTTTTCTTCTCTTTCTTCTCTCTCTGTGTCCTCTGCTGCCGCGCAGAGAACACAGAGAGAGAAGAAAGAGAGAGGGTTTTTGGGTCAGTTTTTAGGACATTTTTTTATTTGGAAGTCCCATAGTAACTTTGAGAAAGGGATTTAGGCTCAGGGCCCAAAGATATTTATTCTAAAATGAGATGCTCCCCGATCCTCAAAGATAAATGCTGGCTTTCCTCACAAGTTCCTCAAATTGTTTTGCTATAAATATAAATATAGGGCGAAAACCTTTAAGAGATTTAAAATTCAAAAGTCGCTAAACATAGTTGAGGGATTAGTCATTTTTGACAATCCAGCATCTGGAAAACCGAAACCGTAAAGACCAATTACCAATGAAATCGGAGGTCTATTATGATGTTTAAAAAGATTCTAGTTGCATTAGATCGCTCGGAAATAGGGCAACAGGTTTTTGAGGAAGCATTAGATTTAGCAAAGTTAACACAAGCTAGCTTAATGTTACTTCATGTCCTATCTTCCGAAGAAGAGGGTAGTCCTTATGCTCCTATGCTGTCTAATATGGACTACTATCCAGGATTGACCAGTCAAAGCTTTGAGTTATACCAACAACAGTGGGATACCTTTAAAAATTTAGGAATCCAGATGTTGCAATCTTTCTGTGCCCAAGCAAACACAGCAGGTGTGACTACGGAATTTACACAAAATGTTGGTAATCCTGGTCGCATTATTTGTGATTTAGCCCATAGTTGTAACGCTGACCTAATTGTTATGGGGCGTCGGGGTCATTCTCGGCTGATGGAACTATTTCTCGGTAGTGTGAGTAACTACGTTCTTCACCATGCTCCTTGTTCAGTGCATGTTGTGCATCTTTCAGTTACTCCTAAAATAGATGAAGTTGTCAAACTACAAGCGCTTTCAGCGTCAACTAACCACTAAGCTATTCCACATTTAACTTGCATAATTAGGGTGGGCAAAACTTCGGCGCGATCGCTACTTCTGTGCGAGAGGCTATGCTAACGATAACGCTCAGTGTGCTGCCTACCCCATAAAAGTTAGTTATCTCAATCAATGATCTCTGTAAATTGAATCTCCAACAACCGATCTCTAACTACACTGTATTGGGCTAAAATTGAGCGTAGGCGTAGCCCATCGTAGATATGGCTTTTTTAGTAAGAAATAAAAAGTCCGCTACCCAAAATTAGAGTTGAGAGCGAAAAGTGGATCTATGGAAGAAGATACTATCGAGATCGCTGGTTTTCATGCTCATGTTTACTTCGATCCTGCGAGTCGGGATGCAGCTGCGCGTGTACGCGAAGGATTAGGCGCTAGGTTTGACGTGCAACTCGGACGCTGGTTTGACAAGCCCATCGGGCCCCATCCAAAAGCGATGTATCAAGTTGCTTTCTTACCGAATCAGTTTGATAAAGTTGTTCCTTGGTTAATGCTCAATCGTGAGGGATTGGATATTCTCGTCCATCCTGAGACAGGGAATGCTGTGGCAGACCACGCAGTTCATTCCCTATGGTTAGGAGAAAAGCTAGATTTAAATATTGAGTTTCTTCAACAGCTTAGTCCGACTTTATCCAATTAAGGAAATTGAGAAGGCAGAAGGCAGTAGGCAGAAAGGAAACCCCATAAATAAATTTAGGGGATTCAATAGGGACGCAGTAAATATGCGCTGTGCGTCTCGAAATACATATTTTTTCTTTTTTTCATAAATAAATTTAGGGGCTTTAAACCCTTGATTGCTGAGGGAAAAATTAGGTTGAGTCGATGGGGGATATTATTCCCCGCATCTCTCAGTTAAATCTGGGCGTGCGACTTTCACCGCACCCAGCTTCCGATGTTCTCAGCTTG
>NZ_JBALEO010000071.1:0-49941 GCF_036918015.1 Nostoc sp.
GGCGATCGCAAATCGCGGTCAAACTTACCAATCAATGGAGCGTTACCCAGAAGCCCTAGAAGATTTTGACCGCGCCATTGAACTTAACCCCAAATATGACTGGGCGATCGCAAATCGCGGTCAAACTTACCAATCAATGGAGCGTTACCCAGAAGCCCTAGAAGATTTTGACCGCGCCATTGAACTTAACCCCAAATCTGACTGGGCGATCGCAAGCCGCGGTATAACTTACTTCTCAATGGAGCTTTACCCAGAAGCCCTAAAAGATTTTGACCGCGCCATTGAACTTAACCCCAAATATGACTCGGCGTTCACAGCACTTCGCGGTCAAACTTACCACTTAATGAAGCGTTACTCAGAAGCACTAGAAGATTTTGACCGCGCCATTGAACTTAACCCCAAATATGACTCGGCGATCGCAAGTCGCGGTCAAACTTACCGCTCAATGGAGCTTTACCCAGAAGCCCTAAAAGATTTTGACCGCGCCATTGAACTTAACCCCAAATCTGACTGGGCGATCGCAAATCGCGGTCAAACTTACCGCTTAATGAAGCGTTACCCAGAAGCCCTAGAAGATTTTGACCGCGCTATTGAACTTAACCCCAAATCTGACTGGGCGATCGCAAGTCGCGGTCAAACTTACCTGATGCTAAAGTTATATAATAAGGCTCTTGCAGATTTCAACCGCGCTATTGACTTAGATTCTGACAGTAATTGGTATTTATATAATCGCGCTTTAGCCTACCAAGCCCTTAACCAACCAGATAAAGCATGGGCTGACCTAGCACTTGCGATCAAGCTTGCTAAACAGCATTACGAAAAAGATGCTAAAGACTGGAATAATGCCTTTAACTTAGCTCTTTACTATTTAGCTGCTCAATATAATCAACCAGCAGAGCAGTTATATCGCTATGTTTTATCTCAAGGTGCTTCCTTAGAGCGTATCTACGTAGCTATCCAAGACCTAAATTACTTTTTAACTGTCTTCCCTGACCATGTGCAGGCTACATCCATGCGACAGTTGTTGCAGTCTTCTCTAACTTAGGTCATGTAATTTTCAACCTAGCCACCAGAAAACTCACAAGTCCCAACAACCGCCTGGGAATCAATTCCCCTTCTTATACCTAAAGTCTTCTAAACAAGACCGGAAAAGGGTTTCAGTCCACTTGAGTGGACTTGCGCTATGAGCCTGAGATTTCAATCTCTGGCGGACGCATGGGTAAATGCAAAATCCCAGCTAGCTTGCCTTCGGGAGACTGGCGGCTAAAATTAATTACATACAAATATTAAGCGATGCCTGCGGCGGGCTACGCCTACGCAACTACTTTGCCTTGCTCATGACAAATCGTAAGCGATCGCTCAATTCAATTGCATAGAGATGTTAGATACAGTACGTCTACCTACTCACCAATCAATCACGTTCCCTTGAATCTTTCCAAATTACCGAAGCATCCCAGTTAAAAATTGCTTAATAAAAATCCTCTTCATTCAAAAAACTGGCCTTTAATTAAAGCCAGTTTTTTGATTTTATTGCAAACTTCTAGCGGACTTTACGGCCGAGTATTAACGGAACACACTTGAGAAGATATTATTAAGCTTTCTCACTCAAATGTCAAGATTTTATGAACTACTTCCCCAAAGTTTGCCATTAGATGTCGCTACTTCCCTTAAATTCTCAGGCTGTGCTGACAAATTTTTGTCGCCAAAATGCTGATTCATCAAGGCTGGAACCTGTGCAGCTTGAATTCGGCTATGGCGGGTTTTATCTGGCATTACTAAATTCGGCCCAGCTTTACAGTTCTTCATACAACCAGTGCCCTTGATTGTAACTTGGTCTTCTAAACCGCGATCGCTTAAAGCGGCTTCCAATGCCTGACAAACTCCATTACCACCGCGTTTCATACAATCAGACTTTTGACACACCAAAATGGTGGCCTTAGTCTTAGCTGGTTTTACCTTGACATTATCAATAGATGGGGGTTCTTGTGGTGCTGCGATCGTTTTAACTGCCGCCATTTCAGGATTCGCCGCCATCACACGTTCAGCTTTCAGTGTAACTTTGTCTTTTTTTATATCGTATTCTTTATAACCAACAACTTGTAGCCAAGTACCTGCTGGTAGCCGCAAATCAAAAGCAGCCCGTAAATGTTTAGCAAGTTTAACGTAGCATTCACCCTCATGAGTACTCAGCAGTAAACCTTTCAGCTTATAGCCGTCTTTAATCACAAAATCTATAAATCTGCCCTCAAGGCAAAATTCTGATACTTCCATATTGTGAGATGCACCCATTTTTTAACCTCCTTTTAGTTAATACAAGCTGTCAAGCGAGATATTCTCAGCAGTAGCTAAAAATTAGAACTATTGATAGCGACTTTTCCAGCAACACTCAAGAGTCCAAATCTGGTCTTGACGAGAGGCTGTAAATCGCCGTACTACACTCCAAAGTTGAACAGCCGCAGTCGGATTGCTAATTTCAACTTTTAATGGCTGGTTAGCCGCACAACTACAGGGAATGTCTAACTCCTCTAACCGTTGATAGACTTGCCAGCGGTCTACCCAATTCACCTCTACAAGGTGGTTTATTTCTATTTCTGAACTATACGATTTCAAGAGAATTGCCCTCAAAGTGCAACAAACTTGCAGTAACTACCGCCATTTAACTCCCTGCTTTTTGAAAATATTAGTAGTCTAGCCTCTTAAAACCAGCATACCTTAAGTGCAAACAATTCTCATTAATTTTGCAAAAAAAATAAAATTCTTGCGATCGTTCCATGAGAGAGATCGGGGGATGACAAGGAGTATTAGGGCAAGGAGGCATTTACTCCTCCATCTCCCCTCACTCCTTCGGAATACACGCACATTTAACTCTTAATGTCAACAGTAATGAGAAAGATACACAACTTGATGAGCGCGCCATAATCCAGCAAACAATAAACTTAAGATTTTTAGTAAACAAAAATACAAAATCTCGTGATGGCAAATTGGCTTGCTCTTATTGTGAAAATGTTAATATGTAAGGAATAAGCAGTTAAAATCTATAATTGCTAAATAACGAGGAGAACAATGTCTGAAACGCAAACTTTGTTACGGAATTTTGGTCATGTATATGACAATCCTGTATTGCTGGATCACAGTGTAACCGCTCCAGTTACAGAAGGATTTAACGTTGTATTAGCTAGTTTCCAGGCACTGTACTTGCAGTACCAAAAGCATCATTTTGTAGTTGAAGGCTCAGAATTTTACTCTCTGCATGAGTTTTTTAACGAAAGCTACAACCAAGTACAAGACCACGTTCATGAAATTGGAGAACGTTTGGATGGACTGGGTGGTGTGCCAGTAGCTACCTTCAGCAAATTAGCAGAATTAACCTGTTTTGAGCAAGAATCTGAAGGCGTATATTCCTCTCGCCAAATGGTGGAAAATGACCTAGCTGCCGAACAAGCAATCATTGGCGTAATTCGTCGCCAAGCCGCTCAGGCAGAGAGTTTAGGCGATCGGGGCACACGCTATCTATACGAAAAGATTTTGTTGAAAACTGAGGAACGTGCGTATCATTTATCTCACTTCCTCGCCAAAGACAGCTTAACTTTAGGGTTTGTCCAAGCTGCTCAAAGCTAAAATTCTCATAATCTAGATTTGTCTAACTAGACTGAAAGGAAAAGTTGGCAGCACCAACTATTAAAATATTATAAAAAATGGCAGAGAATGGTATCCCTATTTCTCTGCCATTTTTAATCTAAGTAAACATATTTATATAATATTTAACGTTGAAAATGTTTAGCAATTAGCTAGTTCAGATAAATTTTTATCTAAGTAATCTATTTGTGCATAAATAGGCAGACAGATACATACCAAAATAAATCATCATTTATCGCAAGAGTTATCAGATTAAATAATAAAGATTCGCAAAAGCTTCAGAAATTTGAGCATCATAATTAAATAAAATTAAAAATACAAAATAATCATTAGGCATTAATTCTTAATTATTCTCCTCTGCTCCCCTGCCCCTCTGCTCCCCTGCCCCTCTGCCCCTCTGCTCCCCCATTCCCCACTCCCTTCCTGTCATCAAACTTAGAAAACTTAATAATAAAAAGCACCAGAGGGGATAAAGACCCTTAAAATGATCAGGATTTCTATTCTCATATTCCAAGGCAACGACTATGCCCCGCCGTGACGACCTCCAGAAGATTCTACTGTTAGGTTCTGGTCCAATTGTGATCGGACAAGCCTGTGAGTTTGACTACTCTGGCACTCAAGCCTGCAAAGCGCTCCGAGAAGAAGGCTATGAAGTGGTTTTGGTCAACTCCAACCCTGCAACGATTATGACCGACCCGGAAACGGCCGATCGCACTTACATTGAGCCGCTGACGCCGGAATTGGTCGAAAAAGTTATTGAGAAAGAACGCCCCGATGCTTTACTACCAACGATGGGAGGACAAACTGCCCTCAATCTCGCCGTTGCTTTAGCCAAAAATGGCGTGTTGGAAAAGTACGGTGTTGAGTTAATTGGCGCTAAACTCCCAGCGATCGAAAAAGCCGAAGATCGAAAGTTGTTTGGTGAAGCAATGGCAAGGATTGGGGTAGCTGTGTGTCCCAGCGACACAGCCGAAACTTTAGAAGAAGCCAAAGCTGTTGCCCGCCAAATTGGTACTTATCCCCTAATTATTCGTCCAGCTTTCACAATGGGTGGAAGTGGCGGTGGTATTGCCTACAACCAAGAAGAATTTGAAGAAATGGCACAGGTGGGTATAGATGCTAGTCCTGTTTCGCAAATTCTCATCGATCAGTCTTTACTCGGCTGGAAAGAATACGAACTCGAAGTGATGCGTGACTTGGCAGATAACGTGGTGATTATCTGTTCCATCGAAAACCTTGACCCGATGGGCATTCACACAGGGGACTCTATTACCGTCGCTCCCGCGCAAACCCTGACTGATAAAGAATATCAAAGGCTGCGGGATATGGCAATTAAAATCATCCGCGAGATTGGGGTGGAAACTGGCGGTTCTAATATCCAGTTTGCCGTCAATCCGCTGAATGGGGATGTGGTTGTAATTGAAATGAACCCCCGCGTTTCCCGTAGTTCGGCTTTATCTTCCAAAGCTACGGGTTTCCCCATCGCCAAAATGGCCGCAAAATTGGCTGTGGGTTACACCTTGGATGAAATTAAAAATGACATCACCAAGAAAACTCCGGCATCCTTTGAGCCGACAATTGACTATGTGGTGACAAAAATCCCCCGCTTCGCCTTTGAAAAATTCCCCGGTTCTGACCCAGTGCTGACAACCCAAATGAAATCAGTCGGGGAAGCAATGGCAATTGGGCGGACGTTCAACGAATCCTTTCAAAAGGCACTGCGATCGCTCGAAACCGGACGCGCTGGTTGGGGTTGCGATAAAGCCGAAAAATTACCTAGTGGCGAACAAATTCGCGCCCAACTGCGGACACCTAACCCCGATCGCATTTTCTCCGTCCGCCATGCCTTGCAACTAGGAATTAGTGCTGAGGAAATCTATGAACTGACTGGTATTGACCCGTGGTTCCTAGATAAATTTCAGCAACTGCTAGATGTCGAGAAATTCCTGAAGCGGACACCTTTGCAGCAATTGACAAAAGAGCAACTTTATGAAGTGAAGCGGGACGGATATAGCGATCGCCAAATTGCTTATGCCACCAAAACCACCGAAGATGAAGTTCGCGCTTACCGCAAGTCACTAGGAATCATCCCAGTTTACAAAACCGTAGATACCTGCGCCGCTGAGTTTGAAGCCTTTACCCCCTACTACTACTCTACCTACGAAGAAGAAACAGAGGTTTTGCCTGCAACCAAGCCCAAAGTGTTGATTTTGGGTGGTGGTCCCAACCGCATTGGGCAAGGAATTGAGTTTGACTATTGTTGTTGTCACGCCGCTTATGCTTTGAAGGGAGCGGGGTATGAGACAATCATGGTCAACTCTAACCCAGAGACAGTTTCGACAGATTATGATACCAGCGATCGCCTTTACTTTGAGCCTTTAACAAAAGAAGATGTCCTAAACATCATCGAAACTGAAAATCCAGTTGGGGTAATTATCCAGTTTGGCGGACAAACACCGCTGAAGTTGGCTATCCCATTACAAGAATTCCTTAGCAATAACACTTCTGGACTAGTCACTAAAATCTGGGGTACATCACCAGATTCCATCGATATGGCAGAAAACCGGGAACGGTTTGAAAAGATTCTCCAACAGTTGAATATTTCCCAACCGCCTAATGGTATCGCTCGGAGTTACGAAGACGCACTGATTGTTGCTAAACGTATTGGCTATCCGGTGGTGGTGCGTCCCAGCTATGTGTTGGGGGGACGGGCGATGGAAATCGTTTATTCCGATGCTGAGTTAGAACGCTACATGACCTTTGCGGTACTAGTGGAACCAGAACATCCGATTTTGATTGATAAGTTTTTGGAAAACGCCATTGAAGTCGATGTCGATGCGATCGCCGATCATACGGGACGGGTGGTAATTGGTGGCATCATGGAACACATCGAACAAGCGGGAATTCACTCAGGAGATTCCGCTTGTTCTCTACCTTCCATTTCCCTATCACCAGCAGTTCTCAATCAAATTCGCACTTGGACGGTGCAGCTAGCACAAGCGCTGTCAGTTGTGGGATTGATGAATATTCAGTTTGCCGTTGTGGGTGCAAGTAGTTATTCTCCCCAAGTTTACATACTGGAAGCTAACCCCCGCGCCTCCCGCACAGTGCCCTTTGTCTCTAAGGCAACAGGCGTACAGTTAGCGAAACTAGCATCCTTAATTATGTCGGGGAAAACCTTAGAGGAACTACATTTCACCGAGGAAGTCATACCAACCCACATTGCTGTAAAAGAAGCAGTATTACCCTTTAATAAATTCCCAGGAACTGATACAATATTGGGCCCAGAAATGAGATCGACTGGTGAGGTGATGGGGATTGACAGCGACTTTGGCCGTGCCTTTGCCAAAGCGGAATTGGGTGCTGGGGAGCGTTTACCGTTAACGGGAACTGTATTTGTATCAATGAGCGATCGCGATAAAGCTGCTGCAAGTGGTGTGGTGAAGGAATTTATCGATTTGGGCTTTACAGTGATGGCTACCCTTGGTACACGCCGAGTTCTTCTGGAACAGGGGCTAAAGATTGAATTAGTCTTAAAACTCCATGAAGGTCGTCCCCACGTCCTCGATGCGATCAAAAACCAGAAAATCCAACTTATTATCAACACACCATCAGGGGAAGAAGCCCAGACTGATGCTAGGTTAATCCGCCGCACAGCCTTAGCTTACAAAATTCCCATCATTACTACCATTGCCGGTGCAAAAGCTACCGTCGCCGCCATCCGTTCCTTACAAAATACGACTTTGGATGTAAAAACTATCCAAGAGTACTGTGCGAAGGATTAGGGAGTAGGAAGTAGGGAGCAGAGGGAGCAGGGGGAGATGGGGGGACAAGAGGACAAGGGGGTAAACAAAACTCCTAACTCTTAACTCCTAACTCCTAACTCCTAACTCAGCACGGGCTAAACGCCCCGCTACCGCTAACAGTACTCCTAATGCCCCATCCCCAATTCCCAGAAAAAATTAAACAATTGTTAGAAGAGAATGAATATAGTTCTCATTGAGATACTTTAACAAATATGAGGAAAATTATTTGAACCAGATAATTTCTTAAATTGACTTTTAGTCAGCCTTAAGATAGAGGGCAACGTTGCATTAACTGGAAAAACCAGAAGATTTCCTGTCGTTATCTAGCCAAAATCTTCTCATAAATGTTACAATTTTTAATAAGACTTCCATAAAAAATGTTTAAAAAGCAACCTTTTATCTAACTGTAGATACTTGTGAAAACTAGGAAATAACTGTAGTTTTAGCAGTTAAGAAGCCTAAATTTGATGATTATGAGCAGCCGAGTTTCTCAGGCGCGTAAGTTGCAAACCATAACATGGGTTCCCAGTCTGACTGGGTAGCACCCTAATAAATAAAGAAAGCATCTATCCCTTAATGACCCTACCGCCAACCCCATCATTACCAAAGAGTAGCGCCATGAAGACCGCTCAGACAGCCACAGACCTCGTGCGGACTTACCTGCGTGAGATTGGCCGTGTGCCACTCTTAACACACGAGGAAGAGATTTTCTATGGTAAACAGGTGCAACGTTCCTGTGTTTTGCACGAATCAAGGGAATCTCTTGCCACCCAGCTAGATCGTCAACCGACTCTAGAAGAGTGGGCCACAGCAACAAACCTAGAACCAGCAGAGTTGAACGAAGCGATCGCAGATGGTGAAATTGCCAAACGCAAGATGGTAGAAGCCAATTTGCGGCTGGTAGTGTCCGTTGCCAAAAAATACATCAAGCGCAACGTCGATTTACTGGACTTGATCCAAGAAGGTAGTATTGGTATGCAACGGGGCGTAGAAAAGTTTGACCCCACCAAAGGGTACAGATTTTCTACTTATGCCTATTGGTGGATTCGGCAAGCGATTACTCGTGCAATAGCCGAAAAAGCTCGCACCATTCGCCTGCCGATCCATATCACCGAAAAATTAAATAAGATTAAAAAGGCACAGCGCCAACTGTCTCAAAAATTGGGACGCGCTCCTACGGCTGGTGAGCTAGCTGAAGAATTAGAATTGACCCCCAAACAAGTACGAGAGTATTTAGAAAAGGCGCGTTTGCCCCTTTCTTTAGATTTGCGGCTGGGTGATAACTACGACACCGAACTCGGAGAAATGCTGGAAGATCCAGGCGCTTCTCCCGAAGAGTTTGTTATGCAATCTTCCCTATCTTATGACTTAGATCGTCTGATGGGCGATCTCACACCACAACAGAGGGAAGTAATCACATTGCGCTTTGGCTTAACTGATGGGCAAGCCCTGACTCTGGCTAGAATTGGTGAAATATTGAACATCAGTCGAGAACGAGTCCGACAAATTGAACGGGAAGCCTTAAGCAAACTTCGCAAGTCTAAAGCCAATATGGATGAATATTTGGCAAGTTAGAAGTTAGGAGTGATGAGTTTGTAATTAACTCCCCACTCCTCACCTATTTATTGGGGTGAGAAAATACGCTGAGTTTGGTACGGTTACACCTACTTCCACTCTTGCGCTAGGCTGTTACATTAGTTGACAGGAAGACAAAATAACTAAGTCAAATCCAAAACAGACATTTAATATTCAAATCACAAGCACCGCAGCCAATAGTGGTAGTTAAGGAGCTAAAAAATGAGTAACCCATCCAATCGTGTCTCAGAATTTTTTAATAGCGAATCAGAAACTAACGATTTACTCTGGCAGTACGTTAAATCCTTGAGTCCAGAGACAGTTACCCAGCTATCCAAACCCACGTCTGCCGAAGTCTTTCAGGTGATGGAACGGAATATTACAGGGCTATTAGGTAATTTACCTTCAGAACACTTTGGTGTTACTGTAACCACAAATCGGGAAAATCTAGGTAGGCTTCTTGCTTCTGCGATGATTAGTGGTTATTTCTTGCGTAACGCTGAACAGAGAATGAATTTTGAAATGGCTCTACAAGGATCTGAAACCGACAACAGCGAAATTGACTAGAAATGTAAAATTCGGGAAATTCAATTAATATTGTTGGACTGAGAGCTAATCATAGTTACAGCGATGCGAATTGAAAATAAGTGTCTGTGAAATTTTTGCTGCTAATTCCCGATTATACATCAGCTAAGTTTTTTAAAATATCCAAAATAGTGACGAATTCAGGTTGAAATTTCAACGCAGAGGAACGCGGAGTCTTTGATTTCGCTTCTCTGTAAACTCCTGTAATTTTGTGATTAATTCAATCAATTATATGTATGATATCAGGGATGTCAGGCTAGTTAGTTATAACTCCCGAACCTATGCAGAAAGCATAAAAATCCCTCTCCTCTAAACCTTTTTGCGGTCTGAATAATTAAGTATTTAACCGAACATGATACTAGAGGCTTATTTATAAATGATGAATGCACATTTGTGGATAAACGAACAGCGCTAAATCACCTTTGTAATAAATCAAAACTCGGCAGAGTTACAACTAGTCTGCCGAGTTTTGTTATTAGTCAAGAATCAAAATTCAGGAATTATTTCTCTACTCCCTATTAAACTATGAGTGAAACCAGTTCTTTCCCACCCCATAAAATCATTGGTGTTGCAGTAATTTGGAATGACCAAAAGCAAATTTTAATTGACCGCCGTCGTCCAGAAGGAGCGATGGGTGGTTTGTGGGAATTTCCTGGTGGTAAAATTGAGCCTGGTGAAACCATCCAAGAATGTATTCAACGAGAAATTTCCGAAGAACTGGGAATAGTGATTGAAGTGGGAGAGCATCTGATTACTATTGACCACAGCTATACAAACTTGCGCGTTACCCTTACAGTACATCACTGCCGCCATCTTACAGGTATCCCCCAACCTTTGGAATCCGATGAAATTCGCTGGGTAACTTTGGAAGAACTGGAGCATTTTAATTTTCCGAAAGCAAATGCTCAAATTATTGCTGCATTGAAAGGAAGTGGGGGCTAGGAAAGAAGCAGAGGGAGCAGGGGAGCAGCTTCTCTACGAGACGCTCCGCGAACGGCTACGCTCAGTGACCGGGGAGCAGAGGAGAATAATTAATAACCAATGCCCAATGACAAATGCCCAATGACAAATGACCAATGACAAATGACCAATCCCGTAACAATCTATTAATTGCATCAGGTTGAGTCCCGCAATTTTCTACAATAGGCGCAGGGACTTTGATTTAAGGTGTCAGGAAATAAATGCCTAAAACCGTTGCCGATGTGATGAGCCGCGATCCTATTGTTGTCCGGGAGGAAACTCCACTCAAGGAAGCTATCCAAATTCTCGCAGAACGCCATATCAGCGGACTACCTGTTGTGGACGATCTCGGTAAATTGGTGGGCATTATCTCGGAAACCGATTTGATGTGGCAAGAAACTGGTGTTACTCCACCTGCGTACATTATGTTTCTTGATAGTGTTATCTATTTAAAAAATCCTGCTACGTATGACCGTGATTTGCACAAGGCTCTAGGGCAAACCGTTGGGGAGGTGATGAGTAAAAACCCGATCGCTATTTCCCCTGATAAAACTTTAAGAGAAGCAGCTACAATCATGCACGATCGCAGCGTTCACCGCTTACCAGTACTTGAGGGCACGAGTCAACAAGTAATTGGTATCCTCACTCGTGGTGATATTATTCGGGCTATGGCTGCTAGTCAAGATTAGTCAAAAATAGAGACGCGATTAATCGCATACAAAAGCCAAAAATAAAGACGCGATTAATCGCGTCTGTCTTTTTTATACATTTGAAAATCAAGGATAACTAAATGAGTATTACTCCGGAGTCTGTTAAGCAATTGCTCAGTTCTGAGGATTTAGGCGATCGCTTACGTGCAGTAAATCAAATCCGCCAATTGGAACCTGCGGTTGGCTTTGAATTAATTCAAAGTGCTATTGGCGATCGCAATTCCCGTGTCCGTTACTCAGCAGTGAGTCAAATGGATACACTTGGAACCCAAGATTTACAGTTATCCTTGGATATCTTGCGCGATCGCTTGCTTCATGACTCCGAAGTAGATGTACAAGCAGCAGCAGCAGACTGTTTGGGCGCTCTAAAGTTAAGCGAAGCTTTTGAAGATTTACAGCAGCTTTATCATACAACCGGTGAATGGCTAATACAATTCAGTATTATTGCTACATTAGGAGAATTGGGCGATCCGCGAGCCTTTGAACTACTCAAAGAGGCACTCTCATCAGAAAATGAATTAGTCCAAACTGCTGCTATTAGTTCTTTGGGTGACTTGGGAGATGTACAAGCAGTTCCTCTGTTGGCTCCCTATGCTACCAACCCAGATTGGCAAATTCGTTACAGACTTGTACAAGCCTTGGCTCGTTTAAGTAATCCAGAAGCTAAATCTATATTAGAAATTTTGGCTAATGATGAAGTAGAGGCGATCGCAACTGAAGCCAAAAATTCTTTGCAGTCAGTCTGAATTCGTCTTTCTAGGAATAGTTAACCTGATTTTTCCATAGAATTACCGAAACTGGAAAAGTCGTTTTCAATAAAGTTTTTCTTGGAAATAATTAAAGGTTCGCAGTAATCGCTAAATTACTACGAACCCAAAACCTATAACATTTCATTGACAACCGATCTAATTAGATAGATTTTGTACAAGGTGGTAGTCTTTACAATTGTTCTACCACCTTTTTTCTCAGCAATTTATCTGCTGGATATTTTTCATTAATTAGCCAGAGTTTTGCGACGGCGAGACATAGCCATGACTGTACCTAATGCACCTAAGCCTAGTATTGTTGTTGGCTCAGGAACGGATTGTGAGATAGCATCTATTTGAAATATATACTGACCAGGATTATTACCTTGCTTTAGAGTAGTAACCGATCCATCCCCTATGGCATTTGTACCATTATAGAATGTTCCATAGATTTTAAATGCATCTAAGCTAGTAGTATATATGTTGTTTATACTCTTTGTATTTTTCCTAGTAATGTCATCTATAGTAGTTGCCTTAAACTTTATCCCATTATCAAAACTAAGGAATGGGTCAACTATTGAACTCACACGAACTTTGTAATCTGCTGATACCGTTGTAGGTTTAGATTTTGTGGTGCCTGGAAGTAGATCTAAAATTAAGCTGTAAGGGTCGTTGTTCCCTACTGTAACTTTCTGTACACCAGTAAATATACCATTAGCAGATGTTACCGTTGCTGGATTATCAAATTGGGCTACTTCAATGTTTGGAGTATTTTTTCCTGTTTCTTGAAGAGTCAAATTTCCCGAGAAAGAAACACTACTAAGAAAAGCCGCTTGAGCAGAACCAGCAGAGGCAAACATCCCAGCAGTAGCCAAGGGGATTGCGAAAGTAGCAGCCAGAGTCGCGTTTACTAATTTAGATTTTAAACTAATCATGAGCCTTTGAGAGTCCTAATAATAACGGAACAGAGAAATTGATTGCTTGACTTTTACTATCAGTAATCTATTTAAAATACTGTCAGTGAAAGCAAAACTTGCGTGATGTATTTCTTATCTCCATAAAATCACATAGACTTAGAACCTGCAATATTTACTGAGTGGTCTTCATCACATCTTCAACTAACAAATAGTCTTCATAAAATTTTAATTTCTTACATATCTGCGCTTCGTATATCTCTTACTCTCTAGGGTTTAAATTATTGACAATAGCTCTGGCTTTAAGAAAAAATATTTACGTAATTATAAGAAAAGTATATTTTTATACGTAAACAACTCAATCATATTTTAGATAAATGGAGTATGCAGTGTATCTATAATCTTTCGAGTTGCCAATATTTAGTGAAACGGTTCCTCTCATAGAATAAATGGGAGGAACCGCTGTATTTGTTTACTATGGATAGTCTTTGCGATCAAATTGAATTGTTTGTAACAAACAGCTAATTACTAGCTATTAACGCTGTTCTCAAACCTGTCAGATTTTTCAAATACTAAGAGCCAAATACTTGTGGCCAAGTTGTCACAACAAAAACTACAACTGCGGCGATCGCTAACAACCCTTGAATCAAATTTCCAACCAAAGATCCGACTACAATTCCTATACCTGCTTTAACTGCTAACCCAAATTCGCGTCGGTAAAGGTACTCACCAATAATTGCTCCCAAAAGCGGGCCTAGTAAAATTCCTAGCAGCGGCCCCCCAAAAGGTAAAGTTGGCAATAATCCCAAAAATCCTACCACCAAACCAACAATTGCGCCAATTTGCCCCCACTTGCTAGCTCCAGCTTGTTTTGCCCCTACATAGCTAGCTAAAAAATCTACTCCGACACTGAGTAGTAAAACTATAATTGTCACAATTAGGGGAATTTTAATAGCTGCAAAGGAACTACTAACGATTCCCCAGACAATAATTGCAATTAAAATTAAGCTGCTACCGGGAATCGCGGGAACTACAGCACCAATAATACCCACAAGCATTACGGCAATTAATAGCCAATAAATAATTTGCATAGATTAATTGTAAATTTCCAAATTTTCTCATAGGGACGCACATCTGCCATTGGTGTCAACTTAAGCCGAAAACTATATCGGACAGGCGTTTTGCAAATCCCTCACGCCCTGATCCCCTAACCCCTTCTTCCTTGGGAGAAGGGGATATTGAATGTCTTACTCCCCTCTCACGGATGGAAGAGGCAGGGTGGTGAGGGCAAAACGTTGTCACCAAGCGGGTTTAGCGTTAAGTTGACACGTATGCACATCTGCGCGCTCCTACTGTTTATTCTATCTGGGTAAGATAGCGAAAAATGCCTCGTACAATGTGGTGCAAGTTTGCCTAATGCTTCTAAACTGCTATTTAAAAGCTCAAAACCTATGACGAGAAAAATATTAACTGGACTAAGTTCTAAAGCCTACGAGCACCCCTTCGATCGCAAAGCCTTGGCTTCTTTGCAAAATATGCCCGGTGTCTCCCTACTACTTAAAAAAATTAACGAATACGGTATCGATCGCCTACTCAGACTGCAAAGCCTTGGTAGTGAAATCAGAATTTCACCCCGTAATTTTCCCCAATTACATCAAGCATTTGTAGAAACTTGCCAAATTCTTGATGTTGATCCACTTCCTGAATTGTATCTATTTCGAGGCACAGGTAACATTCAAACCTACATTGTTGGCGTGGAAAAACCCCTTGTCGGTATCAATTTAGATGCAATGGAGTGGCTTGACTCGGATGAATTAATTTACGTTTTCGGACATGAAGTTGCTCGCATCAAGAGTCAGCACATGGTTTATCACCAAATGGCAATTGTTATGCCAACCTTGAAAAATTTGTTGAGCAGTACCACACTGGGAGTCGGTGGCTTAGTAGCTGGTGGAATGGAACTAGGTTTGTATAATTGGCGGATGATGGCTAGGTTTACTGCCGATCGGGCTGCAATGCTAGCTTGTCAGGATATTGACGTAGCAACTACTACACTGATGAAACTCGCGGGTTTACCAGATGAGTACTTGACTACTGCTGTAATTGAAGATTTTCTCATTCAAGCCCGTGAGTTTGCATCCAATAACTTTGATAGTGTGGATAAAGTCACCAAAATATTAAGCTATACAGAATCTGGGCTTTCTTGGGTAGTTATGCGGGCTGGCGAGTTATTGAAATGGGTTGATTCAGGAGAATATGATAATTTAATTCAACAGACAAATTTAAAGATCCCGGAAGAATTAGAAGAAAAAGAAGGAAAGACACCGCAAGAAAAGGAAGGTTGGAATTTTTTAACTTCTTGGTGATTGAATTTAAAACTTAAGATTTTAGATTTAATTTTTAAATTTAAAATGCGCTTGTGACACCTAATAACTTACTAATACCGATTAGCTGTGAGCTTGCTCCCAAACAAGGGGCTTAAGAGGATGTTTGAAAAGTTTTGGGCGATTGGAAATCGCGGCTACACAAGCAAAGTCCGCCTACGCGGACTAACACAAAATCAAATTTAACCCACGTAGGTGGGTTTTGTCTGTGTAGCCGTGACTTCTAGTCGCCAAGGGTAGTAATAATTTAGACTTTTCAAACACCCTCTAAGCCCCTTGTCTCACTAAAATTGGCTGGCTTTTAAACTAGCTGACAACCTAAGTACTAAGAGTAACGGCTAATTTATCAGCAATTCCCGCAATCCAGTTTTCATCTTGTTTGGTGTAACTACGAGGAGCATTTGCTCCCAAAATTAATGCCCCTTGGTTGCCAATAGGTTGACAAATTACACCTTGAGTATTTTCTGGTAAATAATCAAATTCAAGCCTACCTGGATATATTTTTAGAGCAACTAGATAAATCGGTTTTTGTTTTTCGAGTACCTGTTTTAAGATTACTCCTGGCACAACTTCAGATTTAGTACCCAGAATGCCGCGACGCAACAAAACTTTACCTTGATAAAAAACCACAAGCGATCGCGTTACTGTATTAGTCAACAACAAATGAGATGCCCAGGCTAGCTCTGTTTTCACGGCTTCGGGTAAATCTGCTGCAAGTACAAACCCTTCTTCTCCAATTAGTTCTACAATATCAGGCGATCGCGGCTGAACTTGCTGCCAAATTAAACCCGTCAAAATTAACACCGCACTCAAAATCACACCCACTACATCACCACGCGATTGAGACTGGGTTAATTCCGGTGTCAATAAACGGTTAATCAATAAAAGTAAAGCGCCTAGCCCACCCACGACAATAGGTAGACGCCGCAAAACTCGATTAGGATCAGGTTTAGTCATGCTTGGGAAAAGTTATGAGTTATGAGTTGAAGAAAGTTTTTAACTCCTCACTTTTAACTCCTCACTCCTAACTATTTTCACTCCTCTCCTGGTTCAATAATCCGCTGGAAAAGATAACCAGTACCCCGTGCAGTGAGAATCAATTCTGGGTTGCTAGGATCGTCTTCTAATTTTGCCCGTAAACGTGATATATGCACATCTACTACGCGGGTATCCACATGACGTTCTGGTGTATAACCCCATACTTCCTGCAAAATTTCCGAACGAGAAAAAGCTTCTCCAGAGCGACTGACTAACAACTCTAACAAGCTGAACTCCATACCCGTCAATCGAATGCGCTCATCGCCTTTGTAGACTTGTCGCTTATTCGTATCGATTTTAATATTAGCAACATGGATTACCCCAGAACTGGGAATTCCAGAAGCTCCGTTTTTATCTACTCGCCGCAGCACCGAGCGAATCCGGGCTTCTAGCTCCTTGGGGGAAAATGGTTTAACTACATAATCATCAGCACCCAATTCTAACCCGGTGATGCGATCAGCTACATCACCTAAGGCTGTTAGCATAATAATGGGGACATCTGATTCTTTTCGTAATTCTTGACATACACCATAGCCATCTAGCTTTGGCATCATTACATCTAAAACTACCAGGTCAGGCTCAGTTTTGCGAAAAATTTCCAAAGCTTCTTCCCCATCACCAGCCGTCACTACATCGTAGCCAATCATGGAAAGGCGCGTTTCCAAAATCCGGCGAATGCTGGCTTCGTCGTCTACCACCAAGATTTTTTCTTTATGACTTTCCAAGTTTCTCTAGGCTCCTTGACTAAAAATTTACATGATTAATTTTTAATACCATAATATTAAGATATCATTCCATGAATTGATTTGGAAAAAGCTCTAAATACCACTATTATTAGTTTTTAGTTTTTTTCAAGAATTAAGTAAATATTAAGATTATTTAATAAGATTTAAGAATGGCAAAGCCAAAAACCTTTTTCACTTGTAACGAATGTGGAGCAGAATCGCCCCAGTGGTTTGGTAAGTGTCCAGCTTGCGGTACTTACAACTCTCTAGAAGAACAAATTTCTATTCAATCCTCAGTAGATGTACCCAGTCGAGGGGGGGTGAGTAGTTGGCAATCCGCTCAAGGCAATGGCAAATCTCATGCTAAACCAGCCAAAGCGCGAGCCTCCTTAACATTCGATCAAATTACCGATCGCCAAATCGCTCGCTGGGAGTCTGGTTATGGAGAATTAGATCGAGTGCTTGGAGGTGGGGTTGTCCCTGGCTCAATGGTGCTGATTGGTGGCGATCCAGGTATTGGTAAATCGACTTTATTGTTGCAAGTATCTAATCAATTAGCACAGAAATACCGCATCCTTTACGTAACTGGTGAAGAATCGGGACAGCAGGTAAAATTACGAGCTTCCCGTTTGGGAGTATCAAAACCCCTAAGTGTGGTTAATGAGGAGAATATTAAGGTAGTAGTAGATCCTACACTTCCTATAGACCCTGACAGTATTGGTGCAGATTTATATGTACTGCCAGAAACAGATTTAGAAGAAATTTTACGGGAAATAGACTCTCTCAAGCCAAATGTGGCGGTGATTGATAGTATCCAAACGGTGTTTTTTCCGGCACTGACTTCTGCACCAGGTTCAGTAGCTCAGGTACGGGAATGTACCGCAGCACTGATGAAGGTGGCGAAGCATGAAGATGTCACCATGCTGATTGTGGGACACGTTACCAAAGAAGGAGCGATCGCGGGGCCAAAAGTTTTAGAACATTTAGTAGATACAGTGTTGTATTTTGAAGGCGATCGCTTTGCCTCCCATCGGTTATTACGGACAGTAAAAAATCGCTTCGGTGCAACCCACGAAATCGGCATCTTTGAAATGGTAGCCGAGGGATTGCGAGAAGTCTCCAATCCCTCAGAGTTATTTTTAGGCAACCGTGACGATCCAGCGCCAGGTACGGCAATTGTGGTTGCTTGCGAAGGTACTCGCCCCATCGTTGTGGAATTGCAAGCTTTGGTGAGTCCCACCAGTTACCCTTCCCCTCGGCGTGCTGGAACTGGCGTAGACTACAACCGCCTAGTACAAATTCTCGCCGTCTTAGAAAAACGGGTGGGAATTCCCATGTCCAAGTTAGATTCCTACGTTGCTTCTGCGGGTGGGTTGAATGTGGAAGAACCGGCAGTAGATTTAGGAATTGCGATCGCAATTGTCGCTAGTTTCCGCGATCGCATCGTCGATCCCGGTACAGTATTAATCGGTGAAGTTGGCTTAGGTGGACAAGTGCGATCGGTTTCCCAAATGGAACTGCGGTTAAAAGAAGCAGCTAAGTTGGGATTTAAAAGAGCGATCGTGCCCAAAGGTACAAAATTTCCTGACCTGAATATTGAAATATTACCAGTATCTAAAGTCATAGATGCAATTATCGCCGCCATTCCGCATCAAGAATTGACAGCCGACGATTTAGAACCCGATGAAGATGAGTAAGGATAACGGGGAGATGAGGGAGAATAACTCCTAACTCTTCACTCCTAACTCAACAGTCCCTTTTACACACCAAAGGAAAACCCGCTATGACAACCCTCACCCAAGACTACCAAATCACTTGGGAAAAACTACCCGATGATTACAAACTACCAGACGATCCAGTGGACAACATCAACCAACCAGCCTTAGCCGCTGCACTCACAGAAAGCCTACAATTAGCCGGAAAAATTTCAGCTAACGCCCTAACAACAACTAATTACGGCATTTGTGCCACTTTAAACAACAAAATGGTCATTAAAGCTCCTGATTGGGCTTTCATTGCCAAAATTAATGTTAGTAGAGAAGAAGTAGCACGCAGTTACACCCCTCAATTACAAGGTGAAATTCCCGTAATTGTGATGGAATTTGTTTCCGATACACAGCAGACAGAGTATTCTATCAAAGCGACATATCCCCCAGGAAAATGGTTTTTCTACGAGCGCATTTTAAAAGTACCAAACTACATCATATTTGAGCCAGACAGCGGTAGTTTCGAGATGTATCACTTACAAAATGAACAGTACATTTTGCAAGAGCCTGATGAAAATCAACGCTACTGGATAGCAGAAATGAATCTTTATCTTGGAGTGTCCCAAGGTACTCGTGAAAACCGCACAGGAAAGTGGTTAAGGTGGTGGGATGAACAAGGAAACCTTTTACCTTGGGGAACAGAATTAGCTGAACAAGAACGCCAACGCACTGAACAAGAACGCCAACGCGCTGAACGACTAGCAGCACAATTACGGGCGGCGGGGATTGAGCCGGAAGATTAGACTTTTTGTAAATAATTTAGGTTTGCTAGGTTTAGTTAAAAATTTGCTAAATCTAGCATTTTTTTTAGAGTAATAAAATTTGAAATAACTCGAATTCAGTCTAATTTATTGCCGTTAAAACTTGGGAATTATTAATAATAAATTTTCAATTTGTAGTTGGCAAGTATAAATTTATACCTTAATATAAAGACATGATAAAGGCGATCGCCTAATCCCGGAAAGAAGAATGCGATCGCCGTTATCTGTCCCCCTTATCAGGAGATAAATACAATGATGGCACAATTACAAAAGTCTGCCCAATCACAGTTAAAGCAATACCTGGGTGAAAATTTAGATACACCCACCCGCAAAGAATCAACTGCACAGCCATTTCCCAACAGAGAACCGATTAAGCATCTACTAATTGGTTCTCCCAAAGCCGTTAGCAGTACAATTCACTACTTGCAGGTAATTGGCTATGCCAGTGTAGGAGATTGGAGTCCACTGCTACCAACCGCCAACCCAAGTGAAGTAATGAGTATTTTAAGCCGTCAAATTTTAACGCAATAACCCCTATCTAACTTAGAACCCCGACTTTTTTGAAAAGTCGGGGTTCTGAACAGCGCAAGGTCTCTATTTTTCCTGTCGTGGATCTTCAGAGGGAGGATGAAAACCTCCTTTTATCCAAAGTTGCCGGGATTTTTGAATGAAGCGATCGCTACGGCGTAGATCATTCTAATCTAATCTATTACAAGTTGCCCGACCTGTGGGTGTGATACCAATAATTTTTGTAGCATCTGCTGACCAAACAAAGTGTTCAGACCACTGTTGCTGACGGGCATTAAATAAGGCGACTTCTTGCTTAGTTTCTGGGTCAATTCCCACCGTAAAATTATAATGACGCTCGTTACATCGACGACAAGCTAGAGCCAAATTATCCACATCATCAGAGCCACCTAAAGATTGTGGATGAATATGATCAATTGTCAGAGGAGACGTGCTTAATGATTCAGGATAATGGCAGTATTCACATCGAAAGCCAGCACGTTTACGAACAAACTCTTGGATATGATTAGGAATTGTCATACCTGAGATGCAATCATTGCATTGATATAGCTGAAAATCTCATCTAATTCCCCAATCGCCTCCAGTTCAGCAGCTTCTTCTGGTGTCAAAGAATCAGCTTTTTTTCTATCTAGCAATTCTTGCATCCGCAAACCCAATTCGTCTGTAAATTTAAACAGATTAAGATTATTGACTTTTTCGACTCGGATACCAGTCGTTAGCCAAGATGAAGGTTTAACTACTGCTGGTGTCATAAGTTTATGGCGATTGAATATACTGTTTATTGTAGGCTGCATCAGAATTGCCTAAAGTTTACTTTGCTAAACGCTCTAGTGATGAAACAAATCAAAATTATTGTCGAAAAACATTCTGACGGTTATGTTGCCTACCCTCTGGGTATAAAAGGGGCGATCGTTGGTCAAGGTGACACTTATGAAGAAGCCTTAGCCGATATCAAGTCAGCTATTCGCTGCTACATTGAAATATTTGGCAAAGAAATGCTCGAAGATGACTCACCAATAATTGAGGCTTTTCTGACAGAAGCAGAGGTGGCTATTTAATGCCGAAGTTTCCTGTCGATGCTCCGAAGAAGAGAGTTATCAAAGCATTTGAGTTGTTAGGATTTCTTATTATTCGGGAACGTGAACATATTGTCATGGCGCGAGAAAATGAAGATGGCTCGCAGACACCATTAGTAATGCCTAATCAATCTCAAATTAAATCAGGAACATTAAGAGCAATTTGCACTCAAGTAGGTATCTCACGGGACGAATTCTTAACAGCCTATGAGCAAAGCTGAGTAAAGATGCCAAAAACTGATATTTATGGTGTGCCAAAATAAAATATCAGTAAAACTACGGTTTTGACCAATGGCGTGGAATCCAGGGCAGGAGTTATTTGGTAGTCGCTACATTATCGAGAGAAAATTAGGCGAAGGTGGAGTTGGGATTACCTATCTCGCTAAAAATCGACGCGGTGAATTGCGAGTCATCAAAACCCTCAGAGAACAAATACTCAATGATCTCAAATGGATACCACATCATTCGTACCCTCACTGGTCATTCCGAGTCGGTTTATTCCGTAGCCATCAGTCGTGACGGGCAAATTCTCGCTAGTGGTAGTGGCGACACAACTATCAAACTGTGGTCTTTGACAACAGGAAGGGAAATTCGTACCCTCACTGGTCATTCCGAGTCGGTTTATTCCGTAGCCATCAGTAGCGATGGGCAAATTCTCGCTAGTGGTGGTTATGACAACACTATCAAACTGTGGTCGGTGACAACAGGAAGGGAAATTCGCACCCTCACTGGTCATTCCTATTCGGTTCATTCCGTAGCCATCAGTCGTGACGGGCAAATTCTCGCTAGTGGTAGTTTGGATAGCACTATAAAACTGTGGTCAATAGCAACAGGTAGAGAAATTCGCACCCTTACTGGTCATTGCGGTGGGGTTGTTTCCGTTGCCATCAGCAGTGATGGGCAAATTCTCGCTAGTGGTAGTGGGGACAACACTATCAAACTATGGGAAATATCAACAGGTAAAGAAATTAATAGCCTGACTCATTTTGACGGAGTTTTATCTGTCGCCTTTACCCCCGATGGAGATTGGCTGACTGCGGGAGATGATAGCGGAAATATCAAAATTTGGCGATCGCAGTTAGTCTGACAATAACAGCGTCAAAATAGTAAGTAATACTTGCAAACAATCAACAAATATGAGCATCATTATATCGGATGAAACCTTAAATGCCTGTGGAATGACCGCAACCGAATTCAAACAGGAAATTGCATTGCTATTGTTTGAGTCTGGTAAGTTGGCTGTAGGACACGCCAGCAAGTTAGCAGAAATGGATAAAGTACGGTTTCGACAACTGCTCAAAGAACGCCAAATTCCGCTTTATTCTTATGAAATAGAAGATTTTGAACTCGATTTAAAAAACTTGCGGGAGTTAGGCAGGTTGTGATTGTAATTAGTGATACCTCGCCAATCACCAGCTTGGCTGCAATAGGTCAATTAGACTTACTCAGGCAACTATATAATATAGGATTGCGGATTACAGGGTTGTTAGGTGTTCTGATTGAAGCCAAACAAAAGGGATTTATTTTAGCTGTTAAACCTCTACTTAATCAGCTAATTGCTACCGCCGAGTTTAGAGTTGCTGATGCTCTCTATGCCCGTATTCTACATATTGTGGCAGAGTAACACAGACACCATTTAAGCAATCTAAAATTATCAATCTGAATCTGATGCGTGTTATGTAATCAAATTGCGATCGCAGTTTTACAACATATTAGTTTTAACTTGTGTATTATCAAAATTTTTTAACTCAGCTAGTTCAGTCGCCTTTAGCCGCGATCGCAATTGGCTGGTGGCTGGAGATAGTAGCGGAAATATCAAAATTTGGCGATCGCAGAGCGGTGCGCTAGCACTTCGCAGTTAATTATAGAATAACAGCGTCAAAATATCATCTTGAAAGAAATGGTAGACCGTCCAAGAGGAGATAATACAGGAGTAAAAGAGATATTCCTATGAAAATTAGCTATGATGCCGAAGTTGATGCTCTCAGTATCACTTTCCGCGAAACCACTGTAACAACGCAACATTTAGCTGAAGGAATCGCCGCCGATTATGATGCAGAAGGACAATTAGCTGGTATCGAGATATTAGATGCTGTCAAACGATTTGGCGGACAAGAAACTCTCCGCCAAGTAATTATTGAAGGAATAGGTTTGTCAGTTACTAGTGAAAACATGACAAATGTTGAAAAAACAACAGCCTGACAATGAAAATTACTTACGATCCAAGGTACAACATAGCTAAGAGTCGCACATCGTAAAGATATTTATAGAATTTTTCCTTGATACAATATCTTTAGAGAAACACATATCATAAATTGTATCGCGCTGACTATGACAACCGTAATTGCTAGACCTTCATCCTTGATTGGCAGTATCAGAATAGAAAAACTGGATAAATTTAACCTATTCAAATTTAATGATGAACTGCAAGCACGGATGGAAGAACTTTTAGAACGCAAAAAAGCTGATTTACTAACTCCAGAAGAAGCGATCGCACTTGAAGAAATTGGAAAACTAGATAGAATTTTCACCCATCTCAACGCGATGCTAGTAGCTCAACACAATGATTGATGATGCTACTAAAGAAATTGTCCGAAAACGCGCCAATTATTTGTGTGAGTATTGCCATTCTCCCGAACGTATTTCCACAACCAGATTTACAGTAGACCATTTTATACCAAAATCTATTGGTGGTGCTGATGAAATTAATAATTTAGCCTTAGCTTGTCGTCGTTGTAATGAACGTCGCTACAACTTTGTCGCCGGATATGACTTAGAGACTAAAGCAGTAGTACCTCTATTTAATCCTCGTCAACAAATTTGGTCAGAGCATTTTCTGTGGTCAGCAAATGATAGGACAATTATTGGAGTTACTCCCACTGGTAGAGCAACCTGCAACCGACTAGATATTAAGGATGAACGCTATCCAGAAGATGACGCCATTCGCAGTGCGCGGGGTTTTTGGTTTCAAGCTGGCTTACATCGTCCTAATAAAGATCCCCGACTTACTTAGTCGCTAAGATTCTCCTTATCTATAGCGGTTCTCGTTTGTATGCAATACACTTTGACCTCACTTCCATTCCTCTCTCGTAAAAGGAAAGAGCCTTTGAATCTTACTCCCCTTCCCTTGTAGGGAAGGGGCTGGGGGTTAGGTCTTTATTCCACTCAACCGAGAAGCCCTACAAACCCTATTGCTCTTTAACCTACAACTGTTTAGTTCTAAACACATACTTTCCGGCTTCAAACGAAAACATTCTCACTTCAAACCAAAAACTTCTCGTTTTCAACCAAAACATTCTCACTTCAAACCAAAAACTTCTCGTTTTCAACCAGAACATTCTCACTTCAAACCAGAAAGTTCTTGTTTAAAACCAAAACATTCTCACTTCAAACGAAAACGTTCTTGCTGACAACAGCAAAATTTGAGCTTCTGACTGGAAGTTTTTCACTTGAAACAGAAACACCTAAGCCCAGAAGCTCAAGGTTTTAGGTTTTTAGGTAGAAGCGCTAAGTTAATTTCTCGACTTAGGAACTCCAAATAAAAAAATACTCAACTACTTCTTGTGCGGTGGGCGACACGATAGCCCTAAGCCTTGGGCGGACAAGATGTCCACCCCACAAGATTGGATAATTTATTTGTTGGAAGTCCCTTATGAACTTTGTGGTTGCACTTTTTTAGCTTTCCGGGCAAATCTGCGTCCTAAATCATCAATCATTGACTCTAAACCCGCGCCTTTACCACTGACTTTTGCATAGTTATATACCATCAACCCCGCCGCATAAGCTTCACTACCAACAGCCACAGATGTATCATCCACCAGTTCTTGCAGTTGCGTCAACGACAGCAAAATGGGATAAAGGGCTTCAAATAATTCGATATCTTGGCGCATTTCATTCAAGTCAAAAGAACGAGGTAAGAAGTCAGGGTTTTGTGTACCGATTTCCAACGCCTTACTCACAAACGCCCGACTCTTATCCCCCAACTTGGGTAAAGCTTTACGCTCCTCGGTTGTCAAATCAATCAAAAACGGTAACTTTTCGCGGATAGTAGTAATAGCTTGCATCACGGCCTCCCTGTCTGCGGAGGAAAGTTTTGCACTGACTTTATTATCTGCCATTTTCCATACACCTTTAATGGTACTAAATTTCAGTATTCCCCAAGTAATTTAGAAAGTAATAGTTATTTATAAGCAATTAAGAAAATTTTTTATACCTTTAAATACGTGATATCTCGCTAATTAGCAACCTTGAGCAAGTTTCACGATTGGAGTCCAGTGGCATTTGACCCAAGGAAGCCGAACATTTAGAGAATAATAGTAGCAGAGGTAATCTAAAAATTTGGCGTTAGCAGAGCGGTGCGCTAGCACTTCGCAGCTAATTGTGAAATAACATTATTACTTCTATAGCAATCCTATTTGATTGCGTGAAAAAACTCAGTACACATCTATTCGCTTCTATTACTTATTCCCTATTCCCTTTTAGAAGCTGTAAATTTAGCATAATCAGTACGGTAGAGCCATAAAAGTAATAGCCGAAAAATATCAAACCCAATTTTTATTATGACTTCTTCTCCCCATTACATCCCTCAATCTGACCCGCCGCTTCCTCCTTGGGAAACGCTACCAACGATGTATGATTTACCAAGTGACAACCCAGAAGAACCAGGTTTGCCAGACGATTTCCACTTTTTACAACCCTTACTTTTATACTTAACTTTTCAGTCCATTAACTGTAATCCCGAACTAGTTTACAGTGCGGCTGACCTTAATCTCTACTATGATTTACAGCATCCTTTGTGGTATAAGCGCCCAGATTGGTTTGGTGTGGTAGGCGTAGGAAAATTATATAAAGGGCAAGACTTACGGTTAAGTTATGTAACTTGGCAAGAACCAGCAAATCCCTTCGTAGTTGTTGAGTTATTATCTCCAGGTACGGAAGACGAAGATTTAGGGACAAGAAGAGAAAGTGCAGTAGATAAACCTCCTAGTAAATGGGAAGTTTATGAGCGAATTTTACGGATTCCCTACTATGTTGTATTTAGTCGCTACACTAGTGAACTTCGGGCTTTTCAGTTAGTCGGCGGTCACTATGAACCGATGAACTTGACTAATGGATACCTGCTAATGCCAGAGATAGATTTAAGTTTAGGCTTATGGCAGGGTTCATTTCGAGATATTGAAAGGTTGTGGTTAAGGTGGTTCACCTTGGCGGGAGAACTAATTCCCGCACCCACAGAGGAAGCTTCTGCTGCAACTCAACGAGCTATTATTGCAGAACAAGAAGCTACGGAAGCTAAACAAGAAGCAGCTCAAGCCAAACGAAAAGCAGAACAATTAGCAGAACGTTTGCGTCAGTTAGGCGTGAATCCTGATGAACTAGATGAATGATTGTAGCTTCGGGAGTCTTTTCTGATACGCAGTATCATTTTCTGCTTTTGAGGAATCATTTATACTGAAAACCTTGATAGCCGATGCTAAAACAGTTATCTGATAACGATATTGGCTCTCATAAAGATTAATTTTTGAGAGCGATCGCATATTTAGCAGTTGAAATACATATAATATTTCTTTCAGCAAGTCTATAGCAACCTCATTTTGTATGAAAAACCATGATGTCACGCTATATCCTTACTGTCCCTCAACCCAGTTTCAATTGGGTTACTAAGGGGAAAATAAGGTTCAGCAGCAACTCTCAAAGGCGATACCCTGAACATTTGCAGATATTACCGCAGACACTAATTATGTTGCGGCGGCTAAAATACTTAAGTATGAGTAGTACGATCTAACTACTCAGGTTAAAATTGTCTATTTGGTAACACAAGACCATCAGAAAATTGTAGAAAAGTGTATTTCCTTGACTCGATAGTGGTGCTAACCTCAATTTAAAGAATGTTATCAGCCCTTATCTGCTAGAGTTTCTGACTTTCAGCAAATTAGATAATTTATCAATAACAAAATCGCTAGGAGTGCGATGATGATGTCACAGTCCCCTATGACAAGACCAGAAATAGCTGCTGGAACTCTAATCGATAACCGCTATATTATCCAAAAACTTCTAGGACAGGGAGGGTTGGGACGAACTTACTTAGCATTTGACACTCGTCGGTTTAATGAAGCCTGTGTTCTCAAAGAATTTGCACCCATTGGCACAGGCGAAAGTGGACTGGAACAATATCGTAACTTATTTAAAAGAGAGGCAAAAATTCTTCATCAATTGCAACATCCTCAAATTCCCAAGTTTTTGGCTTGCTTTGAAGGAGATGGCCGACTATTTTTAGTACAAGAGTATGTTGACGGTAAAACATATTCGAGACTGCTAGGAGAACTTCAACGTCAAGGAAGAAATTTTTCTGAAGACGAAGTTATACAGTGGCTAAAGAATCTGCTACCTGTTTTGGAATATGTCCATCAGCACAACATCATCCACCGAGATATTTCTCCTGACAACATCATGTTACCCGATGGTAAGGATCTGCCAGTGCTGATTGATTTCGGGGTAGGTAAGCAAATTGCTGATATTAACGAAGGGAGAAGTTCCAACCACCAGGTAACGTTTGTTGGCAAAATGTCCCTTGTAGGCAAAGTTGGATATGCTCCCCGCGAACAGATTAGTTTGGGTTTATGTTCACCCTCTAGTGACCTTTATGCTTTGGGTGTAACTGCTATTGTATTACTCACAGCTAGAGATCCATCTTTACTAATGGATCAATACTCACTTGAATGGAACTGGCGTGATTATACCTATGTTACTGATGGGTTTGCTCAAGTACTTGATTGTATGTTGGAAGATAGACCTAACAAGCGATACCAAACAGCCAGCGAAGTTCTTAGAGATTTAGAGCGTATTGGAGAACCAGAAGTAGAAATGTCTTCTGCAATCATGGTTGATGATTTGCCAGCCACGGTATTTAACCCTGAATTTCAGGCTATGTCAGCCATATCGCAGTCATATAACCAATCTGAAGAAACAATTTTTAGTTCACCGACTAGCCCACAAAATGGGCGACGAATTGAACAACAGCAACAACAATCCTCACTCCAACCAGCATTTATCAAACATTGCCAGCAAGAATTAGCCTACCACATCGGCCCAATGGCAAATCTGATTATAGAAGAAATACTAGCTCACAATCCTTATATTTCAGCTGACCAATTCATTGAACTTGTAACTAAGGAAATTCCTAACTTTCAAGCAGCTTTTGAATTCAAAAAAAGCTTATTTTCATAGAGATTTAGACATCATGAAATTGATGAATAATTTTTCATCTCTTAACCAATTATGTAAGTTTAAGTCAAGAGAGCTAATAAAAGTAACAAGGGTTTTTGGCAAAGCTACACGCAACGTCTTCTACAGAAAGTTATTACGTTAGCGTAGCGGTAGCTAATCTACGTACCCGTGCTCTTAAGCAAGCTAAACGCAGCGTCTTGTAGAGAGCATGATTAGGAATTATTGTAATCGCTTGTACCTCCTTGAGTACGTTTGATTCTTTTCATCGCCATTTCTAAACTTAACTGCATCCGTTTAAAGGCTTTAGCTAAATTACCGATTTCATCATTAGACATCTGCTCGAATTCAACTTCCATGTGTCCCGTACTAACTTCTTCGGCTATGCGAGTCATACGTTTGAGAGGTATCACAACTTGTCGATTCAAGAACAAGTTGACTAACAGGATAGTCGCTATAAATATAGCTGATACAATCAAGATAATTACTAAGGAAGACTGATTGGCTTTGCTGATGACATTCTTTGCAGGTACTGATATAATCTGAGCGCCAACAATTTCATTAAGCTTCCACCCAAATCCATTAGCAGCACCATAAAGACTAATCATACTTTGAGGTGCAGCTTCAGGTACACTATGACAGACCAGACAGCTTTGTTCAGAAACTGCTAAGGGACGAGCAATATAAAAGATATCCCCTCCAGGAATTGAGCGAAATCCACTAACTTCTTTAAGGTCTGATTTATTTCTGAACTGTTCTACAATTTCCGTCTCAAAACCGTCAGCCTTATCCCGAAGATTTGTGGGATTGAGAGTTGCTTCTTTATAAAAGAAATCACGGTAGTCTGTTGTTTTACGTAAAATTTCAAACACTTCTCGTGCTGAGTATCCAGGAACGGTTTGCGGCAAAAATTCAGTAGCTAATTTATCAACTAGCTCTGGATTCACTTGAGTACTGGTGTATTTACGAACAGAACTCATTGTTTGGATGAGCATGAGACCAGTGGAGCTAATATCTTGTTTAGCATTCTCCCTCAGTAGAGAAGAAAGAGTAAATCCACTCAAGCTCAGACCAAATGTCAAAATTACCAGTAGCAGAATTGTAAATTTTTGTTTCAAATTTAGATTCTTTAGCATAATTTTAGATTACCTACAAGTCAAATTATTATGAACAAATATGTCTAAAGTCACTGTTTACTCTAGCATGAGCAATCAACTTTCATATTTTCATGTAAAGGCATGGTTTAGCCAAAACTATGAGGATATATCCAAACTTTATACTATTAGTAATTATTGAGGTTAATGAAAATGTTATCTAAGTAATTAAGTTCCAAAAGGCTACAACAGCGATTCAAATGGAATTCCCAAAAATTCGTGTTGGCTGTTCTGATACCTTGCCAAAATAAATACCAGCAATTGTCAAATATTACTAATGGTGTGGAATGCAGGAAAGTCTTTATTCGGGGGACGCTACATTATTGAAGGCCAATTAGGTGAAGGCGGAATTGGCATTACTTATCTTGCCAGAAATCAACGAAATCAACAGCGAGTGATTAAAACCCTCAAAGAAGAAATCCTGAATCACCCCGCCTGGATACTCCACCGAAACAAGTTACGGCAAGACTTTCGTGATGAAGCAGTTCGGCTGGCTGTGTGCCACCATCCTCATATAGTACAGATAGAAACCATCTTTGATGAGGGGAATTTGCCCTGCATGGTGATGGATTACATCGAAGGGGAAGACTTAGCACAGCGCTTGAGGCGAATAGGGGTGCTATCAGAGGCAGAAGCGCTACTTTACATCCGACAAATTGGCGATGCTTTGACCCTAATCCATTCTAAAGGACTGTTGCATCGGGATCTCAAACCACGCAACATCATGATCCGCATTGATAAATTAGAAGCAGTGCTGATAGACTTTGGCATTGCTAGAGAATTTGTTCCTAATATGATCCAAAGGCATACAGTGTATCGTACTCCTGGTTTTGCCCCACCTGAACAGTATGAATCAGAAGCGCCGCGAGGAGAATACATTGATATTTACGCCCTAGCTGCTACTTTGTATAACTTGCTTACCGCAGTTGTACCAACTAGTGCAGATGATAGACGTCACAATATTAATTTAGAACCACCACAATATTTTAATCCCAACATCAGCAATAGGGTAAATCAGGCTATTATGTGCGGCATGGATCTGGAGTCAACGTATCGTCCCCAGTCTGTACAGGAGTGGTTGGATTTATTGGGTTCTGATACTGGGGAAGATATAACTAAAATATCATCTACTTTAGTGATAACGCCTAGAGTGAAACTAGCTGTACCTGTACCTGTTGTATTAGATCGGCAGAACTGGCAATGTGTACAGACCCTCAAAGGTCATTCTAGTATGGTTCATGCGATCGCCATTAGCCCAGACGGGCAATTTATTGCTAGTGGCAGTAATGACAAGACCATCAAACTTTGGCTAGTCGGTACTGGTAAGTTAGTGCGTCAACTGGGTCGTTGGTCTTCTAGTCATTCCAGTATGGTTCATTCCGTCGCCTTTAGCCCAATCTCTTCAAACCTTTCTTATGGCGAATCCGGCAAATCTGCGGGAGTTACAGACCTGAACGGGGGAATCTTAGCTAGCGGGAGTTGGGATAATACAATCAAATTGTGGGATGTCAAGACGGGTAAAGAAATTCGTACTCTCACTGGTCATGCTAATTGGGTGAATTCTGTCACTTTTAGTCCAGATAGCAAGTTTTTGGCTAGTGCTAGCGCTGACTGCACAATCAAACTGTGGCAGGTAAACACAGGCATAGAAATCCAAACTTTTGCAGGTCATTCCGACTCAGTTTCGTCAGTCGCCTATTCTCCGAGAACGCCTGCAACCAATAGCCAGGATAGACAACTAGTGGCTAGTGGCAGTAATGATTACACTATTAAACTGTGGCAAGTATACACAGGCAGAAACATTTACACACTCACAGGCCATTCTTTCTTTGTAAACTGTATCGCCTTCAGCAAAAATGGAGAAATTATTGCTAGTGGTAGTGGTGACAACACGGTTAAACTCTGGCATATAAATACAGGCAGAGAAATTCGTACTCTCATTGGTCATTCTGATTCAGTTTGGTCAGTCGCCTTTAGCCAGGATGGACAATTTCTCGCTAGTGGCAGTTGGGACAACACTATCAAACTGTGGCATATACACAGTGGTATAGAAATCAGCACACTTACAGGGCATTCCAACTATGTTAGATGTGTTGCCTTCAGTCCCGATGGCCAAACCCTAGTTAGTGGTAGTGATGACGACACTATTAAAATTTGGCGAAGGGGGTAGTAAATAATTCGTAATACTTCGGCTACGCTCAGTACAAGTTCGTAGTTCGTAATTCGTAATTTTTCTATAAATCTACAGATAGAACTGCGATCGCCCTAAATTTGTGACAATAATGACGGCAACCGTTATTTTTGAACAAAAATAAATTATATGGGCTTTGGTATTGGTGATTTATTCTGGATTTTCCTCCTTCTGACTTCTTTGCAACCCCTTTGGCAAAAACGTCAAATAGAATATCGCCGCTTGCGTGCTTTACAACAATTCCAGCAGGAACGCAAAAGCCGGGTGATTTTGCTGATTCACCGCCAAGAGTCCATTAGCTTTTTGGGAATTCCCATATCTCGCTACATTACTATTGAAGACTCAGAACAAATACTACGAGCAATTCGCCTCACACCCCCAGATGTACCGATTGACTTAATTTTGCACACTCCTGGTGGTTTGGTTTTGGCTACAGAACAAATCGCTAGAGCGTTAATTCGCCACCAAGCAAAAGTCACAGTTTTTGTACCCCACTATGCGATGAGTGGCGGTACAATGCTTGCGATCGCGTCTGATGAAATTATTATGGACGCTAACGCTGTCCTGGGGCCAGTTGATCCCCAACTGGGTAATTACCCCGCAGCCAGTATCCTGAAAGTGGTTGAAGATAAACCCATCAGTGAGATTGATGACCAAACTCTAATTATGGCCGACCTCTCACGCAAAGCCATACAGCAGGTACAGCGATTTGTACGAACTTTGCTAAAAGACAGTATACCTAAACAAAAAGTTCTGCCAGAAAATATCGAACCGATTATCGAAGCCTTGACAACTGGGCGCGTCACCCACGACTATCCCATCACTATTGAAGAAGCAACAGAAATGGGGCTGCCCGTAACCGTCGGACTGCCCCATTCTATTTATGATCTCATGGATCTTTACCCACAGTCACAAGGAGGACGACCCAGCGTGCAGTACATTCCTATGCCTTACAACGATCTCCGTCCAATTCTACCTACACCCAAGGGCAGACCCTTAGAGGAACCAAATCAGATAACCTGAGGGGCTAGTTTTGGGGTAGGAGTTTTTTGTGGGGACTAAGGTGTAGTTGTCGGTGTAGCTGTTGGTGTAGTTGTCGGTGTAGCTGTCGGTGTAGCTGTTGGTGTAGCTGTTGGTGTAGCTGTCGGTGTAGCTGTTGGTGTAGCTGTTGGTGTAGCTGTCGGTGTAGCTGTCGGTGTAGCTGTCGGTGTAGCTGTCGGTGTAGCTGTTGGTTTAGCTGTTGGTTTAGCTGTCGGTTTAGTTGTCGGCTTAGTTGTTGGTTTAGTTGTCGGCTGGCTAAAGAGTGTCTTTGCTTCTTCATTCAGCTTTTGGCGGAGTGCTAAATTAGCAATTCCAGTTTCTTGCAACTGATATTTCTTCTGATACTCCTTCACCACTTCTTCCGTGCGGGAACCATAAAAATGATCGCGCGGCAGAGGAGGATTTGGCTTCACCACTGCATTCAAATTTTTGTGCAGAATTTGAACAATGTTACC
Source organism: Nostoc sp. (assembly GCF_036918015.1). Classification (GTDB taxonomy): domain Bacteria; phylum Cyanobacteriota; class Cyanobacteriia; order Cyanobacteriales; family Nostocaceae; genus Nostoc. Next base: position 33,276 of record NZ_JBALEO010000071.1, read on the forward strand.
AGCAAAATCTTGGGTTTTTGGCCCTGCGATGCCATCAACTGGTTTTAGCTTGTAACCAGTCTGAAATTCTCGAATTGCCTTTTTAGTTTCCTCATCCGTCAAAGCAGTATTTGTTACCTTGACGTTATAGCCTAATCCCCGCAATACCTCACGGAATTGCTGGGGCGTATAACTTTTTTGAGGGGCTGCAAAACCTGTGTCTGCAATTACCAAACTAGCAGTCATCAGGCAAGTAACAGCAAAGGTTGCGCTTGATTTTCCAAACCCACACCACATACTTAAAAACTCCTTTGGGTTAAATCAGCAGGATCATAAACGTTAACAGCTGCATTTTAAGTTTGTTTAATAACTTTTTTCACGATTATTTAATGAATTTTGAACAAATTGTGATTTTTTTTTGTTAAATTTGGCTATCAACTTAAAAAGTAATTTGTGTCATCTATCAAAAGAAGCATCTTGCTGTGGCAGGTGCAACAGCGATCCGCTCGTTTAAATCAAATACACCTTTTTAACACTAAATTGCCGTGTAGCTCACATCTGTGCATTGGTGTCAACTTAAGATGAAAGGCAGTCTCTTGACCTATGGCTATGCTTCAATGAGGAGTATTTTCAGCCTATGGTTGAAAAAGGGGTTTTGGTTTGGGCTAAAGTTGACATCCATAACAGATGTGTCCGCTGGGGTTCTACTCGACTGGAAATTGCTGTAATTGGTTAGAAAGGGCAGAAAGAAAATTAATAAGAGTACTCCAAGTAAAAAAATGCCCAATTGTCATTGCGTTCGCCCTTGGCGTTCCCGAAGGGCGAACGCAATGACGGGTTTTGGATCATTTATTTTTTGGAACACTCTAAATGAAAGAGTTTATATTTTAAATACCCAAACAAGTATCATATTTTACAGAAAATGAAAAATGTAAAATCTTCTAAGCAGCGTAATCTTTGGTTTGAAAGATTTATGGCAATTGCTGCCACCGTAAATTTAAGTTTAGTTTTGTTTGATTTAAGTTACGTACCTTGGCGAGATTTCTACTTGCGAAAACTTCCCCAAATTACTAAGATTTATGACCCAATCAAAGGTATTGAAAGTCATCGAGACACAAAAAGTTATCTAGAAACAGTAGACGCATTAGAAGAACAAGTTAGGCAAACAGGGTTACAGTCGCCTCAGGTAAATAGCAGGCTAATACAAATAAGTCGTCTTAGCAGCGAGATGATTGACAGTAACCCGTTTGCGGGAGCAAATAAGAGTGGGACTCTGGAAAAAATCAAACAAAGGATGCGATCGCACATCGGTAATGAATCTGCAAAGCAGTCCTTCGCTACTTTTTGGAGTCAGCCATACATATCACAAAATGGCTGGCTTGAAGAAATTAATTTTTTTAACAAGAGCATTCGTCCTTTAATCGCCAGTAACTACTACCGCCAAATCGGGGAAAATGGCGATTTTATTGATAAATTCTGGATTATTGACTTACCCTTTGTGATTTTATTTGGCGTAGAATTGCTGGGGCGCACCTTCTTGCTCAAACGCCAACATCCTGGTTTTAGCTGGTTAGAAGCACTATTGTGGCGTTGGTACGATTTATTTTTACTACTACCATTTTGGCGAGAGTTCCGAATTATACCTGTATTAATTCGCCTCGATCAAGCGCAGTTATTGAATCTGCATCCAGTGCGAAAGCAACTTAATCAGGGGATTGTCGCCAATTTTGCCGAAGAACTCACAGAAATTGTCGTGGTGAGGGTGATTAATCAGGTTCAGGGTTCAATTCAGCGGGGTGAATTGACAAGTTGGCTCTCCCAACAAGAAAATTTACGTCCCTACATAGATATTAATAATGTGAATGAAGTGGAAGCGATCGCAGGTCTTTTGGTAAAAACAATTGTCTACCAAGTGCTACCTGATATCCAACCTGCGATCGTTGCCATTCTGCGCCACAACATCGAAACCGTCTTCCATCAAGTCCCCGTCTACCGCAACCTCCAGAATCTCCCTGGCGTGGGTCAGGCCCAAACCCAGTTAAGCGAACAACTGGCGACCCAAATCACAACTAATCTTTACAAAACTTTAGTTAGCGCTGTTGAAGACCCTGTAGGAGCAAAACTCACCAGTCAGCTAGTAGAAAGCTTCACCAAGGTATTGGGATCTCAAATCAAGGAAAAACATGTACTCTCAGAAATTCAGAGTTTACTTTTTGACTTCTTAGAGGAAATCAAACTCAACTACGTCCAGCGTTTATCCCAAGAAGACATAGACCAAATTATCGAGCAAACCAGGCAGCTACGAACACAAGTATCAGTTCCGGTGGTAGTGGATAAAGGCGTTACTCTCCCAAAAATACGAGAAGGGTAGGGAGAGCAGAGGGGCAGAGGGGCAGGGGAGCAGGGAGACAAGGAGGATTACTAAAGCCAATGCCCAATGACTAATGACTAATGACTAATGACTATCTAAGAAATGCGCTAAACTCGAATTAGGCGAATCATCATTTGGTTCGTCACAAGACTTCTTGGAAGATATACCTATCGCAGGAAGTGGGTCGATGCCCACTTTTTTTATTGAATTCTCTCATGGCTCATCCTTTAGTTCCACAAATTATTGATTTGGCGACACCAGTGGCAGAAGAACTGGGATTGGAAGTGGTTGGCGTGGTTTTTCACACCAACCAAAGTCCACCAGTGTTGCGGGTAGACATTCGCAATCCTGAGCAAGACACTGGGTTGAACGATTGTGAGAGGATGAGCCGTGCTTTAGAAGCCTCCTTAGATGCTGCGGAAATCGTTCCAGATACATACGTCTTGGAAGTGTCTAGTCCTGGTATTTCGCGGCAACTGGTAACAGACAGGGAGTTTATTTCCTTTAAAGGATTTCCTGTCATTATCTCCACAACGCCCCCCTACGACGGACAACAAGAGTGGATTGGTCTGTTGATTCGTCGGGATGAGACAGCACTTTACTTAAACCAAAAAGGTCGTGTAGTCGAAATTCCCCGCTCCCTAATTACTAAGGTGCAGTTAGAGGAGCGCCGATAAACAAAGGGCTATGGCTCAAGAGTTAGAGACTAGAGCACCTTAGCTCAAGGCTAAAGATTAGGAACTAAGGGCTAAAGGTTAGAGGCTAGAGGTTAGAGATTAGTTTAAAGCTATTCTCTAATCCCTGGCTCTAGTGCGTAGTTTTCAGTCCCTAGTCCCCAGTCCCCACTCAGTAGAGACGCGATTAATCGCATCTCTCCCCACTCCCTAATTTTTAAAGGAGATTGCTTATGTCAATGGTTACTTTACCTGGATTAAAAGAATTAATTGAAAGTATAAGTCGCGATCGCAATTTACCCCGGCTTGCAGTTCAATCAGCGATTAGAGAAGCACTACTCAAAGGCTACGAACGTTATCGTCGTGCCCAAAATTTAGAGCGCAGACAGTTTGACGAAGATTATTTTGAGAATTTTGAAGTAGAACTCGATATTGAAGGAGAAGGCTTTCGCGTTCTTTCCACCAAAACCATTGTTGAAGAAGTAGATAACACAGACCACCAAATTTCACTGGACGAAGTTCAGCAAGTTGCTCCCGAAGCCCAGTTAGGCGACTCTGTGGTGCTAGATGTTACCCCCGATCAAGGAGAATTTGGGCGGATGGCGGCGATGCAAACTAAGCAGGTATTGGCGCAAAAATTACGGGATCAACAGCGCCAGATGGTGCAAGAAGAGTTCCAAGATTTAGAAGGAACTGTTCTCCAAGCAAGAGTCCTGCGGTTTGAGCGGCAATCAGTGGTTTTGGCAGTGACCAGTAATTTTGGTCAGCCAGAAGTAGAAGCCGAATTACCGAAGCGAGAACAGCTACCTAACGATAATTATCGGGCAAATGCCACCTTCAAGGTATATCTGAAAAAAGTATCCCAAGGTCAGCAACGAGGGCCACAGTTGCTTGTGTCTCGTGCTGATGCTGGTTTGGTAGTTTATCTTTTCGCCAACGAAGTCCCAGAAATTGAAGATGAAGTGGTACGGATTGTTGCCGTAGCTAGGGAGGCAAACCCCCCCTCCCGTTATGTCGGCCCCCGGACTAAAATAGCAGTAGATACTCTCGATCGCGATGTAGACCCAGTAGGCGCTTGTATTGGAGCCAGGGGATCGCGAATTCAAGTGGTAGTCAACGAATTACGCGGTGAGAAAATAGATGTAATTCGCTGGTCGCCAGACCCAGCAACATACATTGCTAATGCCTTAAGTCCAGCACGGGTAGATGAAGTACGCCTAATGGACCCAGAATCGCGGCAAACTCACGTACTTGTAGCTGAAGATCAATTGAGTTTGGCCATTGGTAAGGAAGGGCAAAACGTCCGTTTGGCAGCCCGTCTGACTGGCTGGAAAATAGACATCAAAGACAAAGCTAAGTATGACTTTGCAGGAGAGGATGCCAAATTTGCAGCCGTCAGAACAAAATATCAATCAGAGGAATCAGAGGAAGACGATCTTGAATATGAGGAAGAATTCGAGGATGAAAGTCAGGAAGAATTAGAAGAAGATAGTTTTGACAATAACGATGATGAATAATTGATTAATTTTGTAAAGTTTTGATACTGTAGATTGTAGTCTCAGTCTCAAGGATTATTTTCTCAAAAGTTACTTGGTATCAGTAAAAAATAGTAATAATAAACTTCTTTTTACACCCAAAATCCTGGACTGAGATCGCAAAGAACCGATGAAACCAAATTATCGGCGCTGTATTAGTTGCCGTAAAGTAGGCTCAAAAGATGAGTTTTGGCGGATTGTCCGCGTCTTTCCATCGGGAAAGGTACAATTAGATCAGGGCATGGGGCGTTCAGCCTATATTTGTCCAGAAACGAGTTGCTTACAAGCGGCTCAAAAAAAAAATCGACTAGGGCGATCGCTACATGCATCAGTGCCAGAAGCACTGTACCAAAGCTTGTCGCAACGTCTAGCCCGCAGTAATACCCAAAACCAAATTTAGTTGGAACAACTTTGTGACGTAATCATTAGCGGAATTGTGTCGAAAGCCGAAGTCGTGCTTTCATCACACTCCCCGTTGATCGTTAAGGTTAGTGCCAAAATAGTAAATGGGTGTAAAAGGCATTCGGCTCTCCAATAACGAGGGGCGAGGCAACACTCCCAGAACAAGATGTAATCGATTGTGTTGTGGAAGACTCAGAATCAACAAAACAAGAAACTACAAAATGGCAACCTGGTAGCGCTTAGGCGCAGTTCGGCGTCAAGGATTCCTATAAAAATCTTTTATTTAAGAAATTTTTATGGGTATCCCTCAACCATCATTCCTGGTGGGGATGCCATTATTAAACCGAAACATCTCTCTTTCCTGATTGGAGGCACCGGCAAAAACTGAACGGCAGTCTAAAAACAGTAATCCAAGGATGGAGATGTCGCAAACCAGGCAACCATCCGCTAAAACTGTAAATTAAAGGGGAAGAGTGGATGACCAACGGCAAAGTTAGAATTTATGAATTATCAAAGGAATTGAATTTGGATAACAAAGAGCTACTAGCAATTTGCGACCAGCTCGATATTGCAGTCAAAAGCCATAGCAGCACGATTTCCGAATCCGAGGCAGAAAACATCCGGGCGGCAGCAGAAAAGCTTGCAACTACGAGTGTGTCTGCCAAAAAGGAACTAGGTACAACCAGCCATAAGCCAAATTCACCACCCAACGGCGGACGTAACCGACCTGCTGCACCCCACAAACAGCAAATTTTGGAAATACGCAAACCCAAAATATTGAGAAATACTACTCCCAACGCCCCAGAGGCGTCACTTGCTAACAATACCCAAGCTGCCTTGTCTGAAGCTAATCCTCCCTCTCCTCCACGGCCTTTCGCTACACCAGTCTCACCCCTGAAACCGGCAGCACCAACTCGACCTGTGCCCCGGACTCAATCTGAGACTCAAGAGCAACCTCCGATCGCTGACTTGGAACAAACGCCTAATCCAAATCCGGCAGCGGAAAAAATAGCATCCCAAAAACCGGAAAAAACAGTTTCACCGAGACCGAAATCGGAAAAACCGATCAAACCACAACTAGTTGCTCCTCCAGCCAGACCTGAGGCAGAAGTTGCCCAGGTGGTAGATGAGCAGCCAGTATCTCAGGCAGATAAACCGATCCTCAAACGCGACCAACGGCTACGTCCCGCGGAAGGCGATCGCGAACAAATTAAGCCGAGAGTTGCTAAACTGCCAACCGACCAGTCCGCACCAGGTGCGCCACAAAGGACAAGTCGTCCTACCCCTGCACCCAGCAGACCAGAGCCGAGGGGCAATAGACCATCTGCACCATCACAACTAGGAGAGGGACAAAGACCCAGACCGGCACGTCCAGGTGAAGCAGTAGCAGCCGCAATGCCGATCGCTACTCCACCCAGACAGATGTCAGGCATAGCGGGCAAATCTCAAGGATTGGGTGATGAACCAGTCACACCGGATCTCCTCGATTTGAAACGCCCAAGTCCGCCTCGACCGACCAAAGGCGGCAAAAAATGGGTAGAAGAGGAAATAATTGACGAAGTTAAAGAGAAGGCAAAAGCTGGCGTCAAAGGCAAGCGGATCAAACCCATCCTTGATGATGAGTTTGAAGAAGATTTGCTCGATGATGACGATATAGATTCACCAGCCACAGTCCAAGTCAGCCTTTCTATCGCTCGTCCTCCCAAACCGAAAGCGACTCGACCTGTACAGATGCCAGGTGCAACCCTTGCTAGCGCCCCAACTGCAAGAGGGAGAAAATCTGGTTCTAGGTCTGGTTCCAAGTCTTCGGGCCGCGACCATCACCAAAACCGTCGCCAAGAAGCCGAGACAAAGCGCGATCGCCCCGAAAAAGTGACGATCACAGGGCCGTTGACTGTGCAAGAACTGTCTGACGTATTAGGCGTTCCTGATACAGAGATTGTCAAAATCCTGTTCCTTAAAGGTATGGCGGTGAGTATCACTCAAAATCTAGATATTCCCACAATTACCCTGGTAGGAAAAGAACTAGAAATAGAAGTTGAAACCGTCGAACGAGAAGCAGAAGCTCGGAAAATCACGGAAATGGTCGGCGTAGAAGACCAAGAATATCTTCATCGCCGTCCGCCTGTCGTGACAATTATGGGTCACGTAGACCACGGTAAAACAACCCTGCTGGACTCAATCCGCAAAACCAAGGTGGCTGCTGGCGAAGCTGGCGGTATCACTCAGCACATTGGTGCATACCATGTGGATATAGTACATGAGGGCAAACCACAGCAAATCGTCTTCCTGGATACTCCTGGTCACGAAGCCTTTACAGCTATGCGGGCACGAGGAGCGCGGGTAACAGACATTGCCGTGTTAGTAGTGGCTGCTGATGATGGTGTCCGTCCCCAAACCATTGAAGCCATTAGTCACGCCCAAGCTGCGGGAGTGCCAATTGTTGTTGCCATCAACAAAATTGACAAAGAAGGGGCACAGCCAGAGCGGGTTAAACAAGAACTAACCCAGTATGGTCTGACCGCAGAAGACTGGGGCGGTGAGACAATCATGGTTCCCGTGAGCGCCATCAGAGGTGAAAATCTGGATACGCTCTTAGAGATGATTCTGTTGGTAGCAGAGGTTGCAGAACTATCTGCCAACCCAGATCGTACCGCCAAAGGAACTGTCATTGAAGCACATCTGGATAAAGCTAAGGGAGCAGTTGCTACCCTCCTAATTCAGAATGGCACCCTGCATGTGGGAGATATCTTGGTAGCTGGCTCGGCCTTTGGTAAAGTCCGGGCGATGGTGGATGACAGAAGTAAGAGAGTAGACATTGCTTCTCCTTCCTTTGCTGTCGAGGTACTAGGTTTAAGTGATGTGCCAGCCGCCGGCGACGAGTTCGAGGTCTTCCACAACGAAAAAGAAGCCAGATCCCTCGCTAGCGATCGCGCCGATAGACAACGCCTATCCCGCCTGTTACAAGGACGTGTTACCCTCACAACCCTGTCGGCTCAAGCCCAAGAAGGCGAGTTGAAAGAACTCAACTTGATCTTGAAAGGAGACGTACAAGGTTCCGTGGAAGCTATTGTGGGAGCGCTCAAGCAAATCCCGCAAAACGAAGTCCAAATTCGGATGCTGTTGGCGACTGCTGGGGAAATCACCGAGACAGATATCGATTTAGCCGCTGCCAGTAACGCTGTAATTATCGGCTTCAACACCACCTTTGCCAGTGGCGCTAGACAGGCCGCTGATGAAGCAGGTGTAGATGTCAGAGAATATAACGTCATCTACAAACTCCTAGAAGATATCCAAGATGCCTTGGAAGGTCTTTTGGAACCAGAGTTGGTGGAAGAACCCTTGGGTCAAACCGAAGTCCGTGCCGTCTTCCCAGTCGGTCGTGGTGCGGTTGCCGGTTGCTACGTTCAATCTGGCAAGCTAGTTCGCAACTGCAAAGTCAGGGTGCGACGCGGCGGTAAGGTGATCTTTGAAGGCGTCCTTGATTCCCTAAAACGGATGAAAGAAGATACCCGTGAGGTCAACGCCGGTTATGAATGCGGTGTCGGCATGGATAAATTCAATGATTGGGTTGAAGGTGACATCATCGAATCCTATCAGATGGTTACGAAACGCCGCACTCTCACCTTAACGAGATAGTGTTAAGGGTAAAATGCTTAGGAGTTAGGAGTGATACATTAGGAGTTAGGAGTTAAAGACTACTAATTCTTAACTCCTAACTCTTAACTCATAACTTTTTATTATGCATTCATTTCGCTCTGAACCTATTTTGTGGATTCACGTCGCTGGATTGGCGACGTTGCCTGTTTTTTTAGTACTCTGCTTATTGTTTTTGTCTGTAGGCGAGCCATTTTTGCCGGTCTGGATGGAGCTATTCTTAGTTGCCGCCATTGGTGTTCTCCCTCTGCTATGGATGCAGTTGCGTCGCCCCTTTTATATATTTGCTCTTTTAGGAATAGCCCTAAAGCCAGAAAATCTGACTGAACGGCAGCGGAAAATTCTCTGTTTAATTAATACAAAATTAAATCGTGTCCTGGCATTAGTAGCAGCAGTATTATCGGTTTGGATACTGTGGAATCTTTACCAAATTGCCCCATTAGTAGCAAATTCAGCTAAATTTCTCCCACAATGGCGCAGCCTTGCACTAGTGCTTGCGGGATTAGCCTTTTTGGGCAGCAATCTATTTTTACAAATACCTGTGAGTGTAATGCGAGTTTTGGTGATTAATGAGACAGAATTCGCTGGCATAGAACCATTATCTTTAGAAAAGATTAAGCAAGATTTCACCATTTTAGGAGTGCGGGTTAATCAAATCGTGCCCCGATTATTGCAATCATTGTTTAGGATAAATACAGATTCGTAGTAGCCCATAAAGTATATTATTTCGCTTTCAAGGGCTAGAGAGAAGAGCAGGGGAGGCAGGGGTGCAGAGGAGCAGAGGAGAATAACTAATAACCAATGCTCAATGCCCCATTTCCAATATCCAGTTACCGTTGAAGTCTAAAATAAAGGAATAAGGAACTATGGCTCAAATTCCAGCTTCTAGCGATCGCCAATTTTCTGCTGATACTGAAATTTGGTATAGTCTCAAATGTGCAATCTCCAATAGTTCCGGTTTTCAGCGCTGGCAACTAGAACGCGATGCTCAATTGCATGGAATTCGCTTGGAACAGCAGGTACAACGGTATTTACGAGAAACTTTAGAAACTTTAGCTTACTAAATACCTAATAAATCTTGTAGGTTTGTTTGCAAGCGGCGGAGTTGACGGTATGCACTCTCCAAGCGATGCCTACGGCGGTAAACTACGCCATCAAGTTCCACTTCATTGGTGGAATAATTCTTAATAATTTCAATCAGCGATACTTGCCTGTCTTGACTCGCAGAAAGTATTAAAGCGGCTCGTAAAGCCTGCCGATCTTCTCTCCGAGACGGTATATAAGTAAGTTGACGAATTTGATCCAAAATAATATTACCAATCTGGCTATTTAGCACTCTATCTAAAAATACAGGGTTTACCTTCACTGGCTTTGTTAAATACTGACGAATGGCTTTGGGGTCTTGTCGCGCCTAAGCTAAATTAACTTTTAGTAAACCTGAGAGTTCACCTGTTTGGGCAAAGGTGGATAGTTCCTCTACAGAAAGTGATTCACGGAAAATACCATACTTCAGGACTACTCGTTCTGCCGCAAAGGCAGGAGTGGACAAAAACAGAAGACAGATACTACCCGCTAAAACTAAGACGCGACGCAGCCATAAAAAATTAAAATGCATTTCTCTCGATTTCCAATAAGTTTGCTTTTTCTGCGATCGTAATTCCAGCAGAATTAGTCGCGGTATCTAGCTTTAAAAAATACTAAAAATCGCCTCATCCCCATAGTACCCATAAGAAAATTTTCTAGATAACACAATATTAGGACTTACGCAAAAAACCTCTCTACCTTTTATTCCTCTGCGTCCTCTGTGGTTTGATTTTCCATGACTGTGCCTAAGTCCTAAATATAAGCAATGTATAAGTTCTGTGATCTATCTAGGGAATTTAGCTGAATCAGTGCTAATCATCCAGTATAGTTTGCATGGGTTTTACAGCAGCTACAAAGCTGCTACCTTTAACCTTGTTCGACATACCGTAATTCAGCACATCACAGACTCAAAAAATGAAATATCGGGGTTATCACATTTCTCTAGCGAAAAATTTTCGCCTTCTTTCTAGCAGTCATCTCAGATATACTTTGCGCGTAGGAGCCGGACTAACGGCAATACTTGTTGTTTCTAGTGGGTCAATACTACTACCTAATGAGGTTAATGCTGGTGCGACTCATCCAGAAAATATCGCCCCAACTATCACAGCGCAAGCTCCTGCAACTGCCGCAGCAATTTACGTTAATCCAGCAACTGGTGCAGATAGGGCTGGTGCTGGTGCCACCTCATCTGCACCCTACAAAAGCATAAGTTTCGCTCTCAGTCAAGCTCAAGCAGGTGCAGTGATTCAATTAGCACCTGGTAACTATAACCAGGAAAGTGGTGAAACCTTTCCGCTTTTACTTAAACCAGGGGTGACACTGCGCGGTGATGAAGCTACTAAAGGTCAAGCGATATTGATTGCAGGTGGAGGCTTTTATACTAGTCGCACCTTTGCCAGACAGGACATTACCATCCTGGCCGAGCAAGATACCACGATCGCAGGTGTCACCGTTACCAACCCAAATAGCCGGGGTACGGGTGTGTGGGTAGAGTCAACTAATCCGATTATCAAAAACAGTACTTTTACTAACAGTGTTAGAGAGGGTGTTTTTGTTACGGGTACAGGCAATCCCAAAATTGAAAGTAACCTCTTTGTACAAAACAAAGGCAATGGGATTTCAATTGCTAAAGCTGCCCAAGGAGAAATTCGGAGTAACTTATTTCAGGATACTGGTTTTGGTCTTGCGATCGGTGGCACTTCCACACCTCTAGTTGTAGAAAACCAAGTTATCGAAAACCAAGACGGTCTTTTTATCTCAGAGTCAGCGAAGCCCGTATTGCGTAAGAATGTCATTCAAAATAATAAGCGGGATGGAGTTGTAGCAACTGTTAATGCTTTACCCGATCTTGGCACTAACGAAAATCCTGGTGGCAATCTTATTCGCAACAACACTCGTTATGATGTGAACAACGCCACCAAAACAGGTAAGATTGTCGCTGTTGGCAACGATATCGATCAGAAAAAGATTTTTGGCTCAGTAGATTTTGTTGCCGCAAGTGTTGACGTACCCCCCGGAGGGCCTGTTGCCTTTAAAGATGTGCCAGCAAATTACTGGGCAAAAAGCTACATCGAAGCCTTAGCCTCCCAAAATATTATTGCGGGCTTTCCTGATGGCAGCTTTAAACCCAATGAACCTGTAACCCGCGCTCAATTCGCCACTATTGTTACTAAAGCTTTAACGCCAGCAGCCAAACGCCCAGCCATTCAGTTTAAGGATGTAGCAAGCAATTTCTGGGCTTACGCTGCTATTCAATCTGCTTACCAGAGTCAATTTGTTTCTGGTTATCCCGATGGCACTTTTAAGCCACAGCAGCAAATTCCCAGAGTGCAAGCGTTAGTCGCTTTAGCTAATGGTTTGGGCTTAACCGCAAGTAATCAAAATATCCTTTCTTTTTACACCGATGCGGCCCAGATTCCTAATTATGCGATCGCTCCTGTTGCTGCGGCAACTGCACGGCAACTAGTAATCAATTATCCCACAGTGAAGCAACTCAATCCTAATCGTCAGGCAACTAGAGCTGAGGTTGCTGCCTTTGTTTACCAGGCACTTGTCAATGCTGGACGTGCCCAACCAATTCCTTCATCCTATTTGGTAACAGCCCAGTAAATGCCTAGTTAGCAAATTAGAAGCACCAGACTAATAATTTGTTAGTCTGGTGCTTCCAATTAATGTGAGTTTTGTTAAATTTGGGAGTTTTTAAACATAAAAATTGGGGTCTTTAAATATAGCTGACCCCATTTGAATGTGATTGGGTTTATGGTCAGGGTCTTTATATTGGCTGACCCCGTTTCAATGATTTCTATTTTCTCAGAAATTTTTGCTTTTTAGGATTTCCTAATAATTTTTTTATTTTTTCTTTCTTGATATTTTAATATTCATCAAAGCATTAATAAATTTGAAGAATATAAAGATATATCCAAAGAAAGGAGTCAAAAATTAACTAGCTAAAATTTCTCCCTTCAGGAATTAGAATTTTTACCCGATTGGGGGCGTTGTTGCCGACGCTGTTCCCAGCGCCAGAGGAAAACCATTAGAGCAACTATCCCTACTTGGAGAGCTAAACTTGGCATTGCGCTCTCAACATCGCGTCCGGCAAGCACTTGGAAGAAAAAAACGAATGCGCCAATAGAGCCAGAAGCACCAAAAGCAATGTAAATAAATTGTCTTAAGCCGCGATAAGGAGCGGCTATTTCTGCTTTGAGGCTGGCGTATTGTTCAGGGTTAAGGCGATTTTTGCGATTTTGATCCACCATGACTAAATCATGTTATACTCTTAGATTGTGTACGCCGATGTGGCTCAGTGGTAGAGCAGCTGATTCGTAATCAGCAGGCCGTGGGTTCAAATCCCATCATCGGCTTTAATTAAAGTATTGCTCAATAGTCAAGTTTGACACAAATCATGTACAGTGACTAATTATTTGCGATCGGTGACACATTGATGTCATTGTAACAAATTATTGTCATCAAACTTAGATTATTACTGATGATAGTGATTATGTGACAGTGCCAGGAATTCAGGTATTTACTACTAATTCGGGAGCGATCGCATCCTTGACATAAAAAATGTTGGCGACAAAAAGATCCCCGACTTTTCTAAAAAGTCGGGGATCTGATTTCTTGTTTAAGTAGGTGTGGATTATTGCAGCAAGGGAGTTGTGCCATTACCGTTAGTTGAGGCATTGGCAATTGCAGCTTGAGTAGGTTGAGTAGTAAGAACCGCTATAAGTGGAGTAACTTTTGAACTAGATTGTTTACTTCGTTTTCGATTGGAGCCGCCAGCCTTGGAATACTCCATACTGTTTTTGCCGTAGACAGTTGCAACTCCACTTAGCATTCGTTCAGACATTTCGGAAAGAGCTTTATCCATCTGGGTTACTGTTTTACGCGATTCTTCCAGATTGGACACCAGGGTATTATTAGCTTCTACCATCGCACGGGTAGTGTTGATTAAGTGGTTGTAAGCTTCAATGGTTAACCCATGTCCTAAATCCAGATTTTCATCAATAGATTTAAGCAAGGCGAGACGAAGTTGGGCTTTGTCAACAGCAGCAGAACCACGAGTTTTTAAAGACATGAGATATCCTTTTTTTAATTCCTTTTTCAAGATAGTGGAGTATCTTTTTGCCTGAGATGGGTAGTTTTGTGGATTTATTTACTTAAAAGTTCAACGAAATAATTACGAGTTTACCTGTGTTTTTACTCATTTTTAATATCGATTTATTGTTTGAGAATAAGTACAATCAGCAACAGTAATCACAAAATCAATAAATGCGTACCCCGAAATAGCAATTGCATACCCCGAAATAGCAATTGCGTACCCCGAAATAGCAATTGCGTACCCCGAAATAGCAATTGCATACCCCGAAATAGCAATTGCGTACTCCGAAATAGCAATTGCGTACTCCGAAATAGCAATTGCGTACTCCGAAATAGCAATTGCGTACTCCGAAATAGCAATTGCGTACTCCGAAATAGCAATTGCATTCTCCAAATCGATAAATGCGTTGGAGTAGCCCAACCCAGGCATCGCCAAAATCACAAACGATAAATTGAAACTGCTACGGGGCGATCGCTTAAAATAAAGCAAGTAATGAAAAATCAATTCATTGAGCTTCAGCAAATGCCTTCCTACTTGGTCAACTTACCTGTTCAACTACAGCAAGAGATAGAGCAATGGGCAACTAGCCAAGGAATTTCCCTCGATGAATTTATTTTGTGGGCAGTAGCAGAAAAAGTTGCCTCCCTTCGCCATCAACTAAACGACCCCTCCTTTCCCTTGATTAGCTATCGCATTGGAAGCAGTGGCCAAAAAGTTCCCGTTGTTAGTGGTACAGGAATTCGAGTGCAAACTCTAGCGATTGCTGCTCATCAGTGGGGCTGGTCTTGCGAGCAAATTGTCCAACAGTATGGTATTACTGAAGCTCAGATCAATGACGCACTGGGTTTTTACACTGCCCATCGTACCGAGATTGATGAAGCGATCGCTACAGAACAAGCGATTGAAACTGCTGGTGTCTAAACTCCTGCTGCATTTAGATGCAGACACCTCCATTAAAGCATTGCATACGGCTCTAGTTGCTCGTGGTCATGATGTGACTCGCACTCCCAATGAATGGATGCCAGAAGATGCTAGCGATGAAATGCAACTGCTGAAAGCCACAGATAACGGACGGTGTATTTTTACCTTCAACATCAAAGATTTCTTGTCCTTGGTTATTCAGTATCCGCAGCATAGAGGCATTATTCTAGCGGCACAAAATAGTTGGAATTTGTCTGACCTCATTCAAGCATTGGATCGCTTGCTATCAGAAACTCAAGCAGAAGACTGGCCTGGGCAAATACGTTGGTTAAATCAATGGCGATGAGAATAGCGTATCAATTGAAAAACAGAACTTTGCGTTGGCGTAGCCCGCCGTAGGCATCGCCAAATCTATAAATGCGTTGGCGTAGCCGTTGTAGTTTGGACAGAACGCAAAAATAATGTGATTCGGATCATTTCAGCACGAAGGGCAAATCGGTATGAGCGACAAAAACTTGAGAAATACCTCTCGTACTAACTGGACAGCATTGGAGTCAATGAACGATGAAGAAATTGACTACTCTGATATTCCACCATTGACAGAAGATTTTTTTCAGAAAGCTACTCTCCGCGTTCCCGCACCTCAAGCACAGCAATTGGTACAGATTGAGCCAGATATACTAGAGTGGTTTCAAGCTCAAAGCGGAGAATATAAAACCTTAATCAACTCTGTTTTACGTCTTTACATCGAAAACTGCAACGAACACAGAGCAGTGTAAAAATTTAAAATTCAATCTTACACCGGAACTTCCCCCTCGATTAGATGGCAATTTATATCGGGGGGTATTGCTTGATATTTACTCAAAAGCTTCTTAGCAAAACGCGATCGCATCTTTTGGAAATCAAGCGATCGCAAAATCAGTGTATTGTCTGTTCATGAGTGAAAAATACTCATCCACGAAGTTCTTTTATCGTTGAGAACGCATCACCTGTGATGAAATTTTACACTTTTCTGGAATTTAGGGCGTTGGTGTTGAATTATTCTGATGATCGAGTTGCATCTCACGCCCTGACCCATGAATGAACAGCGACAGCAAGCTTATCTCAACTTCATTCAAAGTCTTTTGAATTGCAGTAGTCACGATGAAGTCGGAGAGATTTTGGCAGCAAACCAAGAATTAGTGGATGTTGGCTTCTTGCAGACGCTAGAAGCGAAGGCGGCGATGTTTTCGCAGCAGGGATATGAGAATACAGCGAGTTGGTTGCAAGGTTTGGCAATGCAACTCAGGGAAGCGTTAAATCTAGATACTAAAGTAGATTTGCAGTCTCTCAGTGAGGAGGAGATACAGGCATATTTCCAATTCTTGATGAAGGTAATAATAGCAACCGCAGAAAGTAGGGGTAATTCCCAGGTAGTTTACTCCTTGTTGGCAAAGAATACAGACAAACTCGACGGAGTGCTAACAGAAATATTGCGCTGTTGGGGGATAAATAGCCTTGGGGAAGTGACAGCAGATGAAGCGGAAGATTTAGCAGCAGTTATTGTTGAATTTAGCAATTTAATAGCGCAATTCCCCTTGGGTAGCAAAGCCAGTAATATGGAAATTGCCATTACTGGCTATGAAGTCGCGTTGATAGTCTACACCAGAGAAGCTTTGCCTCAATCTTGGGCAATGACGCAAAATAATCTCGCAATTGCCTACAGGGGTAGAATAAAAGGAGACAGGGCAGATAACATCGAAAATGCGATCGCGGCTTATACTGCTGCTTTAACTGTCACAACCAAAGAAGCTTTGCCTCAATATTATTGGGCAGGAACGCAAAATAATCTCGCAAATGCCTACAGCGATAGAATAAAAGGAGACAGGGCAGATAACATCGAAATTGCGATCGCTGCTTATACTGCTGCTTTAAAAGTCTACACCAGAGAAGCTTTGCCTCA
>NZ_JBALEO010000072.1:0-50779 GCF_036918015.1 Nostoc sp.
CTCACCGTAAGCATTCCCCAGATTATTTTGCGTCGTTGCCCAATTTTCAGAAAAGGCGCTGCGGGTGTAAACTTCGAGTGCTTGATTATAAGCAGCGATTGCTAATTCAATATTATCGGCTCGTTCTCCTTTTATTCTCTCACCGTAAGCATTCCCCAGATTATTTTGCAATGTTGCCCAATTTTCAGGAAAGGCATTGTGGGTTGTAACTTCCAGAGCAGCAGAATAAGCAGCGATCGCTAATTCAATATTCTCGGCTCGTTCTCCTAATATTCTGTTACGGTAAGCAACCCCTAGATTAATTTGCAATGTTGCCCATTGTTCAGGAAAGGCACTGCGGGTGTAAACAGATAGTGCTTGATTATAAGCAGCGATTGTTAATTCAATATTCTCGGCTCGTTCTCCTTTTATTCTCTCACCGTAAGCATTCCCAAGATTATTTTGCGTCATTGCCCAATCAACAGGAAAGGCGCTGCGGGTATATACAGTTAGGGCAATTTCGTAGCCAGCGATCGCAATTTCCATGTTGTTGGCTTTGCTACCTAAAGGAAAATCGCTAATCAGATTACTCAATATAACCATCACATAAGCAATGGATTCTGCTCTATCTGGTTCCGCTTCTGCTAGGGTATTTGTTGACCAACGGCGCAATAATTCTGCAAAAATATCATTGAGTTTATCGGTATTTGTAGCTAGCAATGGGTAAATTACTTGAGCATCGCCGTTGCTGTCTGCTGTTGCTTGCAGTATTTTTTGTAAAAATTGCCCGTAAGTCTCTATATCTTCTTGGGTGATGGGGGTAGTTTCTTGGGTAGTGAGAGATGTTGCTAAGTTTCTCAACCACTCGGCAGTATTTTCCTCTCCCTGCTGGGCAAAATGCTCTGCTGCTGCTACAACAACCTGCACAAAGTCAGCATCTAGCAATTCTGTATTCGCTGCTAATATCTCTGGTTCTTCCCCGCTAGGGCAATCTAGCAGGGTTTGAATTAGCTGATTATAAGCTTGTAGGCGCTGTTCGTTCATGAGCAGGTGTGAGTTAGACGCATCTTGATGAAGCTTCAATATTATCCTCAATTTCCGAAAAATTAGGGGATGAAAAGTTTTAGATCCTCCTTAAAAAGGCTACGGTGTACGCGCAAGTTATTGAATTACCCCACCCTAACCCTCCCCTTGTAAAGGGGAGGGAACTAGATAGATTTTCCATTTTCCCCCCTTTACAAGGGGGGATTAAGGAGGGTAATCCTGGGAATAATAAGCACAGTCCAGGAATATGAAAAAGTTGATGACAAAACTGTATAACCAAACCTCAGAAAGGCATAAACGGCAAACTCTCAGAAACAATATGCCCCCATCTGAAAAAATAGTTTGGGCAAAACTTAGAAATCAACAAATTGAAAGCTGTAAATTTCGTAGACAATATAGTATTGACAGATTTGTAGTGGATTTTTATTCTTCGGAGTTGAGACTTGCTATAGAAATTGATGGTGATAGTCACTATCAAGATGGAGTTCCAGAATATGACCGCGATCGCCAAGCATTTTTAGAATCAAAAGGTACGAGGTTTTTGAGATTTACGAATCAAGAGGTTTGTCAAGATATTGATGGTGTGGTGGATAAGATTAGGGAAGTTATTTGTAGGTTGAGGGAAGTTACCCCACCCTAACCCTCCCCTTATAAAGGGGAGGGAACTAGATAGATTCTCTTGTTTCCCCCCTTTACAAGGGGGGATTAAGGGGGGTAATTCAACTTGTGTGTACACCGTAGCTTATAAAGGGGAGGAATTTCGATGTTCTACTTTCCCCTTTCTAATATTATTTTGGCGATCGCATTTGTTGATTCGGAGTTCGCATTTGCTGATTCGGCGTTCGCATTTGTTGATTTGGAGTTCGCATTTGCTGATTTGGAGTTCGCATTTGTTGATTTGGAGTTCGCATTTGTTGATTTGGAGTTCGCATTTGTTGATTTAGCGATCGCATTTGTTGATTTAGCGATCGCATTTGCTGATTCGGCGTTCGCATTTGTTGATTTAGCGATCGCATTTGCTGATTTGGAGTTCGCATTTGCTGATTCGGCGTTCGCATTTGTTGATTTAGCGATCGCATTTGCTAATTGCACTTATTCTCAAACAACAAATAGATATGAAAAATGAGTAAAAATACAGATAAACTCGTAATTATTTCGTTGAAGTTTTAATGAAATAAATCCCCAAAATTACCCATTTCAGGCAAAAGGATACTCCACTATGTTGAAAAAGGAATTCTTAAAAAAAAGGATATCTCATGTCTTTAAGAACTCGTAGTTCTGCTGCTGTTGACAAAGCCCAACTTCGTCTCGCCTTGCTTAAATCCGTTGATGAAAATCTGGATTTAGGACATGGATTAAACATTGAAGCCTACAACTACCTCATTAATACTACTCGTGCGACGTTAGAAGCTCATAACACGCTTGTGTCCAATCTTGAAGAATCGCGTAAAACAATAATCCAGATGGATAAAGCCCTCTCCGAAATGTCTGAACGAATGCTAAGTGGAGTTGCAACTATCTACGGCAGAAACAGCATACAGTATTCCAAAGCTGGCGGCTCTAATGGAAAAAGAAATAAAAAATCTATTTCAAAAGTTGCTCCAGTTGTAGCGGTTCTTTCCACTCAACCGGCTCAAGCTGCAATTGCGAATGCGTCAACTAACGGTAACGGCACAACTCCTGTGCTGCAATAATCCACTTTTTGCATAAATCTAGTGCCGTGTCAAGCCTAAATTTGTGCATTAAATGTAAGTTGGGTTGATGTAAAGAAACCCAACATGGATCGTGTTGTTGGGTTTTGCAAAGCCTCAACCCAACGTACATTTAATCCATCTAAACTTTATAGTGGCGATAGCTACGATGGGCTACGCCTACGCCCTTGTGAAAGAGTCCGATATCATTACATATCAGCTTAAATTGATTACTTATCAGCCTGTAGCCGAGGTGATTGTCGAATGGATAAACTAAAAAAATATCAAGAAATAATTCAGCAACTTCTCGAAGAATATGCTGCGATTTCTAGCCAAGACTCAGAAATTGAAACTCAATTAATTTTTGACACAGAACGCCACCACTATCAACTTGTAAATGTCGGCTGGAAAAACCAACGTCGTGTCTATGGTTGTTTTATACATTTAGACATCAAAGATGGTAAAGTTTGGCTGCAACACAATGGGACAGAAAATGAAGTAGGAGAAGATTTAGCAAATCTAGGTATCCCCAAGCAGGATATTGTCATCGGCTTTCATTCGCCATTTAAGCGCCAATTTACAGATTATGCTGTAGGTTAAATATCAACAATCAACTAATTAGATAAAAACATCTCACAATCACTTCCATAATTGGTTCATATATTTAGTTTTAACCCGTCCAAATCAAATATAAGCCCTTGAGTTACGATAACACTTGCAAATACCTTGCCGAAAAATACCCTGGTGACTTTGCCAGATGGTTACTTGCATCTGACACCTCAGATATCCAAGTACTCAAAACCGAACTCAACCTCGAACCGATTCGTGCTGATTCGGTGACATTCCTGCAAATCGCCAACCAAATCTTACATTTAGAGTTTCAAACGACACCAAAATCTAAAACCCCGCTTGATTTTCGGATGCTGGATTACTACACCAGATTAAAGCGAGAATACTGGTGTGATATTGAGCAGGTATTGATTTTTTTACAACCCACCTCCTCAGAAATTGTTTTTAATACTCAGTATGTAGATAAAAAAACCAGACATGAGTATCGAGTAATTCGTTTATGGGAAGAAGATCCCACACCACTGCTAGCTAACCCTGCACTCTTACCACTGGCGACATTAGCCAGAACCGACTCACCCGCCGACTTGTTAACTCAAGTCGCTGTTAATGTCGATATGATTGAAGAAACAGACGAGCGACAAAATATATCAGCTTGTGTACAGGTTTTAGCTGGTTTGCGGTTTGATAAAAGTTTGATTACACAGCTTTTCAGAGAGGAAATTATGCAAGAATCTGTAATTTACCAAGACATTCTGCAAAAGGGAGAAGAACGAGGAAAGAAACAGGAGGCGCTACAACTGATTTTGCGTCTTTTAACACGTCGGGTTAGCGCAATTGAACCAGAGATAGAACAGCAGATTCGTACATTACCCATTACTCAACTAGAAGATTTAGCCGAGGCGCTATTGGATTTCTCCAATCAAAGCGATTTAGTCAATTACTTAGGAAATATCTCTTTAACTCAACCTAATCAGGAAGATTAAGAAACTATCTCTACGGGTAAGCAAGTTACCCACAGCATCTTATATAGCGGTTCTCAATTGTGCAAATAACCCCCAGCCCTTTCCCTGCTAGCGTTGGGGAGTGAGCATCAAAGCCTCTCTCCTAAAAGGAGAGAGGTTTGGAGAGAGGTCAAAATGTATTGCCTCCATTCGAGAAGGTTCAAATAATCAAAACTGCTGTAAACGCTAGGATTAAAATTTCTGGCTTACAGTGGAATGTTAAGAGTATCAACCAAATTCTTTCTGTTCGTTGTTGCCAAAACCGGATGCTCCCCACTCACGCCATTTCACAAAAAATATGATACAGATGCAAACGCCCAAACCTATGCTACGTTTTACTTTCTTAATTTTGAATTTTGAATACTTCTCCTGGTGGAGAGGCTACGCCAACGACAAGCTCAGTACAAGTTTTGAATTTTGAATTGGTATCACACCCCCTATTTTTCTTGAAAATATCTGAAAATATATGAAATTTAGAACCTGCAAATATCCTTTCGCACTCATCCTAGTCGGCTTCGGTTTTTTGCAGATAGCTGATGCTCAAACTCCTGTAGCTGAAACCTCCAAGCTATCTCAAGAAGTTTCTGTACTTCGGAAACAGGGCCCAAAAGGGTTAGAAGTATTTCTTAAATCCCATGCTAATACGTTAAATACCGCTTCTTCAGGAGCAGTTCTACCTTCCCCTGCACTTCGGGTAGCTTTAGACGAGCTTTGTCAACAACGGGACTGTTACGCCTCTCGTTTGTATTGGTACACTGATATAGAACAAGCCAAAGCTGCTGCTAGAACCAGTGGTAAACCCATTCTATCTCTGCGGTTATTGGGCAGGCTGGATCAAGATTTGAGTTGTGCTAATAGTAGATTCTTCAGGGTAGCGCTGTATCCGAATGTTGAAATTTCTAAACTGCTTCAAGACCGCTTTATTTTGCATTGGCAATCAGTGCGCCCTGTACCCAAAGTAACTATTGATTTTGGCGACGGACGCAAGTTGGAGCGAACGATTACAGGCAATAGCATTCACTATATATTGGATGCATCGGGTCGTCCAATCGATGCTATTCCAGGATTATATAGTCCCAAAGCATTTTTGCGACAGCTACAGCAGGCTGAATTAGCAGTAAAAAATTACAGTAAACTTACACCAAGCGATCGCGAGTCTTATTTAAGAAAATACCACAGCGATCGCTTAAATTCTATCCAAGCCCAATGGGTTGCAGATTTATCTCGCCTGGGTATCCAGTCTCCCCCTAAGTTGGTAGAAATTCCCAGCAATCCCAGTCAACCACCGACAGCAGAAATAGCAAGCTCTCTAGCTGTTTCTAAAATGAGAGTTGAAACGCCAATGCTAACTGCTCTCCAGTCTGGTGCTGAACGAAATCAAAACGCCTTAGCTGAAATTACTGACGAGAAAGTTTGGAACAAAATCGCTCAACTCTATGCCGCCGATGTCAAGCTAGATGGAAACAGCATTTCTTTAATCAAAGCTAAAAAGTCTCCGTCTACCAACACTCAAGAAGATAATTTGCCGATAATAGTGAAAAATTTTGAAGCCACAATGGCTTTAGATACAGTCAGAAATGAATATATGCTGCACAGCCAAATTCATCAATGGTTTATGCAGGGTAAGCAAACAAGGAGTGTGGAAGCGCTCAATGAACAAGTATACGGACAACTATTTTTAACTCCTAGTTCTGACCCTTGGTTGGGGCTTTTCCCCAGCGATAGCTACAGCGCCATTGATAATGATGGCATTCGTTAGTAGCTCATAAACTGATGTAAGTAAAAAGGAGTGATGAGATTTTATAGCATTGACACCTCACCCATCACTCCTCATAACTTGCGCGTTGATTAGCTGTTACGCATTGTTAAATTACACCAGCTTACTACTTCATTTATCCTCTAACTAAAGAGGCGGATAATTATTAAGTTAATACGTGCTTTTGTATACAAATATTTTTAACTTATTCATATCTATCTTGGCAATTCTAGATATACGAGTTCGACTATTGCTTGTTCTAGATAGTTTTACTGTAAGAATTCAGCACCTAGGAGTCAGGAGTCAGAATTTATCAGGAATCTAGAATGATTGGTATATTTATTCATCAAATGCTCTGCTGATTCTTTAACTATTCTGAATCCTGAGTTCTGATATCATATCCGCCAAATTACCCATAATTAAAGAACCCCACCTCGCCAAAGCTGTGCTTTGTCTCCCCTCCCCGCAGGCGGGGAGGGGTTGGGGGTGGGGTGATTCGGGTTTAATAAGTAATCAAGCGGACATAATATAACTCCTGAATTCTTACGTTTTACTCTTACCTATGCCAGATAGTCCCATAATGAATTTGAAAATTGAAAGGCTCAGATTCCGAACTTTTTTAAGAAGTTGTGAATTTTATGAATAGGCAATGTATTCAGAATCACAAACAAACTTAACTTAGATTCTATGCCTTTAGTAGTAGTTGCTTAATTCTTGTGATGGAAGTTTGGGAAAGTCTTATCAGTTATTCTTAGTAACAATGGAAACAATTATCATTTGGACTAAATCATTCATTGGGGGAATGACAAAACGGATTAAACAATGATAACCAGAAATTAAGGTTGAAATGCAGGGTTTTCCAACTGTGATATCTTATCTAATTTCTTTGTTAGTCATCATTTTGACTGGCTTATCAGTTTAGTCAAAAATTAGCATAATCTTAGAACAGGAGATTTGGCACTCGTATTTAGCTGAGTTTACAGCGTTTTCCCACCAAAGGTAGAAGTAATACTTAGCAAAACACCGTAAAATCTCTTGTAAAAAAACATCTGGGTGGCGAAAGTTATCAATGGACGCTTTATAATTTGCTAGATTCAATTTACTTTGAGAATCTAGGTTGAATGCTAAACGTGTCATTTAAAAACTAGCCCATCTGTAGCGACTGTGGAATATAAGTTGTCGAAAACCTCAAATAAATGTAGTTTTATAAGTTCAATTGGATAAAAATTGCAGTTTACAACCAGTTAAATTTATTACTCAATAAAATTATAAATGATGCAATTTTTTTAAGGATTTACCTAGTAGATTTTTTTGCTCAACCTCTGCAAGCAAGTAGCCCGGATTTAAGGTGAACATAGAAAAATTTATCCAACGCGCAGAAGTATTGCACAAGCGTTTAGCAGATTTATACGAAACTGCTAGTGTACTACCTTGGATTTCCCCGGATCTGCTGCCGCAAGCTTTCAAGGAACTCTATAACACCTCAAAGGTAGTACAATTAGCGGCGGAGGATCTTTATCAGCAAAATGAGGAACTAGTAAAAACACGAAATTGGCTAGAAGCAGAACGCCAACACTACCAAGATTTATTCGAGTTAGCGCCAGACGGCTATTTAGTGACTAATACAGAAGGAATCATCCAAGAAGCTAACCTCACCGCAGCTAAGTTGTTGAATGTTTCCAAGCATTTTTTAGTGGGCAAATCAATAGTTAACTTTGTCCTTCTAGAAGAACGTCAGCAAATTCGCAACGAACTGATGCAGCTATCGCAATCAGACAGAGTTAGAGAGTTATTGGTACGTTTGCAGCAACGTTATGGTGAGTTCTTTGATGCGGCTTTGACAGTGGGAGTTATCCGCAATCACCAAGGTGAGGCAATCTCTTTGCGCTGGATGCTGCGTAATATTACCGAGCGTCAGCATTTAGAATCAACAATAGTCAAGAACGACGATAACATCTTTAGCGATGCCTACGGCGGTAAACTACGCCCCATACATAAATATACTAAAGGAGAAACTATTCTCCTCAACCCCTTAATAATTTGGTATGTTTCTCAGGGTTTAGTCAAACTCACTACCTACTGTGAAACGGGTGAAGAAGTGCTGATAGGATTGGCAACCACAGGAATGGTTTTTGGTTCTAGTTTGACATCTTTAAACATTTACCAAGCAACAGCTCTTGCTGATGTTGAGTTGGTGTCAATTTACGCGGCAGAGATAGCAGCTTCTCCAACACTAAGCCATACGCTTTTACCAAAAATTAATCAGCGGTTACAGCAAACAGAATCTTTTTTAGTCATTTGTGGAAGACGACGGGTACAAGAACGCTTGCACCATCTATTACAACTTTTGAAACGAGAAGTGGGTGAAACTGTACCAGAGGGAACTCGTTTAAGTGTTCGCTTTACTCACGAAGATTTTGCTAGCGCCTGCTGCACCACCAGGGTAACAATTACACGATTGATGGGTAAATTACAAGAAGAAGGTATAATCAGTTTCGATTTCAAAAAACATATTATATTGAGAGATGTTGATTAATTAGTTCGCTGTAGATTGATTATATTTTTCTTAAGCAAAGATAAGTTGCCAGCCAATCAGGAAAATTGCTATATCTGCAAAAACATGGCTGATGTATCCAGGCCAAATTGAGGAATAATTTAAGTAGCACCATGACCAAATCGCCCCTGCTATAAACACCCCCAATGAGCATAACGTTGTTGCACGCCAGTCGAAGTAAGCTGCCAAACCAACAACGTGATGAATCGTAAAAAACAGTGCAGATAGTACTACAGCTAAAGGACTTGATACCAAAATTTCACATTTACGATAGACAAACCAACGCCAGACAAATTCCTCAAGTAAAGAGTTAATAAATATCCAGTACACTGAACCTACTAAGTAAATCACAAAACTGTTCAATCCAACTTGTGTTGCTCGATCGCGAACATATTCAACATCTATCCATTTTGCTCCCAGCAGCCAATAAACAATCAAGATGATGCCTAGCATCAATAGCCCTAATCCGACTCCAGCCAATAAATCGCGTCTTTTAGGATATTCAACTTTTAAATTCTCTTTATCGACAAATAATAACCAAATAATCGGTAGTACCAACAACCAGATTTTAGCTAATAAAGCTACTAAATGTCCTTGAAAGCCAGGGAGTATATATAGTTGAGTTGTAATACCAATGCTCGGAACTGGCACAAGTAACAACAGAGCTAGTAGTGCATTTTGATTTTGGTTAGCTTTTAGCATGGGATGGTTTTAACTTTTAGACCACATCTATTTTGAAATCCATAGTTTTTATATCAAGTTAGGATGATTACTTGTAATAAAATCTATATTAACGAGATTTACTATTAATACTGTTGGTTAAGGCAAGAGACGCGATGAATCGCCGTCTCTACAATAATTGCGATCTAGAATTTTCATCAAAAAACCTTAACCAAACTGTATTGGTTTTACTATTAATTTTTATATGCAAACTATAAGACATGAGTATCATAATCAGACTTGAATAAAGTGACACTTTGTATATTGCCACATAAATTTAATACTAAAACTTGTATTAATTTGTGTGTAATATTCCTGCGATCGCAGCATTTTGATAATGATTTATTGTGCTGATATAATTACACATAATTAAAAGCAACGTTGTGACGGTCTGGGATTTGAGGCGAACATCAATACTCATTGTACTAAGTAAAACTTTACGTAAAAATGTAGCGTTTTTAAACTTACAGACACGTAACGCTATGCAAATAGGGAATTCAAAATGTACCCAAAATAATGTATATGTGATTGAGGGCGTATTGCTAAAATCGCGATGTCTAGATTGGGCTACGCCTACGCAACATTAAAAGCGGCTATGCATACATTTGGAAAAAAAACTCCATCATTGGGCTACATTTTAGCACTGGATTTAGGTACGACAGGCAACCGCGCCTTTGTATTTAACGCAGACGGCAAGATTGTTGGGCAAGCATATAAAGAATTAACTCAGTATTATCCTCAGCCAGGATGGTTAGAACATGACCCTCAACAAATCTGGCAAGATACCTGTTGGGTGATGCAAACCGCAATTGCAAATGCCCAGATTGCACCATCAGCGATCGCAGCTTTGGGACTAACTGTACAGCGCGAAACCTGTTTGATTTGGGACAAAACTACTGGTAAACCAATCCATAGAGCGATCGTCTGGCAAGATCGCCGCACTGCTCCCCTTTGCCACCAGTTACAAGAACAAGGCTATGCTGATGAAATTTACGATCGCACCGGATTAATCATTGATGCTTACTTTTCAGCCACTAAACTCCGATGGCTATTAGACAATGTTACAGATGTTGACCTGAATAATGTCTTGGCAGGTACTATTGATAGCTGGGTACTGTGGAATCTCACAGGTGGAAAAGTCCACGCTACTGACCACAGCAACGCCAGCCGTACAATGTTGAT
Organism: Nostoc sp.; assembly: GCF_036918015.1. Classification (GTDB taxonomy): domain Bacteria; phylum Cyanobacteriota; class Cyanobacteriia; order Cyanobacteriales; family Nostocaceae; genus Nostoc. The sequence continues at coordinate 10,498 of NZ_JBALEO010000072.1, forward strand.
GAATCTCAAAACCTGTGAATGGGATGAGACTTTACTGGATCTGTTTCAAATTCCGGCTCATATTTTGCCCCAGATTCAGCCGAGTTTAGGAGTATTTGGAGTTACTGATGCGACTTTGTTGGGTGCTGAAATTCCCATTACTGCCATCTTGGGAGATCAGCAAGCAGCTCTATTTGGTCATGGCTGCGATCGCCCCGGTTTGATGAAATGTACTTACGGGACTGGTAGCTTTTTAGTTGCTCACACAGGCGATAAAATTGTACGCTCGCACCATCAACTCATTTCGACAGTGGCATGGACACAAGCAAATACCAGCGATACCTTAGATGTCGGCTATGCCCTTGAAGGTAGTATGTTTACTAGTGGAGCTTGTATTCAATGGTTGCGCGATCGCCTGAAGTTGATTAAAACTGCTGCTGAAACTGAAGGGATGGCCAATCAGGTAAAAGATAATGGCGGAGTCTACTTTGTGCCAGCATTTAGTGGATTAGGCGCACCCTACTGGGATATGAGCGCCAGGGGAGCCTTTTTCGGCATTACCGCCAGTGTACAACCAGAGCATCTCGTTCGCGCTGTGTTGGAAGCGATCGCTTATCAAGTTCTGGAGGTGGTGCAAGCAATTAACGCATCTAGCAGTACTCCAGTTGGGCGATTAACCGTAGATGGTGGTGCTTGCGAGAATAATTTTTTGATGCAGTTTCAAGCTGATGTTTTAGGTATTCCAGTTGAACGTCCGATAATGCGCGATACAACCGTTCAGGGTGCAGCATTTGCGGCAGGTTTAGCTGTAGGATTTTGGGAGAGCTATGAATCATTGGTGGAACAACGGCAAATTGAGCGCGTGTTTGAGCCGAAGAGTGATTTCCCCTTGTCCAAATTTGGTACTTGGCAAAAAGCAGTGAAACGTACTCTAGCTTGGGAGGAGTAACCGATCCAAAAACGAGTTAAAGCGAAAATTCATATCCTGAAAGGGGGAAGTCGAAGCAACAAACACTATTACAATCAAGCAAATTGATGGAGTATTGATTTATCATGCCCTACAGTCAATTCACCATTGACCGAGTGAAACAAGATTTTCATCTGAGTACTGTCGAAGGAGTCCGCTTTTTCCCAGACTCGATTGAACCTATTACTCCAAGCTTCAGACTGCAAGGTATTTTAGAAGATTTACCGTGGGCGATCGCAGTAGATACAGAAAAAGCTCGTTCAGAGGCAATAATTAATCCTATCTTGTTAGAAGTGCGACGCATCTTCAATTCCACAATTAGCGTGTTTTCAGGGGAAGAGTTTAACGTTGATGCGAGTATTGGACTCAACGATGTATGTGACTTCCTACTTTGCCGTTCACCTGAACAATTAACGGTGGAAGCACCTGCAATTGTCATTGTTGAAGCAAAAAAATCAGATTTAAAATCTGGGTTGGGATAATGCATTGCAGAAATGGTAGCTGCACAGCGATTCAACCAAGCAAGAGAACAAACCTTAACAGCAGTTTACGGTACTGTAAGCAGTGGAACCCAATGGCGATTTCTGAAACTAGAGGGACAAACAGTCACAATTGATTTAATGGATTATTCTCTTCCTCCTATTGAACCAATTCTGAGCTTTTTGGTGTGGATGGTGAAAGCAGGTTAATTTCATTTAAAAATCGATCGTTAAAATAACTCTTACTTTGTCAAAATATCACTCTCATATAATAAGAAGCACATGACCACTAAACCGAAGATTTTCATTGATGGAGAATCAGGAACCACAGGCTTACAAATTTACTCACGCCTGAACCAACGGGATGATATCGAGTTAGTTAGCATTGAAGCATCTAAACGTAAAGATGCAAATGAGCGAACCAAACTAATCAATGCTGTTGATGTTATTATTCTCTGCCTGCCTGATGATGCAGCCCGCGAAGCTGTTAGCTTAGTCAGTAATACTAGGGTTAAGATCCTTGATGCTAGTACTGCCCATCGCACAGCTAAAGACTGGGTATATGGCTTCCCCGAACTAAATCCAGGACAGCGAGAGAAAATCGCCAGCGCCCAGTTTGTCAGCAATCCGGGCTGTTATCCCACAGGATTTTTAGCTTGTATTCGTCCGTTGATTGCCAAAGGACTCCTGAACAGTAACTTTCCCATCACCGTTAATGCAGTGTCAGGTTACTCTGGTGGCGGCAAGAATCTCATTAAACAGTATCATACCTTCCACGAACAGCAAGCCGGGGCAGAATCACTCTACCCTTATGGCATCTACGGTTTGCAGTTTGGGCATAAGCACGTCAAAGAAATGCATCAGTATTCGGGGTTAGCATCACCGCCACTGTTCGTACCAGCCGTGGGAGATTTTGAGCAGGGGATGTTAGTACAGATACCTTTACCACTGGGAACTTTGGATAATCCACCATCAGGTAAAGTTATCTATGAAGCGATCGCTGACTATTACCAAAGTGAAAAGTTCGTGCAGGTTGCTCCATTCCAAGATTCTACACTGCTGAGAGACGGAACATTTCTGGATGCGATCGCACTGAATAATACCAATATTGTTCAGGTTTTTGTATTCGCCAATGACACTACTAAAGAAGCGTTGCTAGTTGCTCGTCTTGACAATCTGGGTAAAGGCGCATCAGGAGCCGCAGTCCAAAACCTAAACATCATGCTCGGTTTTCCAGAAGAGTTGGGATTGTCATGAAAAAGGGTTAAGGAGTGGGGGCAGGGGAGCAGGGGAGTGCGGATAAATTATCCATGACTACCACTGCTCCTGACCATAAATTTGGCACTAAAAACTTCTCAATAAGTAGGTGGATCTAAATAAATATAAGATAGTTCGTCATTGCGTACTCCTTTGGAGAACCCGTTGGCGCAGCCTCTCCAAGAGTTGGGTACGAAGTGAAGCAATCGCAAAGACTGAGATTGCTTCACTTCGTTCCGTACCCTACGGGAACGCCAAGGGCGAACGCAATGACATCTTATATTTAATTGCGTCTGCTTACTTAAATACTTTAAAAGCTTTGCTATCCATTGAATTATTCATTGTCATTAAGGGTACTCCGCTTTGTTTGTTTTCCGATTTAATCCTAATTGTCAATATTGATTCCAAAGACATCGAAATTTACGGCATTGGTGCGAGAGGAGATGTTTATAAAAAATAATTAGTAATTTAATAACTGGGAATTAGCAAAGTAATTCTGGAAAATACACTGAGGCTTGAAGTTACTAAACAAAGTAGTATTTAATTCAAGTAGTTATACTGTGTATTATGTTTAAGCCTCTATCATTTGTTTTAGTTGCAGCTACCGTTCTAGTTGCATCAATCAATAATCCCAGTGCTACCTTAGCTCGAACTTGTGCCTCTAAGTGTGGGTCGCACCCAATTCAGTTTACACCTGGGCAATCCATCCGGGTTGAAGTTATAAATAGTACACCCAACCTAATCAAAATTCAAAAACCCTCCGGGACTGATGCAATATCCTTGAGTCCAGGGCAGAAATTAAATCTAGAACAAATAGAGGGTACTGAGCCAAATACATCTCTGATATTTTGGAGCGAAAAGGGTTTATCACTACAAGCCATAGTCTCCAAACCTAACTTTGGCACGTTGCGGCTAGAACTCCGTCCGACTTGGCGCTCTCCAGGCGATCGCTCGTTATATATTATGGATGATGGTAGAGTAAACGTGTTATAGGTAGCAAATAATGTTATTAGTTATGAGTTAAGAAACAACTTTCAATTCAACACTCATAACTCTTGTACAGACGCGATTGATCGCGTCTCTACTCCTAACTCCTAACTTTTATTGTGCTAGACCGACCTGTATCTGAACTTTCAAAGCCTCGCCGACGCTTACCCGATCAGCGCTGGCAAATTTATCCGCAAAAACCAGAAATTGCCCAAAATCTGGCAGCTTTGACAAATCTTTCACCGATTATCAGCCAGCTGTTGATTAATCGGGGTATGGAAACACCAGAACAGGTACAAGCATTTTTAGAGCCAGAGTCTTTAGTTTTGCCATCGCCGTTAGAAGATTTCCCAGATTTAGCGATTAGTTTGGAGTTGTTGGAAAATGCGATCGCTTCTCAAACAAAAATTGCGATTTGTGGTGATTACGATGCTGATGGGATGACCAGCACAGCTCTACTTTTGCGTAGTCTCCGTACTTTAGGCGCACAAGTAGATTATGCTATCCCCAGCCGGATGCATGAAGGCTACGGTATTAATAAACGTATAGTTGAAGAATTTCACAGCGAAGGTGTGGGGCTAATTCTGACTGTCGATAATGGTATCTCTGCGTTTGAACCAGTTGCTAGAGCTAGAGAACTTGGTCTTGCAGTAATTATCACCGATCACCATGATATCCCCCAAAAATTACCACCAGCTAATGCTATTCTGAACCCTAAACTAATAGCCGAATCCTCACCTTATCGGGGTGTTGCTGGTGTTGGTGTCGCCTACATTTTGGCAGTGTCTCTAGCACAACAGCTAGGGGCGACTAAGGGGTTGATCCAGCCGATGTTAGCACTATTTACACTGGGAACGATCGCAGATTTAGCCCCCTTAACTGGCGTGAATCGTCGCTGGGTGAAACGTGGTTTACAGCATTTACCCAAATCCAACTTACCTGGTATACAGGCGTTGATTCAGGTAGGTGGAGTACAGGCGAGGGGAGATGAGGGAGCAGGGGAGCAGGGGAGCAGAGGAGCAGAGGAGAAAATTTCTAATACTTCGGCTTCGCTCAGTACAAGTCCAAAATCCAAAACTTGTACTGAGCGAAGTCGAAGTATCCAAAATCCAAAATCGCTAAAGCCTGAAGATATCGGGTTTCGCTTGGGGCCGCGAATTAATGCTATTGGTCGGATTGGTAATCCCCAGACTGTGATTGAATTGCTGACTACAGATGATATGGGGGTGGCGCTGGAAAGAGCAATGCAGTGCGAACAAGTCAATGCTTCTCGCCAGGAGATGTGTCAGCAAATTGAACAAGAAGCGATCGCTTATGTAGAGAGAGAATTTGTTGCATCTCTACAGCAAGACCGTGTATTAATTGTTGTTCAACCTAATTGGCATCACGGCGTTATTGGGATTGTCGCCTCCCGCTTGGTGGAACGCTATGGTGTTCCCGTGTTCATCGGTACTTATGAAGATGAGGGACATATACGCGGTTCAGCACGCTCAATTCCAGAGTTCCATGTATTTGAAGCTTTGGAATATTGTCATGATTTACTAGGCAAATTTGGCGGACACAAAGCAGCCGGGGGATTCTCTCTACCAGCAGAAAATTTACAGATGCTGCGATCGCGTTTGATTGAGTTTGCTAACCAGTGTCTTGAACCCCAGCATCTCAAGCCCCTGCTCAAAATTGATGCCGAAGTCAACCTCAATCACATTAATCAGCAGCTTTATCAACAGCTTAATGCTCTGCACCCCTGCGGTATGGACAACCCCGATCCAGTTTTCTGGACACCTAATGTCCAAGTAGTTGAGCAAAAAATTGTTGGTAAGGGTCACATCAAACTGACAATTGCCCAAACTATTGATAATCAGGAGTATAAAATTAAAGCGATCGCTTGGCGTTGGGGCGACTATTTCCGCTTACCATCGCGAGTAGATGTTGCTTACAAACTGCGAGAAAATTACTTTAACGGCAACACCACCATTGAACTAGAGTTAATCGGTGTCAGGTTGCCAATTCAGCTTCAACAATTTTTTGCTTCGCCACCTATTCAGTCAAGCACCAACTTTGAATATAACCAGCGACAATATACTTGTGGTTTCTATAAAAACGGTATTGAAGCAGAATTAAGAATTAAAAATTCTGAAGGTAAAGTTTTGGCTATGCAGCCAGGACATATAATTGGTTTGCTAGGGATTAATCGGCAAAACGCCAAAGAAGTTGATATTTCTCAACCACAGTATGACAATATTATCCAAGCTGCCCTTCAGGCGTTATCAGTATTGAGTGCTGATTCATGAGTTATCAGTGTTTAAATTCCAAAATTTTCTTCTACTCAGCACTCAGCACTCACTACTCAGCACTCTTATAGGTTGCCGTTGCGAAATGCCAGCACAAAGATCACTGCTGGGCCAGCAATCACAATTAGCGCCACGGACAGCAATTGGAAGATAACTTCCCAATTGATACTGGTAAAAGCGTTAAACAAGTCAGACACAGCATCAAACATTTTTCTTTTCTCCTTTCAATTGCCTTAAAAAATTCAATAACTTAATTACAAAACCCGCAATCGATCATATCTGGCTATGGGTTGTTAGATTTAATTTACTTAACAAAATTATAAGAAAAGATATAAAAACGTAAAATAGGGGGATTGGGGACTGAGGAATGGGGGACTAGTTCGGTTAAGGCAAGAGACGCGATGAATCGCCGTCTCTACAATAATCAGTCTTTCGTTTTGATGGCAATTTATCGCGTCTTTGCGATCTCGAATTTTCATCAAAAAATCTTAACCGAACCGTATTGATTCCCAATCCCCAATCCCGAATCCCGAATCCCGAATCCAAAATCCAAAATCCAAAATGTCAACTTGGCAATGTATAAAGCAATGTGGAGCCTGCTGTAATCTCGATCCAGCAGAGCGTCCAGATTTGGAAGACTATCTCTCACCACCAGAACTAGAACTCTACCTCAGCATGGTAGGCGAAGAGGGATGGTGCGTTAATTTCGACCACACCACGCGAGAATGTCGCATCTACGCCAATCGTCCTCGCTTCTGTCGCGTGGAAACAGAAGTGTTTCAAGATATGTATGGGGTTGAGCCAGAAGAAGTCAACGATTTTGCTATTGACTGCTGTCGCCAGCAAATAGAAGGAGTATACGGCGATCGCAGTTTAGAAATACTACGCTTCGACAAAGCTGTTGGCCTTTGACACTTCCACCCTCCTTTTTTGTATGTAGTTGCAATTTATGACAAAAATATGAGAAAATGATAGAAATATGAAAAGACCCTAGCAACCAAAACTACTGCCTAATGAAACTTGACTCTGTACCTTTGGAGATTTCTGGCATATCTCAGACTGAGGTTGAGCTAGAACTGGAAGATAGCAATGATTTAAACTTAACTCCTGCGATCGCTCTGTCAGTTCAGCCTGTAATTGCCGATAGTCCTCAAAAGCAGCAATCAGTGTTGGTAGTTTTTGGTACGACTTTTGTAACCATTTTCCTAGCAGAAATTGGAGATAAGACTCAGCTATCCACTCTGTTAATGAGCGCACAATCTCATTCGCCGTGGGTGGTATTTATCGGATCTGCGGCGGCGCTAATAACTACCAGCCTATTAGGCGTACTTTTAGGTAGTTGGATAGCCAATCGACTCAGCCCGAAAACTGTAGAAAAATCAGCCGGGGTGATGTTGTTAGTAATTTCTATAATGCTGTTTTGGGATGTATTTACTAGTCATTAGTCATTAGTCATTAATCTCTCTCACTCCCCCATAAATAATATGGATTGGCATTTATTAGGACTTAGCTTTATTACAGTTTTTTTATCAGAATTGGGTGACAAAAGTCAGCTAGCGGCGATCGCACTTTCAGGACGTTCTAATTCTCCACGTGCAGTATTTTTTGGTGCAGCAGGCGCATTGCTGTTGACAAGCCTATTAGGATCGTTAGCAGGGGGTGCAGTAGCCGAATTACTACCTACACGCGTTTTAAAAGCGATCGCGGCTGTAGGATTTGCCATACTTGCGGCACGCCTGCTGTTATTTAACAATGAACCATCAGCAGATTCTGAACAAACACCTTAGAGAAGAATTCAGAATTCAGAATCCAGGAATCAGAATTACTCTTCGTGGAGGATTAGAATTATCTAATGACTCGAATTAATACCGAGTACTGACCGGAGGCGGAGCGTCTCCGGCTGCGCTCCTGAGTTCTGAATTCTTATTTTTAATACTGAATTCTGACTCCTGAGTTCTGAATTCTTCTTTACAAAACTTCCCAAGCAGTTCCTTTATAGCCGTATTGAAAAATTTCTGGATGCAAAATTTCTGCCAAAATTTCTAGAGAATCTACCAGTCGCGGCCCTGGACGATTGAAGTAAGAATTGCCATCAGTAATGTAGACTCTACCAGCCTTGGTAGCGTGTAGTTTTTCCCACTCTGGACGTTGAGTTAATAAATTGGCTTCTTTGCGAGTGCGGTTTAAATCAAAGCCACAAGGCATAAAAACAATTATATCGGGATTAGTTGTTACTAGTGTTTCCCACGGCAGGATCGGAGAAGGCTGACCTGTAGCGCAAAATAGAGACTGTCCTCCTGCTAAGTTAACTAATTCAGGAATCCAATTAGCGGCGACCATCAAAGGATCAGTCCACTCGATACAGGCGACGGTAGGCAGTTCATCTAAAGAAAGTCCTTGGATTTTTTGCTGACAGATTTTGACGCGAGCTTGTAAATTTTCTAAGACTTTTACCGAGTCTACGCTAAAGGTATTGCCGACTCGCTCAATGTCAGCCCAAACATCCTGGAGAATATTGGGTTGTAAAGAAATAATCTGAGGTTTACTGTCAATGAGTGTAGTAACTGCCTTTTCAACATCATGTAAGCTAACAGCACAAACATCGCACTGGTCTTGAGTGAGAATATGAGTAGGCTGCAATTGCTCTAAAACATCTGTTTTGATTTCATAAATACTAAGAGCAGATTGCAATAACTTGTTCACTTCATCGTTAATTTGGCTGCTGGATGCATTACTGTTTAAACGTGCTTGGGTACAAATGGGGCGATTGAGGATTTCTGGAGGGTAATCGCATTCGTGCGATCGCCCCACAATAGCATTAACCAACCCTAGTGTCGCTAAAATCTCCGTTCCACCGGGAATCAAGGAAACAATTCTTACATCACTATCTGTCATCGCTCCACCTCCGCAAAACCTGCCGTCACCTTAATTTTGGCAGAATTTGAGCCATTAGGTATCTTTCTCTAGGAGAATCAAGGGTGTTTTGGTACTCAGCACTAAGCAAGAAATTGTACTGAGGATTGGGTATTGGGAAAAACTCTTTCCAATACCCAGTCCCAGATTAAAAATACTATACTACTTATACTACTTGATAGTAGAATTACTTAATAGTGAAATTACTTGAAATGCTAATTATCCCCTGGCAAAAATCACTGGTATGAAGTAATAGAAGTGATGAGCAAAATCTAGTTTAGAACTCATTAATCAGAATCATAAAATTTGATTAGAAAAATTATACTTTCCGGTTATGAAAAACTATATCAAGTAATTGTAGTTATACAAAGACAGTTCTACTTTTTCCGTAAAACTGCAAGTCCAAATTATTTCTTCTTGAGGGCAACTAATGCAAGTGGTGTCAGCTAGAGATATTACAGAGCAGAACCAGGCCCAAGAGGCTTTACGAATCAGAGAAAATAGTCGGCGAAAACAAAGCCAGACGCTGGTGCAACTGGCAAGAAGCAAAACATTTCAGCAAGGTAATCTCAATGCCGTGTTGAGGGAAATCACAGAAACTGCTGCTCAGACGCTTTTAGTAGAGCGAGTTGGGGTATGGTTATATAATGAAGAACGTTCAAAAATTGAATGCATTAATTTGTATGATGTCAGGACTAAGGAGCATACCCTTGGTAACTCTCTTTTAAAAACAAATTTTCCTGCTTATTTCCAGGCTTTAGAAGAGGAGCGTACTATTGCTGCGGAGAATGCCAGAAACGATCCCAGAACCCAAGAATTATCCGAGTCTTATCTTTCAGTTTTGGGCATCACATCTATACTAGACGCACCAATTTGGCTAGAAGGTCATTTGGTAGGCGTAGTGTGCCACGAACACATAGGTGAAGGTCGCCAATGGACTTTAGAAGAAGAGAGTTTTGCTGGCTCAATTGCAGATTTTGTGACGCTGGCCATAGAAGCGAGTGAGCGAAACGTGGTAGAGGAAGCACTACGACAGAGTGAGGCACAATTTCGGGCGATTTTTGAGCGTTCCTCTATCGGCATTGGTCTGATAGATATGAAAGGGCAAATAGTCGATACTAATCTGGCACTGTGCGAGATTTTAGGATACAGCCGAGAAGATTTATACGGCAAGCGCTTTACAGATTACATTTCCATAGAAAGGGAGGATTTAAAACTTTACAAACGACTGATGTCAGGAATTCGCACAGACTTAAAGAGAACTTCGAGGGAAGGTTTACAACCCTCCAACCATCAGAAACAGCTTGTCGAAAGACATCGTATTGAGATAGAAAGATGCTGCCAGCATCAAAATGGTAGCTTAGTTTGGACTCATATCTCTGTTTCTGTTATACCAGGCAGCAATGGGGAACCTGAGTTTTTTCTAGCGATGATTGAGGATATTACTGAACGTAAGCAAACAGAGTTGAAACTACGCGCCTCTCAAGAAGCAGCAGAAGCTGCCAGTCGAGCAAAAACTGAATTTTTAGCAACCATGAGCCATGAGTTGCGGACGCCTCTCAATGCGATTATGGGTTTGTCACAGTTATTGCAACAAGAAATAGTTGGCTCTCTGAATGAAAAGCAGAACGAATATGTAAGTTGTATATATAGTAGTGGCGAACATCTGCTGGCAGTGATTAACGATATCCTTGACTTATCTAAGGTAGAAGCAGGTAAAGAGGAACTGTTACTATCATCGTTGTCAGTGGCAGATATATGTAATTATGCCATCTGGACAGTGCGCGATCGCGCCTCCGAAAAGGGATTGCAACTCACACATAAAATTGATCTAGAAGCGGATATTTGTATTGCTGATGAGCGGCGCATCAAGCAAATGCTACTCAACTTGCTGACCAATGCCATTAAATTCACCCCAGCAGGTCTTGTATCGCTGGTAGTCAAAAAAGTGCCACAAGGGATAACGTTTACAGTTTCAGATACTGGCATTGGTATAGATTCAAGCCAGTTTCAATTTCTATTTGAACCGTTTAAACAGCTTGACAGTCGGTTAAATCGGCAGTACGAAGGCACTGGTTTGGGTTTAGCCTTGACGCGGAAATTAGCACGTTTACATGGTGGAGATGTGACCTTTACATCAATTTTAGGAAAGGGCAGTCAATTCACTCTGTTTCTACCAAATTCAGAGCATCCGGGAAATGGGGAAAATGAGACAAATGAGATAGATAAGATAGATGAGACAGAAGAGGAAGCAAATTTTACCTCGTCCTCCTCTTCTTCAGTCATCCCCACAAATAAAACTATTTTGCTTGTAGAAGAAGAGGAAAATACAGCAACAGTGTTGCAAGATTATCTCCACACAATTGGCTACCAAGTCAAGTGGATAGATAATAGTAACGACTTTTTGAAACAGGTACAAAGCTTCCAACCAGATTTAGTTTTTTTTGATTTGCAGTTAGTAAAGGATGTTCATATCTTGAATTTGTTAAATATCCTTAGAAAAGAGCCTTATCGGGAACATTTACCGATTGTAATGATGACCTTTAGCGAACCTTTAGAGGAGGAAATTGCCATGCTGCCAGGTAGTGTTAATGATTTCCTTGTCAAGCCAATTCGCATAGTCCAGCTAGAGTCAGTTCTAATGAAATATTTTAGTTAAGGGATTTCCAAGAAATAAATTATCCAAAAAAACGTAGGCTACCACAGAGACGCAGTATTTCGACTTCGCTCAATAACCGGGCACGGAGAGATGAAGAAGAGAGAGGATTGTTGTACGATATTTTTGGATGTTTTTTAATTTGGAAGTCTCTAATTGCTCATACAAATACATTTTTTTCTGAACGCCGAATGAAAAAATACTAGATCATTTTACTTGAATGTGAAAATATTTTTCTCATTTTCACATGGAGAATACTAGCTTCTTCAAATATTTCCCCTTCTTCTATAAAATCCAACTTTTTGTATAAATCTTTCACGTATTCTTGAGCATGAATCACTACTTCTGGAATATTTTGTTGAGCTATCACCTGTAGGGCATTTTCCATAATTTTTTTACCAATACCTTGCCCTCTAACTGTCGATAAAACAGCTAACCTTTCTATTTTGGCAGTTTTATCATCTAAATATCTGATTCTAGCAGTACCGACAGCTTCCATATTTAAATAAGCAATTAGATGATCGGATATTTCATCTTTGCCATCAAATTCTAAAGCGGGGTCTACCCCTTGTTCTTCTTGAAAAACTGATTTTCTTATTGCTTGAATTGCCGGAAAATCTTTAGGTAATTCAGCAACTTTTATAACTAAATTACTCATGAAACTCTCTTTGATGTTAATACCTATTGTAGTTTAATGTGAGTTTGATGCACCTCTCCATAAAGTGCAAGCCTGTCCCTCTACGGTGTACACACAAGTCCTTCTGACCGCCTCTAACTCCCCCGATGCCTTGGGGGAGAACCGGATATTTCCCCCCTTTACAAGGGGGGATTAAGGGGGGTAAATCCAGGATTAGGGCTTCATTACCAAGATGTGTGTACACCGTAGGACTCGGAGAGGGAGGGTTTTACGCAGTAAAATCAGCGAGAGGTGTTTTGATTGGGCTAATTAGACGGACACTATATTAGCTGTGGAATTCACGTTATTTTAATCTGCTCCTTCAATTGGTGCAAAACCTTGACGTTGAATATTTTCTGTAACCGCGCGTGGTTCCAAAAATTGCAGTAAGTAATCAGGGCCGCCTGCTTTAGAACCTACTCCAGAAAGTTTGAATCCACCAAAGGGTTGCCGTCCAACGATCGCTCCGGTAATATTGCGGTTGATGTACAAATTGCCGACTTCAAACTCTGTCTGCGCCTGCTGAATGTGAGAAGGCGTTCTAGAATAAAGCCCGCCAGTTAAAGCGAAGTTTGTACCGTTGGCTACTGCTAAAGCTTCCTGGAAATCTTTCACCCGAATTACCGCCAGCACAGGGCCAAAAATCTCTTCCTGGGAAATTACCGCATTTGGCGATACTTCACTAAAGATGACTGGCCCGATAAAATATCCTTGTTCGGGTGCTGGTAATTCCAAAGCTAATTGTGATTCTGCCTTACCCTTCTCAATATACTCGCGGATGCGATCGCGGGCATTGGCATCAATTACTGGCCCAACTTGTGTACTCGGTAACTCTGCTTCCCCAATATTTAAGGATTTCGTCGCTTCCACCAACCGCTCCACAAAGGCATCATAAATCGGTTGCAACACAATCACCCTGGAGGCGGCAGAACATTTTTGGCCGCTGTAACCAAATGCCGACTGCACTACCCCAACAACAGCTTGGTCTAAATCAGCACTTTCATCGACGATAATGGCATTCTTGCCACCCATTTCCGCAATCACCCGTTTCATGTGCTTTTGTCCGGGTTTCAAAGTTGCCGCTTCTGCGTAAATTCGACAGCCGACTTCTTGGGAACCTGTAAAAGCAATTACATGAGTATCTGGATGATTTACCAAATAAGCACCAACTTGCGAACCCTTCCCAGGTACGTATTGAAATACACCTTTAGGAAAACCAGCATCTACCAAGATTTCTGTAAATTTCGCTGCAATTACAGAAGATGTTTCCGCAGGTTTGAGGAGAGTGCAATTGCCTGAAACCAAAGCTGCAACTGTCATACCACAAGCGATCGCTAGCGGGAAATTCCAAGGAGAAATCACGACAGCAATTCCTCGCGGCTGGTAAATATAACGATTAGTTTCACCAGGAATGTCATAATTCACACCTTTATCTAACCGTTCAATCTCATCAGCGTAGTAACGACAAAAGTCTATCGCCTCCGAAACCTCTCCATCAGCTTCCTTAACTGGTTTCCCAACTTCCAAAACTATCCAAACTGAAAGTTCAGCGCGGCGGAGTTCCATCAAATCACCCGCTTTTCGCAAAATATCAGCGCGTTGTTTAGCTGGTGTTTTCTTCCATTCAGGAAACGCCGCTTTCGCAGCTTGCATCGCCTGTTCCGCTTGTTCAACGCTAATCAACCCAACTTTACCAATTACCTCACTGAACTTAGAAGGATTGAGAGAATCAACAAATTCCGGCGTGTTGACATACTCGCCATTAATCAGTGGTAAATAAGTTTTACCCAACTGTTGGCGAACATTTTGGAAAGCTTGCGCCGCCTTGGTTCTCACCTCTTCCTCAGCGTAATCGGTATCAGCAGCACCAGAAAAATGAGAGTTAGGAGTTAAGAGTGAGGAGTTAGGAGTTAAAGAGTTGTTTTCTTCTTTGACAATCGGCGGCGCTAATAACTCTTCAATCGGTCGATTTTCGAGATTTTGCCGTAAAAAAGAACTATTAGCGGTATTTTCCAACAACCGGCGAATTAAATACGCCATTCCAGGTAATAATTCACCGTAGGGACAGTAAACTCTGACTCGATAACCTTTGTCAACCAAAGCCTTAGCAACTTTATCTCCCATACCGTAGAGGACTTGCAACTCAAAGCGACGGCGAGGGACATTTAAACTTTCAGCTATGGCAATGGCGCGAGAGTGCGATCGCACATTATGGCTACCAATGGCAGAATAGACATATTGATGATTTTCTAACAACAACTGAGTGATGATTTCAAAGTTAGCATCAGTTGCGGCTTTGTCGTTGTAAACTGGCTGTTGCCAATGCTTTTGGGCTGCTTTAATCGTTTCTTGATCCCAATATGCGCCTTTCACCAAGCGAATTGTCAGAGGATAACCACGTTCTTTCAACCAAGAAATTACGTCTTCGGTATCTTGTTCGCTATCACGCAGATATGCTTGAATTGTGATGCCAATATCTGTGCGTTGCCGAAATTCTTCTTCTAGTAAGAGTTTTTTCAGAATGCTGAGAGTTATGTCCTTATAGGCATACTGTTCCATATCAAAATGGACAGCTGCGCCTAATTCTTTAGCACGACGTAAGAGAATCCGAATGCGATCGCTAACTCGCTCCTCACTACCCTTAGCATCTAATGGATCAAATTGGGAATAAAACGCCGTTAACTTAACAGAAACCTGAACTTTGGGTATCGGTTCGCCATCAGCCTCATCAATCGCCGGAATAGCTGACCAATTCTTCGATGCTTCCACCAATTGTTGCATTAATTCTAGATAGCGTTCTAGATAAGACTGCGCTTCCGCTTCGGTAATTACGGCTTCACCAAGTAAATCAATGGTGAAAGCCATTTTCTCTTTTCGCAGGCGTTCAACTGTTTTGATGACTTGTTTAATATTTTCCCCAGAAATATATTTATGGGCAAGCGTCTCAACCGCTGTCCCAACGGTTGTCGCAGCAACTTGTCCAGGCATGGAGTCGGGGTTAGCAAAGTTTAGCATTCCCTTCAAAGCTGCCGGTAATTCTACAGATTCATCGCCTAAATATTCTTGTAAATGTGAGGCAATTTCTGATTTACTGTGTAAAGCAGGTAGCGTGTCTATAAAGCGAAATAGTTGCACCCGCAAGCCAGGGTTACTCATTGCCCAAGCTAGTAATTTATCATCCCAACGCATTTGATCCCGCAGGGAAGAAAAAAATGAACGATTTTCCTGCGTTGCGGCTAGAAGTTGTTTAGCAATTTCTTGGGTTTTAGCTTCGTAGGTGCTTGTTTGTACTTGTAATACCACTGATAATAACTCCGTTAATCAAGGCAAGGCTTTTTGTACAAAGCCTGTGTCTTCTATTTTGACGCTTTCATTTAGCTGTCACCATTATGCGGAATTCGTAATTGCCATACCGTAAGGATTTCATTGATTTTGAATGATTTACTTACATAGATAATAAAATCCTATAAACTCTACTATGACAACGCACTTAACAATGCCCGTTTAAATTCAGCTGCACTCTTAAAGTGGATTTCTGGTTTATCAACCAACGCCAAATCAATCACCTGCGCTAAGGGTTGCATAATTGTTGCATCTCGTTGGCGAATTGGTATGGGATTATTCTGTAAAACTGCCAGAAAGGGATCGCCTGTGAAGTTGCGGGGGAAACAACCTGTTAGCATATTGTAGAGACAAGCCGCAACTGCCCAAATATCTACCTCCGGTTGGGCATATTTAAAGTTAAGCACTTGTTGTCGCGGCATGAAAACGGGAGTACCCGCTTGAGTACCAGTCAAAGTTTGACCACTTAAACCAGCCAAGTCAAAGGCCTTAGATAAGCCGTAATCACCGATTTTTGCCACCAGTTTTCCATCAATATTAGTCAGGAAGATATTACTCGGTTTGAGGTCGCGGTGAACTATACCTTTACCTTTGCCAAACTTACCATCAGCCAGTTTGACATAAGGCAGTTCAACATTGTGGGCATATTCTAAAGCGTCTAAAATTTGCAGAATAATCGGTACAGCAATCTCAACAGACAATCGCCCACCTAGTTGTTGCATGAAATCCCATACAGTACCGCCCTCACAATATTCCATTGTAAAAAAGAAGATAATTTCCGAGAAGCCACAATCCATCAGTTGCACTACATGAGGATGTTGCAAAGCCTTGGTGTTTTCCGTCTCCCGGAGAAACATCTGCACAGCGAAGTCATTCGCCGCCACTGCTGGTAACATGACCTTTAAGGCTATGAACTTGCCAGACTGATTATGCTGTGCTAAATAAACTTCCCCGAATTCACTAGTGCTGAGAAGTTTGACAAGATTATAACCGCTAATTGCTTTCAGGTTGCGATCGCCACTCTCAGCCAAATTCAGAAAGTATTTGATGATGTCTAAGAAATAAGCCTGTTGTACTGGGTTATTTTTGACAGTAACATCATCAGGGATGAAGGTTGGTATATTTACTTCGTCTTGATGTATTTCTATACTAACTTTAAAGACAGTGTGACCTAAGTTGATTTCGTCGCCTGTTCGTAAGTCATACTCTGGAAAGTGGCATTTTACAGCTTCTTCAGCCGTTTGATTTCGTTGGCGTTGTCCGATGTTTTTACCGTTAATGTAAGTGCCATTTTTACTACCAAAGTCCCGCACCCGAATATCAGGAGGATTAATATCCAGTAGACAGTGATAGCGGGAGATGCCCCGATGATTCTCATCATCTGGTAACTGGGGATTGCAATCTGGACTTCTACCGATTATGCAGCTAGTGCGGCAATCAAAAATATATTGTTGTCCTAATAATTGTCCTTGGATAACGGTAAGGATGATTTTAGCTGGCATCTGAACAATAAAAAATTAATGTCCACGATCATAACTTACCTGTATCAGATATCACAGTGGTGAACCACTCATATCCCGCAAAGTCTCTGAGATTAAATCCGGTTGAATACTGATTACAAATCTTGATGGGAAAGAAAACACCCACAACCCCACATAAAACCATGATGAGGGAGGGGGAGGTGTCCATAGGGTGCATTTAAATTCCAAGTACACAGGTGTCTGGAGTATAATATCCATTCTCCATCTTTTTTCCAACCGACGCGATCGGCAAAAGCTTCCCAAGTTTTTTTGTTGTAATTTCTAGTGCCACCCAGACTTTGATGAATGCGCTTTTGCACCGAAAAACCAAAGCGTCCATCGCTGTATTTTACCCACAACTTGTCAATGGTACGGATGTCCTCACAGGGAAAGTTGTCAATATCTTGAGGGCGAAACCAGCCTTCCTTTTCTCTTTTAGGGACTGCTAGCATGACTCGCGTTGCCTCTTCATTTGCTTCTTTCCACTCTCCATCTGCTAGTAAATCTCGCAATCGGGTGTAATCTATGCCCACAGCAGAGATTAAATTCATCTCAGGCGATTTTTCTCCATCCGGTGCCGATTTTAGACCTTTTGGGGATGGCAATGCTATATGTTTAACAATCCAATCCTTTACCCTGTCGCTAATTTGAGGATTAAATTGCTTTGGCAACACTACAGTCATGCCTTCCTCTGATTTTTCTTTATCTATCCCCAGCCATGCTTTAGACTCTGACGCCAATTGCGGAAACTCTGGGGATGCCAACGCCAAACTTTTGATATCTGAAATTAACTGTTGCCCTTCCTGTGGGCGTGGTTGGGTGCTAGCAATACCCAGCAATTCTCGAAACTCTAACACCGACTGTAGACGCTCTTGGGGTTGCAACGCCATCCCCTTGATAATGGCATCATTTACCCTGTCACTAATTTGCGGATTAAATTGCTTTGGTGGTGGTAAAGGTATGCCCTTATCTCTAAAATTAGCAGGAAAAGGTACCTCCTTTGTGAGCAAACTATACAGGGTCGCAGCTAAGGCATAAACATCAGTATAATGACCAAAATTGCCCTGTCTTTCATACTGTTCAATGGGTGCATAACCATTAGTTCTCTCGTTAGTCATGCTTCCCACTTGTCCAATGGTATATTCTCTTGCTAACCCAAAATCAATTAAAACTGCTTCTGATTTACCACAACGCAAAATAATATTATTGGGTTTGACATCTCGATGTAAAAACCCCTGTTTGTGGATATATTCTAAAGCCTGACCTACTTGATCAATGGAACGTAAGGCTTCATCTTCCGACAATTGTCCATGCTGTTCAACATAAACACCTAAATCTTCTCCATCAATATATTCCATCACCATGCCCCAGAGGCCATCTTCTTGGATAACTTCATAGACTTGGACAATATGGGTATGGCTGCATCTGGCTAACCGCAAGGCTTCATTGACAAATTTTACCTGTCGCTGCTGGAAGTCTTCTTTACTTTGTTGAATATGGTTGAGGGTTTTGATAACAACTAATTTACCTGTATGCTGTTCTATGGCGCTATAGGTGACACCAAAGCCACCGCCACCAAGGACTTTTTGTATAATGAATCTTCCGTTGTCCAGATGTTGATTGGGCGTCCAAAGTTTCATTGATTTATAACTAGATTTATAACTTGTAAATATATTCGCGTGAACTCACTTCTAACCCTTTACTGCAAGTAAGGGGAGGAAAATTTTTCCCTCTTTCTCCTGGCGGAGTTAGAAGGTGAGGTTCTACTTGAAGTCTTCTACTGCTGTTTTAACAGCATGTACTTATTTTTTCCAATACTCAGAATGGGTATACTGCCTCTATGCCTACAAAAAACTTTATGGATATTTTATTTTATAACTGGCAACATACACTCCAACCCTTTGGCGTTGACCAAGTAGCGGCTGAAAAAGCCTTTAATCTCTTGGTTGAAGCTTATTCTACCCCTGGTCGCTACTACCATACACTGAAACACATCGATCGCGTCCTCAGCACAATTGAGATTTTGCAAGGCTACACCAACAGCCTAGCTGCTGTTCAACTAGCTGCCTGGTTTCACGATGTCGTGTATGACACTGAAGCTAAAGATAACGAAGAACGAAGTGCAGACTATGCTTTTGAGTTGCTGAGTAATTTAGGTATTCCAGAAAGTACCATAACTACCGTCACCCGTCTGATTCTGAACACTAAAGACCACCAAGCTGCGGTAAATGACTATGATAGCCAAGTCCTACTTGATGCAGATTTAGCGATTTTGGCTACTAACTCAGTTGATTATGAAGAATACGCCCATGCTATTCGTCAGGAATATGGCTGGGTGGCAGAGGCAGATTATATCACAGGTCGCCAGAAAATTTTAGAAATATTTTTACAGCGATCGCGGATTTATTTTACGCCTTTAATGTTAGAGTTTGCCGAACCATCTGCTCGTGGCAATATCCAGGCAGAAATTCAGTCTTTATCGCCTGGTTAGTTTTAGAAAAACTAAGGTCTTGGGAACCAGGACTCCCCATCGGAGAAGCGAATGTAAGAACTAATAAAACAAGGAGTTCTGAAGGCTATCCCCGATGAATTGGCAGAACCTAACACCATACCGCAAGGGCGGTTGGTGTCTGGTGATTTACCGTCTGCCACCACCACGATGAGGTATTTCAGACACTTCAGTATCTTCTAGCTTTCTTTTCGGTGCAAACATTTCTTGATGTTGTTGCTGTTGAATTTTTTGCTGTGCAAATTCTACGCGGGTACGAACTCCCACATCGGCATCATTATCGAGTATTTGCTGAAGTTGATTTGTAATCCGCGATGCTTGATCGGGTAAAGTGACTGCTATAGCGATGGCTAGTGTTTCTAAACTCGTCACTGCTGCATAGCGCACTATCCACTCTGGATCTTGAGAAATTAGTAATAGTGCCTCTAATACTTGAGTCTGAACAGATTCCACTTTCTCAGCAGGTAGTTGATGCAAGCGCAAAGTGCCTAATCCTCTGGCAGCTGCCCGCCGCACACTTAAGGAAAAATCAGTTTTTGCTGCCTCTAACAAGGTATCGAGCGCCCGAACATCGCCAATTCCCGCTAAGGCACGGATAGCCCAGGCTCTAGCACTGTAGTTGTAGTCATCAATTAGTTCCAATAGTGACGGTACTGCGGCTTCTCCGATCGCAATTAGTCCATCTACTGCCGCCACTGCTGCCCCTGGATTGTTGTAGCCCAAAGCTGCAATCAGAGTGGGAACAGATTCCTCTATGCCAGCTGCCGCTAACTCCTGAACTGCGTCTAATAAGCGATCCGAGGAGTCTGCTTCTTCCACAGCACGGATTAATATTTGAGCAAGGTCACTGTTATTCATAATAATTTGCCATCAGTCATTAGGGATCTGCCAATTGTAGCTTAAGTCCTCCGTAGTTGACATCAGACATAAACCCCCTAGCCCTTATATCGCAGTTGGGTTGGAGATTTATGTGTGGTAAACATTTGGTTTAAACGTATTAATAACAACTAATGCCTGGGAAATTATGACTACAACAGCGAGTCCATCAAATTTATTACTTTAATCGCACCATCAGACAAAGTGTTTGTTGCTGTGTGGTTAACTTGATGTTCTAGTAATCCTTTAAGGGAAATTAACTTCAGGCTATTTTCAGCAAGAGTTTCGGCGATCGCATCTGCTGCGGGTAGATAGCCAATCGCTCCCAAGTCTGCTAACACTGCTCGACGCAATTGCAATTTTTCTCCTGCCAGAGCTTTTATTAACCGTTCTCCATAAACTGGTTCTTGGGTTAATTGATACATGGCTCGTGCGGCAGCATATTGCACCAATTCGATTGGATGCTCTAAAAATGGTTTTACCAAGGGGATGCACTCAGTCGCCCTCAAGGCTCCCAAGGCTTCTAAAATGGCTTCGTAGGGTTGAGATAAATCAGGCTGTGAGATCAGCTGCTCTCCTTGCAAACCTACTTGTAATAACTCAATCAGGGCGGGAATGCAAACCGAATCGCCCAGCATTTCTAAGGATTGTGCCGCTGCTTCCCGGACATAAAAATCTGAGCAGTTTAAACACGCAATTAAAGGTGAGACTGCTTGGCGATCGCCTAGTTTCCCTAAAGCCCTAGCTGCGTTCCGTCGCAGAGGATATCCGCCTTCTGGTGTTCTGTCGGCTTCATCCTCTAACGCTTTAATTAATCCTGTAACCGCAGCTGCTTCACATATCCGAAACCTACCCAACCACCAAGCAGCATAAAACCGCAGACCTAAATCTGCACTTTCAAGATTAGCGATCGCTTGCTCTACTGTTAAAGATTCACCATCGCCAGAGTTACCTGTCGGTGATAAATCTTCAAATTTCTGCGGACTGGAATTCATTATGAAGAAGGAGGATCGCTTTGTTCGCTATCTGTTTTAGCTTCAGCGTTTAATGGCTGAATGCTGACTATTTTGCCACCCAAGCGACTAATCCGCTGCATTTCTTGATTCATCCGGTTCTCAGGTACTGTGAAAAACACAGTTGCACTAGAACGAATGGGATAGTTGGTTTTTTCAGTTTCTTCGCTTTGGCGCAGACCTACTACTTCATACCGAAAGTAGCGACTACTCGTTCTACTACTAATTGATCCAACCATAAAATTAATTCCCAATTCTAAATTGTCATTAGTCTTTTGCCCTTAATAATGACTATTGACTAATGACTATTGACAAATGACACTAAAGAGGCTTCACACTAGCTATTTTACCACCTTGTTTTACCACTCTCTGGAAGTAACTAGATAGTTCTTCATAAGGTATAACCACCGCTTGATTGACGCGGCGTGTGCTAGGATAACCAGCTCCAAAAACACCTGCTACTTCAATGCGGTAAAGTCTGCCTTCTTTACCAAAGGTTCCTGCACCACCAAAAGTACTGTTGGGGGTAACGCCTTTTTCAGAAGCAACGTATGAAAAGCCTGAGGGGCCACCAGAGGGAGGAACAACGACGGATGCGCTATTGCGACCTAGTTCGCTAGCAAGGCGAGAAGATTTACCTTTGAGTTGGGAAGTATCGCTACTAGCATAGCCGCGATAAAGTTGGAATATCCGGCTAAATCCGACAGTTTTCTGTCCTGTTTGGGTACTAAAGCCACGATAGTAAGGCACTATATTTTCACCAAAGCTAGATTGATACTCTGGCGAATCAATATAAGAATCAATGTCGGCTTCATATCCCTTAGTTTGATACAAGTCTAAGTGATAGACGACATCAGACTCATCATAAGGGGCACGACCCAACAAATGTTTGTAGTTCAGTTCAATAACGCGAGTTTGGAAGTTGTCGTAGAAAAATTTGGTTTTGTACAGTTCTGATTTAGCTAGTTGACGCACAAACTCTTGGACTGTACTTTTGCCATCGCGCAGAATAGATTCAGCACTTGTTAGGCGGTCAGATGTCAAGATGTAGTTGTTGCCCAACACCTGACGATAGACGGCAGAAATTACTCTCTCAATGTCTTCTTTGGTTGCATTCGGACGCAATTCCACAGGAGACTGATCGCTAAAAGGTTCTGTTCCCAAACGGGAAGCTGCTGTTGTAATAGCCATTGGTAATTTTCCTTTTGTAATTAATAATTGGGGACTGGGGATTAGGGATCGGGGATTGGGTACTGGGTATTAGGTATTGGTTATCCCCTTTATCCTCTTAGTCCCAATTCCTAGTCCCCAGTCCCCAGTCCCCAATCCCCAGTCTCTATTTATACGGCTGTAATGCTAATAACCTTACTGCCCTTGCGATTCAACTGCTGCAATTTACTAGAAAGTTGCTCGTAGGGTACGATCAATTCCGCAGTACCGCGCCTTACTACAGTTGAGTTTGGAGAAGCTGCTTGTAGCACTCTGATGCGGTATGTTTCGCCGCGACCACCTGTAGAGAGACCTGTTAAGGCTCCGGCAGAGACTGGATAAATGGGTGAAGCTAGATTCTTAGCCACTTCCCAGGTGAGGCGTCCTTGTTTTTGTCCTTGAGCGCGATCGCTATTGGCATAACCCCGATACAGTTGGAACAGTCGGCTATAGCCAACGTTTTTCTGTCCTACTTGACTTTTAAAGCCTTTATAGTAAGGGACAATATTTTCGCCAAAACTCTCTTGATATTCTAATGAGTCAATGTAGGAATTAATCTCAGCTTCATAACCTTGTGAGTTGTAAAGCTCAACATGGTACGAAATCTCTGACTCATCTTCTGGGGCACGCCCCAATAAATGCTTATAATTCAACTCGATAAACCGAGTTTGGGAGTTGGAGTAGAAAAACTTATCCCGATAGAGTTCTGATTGAGCAATGGCTAGCACAAATCCCCTAACGGTGATTGCACCTTGCTGCAACAGTGATTCTGCACTCTCTAGACTGTCTGCTTCTAGTAGATATGCATTACCCAAAACCTGACGGTAAGCCGCCCGGATAACCACTGCTACATCGGCTTCTGTTCTATCAGGGCGTAGTTCTACTGGTGCTGAATTTTCAAACGCTCCAATCCCTAATCTTGCTGCTTGTCCCAAAGCTGCCATCTTTAAAACCTCCTCAGTTTTAACTGCAAAACTGAAAACTTTTTAGAAAATTTTTTCTAGTCTTTTAACAGTCTTTTTGAAATTGATACTCACCTTACCGAAAGTAAGGCGATTTTTAAGACATAGCTGCCTTAATATCCTGTTTCCACAGGTTCCCAGGCTCACCTTATAGGTTTGGCAGTCTCTCATGGGGGAGAAACCTCCAGACGTTCTCTTTGTGCCAGACACCACGCATAGCTTGCTTCCTCAATAGGGGACGCGGACTTGCTAACGTTGCGCTAGCGTCTTTCCTTCCCTACGGAACACTCCGCGAACACGTAGCGTCTCGTAAGAAAAGGGAGAAGATTGCCCTCGCTGCCTCACCACATTTGCCACAAGGGCGTAGTGATATCTCCTTACGTTATTTCGGGCGTATACTTTCCCCTAGTCAGAGGGTAGGTTTTTAAATCTTGTGCTGACAAAAATATTGTGCCAATTGACGGTAGCTTAAAAGAGGCACTGGGTTGTGAACTTTCCCAAAGTTGTAGCAAATACCGTGCTACGTCGGTAGCTTTTATCCCTGTTCTAAAGCAAAAAATACAGAACTACGTTCCTCTTTCTCCAGGGTTTTCAGGTAGCTTTTCTTAAAAAACTGCCCGGAGAGATAAACAACTCATAGAACTTACTTGTCATAAGAGCTGATTTCCTCTCCGGGCTAAAGAAACACTCTAGCTTAGAGTATTGATTACGTAGTCGATGTAGGAATTTGCTTCAACAGCTGGGTCGCCGCTGAGGCCGTGGTTAGCTTTGATGTACTTGAGAGCTTCAATGTACCAGCTAGGAGACAGATCAAAAGTCCGGTTGATTTCAGCCAAGCCAGAAATCAAGAAATCATCCAAGGGGCCTGTGCCACCAACAACTAAAGCATAAGTGATAATCCGCAAGTAGTAGCCGACATCACGCACACATTTGCCTTTACCGCGCGCATCAGACGCGAAGTTAGGGCCTTGTTGTTGAGTGGTGTAAGGGAACTTGTTATACACTGCTTGAGCAGCACCTTCGGTCAAGCGTTGAGCATTAGCGCTCAATGCTTTTGCTGCTTGTAAGCTAGCAGGAGCTTGGCGGAAGCGACCAAAAGCAACTTGAATTTCGGTGCTGCTGAGGTAGCGTCCTTGAGAATCAGCCGATGCGATCGCTTCAGTTAGAGGTGTTTTTGTCATTTTGGTATTTCCCTTTTACAAACGTTATGGTTGAAATTTTGTTTTGTCCTATGGACAATTATTTAGTCAACATTAGCAATGCAAGCTTTGCTTAAGCTACAGCAGCAGCAGCACGATCGAAATAGCTAGCTATTTCAGATGCCAAAGCACTGCAATCGCCTCTGGTGATATTGTTTGTATCGTTGACAATTGCCAAAGAAGCTTGTTTCAGCTTTTGAATACCAACAGCAACTGAAGCTCCTGGAGTTCCCAATGCCAAGTAGGTTTCCCGCAATCCATTGAGCGCACGATCGTCTAGCACGCTGGAATCGCCTGCAAAGATAGCGTAGGTGATATAGCGAAGAATGATGTCCAAGTCTCTGATACAAGCAGCTGCACGACGGCTGGTGTAAGCATTACCACCGGGAGTGATCAATTGGGGTTGTTCTGCCCACAAATCACGAGCCGCAGCAGCAACAAGAGCTGACGCATTACTGGTAATACGGTTAACAGCATCTGCACGCTTGTTACCATCTTTGACTAGTTCGCTCAATGCATCCAATTGTGCATCAGAGAGATATTCGCCGCGTGTATCAGCTTGGGAAACTACTTTTGCAAATGCATCTAAAACCATTGCGTTAAATCTCCTAATTTGCTTGGTTAAGAATAATTGGAATCAAAACTGAATGGTTCAGTTGATTTTTGATGTCAGCACTGCCTGACGAGTTACGAAAGGTTTAAAACAGACACCCAACGAAATAAGTTTACAATCTCCAGGCTTTCAGATTAAAACTTTTGTTAAAAAACTTCAAACTTCTATGAACGACTGGAAAACCTGATTAAGATGTTGTTTTTTACTTCCAAGTTCTCTTTATACAATGCTGCCGCATCATAATTTATTACAAATTATTATTATGTTTGTGAAAAATAGTTACATAACTTCATAGTTTTGTCTATGTTTAATTTATGAGCCGAGCG
The DNA here is from genome assembly GCF_036918015.1 of Nostoc sp. GTDB lineage: Bacteria > Cyanobacteriota > Cyanobacteriia > Cyanobacteriales > Nostocaceae > Nostoc. Next base: position 36,272 of record NZ_JBALEO010000072.1, read on the forward strand.
CTGCTCTTGTGGGAGGGCAATAAATGTTGTAGCTACTGTCACTTTGTAGTTATGTCTTATATGCCTTATGTAAAATTACTCGAATTTATTTTGGAGAAAGGCAATAACGCGCTTGAATGCTTGGGAGTCTTGGTAAAGAAAGCCATGACCGCCCTTAAAGAACTCTAAATACGAACTTGGTATCTGTTTGTGCATTGCCTCAAGATTGGCAGGAGGAGATATGCCATCGTGATGACCGCCGCAGATATAGACAGGAATATGCAGTTGAGAAAGTCGATTATATGTATCGTGAGCAGCACGAGCCTCAAGCTGGCGACGACGCCCAACTTCACGACTTGGTTCGTCTATACCCGCTTGAGAAACTGCTAGTGTCAGCTTCACTAATTCCTGAAATTGTGCAGTTCGGCTAGAGAGCCAAGCTTCCTCTTGCCAACGAGTATCAGCAATTGTGATTTGCCGATGAGCTAATTCTTCACTAGGAAGGTTCGCGAGTTCATGTAGTGGATATGACGATCCACCAGCACCGCCACTACTAGTACAGGCTAAAACAAGACGTTTAACACGGTGCGGATAGCTCAGTGCCAACTCTTGGGCTACCATACCTCCGAAGGAAATTCCGATGACATGAGCGTTCTCCCAGCCGACTGCATTTAACAAAGAGTCTGCATCGGCGGCGTAATCTGCTATGGTGTAAGGAATATCAGGTTTTGAGGTTTGACCCAGACCGCGCTGATCGTAGGCTAGGATTTCAAAGTGTGGGGCTAGTGGTGAGTCAAAAATAGTCGGCGATCGCTGCAAATCTCTTCCAGTACCACTGATACTAAGTAGGCGTTGACCAGTGCCACGAATCTCATAATACATTTGCAGGTCACGAACAGATACAAATGGCATGAGTATTTTCCCTGATTATTTTCGTAGAAGTTGATCGCAATATCTCTAAAAAAGCATCCTCTTTTTATCCTCACTGGATATTGTTGCATTGAGGGGCTGTTAGATCCCCGACTTCTTTAATAAGTCGGGGGATCTGAACACCATTAACCTCTCAAAACTTTTGGGATAGACTACTAATTTCTACCAAACACACTGCCAAGGGCACGCGCCATATTTTGCGGTTGCATTGCATCCATTGCGGCGGTGGGTTCGTAGCCACAATGAACCATACAATCGGCACACTTAGGATTACCACTCTTCTGTCCGTATTGACTCCAGTCAGTTTGGGCGAGTAATTCTTTAAAGGTAGAGTAATAACCTTCGTTTAGCAGATAGCAAGGTTTTTGCCAACCGAGAACGCTATAACTAGGGCTACCCCAAGGCGTGCATTCGTAGTCCTTATCACCAGTGAGAAAATCTAAGAACAACGGATTGTGATTGAAGTTCCAGTTTTTTTCACCACTTTTGTAGGGAGCCAGAATTTCTCGGAAGAGGGCGCGGGTTTGTTCGCGGTGGAGAAAATGATCTTGATCGGGTGCCCACTCGTAACTGTAGCCGGGAGAAATCATCATCCCGTCAGTATTTAGTGTTTCCAGAAAGTTGAAGAACTCTTGCATATCTTTAGGTTCAGTACCTTCAAAGATAGTGGTGTTAGTGGTGACACGAAAGCCTTTAGCTTTAGCGGCGCGAATGGCTTTAACAGCAATATCAAAAACACCTTTACGATCTACGCATTGATCGTGTAATTCCCGCATTCCATCTAAATGCACGCTGAAAGTTAGATAAGGGGAAGGTTGAAACTTATCCAGGCTCTTTTCTAATAACAAACCATTGGTACACAAGTAAATATATTTCTTGCGCTCAATTAATCCCTGGACAATCTCATCAATCTGGGGGTGTAGAAGAGGTTCTCCCCCAGGAATGGAGACAACTGGTGCGCCGCACTCTTCCACAGCGGCAAAACACTGTTCTGGGGTGAGATTTTGCTTTAATATTTCCTTTGGATGTTGGATTTTACCACAACCAGTACAAGCGAGATTACACCGAAAAAGAGGTTCCAACATCAATACTAAGGGGAAGCGTTTGCGTCCTTTCAAACGCTGAGTAACAAGATACTTCCCAATATCCATAGCTTGTTGTAGATTAACTGCCATTGTTGCGATCGCTCCTCTTTTAAAGATAAATACACCACTTTCTCAACCCCAAGATTTATGTGTGGGGTCTTCAATTTTGAATTTTGAATTTCCCAGAGGGGTTGACATATCCCTGAGTAACAAACCAATCCACAGCATCTTTTAGTGCGGCGTTTAGCGAAGATTGGGGTAGACCCAATTCTCGTACAGCCTTTGAAGCATTGTAATACATAGGTTGTTTTGCCATCCGAACGCCATCTAATGGTACTGAGGGCGATTTACCCAATGGTGCGAGAATTTTTTCATCAACCCAGGCAACACTTAGAGGCAACCAAGCGGGTACTGTTTGTTGAGGTGCGCTAAGACCTGTGATATCGGCGAGTTGTTCGAGTAGTTGCTTGAGACTGAGGTTTTGATGACCTAAGATATAGCGATCGCCAGATTTACCCCGTTGTAAAGCCAGTAAATGCCCCCATGCCACATCCCGCACGTCGATAAAATTCAAACCAGTATTCAAGTAAAAAGGCATTTGCCGTCGTAAAAACCGTAAAATTATATCACCCGTCGGCGTAGGTTTGATATCCAACGAGCCAATGGGGCTGCTGGGATTGACAATAACTACCTCCTGACCTGTAGCAACGGCTTGCATAGCTTCTTGTTCAGCCAGAAACTTAGACTTTTTGTAGTCACCCACCAACTTTTCTAAGGGACTCTGATGTGTTTCATCGACAACTTCCCCTGACGATCCTACCCCAATCGCTGCCACTGAACTCGTGTAGACGGTGCGCTCAATGTTAGCTTTGCGAGCTGCTGCCAACACATTGCGCGTACCCAGGACATTGTGACGGTGAAGTAATTCACGGTCTGTTTGCCACAGGGAATAATGGGCTGCGACATGAAATAGGTATTGACAACCTGCCATTTGTTGCCAGAGATTTGGATCGTTCAAATCGCCTTTGACAATTTCCACCTCTAAACCGCGTAGATTCTCCAAATTGCTGGTTGAGCGTACCAGTGCTTTGATTGCATATCCTTCTTGTAGGAGCAACCGTACCAAATGGGCGCCAATAAAACCCGTACCCCCCGTGATAAAAACCTGCATCAACTTCCCCCCTGCTCCCCTGTTCCCCGGTCACTGAGCGAAGCCGAAGTGCTACTCCCCTTCTTAAACCGGGGAAACCAATCATCCAAAATGGTGTAAACTACTGGCACAACAATCAAACTAAGAATAGTTGAAGTTACTAGTCCACCTGCGATCGCTACAGCCATAGGCGATCGCAATTCGGAACCAGCACCTAAACCTAAAGCGATCGGTAACATCCCTAAAATAGTGGAGGCCGTGGTCATCATAATTGGTCTGAGGCGCACTAGTCCGGTGTTGAGAATCGCCTCGGTACGGTCTAAGCCAGCATTGCGTAACTGGTTGATGTAATCTACAAGCAAAATGGCATTTTTATTTGCCAGCCCTAGTAAAAAGACGAAACCGATCAATGAGATCATGCCAAAGTCACTCTTGGTAATCAGTAGCGCCAACATCGCTCCTACCAGTGCTAAAGGCAAAGAAACACCAATCACCAGAGGGTCTACCCAACTTTTGAATAGTAAAATTAATACTATGACAATGCACAGAGCAGATAGAGCCAGAGTAGTGCCGAAACTGCTAAATACTTCACCTTGACGGGCAGAGTCTCCTCCTAAATCTAAGGAAACATTAGAGGGTAACACCGCCTTTGCTTCCGCTACCACTTTGTCAGTGGCATCACCCAAAGACAGATCCTTGCCAAGATTAGCACTGATGTAAGCCACGCGCTGATTATTCAAACGCTCGATCTGAAAAACCGTGCCCTGTGGATTCGTTGCACCTGTAACTGTAACATCAGCAAATCCCGGTAGCCTTTGAATCCTTTCTTTAATGGCTTTGACTGCTTTGCTCAAAGCTTGGAGATTATCACCTTGTAATGCTATTTGCAGAGGTTTTTGACCGCCAGAATCGACAAATTGAATATCTTCAATACTAGTAGTTACCCCAGAAAGAACAGGTAAGGAGGAGCGCAACTGATCCTGTAGTTCGGCTGTTGTGATTGTGCGGTTTTCCTTTAACTTTACATATAGTATCCCTTTATTCGGCTCACCCTCACGAGAACCAACAGTAGTAAATACCGTTTCAACTGTCGGTGATTTTCTGACTACATTTTCTAATTTCTTCGCAACCTCTAGAGAATCATTTAAAGGGTTGGGAATTTGAGACTGGGGACTAGAATTTCTTCCCTGCTCCCCTGCCCCTCTGCTCCCCTGCCCCTCTGCTCCTCTCCCCTGCCCCTCTCCTCCACTAGGAATACTCGGCAAAGGAGCCGTATAAGCAATATTAAATTCGCCGCGATCGAGTTTGGGAATAAATCCTTTGGGAATTAGTGGAATCAGCACTATACCTGCGATGAAGCTGAAGACAGCTAACCCGATAACTATTTTCCGGTGATTTAAAGACCAACTCAGTAAATTTCCGTAAAATTGGGTAAAAGCTACCCAGATTTTTCCTTCTCGACGCGGGGAGAGTGAGGATTTAGGTTTCAGCCAGTAGATAGCCAAAACTGGAGATAAAGTCCGAGCAACTAGCATAGAAGCAAGCATCGCCGCTGAAACAGTGATACCAAAAGGCTTGAAGAACTGACCAATTACTCCACCCATTAAACCTATGGGTAGAAAAACTGCTACTGCTGTCAAAGTCGCGGCGGTAACTGTCAACCCAATCTCATTTGTCGCCAAAAGCGCTGCTTGGCGAGGAGTTTCACCATCTTCAACGTGTCGCATGATGTTTTCCACATCCACGATCGCATCATCAACAATGCTACCAATCACCAAAGCTAAAGCCAGCAGGGTGATTGTTTCCAGGTTGAAGCCGAAAATCGCCATGACGATAAACGTCGCCAGCAAAGATGTAGGAATCGCCAAGGCAGAGATCAGAGTTGCCCGCCAATTCCACAAAAAAGGAAAAATCACTACGATAGACAACAAGACTGCTTCCAGCAAAGCATCGATTGTTGACTGGGTGGCTTGACGGATATATTCTGCTTGGGTGGCAGCTAAGGTGACTTTGACATCTTTAAGGGTTGAGCGTAGCCTTTGAACTTCTTTCTCAACATGACTCACGACTTCCAAAGTGTTAGCGTTACCGCGTTTGATTACCTGAAATGCGAGTGCATCTTCACCGTTAAACCGGACTAATGTCGCCCCACCTTGGGGGACCGTTGCACTCGCATTCGCTGGATTTACCGGAGCAGTTGCAGTCGCAGCGCCTAGTAGTGAGACTTTTAATACTCCTGGTAATTTAGCGATCGCACTGACAATCTCATCTTGTGCCAACTTCGTCAAATCTTTGAGATTTCGTGTAGGACTCTCTATGGCATAGCTAATGGCGGCTGACTCGTTTAAATTCAGAGGAATAATTTTAGAAGTTCCTCCTTGAGGTAGAGTCAACTGCTTGAGGGCAGTTTCAACCTTTTTGGTCGATGTTTCTAAATTCGTCCCAACAGCAAAAGAAAGAGCAACAGCTGTTTGACTAGGATAGGTTGATGAACGAATATTCTCCAGTCCTTCTAGAGAGCGGAGGCGTTCTTCTAGGGGTTTAGTGAGCTTCGCTTCTGTATCCAAGGCAGTTGTTAGGGGGGCTGTAGCATTTACAACCACCACTGGAAAGGTAATATCTGGAAACAAAGCATACTTCAGGGAACTGAAAGCCAGAACACCAGCTACCGTTACGGCAATCCAAAAACTCACCGTCAGCCACGAAAATTGAATTGCCAATTTGGAAATATTGAAGAGTTCTCGTGCGGATTTGGAGTTATGAAGCTTTACCATCTTGGAAAATTATCGTGTGGATGACACAATTATTTAGTCATGCTACAGCAATCATCTTCGGTTTGCTAATTTTGGTTACTACTAAACAGCAATATTACTTATTGTCACTCAGATATGACCCAATCTTTAATGCAAGCAGTACTTCTTAAATTTACTCAGCACTCAGCACTCAGTACTGAGTTGGTAAAGAAGAATTGCGCCACGCCCGCTACTTCAAACATTATATTGACCGTTAAAATTTAAAACTATCGAGACAGCTAGTGCCTAATTTTTTGCCCATCAACACCATTCTGGTACCTCAAGGAGCAGAATACAAAGCTGTGTGTCGCGGATTAAGTGGCATTACTGCCTCCATCCCAACAATAGTACCCATACCTGTTGGGATGAAGCCTTTACTAAAATACCTGCAACAAGGACAATTTCTGACTCCAAAATCCAGAGTGCTGATTATGGGTATATGTGGCAGCTTGAGCGATCGCTACACAGTCGGCGATCTTGTGCTGTATCAAGATTGTGTTTATCAGGGGAAACAGCAAGAATGCGATCGCACTTTTACAACACAATTGCACTCAGCACTCAGCACTCAGCACTCAGCACTAAATTTAGTCAAGTCACTGACAAGCGATCGCCTAATTTGGTCTGCATCCGAAAAACGTCATTTAGGTGAGACTTTGGCGGCTGATGTTGTTGATATGGAAGGATTTACCGCTTTAGAATTTTTCAATGCGGCTGGAGTGTCTGTGGCAATGCTGCGAGTAGTTAGCGACGATTGTCAGCATAATATCCCCGATCTCACACCAGCAATTAACTCTGATGGCTCTCTCAACCCTTTTCCGTTAGCGATCGCCATGCTTCGACAACCCTTTGCCGCTACTCGGTTGATTCGAGGTTCATTAACAGCATTAAAGGTGTTAGAGCAAGTTACAAATCTGCTTTTTTCAGGCTCTAGCAATAAATAATCTGTTACATCTTTACAGCAACCCATAGGTAAATAACCATGCGATAGGGACACAGTTTTGCTATGCCCTGACAAAATATAGCAATCCTAAATCATTTGTGAAAATATCTCTTTACTATATTTGCATTCTCTGTGTCTCTGTCGTTAGTTATAAAAATAATTTTTAACTAATAAAATCGAATTTATATATTTTTTTCCTATGACATCACCTGAAGACAAACTAATAAAAATCAACATGATGTAAGTATTTATTATGAGATTGTTTATGGATAAGTTTTACATAAACTTTATAGTCAAACATATCAAGTAGAAACCTAGATTGGGAACGATAATATATAACCTTATCAGGGTTGGGTTCCATGAGAGCTAACTGCACTGAATTGTAAATCAAAAATACCCTTTTGCCAGAATAGCTCGGAACTAATTTACCAACTACCAAACAGAATTTATGAAGCTCAATCTATACTCGTTCCTAGCTAGTTTTCCATTACTCAAAAAAAGTTACACCGCTAAGATCATGTTGGTGGCATTTTTGGGTACTCACATACCACTTCTAAGCTTACTCTTGAGTTTCGTTATCTCAAACTCCTATTCCTTAGAGATGACGATCCGAGTTATGCTTATTGCTCTGTTGGCTACTTTAGCGGGTACAGCCGCCACCCTCTACGCAATACACCACCTCCTCAAACCGGTTATTTTGACATCTGCGGCATTGCAAAATTATCTAAACACCAAAACCTTGCCTGAATTACCCACAGAATTTGCTGATGAAGTCGGTACATTGATGGCAGATACCTCACAAACTCTTCACAAATTAGATGAGTTAATTCACTACATCAGTAATTATGACGATCTAACTGGATTACCCAATCGTGATTTATTCCGCGATCGCCTCCATCAGACTGTATCTCAACCCGAAAATAACCAGCGCTTTGTAGCCGTTTTTTTACTGGGTATTGATGATTTCACTGCTATGAGTCATGGTTTGGAGCATGAAACAACAGATTTGTTGTTAAGAGCAGTTGCTCAGAGGTTATCACTCTGCATGACCCAAACAGATATTGTTGCCCATTTGAGTGGAGATGAATTTACCATTGCCCGTATAGATATTGTTTCTTTTGAAAGCGTGATTAAGCTATCTCAGATGGTGTTAAATACCCTGAGCAAACCCTTTTCCATAGAGGGTAATTTGATTCATCTCACCGCCAGCATCGGCATCACAATTAATGGAATAAATGAGCAGAATAGCGTAGATCAACTTTTGCAACAGGCTCATATAGCACTGTACCAGGCAAAGCAACAAGGGCGTAGCCAATACCAATTCTATTCACCGGAAATTAATGCTCAGTTGCAGGAGCGAATAAATTTAGAAAATCAATTACATGGGGCGCTTGAGCGCAATGAAATGCTGGTTTATTATCAACCTCTAATTGATTTACACAGCGGACAAATTACAGCTATGGAAGCGTTGGTTCGCTGGCAGCATCCGACATTAGGTTTGGTTTCTCCAGCCAAGTTTATTCCCATTGCAGAAGCCAATGGTGCGATCGTACCAATTGGCGAATGGGTCTTGCGAACTGCTTGTACCCAAAACCGTGCTTGGCAGCTTGCTGGATTTAACCCAATTCGGATATCTGTAAATCTTTCAGCTCGACAGTTTGAACAACCGTATCTGGTTGAGGTCGTCAGCCAAATTCTTGAGGAGACTGGACTCCAAGTATCTTACCTGGAATTGGAAGTGACAGAAAGCTTCTTGATGGCTGATATGGAGCGATCGGTTAAAACCTTAAAACAATTACGAGAACTGGGTATATGCTTGGCTCTAGATGACTTCGGTACTGGTTATTCCTCCCTTAACTACTTGAAGCGCTTTCCCGTGAATATGCTCAAGATCGATCGCTCATTTGTACAGGATGTCACGTCCAATCCTGATAGTGCTGCCGTCACGAATGCGATTATTGCCCTGGCAAAAAGCCTGCGGTTGAACATCACGGCAGAGGGTGTGGAAACCCAAGAACAGCTTGACTACCTGAAAATGCTGGGATGTGATGAAGGTCAGGGTTACTACTTCAGTTGTCCTGTGCCCGCCGAGCTAATTACCCCGATGTTGCAGAAAATTTCTCAGCAGATGGAGAAAATTCCAGCATAAGTGGATGCCTAAGCCAGAAGATCCCCCCCGATCGCGTTTCACTTTATTATTTTCATAGAAATGCTTATCAGGGGGAGATGAGGAGAGAAATTCGGGATTAATCAGGCAATAAAAGGTCATTTATTTTGAAACTGTGGAAAGCTTTGCAACCATGTGAGCGCGAGATGAAACTTCAAGCTTGCGAAACATCCTTTTTAAGGCTTGCTTGACAGAGTTTTCAGTAATCCAAAGTTCAGCACTAATTTCTGCATTGGTTTGTCCTTGAGCCACCAAGGAAGCAATTTGCATTTCACGAGGCGTTAAACGCTTTGTCTGTAATAGTGGTTGTTGCAATCGCGCCATTGCCACCCAAGTAGAAATATGCAGACAAAGCGCACTCAAATCTGTAAGATTTTGTGAATCAAATGCAGGCATTCCTTGCTGACGAGTCAAACCTACCACACCTACTAACTCACCATTGCTGACAATTGGCCCTGCCATGACGTGCCAGTGATCGGCACGAGGACAAATCAATTTCCATGTTTTAGGTTCTACTACCAAAGCTTCATGAACAGGGGCATGACGTTCTAGCAAGTAGCGTGCAACTGGATTGTGTTGAGGTGATAATGCAATTTGCAGTGCTTTTTGAATCTTGCTGTCAACTAAAGAAATTTGGGCAAAGAAAAACAGCCCACATCGTGTAGCTGAAAAATACTCACTCATTTCTGCGGATATGTGCGATCGCAAAGTCTGTTCATCTTCAGCTTGAGCAATTCCATGAAATAGAGCTTGTAAGGCAACCATGATTTGCAAAGTGTACTCGTTCGAGGTCTAGCCGCAGTATCGCAACCAGACTTATCTTAGCTTTAGTCAGATCAAACCGCTTCGCGGAGTCATTAGTTATTAGTCCTTAGTTTTTTCGCCCACTCTGTTGCGAGGTATGTACCAAAAAACTCTTTATTAATGACTAATGACCAATGACCAATGACTAATTTGTTTGGTTTTTGGGATTACTTTACATGACTGTAAATTCTGGCATTGATGACACACAGATATCTGGGCGCTGGATTAAAATCAGTTTTTTGATCGCCGCAGTGCTTTTCAATCTCTGTTTAATAATCCAAATATTCAGTGTTGGACTGGCTTACTTTTACAACTCTGATTGGTGGAACCTACATATTTGGCTCGTGCGAGGATATGGCGGACTCTCACTAATTTTGTTGGTATGGGTGTTTTTAATTCCGTTTCCTCGAAGAATCCGAAACCTTACGGCAAGTATGCCAGTGCTGCTAGGACTGCAATTTCTCACAATTCACTTGCATTATTTGCCTTTAGCAGTGTTCCACCCACTCATCGGCTTTTCTTTATTCTCTATTTCCACAACCTTAGTGCATCGGACATCACACATCGTATTTCCCAACCACAACCAAGACTAAATCGTTGAGGAAACACAATTTTCAATTCTTTTCGCGCTATTACAGGAGAAATACAAGTGTCTCAATTGTCTCAATACGCCGATCCATCTGTTCTCATTGATACCCAATGGCTTGCAAATCATCTTAACGATCCAAACATCCGTATTATTGAAGTGGATGTGAGTCCAGAGCCGTACAAAAATGCTCACATACCTGGTGCTGTCTTCTGGAACATCTTTACAGACTTACTTTTGCCCGACTTGAAGATGAATTTGGATGCGATCGCTTTTGAAAAGCTAATGGCACATTCAGGCATCACCAATGACACCACAGTGATTGCTTATGGCAGTTATCCGGGAACAGGAGCCTGGATTTTCTGGTTGTTGAAAGTCTTTGGACATGAGAATGTACGAGTTCTCAATGGCGGCTACCAAAAATGGAAATCAGAAAGTCGTCCACTAGCAACTGAATTATCTACATTTGCTTCTACTGATTACCATACCAAAGGTATTGATGCTCATCTACGAGTATTACACAATGAAGTTCAGGCATCGATAGGTAGAAGCGATCGCATATTATTGGATGTCCGAACACTGCAAGAATACTCTGGTGAGTGGTTTTTCGATCGGCCACCACAAGAAGGTCAACTCACTGGACATATTCCAAGTGCAGTGCATCTTGAGCATACCTTAATTCTCAATGAAGATGGAACTTTTAAATCATTCAACGAGTTGAAAAATCTTTATACCAGTAAGGGCATTACGGCTGATAAGGAAGTGTTTCCCTACTGTACTATCGGTGGGCGTTCTGGATATATCTGGTTTGTCTTAAAGTATTTATTGGGCTATCCGAATGTTCGGAATTACGATGGCTCTTGGAATGAATGGAGTCGCTTGCCTGATGTAGCGATCGAGAGGTAAAGAAAGGCAGGAGGCAGGAGGCAGAGGGCAGAAGGCAGGAGGAAAAAAGTAAAGTAAAAAACTTTCCTTCTCTATAAGAGGCTACGCAACGACAAATCTCACAGGTAAACTAAAACACATTTAATTTGCATATTAAAATTTTCTCAATATCTTGTGGGGTGGGCATCTTGCCATAGGTGTCAACTTAACGTGAAACCGCTCGTCCGCCGGGAATTGAAATTCCCGTCTCATAGCTAAAGTCATCTGAAGATGACTAAATATTGCCAAAAATCTCCAGTCTACTTCAGTAGACTTAAGCTATTAGCCCGAAAATTTATTTCCGGGCGGGCATGGAAGCCAACAGATAAGCTATTTCCAGCTTAAGTTGACACCTATGGCATCTTGCCCGCCCTAATGCAACTTTAATGCTGATTAGTTTAGCTCTGTCGAACTTCTCGTGGGTTGCTCCTACCTCCTGAATTAGGATGCTGACAATATTACCAATAACCGCACCTTTACAGACGGACACCACTACTGCCATCAAGATTAAAATCTCTTAACCTTTCGTTACACTAGAGACATCGAGAAGGACGAAAACAAACCTCTCGAAGCTGAAATCAAAGGTGAACGACATGAATGGCACAATTCGCGTTGGTAATCTCTTCGGAATTCCCTTCTATATCCATCCGTCATGGTTTTTAGTTCTGGGTTTGGTAACGTGGAGCTATAGCAGTGGACTGGCGGCGCAATTTCCCCAATTGTCTGCGGGATTAGCTTTGCTACTAGGATTGATGACAGCGCTGATGTTATTTGCCTCTGTCGTCGCCCATGAATTAGGCCACAGTTTTGTTGCGATTGGTCAGGGAATTGATGTCAAATCCATCACGCTGTTTATATTTGGCGGTTTGGCGAGCTTAGAAAAAGAATCGAAAACCCCAGGTGAAGCTTTTTGGGTAGCGATCGCTGGGCCAATGGTAAGCTTACTACTATGCGGTATCGTTACAGCGATTGGTGTTACTACATCTGCATCAGGGCCGTTAGCTGCAATTCTTGGTGTTCTAGCTTCTGTTAACTTGGCATTAGCCCTGTTTAACCTGATTCCTGGCTTGCCCTTAGATGGCGGAAATATACTGAAAGCTATCGTTTGGAAAATTACAGGTAATCCTTATAAAGGTGTAACCTTTGCTAGTCGAGTCGGGCAAATCTTTGGTTGGGTAGCAATTCTTTCTGGTGTAGTTCCCTTACTATTATTTGGCAACGCCGGTAACTTCTGGAATTTGTTAATTGGCTTCTTCTTGTTGCAAAATGCTGGTAATTCGGCTCAATTTGCCAGAGTGCAAGAAAAACTCACAGGTTTGACAGCCGAGGATGCTGTAACTCATGACAGCCCGATTGTCTCTGCTAATCTTACCCTGAGAGAGTTTGCCGATGAGCGAGTCATAAGTGGGCAAAACTGGCATCGGTTCTTAGTGACTGATGATGATGGACAATTAGTAGGTGCGATCGCAGTTGATAATTTACGAACCATCCCTACAGCACTGTGGTCAGAAACTCAAGTCAAACAAGTCATGCGACCAATTACCGAATCTACCACAGTCCAATCAGATCAACCTCTACTGGAAGTCATGCAGTTACTCGAACAACAAAAACTATCTGTGCTTCCCGTAATTCGTGAGAATGGCGTCCTAGTTGGAATCTTAGAAAAAGCTGCAATTATCCAGCTACTTCAAAACCGAACCCAACCTAACCCTGCATAAAGACGCAATTCATCGCATCTATCAAAAAACCGTAAACCCTTGTAGAGACGCGACAAATCGCGTCTCTACATTTTTATCACCCAAATTTTTGATTGCATAAAAAAACTCCGTACAATTGAAAGAGCCTTCTTGACCGTTGCCTCTTATCTGTCCCCGTAAATAAGTTCAAAAATCAAATCGGATTGTTATGTAGCACTCCTATTTAATTTTTGAATAAAACTCAGTATATATCTATTCCTTATTCCCTGTATTTCTTTTCCAAGAATTTTTACGAGATATCAGGTATATCCCTAGCAAGGATAGACCCACCACTGGCGCAGGTTCGGGTATAGTTGTGATTTTGGCATAAATAGCTGTTGTAGTTGTAGCTTCTTCAAAAGCTTTAATACTTATCTGGCGACTGTCTGGATTAAAACCGATTAACTCAAGGGTATATTTATTACTTCCAAAGGTGAAACTGCGATTACTGAAATTTGTGTCTAAAAATACTAAGTCTGCACTCTTTTCAGGATCTTTTGGGTCGTTAAGTGTATTTACTAAACGCAAGTTGAAGTCAAAAACTTGGCTGGTTCCCACAGGAGGGCTGAAAGATACATTGAGATTTAAAGGTACAAATTCAACGCTTGAATCAATGCGTACCTTTCCATTAAAGTAAGTTAAATCAGCTATTTTGAATACAGAGTTAATGTCCGCAGAAAATGAAGTTCCATTGGAGGTTAGTTTATTTGGAAGTCCTGGCGGCAAATTAGCTTGACCCCAAGTAAATATGTTACTTCCCACACCTGTATATATGGGATTAGTATCAGTGATTCCTGGAGTAGGATTTCCCCATGTCGCACTAGAGATGCCAGAAAAAGTTAGAGCTTGTGCTTGACCAGAGAAACTAAATCCTGTGGTCAAACTCACAAAAAAACTAGATATAGCAGTAGCGAAAACAAAACTAAGTTTCATAATTCTAGGTTTTAATTATCATTCTGGAGCTTCTTTCAAGTAGGTCTTCAATCTACCTTAGTAAATTTACGGAAAATCCGCCAACATCTTATTGTATTTTTTATAAAAATTTTATGTGTATTTCAAAACAATTTAATGAATACTTTATATTTATTAAGTTACAATTATGGTTTTTTAAAATATATTTCACTAATTTGTAATTAGTAAAACGGTAAACCTCTTGCAACAAGTTCCCTAACACGCTAAACCCAGCAGGAGTAAAGACTTTGACGTAAGTCAAAGGCAAAGTAGGGTTCTTTTTTTTGATTTATGCAAGAAGTCTAGTAATTACGTATAGCGTTTCCTAATCACATGAGGTACATCTTAGCCCCCTCCTCGCTTGCGGGGAGGCAGGGTGGTTTCATACAAAGAAAGAAAAAACCTTTTGGATTTGATTGGCTAAAGCACGTTGAGCTTGAGGGATAGTGCGAAAACCGAGAAAT